>CAYTBI010000045.1:0-32016 GCA_964435975.1 uncultured bacterium
GTCCCCACGTCAACGTTCGCGAGCTAACCGTTCAAAACGGAACCTGATAAGAGAAACACTCGATTTCATTCTTATAGATTTTCCTCACTAGCTCTATGCTCTCATCGTCATAGTAATCGCGTGTGGATTTACTCTTTGGTCGAACACTTCCTTTCGCCTGCACGGTGCCTATATCTACCTGTAAGTCTAACTTAGCGCTGACTTTCCTTAAGTCATCATCGAGGCTTTCGTACTTCCCTATGAAATCTAGAGCTACTTTATCATTGATGGTGTAAATCGACCAGTTTGTAATAATCGGAGGTCGAACTCCTTCAGGATCCGGTAGAGTCGGATCGTCCAAGCGCTTTAAAAACTCCTTAAAAGTTATGCCCGTTACATCCTGTCCCTTGATTGCGTTCAAACGCCAATGATAATCAGAAACAGCATGAGTCCAAGGGTTTCGCACGAAGCAGAACTTAAAGTAATTATCCCAACTATACTCATCAAAATTGCGGATTTGCTCGGCAGACACGTGTGCCCCTAACTTAAAGGCGTGCTTGTCCATCATGTGCTTCTTGAGCGCCTTATTGATGTAGAAAGGGCTTGCGGCCACTACCCTATTCTTCAAACTATATTTGATCGATTCTAGAATTAGCTTATGCGGCTTCCGAGCTGCAATCGATAGCGAGAGGTCATTATATTTGCCGCCTGCCCTGATGGACTCCGGCCATGCTCCCAATTGCAAGTCTTTAGGTCCGAGGTATTTGTTTAAAGATACCGAAATAGAGCTGCCCGCGGTTTTGCGCGAGTGCATGAAGATAAATTTATGTTGATGACTTAATATCATGCCAGGCTCCTACGCTTGTACATCAGGGATTTTGAACCTCTGTAAGATTAATTACAGACCTTTGCAACTTGACTCAGTGTGCCTGATGCCTGGAGATCTCCGAGCACCACGCAATTCTGTCGAGTATTGTCCGTGCGGAACGATCTCAGAATCTACTGTACTCCCATTCAAGGGTCGCAGTGGGGCTGCTTACATCGCATCTAACGACCGGGCTTGCCTGCGCGGAGAGAATTTAGGCATTCCGGAACGTCAAAGTGTAGCCGCATGCCAGACAAAAGACAGAATTCTTTCTACACTTATCATTAAATGCCAATCGCCCCTCCCTCCTTTACATAAACTTAACTCTTTAGTGTGGTTGTTCTTTCTCAAAGGCGATCGCTCCCCCAGCAAAAACTCGATCTCTCCATAACGCTCTCAAGTTCGGGGATGATGCGCCAGCTCCTCTAAAACTCATCCCCTGGTTCGGCGACGTCCGGTATCTTCCGAGCAGTGGCGATCGCCCTCTCTCGCATCGAGCTATGCTAAGGTCCAGTAATCTACCGGCCGCCCGCAATACTGCAGAAACTCTTGCGAGTCAGCCTTTAGCTGCTCTCTTGCCCATCGGCGGGTAGCTTCATCCCAGGTCGGCCGTCCCTCAATTTCAGCCTTCATCCAGCGTTTAGCCAACGTGCGAATTCCTTTGGGCGCGCGGTTGCGAAGCTCTAGAAACCCCGGCACGCTTCGGCGCAAGATATTGGTCAGCCAGAGATCTCGGCGCTTACCAGCCGAGGCGTAGACGGGTTCGCGAGTCCCTGCTAACCGAACGGTCGAATCTACTTCTAAAAATTCGAAGCATTGCTGCAAAACCCGATCTGGATCTTGGCGATAGTCCTCAAAGAAGATAATCAGAATTCGTTCGTCTGGAAAATAACGGCGATAGGCCGATAGCTGCTTCCAGTAGGAGCTAGCATCGATGTACTGAATGTCTTCACGCACGGCCTTTAGAAAAGGCTGCATGGTGAGTCCCTGACTGTACATTTCGATCCAGTGAGACTCAAGGCGCTCGATGGGGTGTCGAACGGAATAAATTAACTTAGCGTGGGGCAAATGCTTGTGAATTCGCTCGACGGTCTTTGGGAAAGTATCCACTTGCGCGTAAGGAGTCGAACCTTCACCAATTGCCTTTTGCCCATTAGCCGATTCAAATAAGGACAAATACCAATCCCACCCTTTCGCGTACACGTCATCGTAACAAAAGAAAAAAGGTTCCTTGGGATAGGACACGAACACTTCGGGGTGGCGGCCGAGAAACGTACAAATACTGGTGGTCGCTGCCTTGGGGGCTCCGATAACAATAAAATTAGGTTCCATACTAAGTATCTTCAGATTAAAGACCGTCCGGGAATTCTTTGCCGCTTCATTCAGGAGGCCGCGAGCAGCCGATCCTGCAACTCTTCGTACAAAGAGTCAATGTTTTCGTCTGCGACATCTAGAACTCGGTCGAGCTGGCGCAACCCGAAAAAGATGCCTCTAGCTCGCGGCAACGACCAGCGCTTTGCTGAAATATCCTTCAAGGCTTCAATCAAAAGGCGCCGGCGCAAGAGCGCTCGGTGGCGGACCTTCGAGCGCTGTCTGTCGGTGCTGTAGAGACGGTGCATCATGAGCGGATTGAGTACGCCCAAGCCAGCGACAGTGTAAGGCGACAGCCGTCCCCCCGAAGCCTCTGCATGGTAGAGCCAGGCATCAAACGCTTTAGCCAGAGCCCCATGCCGAGAAGCACGGTAGCTCATATCGGAATCTTCACCGGCAGAGTACCGTTTCATTCTTTCTTCAAATGGCTCTTTGAGGACGATGTCTCGGCGCCATGTCATTGAAAACCCGCCCATCAAAATAGGCGCTCCCACCCGCAACCCCCGAACTTCGGGTGGGAGTGGATTGCGGGGAAAATTCTCATCATAGGGAACGAAGAGATCGTCGGCGCTCAGCAGCCGACGCACCACCTGTTTGAATCCGGTTGCCTGCTTTCTTTTCTGCGGCGCAATGTCGCCGGCGCGATCGCCCGAATCAGGAGCCGCATCCGGAGCCTCAGACGGGTCTCGCTCGGCACTCATTGCCGAAACCCCGGCTATCTGGCAGCGAGTGTCTGCCTCGTATATTTTCATGATTTCCTCCGCACAGCGCGGGTACATGAAGGAATCATCATCTATAAGAAAGACAACATCGGTCCGAGCCAGCCGAGCTGCCTGATTGCGCTGTGGGGCCGACCCTCTAAGAGCCGCCGGTTCGTAGATCCACTCAATGGAGGGGTATTTGGGTGCGAGCTGCGTCAGGATCGAGTCGCGCGTAGCCTCCCAATCCGTGCTGGAGTCGACGACAACTATTTGCTTGGGAGGGCGAGTTTGGGTGGCACCTAGCTCCAGGCATTTGGGCAAAATGTCCCGGCGGTTGTACGTCGCGATTGTCAGTGCCCAGGAAAGCGCCGCAGTCATGGATATCGTGCCCTCTCACCTGGATTGCCATTCATCCCCGAAGACCCACCGCTCGGATTCAAACATCTCGACTACAGGTTTCCTTAGTCCTAAATCATAACAGGTAAAAGGCTGCCCCTGGCCCCAACACCGCCCCAACACCGACTGATGCTTCTCTGGAGGTACATCCTGACAATTCAGCTGTCTCTAAGGTTCAAGTCACATTTAATTGTGATTTGAGTTACAATGATGTTATCTTGAGAATTAAGAGCGCTTTTCGCTTTCGTGAGGTGTACCTTGCTAGAGCCGCACCGTGCGTCACCGCAAGTCGTCTCTCACCTGAGGTGAAAACGGCTCTGAGTTGCTCGACCGAGCGGCAGTTCTCCCCAAGACGGCGTCCTAGCTCCCGAGGAAATTTGGAGCAACTTTAGTCATGCTAATTCTCGACAGCCAGCAGGTCATTGCCTGCCACCTAGACTCAAAAAAGTCTTCTAGAGGATATGCAGGTGTAGCGTATCGAAGTCTGTTATTTGTCAGGGCACGGGTGTTTCCAGCCAGCGAGCGTCAAGAAGCCATTCGCTTTTGCCAAGGGACCCTCGATACCGGCCGATTTTGCATCCTCGTGAGGGAGGGCGGCGGCTATGTGCTCTGCTACCAGGTGAGGGCAACTTTGAATCCTCGGACTGGGCTCCCAGAATGCCGCGAGCGAAAATCCCAACTCATACTTCAGAGAAGTTGCTTGGTGCGTCCGTGCCGACCGCGTCGAGTTTCGCTTGAATCCTGGGCTTAAGTTCTTCAAATTCTCGCTTGAGGATCTGTTTGCTGAGCTGAGGATTGCCGGTAGACTGCCAGCTCGGTCCGGTCCGCGCCCAATCGGAGAGTTTTTGCCGTTGGGCGGTTGCCACACTTGAGGTCATGATGTGCTGGCATGCAGGAGGCTCTTCCAGGGCAAAAAACAGAATGCGGTAGTACCCCATTTCGCCAAGCTCGCGCGCGATCTGACGGCCCGAACGCGTTTTTAAGTCGAGATAGCAGGGCAGCCAGCGAACCCCATGCTCGCGATTGTAGAGGGCCGTAATCCACAAAATCATGGGATGGGGCGACATGAGATAGAGAAATTGATTGTAGCGTCGGCTGACAATACGGTTTTCTAAATCGCGCTTCTCGAGCATGACCCAGAGCGAGGGAATGCTGCCTTGGGGCGAGTCAATCGCGCGTGGAAAAACAATCTTACCCACTGGCTTGCTTTGGGGCCAGGTAACTCGCAGTAGAAAAGCCTGGTTTTCGGGCACGCGAGCTTCGGGCAGGGACGATCCCTGGGTTAAATTCCGCTCGTTGGGATCGGCCCGTGGCACTCGAATTTTGTTGTTTTTCTCGAGTTGGTGCTCGAGGGGAGCGAGGATGCGAAGGATATCACTCACTTTTTGCGGGCGCTCCTGGGGGGATTTGGCCATGCATTGCATCACCAAATCTGCTAGGAGTGGCGGGACGCCAAGATCGGGAGAGATCGGATCGGGCGGATCGTAGCGATGAGCTTGATACCAACTGCCGAAGGAATTATTCTCCGGCAGAATGGGCATGTCTCCGGTGAGCATCTCGTACATCATGATGCCCAAGCTGTAAATGTCCGAGCGGCTGTCGAGTTCGCGCCCCTCCATTTGCTCGGGGGAACAGTAGGCTAAGGTCCCTTGGAAAGAGTGCGTCTGGGCATTGTTGGACTGCAAGAGCTTGGCAATACCAAAGTCAAGGATTTTAACCAACTCGCCCAAGTTAGCGTCTTGAAGGATCAAAATATTGCTGGGCTTGATGTCGCGGTGGACGATCGGGCAGGATTCGCCCTCAAAGAAAATTCCCTGATGCGCGCACTGCAGGCCCAAGCAAATCTGCCGCGCGACCTTCAAAAAACGGGTAATCGGAAGCGGGCGGGGCTTGATAACCTGGCTGAGGCTCTGACCGTCTAAAAACTCCATGGCGTAGAACGGAACGTCATCCTTGTCTACGCCATAGTCGCGCACTTGCACGATATGAATGCTGCGCTCGCCCAAGAGCGCGCAGATTTTTGCTTCCTGCTCGAAGCGTACGCGTCGCTTTTCATTGAGCAGGGCCTGGGAGATAAATTTGATCGCAACCGTAACGCCACCTAGCAGCGTATCTTCGGCACGATAAACCCTACCCATCGCACCTTTGCCAACTAGCTCTACAATCTGGTAGCGATCCGCAAGTAAGCGCCCTCTATAAGGATCTTTGGTCATGCTAGCAAGATAGGGATCGTAGCGATGCGCGTTTGGGGGTGAGAAGCTCTGCTGCGAAGTGGCAGCTACTGACATCATCCCCTCGAGCAGGAGCTACCTCCGGGAAGGTACTGTGAATTACTCGCACTCCCAACCCTAAGACTACATGGAAACAATGAGGTTTCTCTGCAAGCCTCGGGACCCGGACTGGGATCCGCGTCGGTGTCTCTCTACAAGTTTAATGCAGCCGCCGCACTTAACGGAATCGGGCTCAGAGCGGGCCAATCGAGTTGTCCGAGCACGCACGGCCGGCTGGCACCGGTAACTCCCGGCAGATTGCCAGGGGTAGTGCGCTGCCAGCGCCAATACGCGAGGACCGCAAAGGCGATCGCTTCTTTGTAGTCGCTATCGACGCCACAGGCATCGACAGCAATCGCACTCGCTGGAGCCAGCCTTGCCTGCAAGCGCTCCCGAAGGTAGCGGTTGCGATTTCCGCCTCCACACAGGAGTACCTCATCGGGTGGGTGGGGCAAAAATTGCTGGTAGCTCTGGGCAACAGAGGCAGCCGTCAGCTCCGTCAAGGTGGCGAGCCAGTCGGCTGCAGAGAGGTCGTAAGACTCGGCATCCTGCCAGCAGCACTCGAGATAGTCAACTCCAAAAGCTTCGCGACCGGTGGATTTTGGGGGCGGCTGCTGAAAGTAGTCTTGCTGCAGCCACCGTTCTACTAAAGCATTGCAGGGGCGGCCCGAGGCGGCCCAAGCCCCATCGCGGTCATAGGTTTGGCGACCTTCAGTGAGCCGGCCAACTGCTAGATCGATAAGCATGTTGCCGGGGCCGGTGTCCCAGCCGACGATCGCCGTTTCCCAGTCGGGCTGAGTGTGGGGTGGCAGGTAGGTAACGTTGCCAATACCGCCCAAGTTCTGCACGCAGCGGTGCCGATCGGGGGCGCTCAGCAGCACCGCGTCCACTTTCGAAACCAAAGGCGCGCCGTGGCCGCCTGCGGCTAAATCTGCTGCGCGAAAATTACTCGCTACAGGCAACGTCGTTAAAGTGGCGATGGTCGCCCCGCGTCCGAGCTGCAGGCTATAGCCAAGGCGATCGCCACAGGGAGGGCGATGCAAAACCGTCTGCCCGTGGGAGCCCACCAGCTCGGCACGCACGCTCGGGCAAGCGGCCTGAATGGCCAAAGCGGCGCGGGCAAATTCAGCGGCGATGGCTTCGTCGAGGTCGGCAACTCGGTCGAGGGGGAGCGCGCGGTTGCCAGCAACGGCAAGAATCTCGGCACGCAGGGGCTCCGAGTAAGGATAAGTGACTCCGGCATGCAATTCGATGCGCAGACCGGAGCCGGCATTATTTTCTTCAATTTCCTCGATGCCAACCAGAGCAGCATCAATGCCATCAACGGATGTGCCGCTCATCAAACCAATTACGTTCATCGAAATCTGCTGGTTTTGTTGGGTTACCGACCCCCGCATCGTAGCGGAAACTCAAGGGATCTCGACCTTGAGGACTGCGATCTCTGCTGTCGCGTTCCCAGCCCTGAATGTGTTCTACCAAATTCCTAAATGGGGCCACGCATTAATTTGTGGTCTCGGCTTCGCTTTTTCCTTCGTATCTCAACTGCGCCCATAGCTCCTGCCGCGCCAGCTTTTGGGCCGCCGCAGTCCAGAAAGGTAAATCCGCAGCACGGCTAGTGGATCGGCAAGAGGCGAGAGCCAGAAGAGCCAGCCACCAGTAGTTGTTGCCCTGCGATCGTAAGAAGGCGCGATCGCCAGCAACAGCGCGAAGCGAATCGCTACCAAAAATCCATTGAGCCCGGCAGCAGCCAAGAGCGTCGGGGCAGCAGCGGGCGCCTCTGTGGCTAAAACAGCCCAAACTAAGCCAGGCAACAACACGATCGGCACAGCCTGGGTGCTGGTTAGCAACCACAGATCGCACCAAAGCTGACCCCGGCTCGAAGCATCTTTCAGGTCCAGAGATCGCCCCCATTCTTGCCAGGTCTCGGCCAAGCCCTCGTACATGCGGACCTTAATGACCCGCGCGCCATCCAAGAAACCAACGCGGTACCTGGCTGCAGCGATCGCGCGGGCCAGGGTCACGTCATCACAAAAAGAGCTGGCGGCCAGGGTGTAGCCGCCCAGGGCATCGAGGACCTCACGCTTGCAAAAAAAGCACTGGCCGTTGGCCATCACGCGCTCCGGGATGCGAGCGCGCACCCCAGCCGCATCGAAGCGATAAATCAGGGTCGCGAGCAGGGCTGGTTGCAGCCACCACTCGCCAGGATACTTGAGGATAAATTGCGGCGAGAGGGAAATCGCATCGTAGCCGAGGCGGTCGGCAGCAGCGACCAGGGCGGCCACCAACCCCGGCTGCGGCTGGGTGTCAGCATCGATACCCAGGACCCAACGGCTTTCCTCTGAAGTTGCCAGGTAGCCCGAATGCAGTGCCCAAGGCCGCCCGACCCAGGTGGCCGGGAGCGGATCGTCGCACATCAGCCGAAAGCGAGGGTCCTGCTGTTGGGCGGCTTCTACCAATTCGGGGGTGCCATCAGTAGAACGGCTATCGACGACGATCGCCTCGCGCAGTTCGCGACCCTGACGACTCAGACCCTCCAAGCACGGCCCGACACGCTCGGCCTCGTTGAGAGTCGGGACGACGACACTAACTGCGCCTACGGTATCGGGATGGGTCTCGAGGGGCAGCAAGGGAGGCTGGCGACCCGGCCCGCGCAACAATCGAGAGAGAAGGATGGCAACTGCCGGGATCTGTAGCGCGAGCAGCCCGCATGCAACGGGTGCAACTAGGTCGCTGGCAATCGTCGCGCTCACTCAGACATCGCTCCTGCAGAGGCCACGGCCGCAGCCGATGCGTCGCCTGGGAGTTCGGCGGCCTCGACCGCCGAAACGGGGACTACCGGCACGGCAGCATAGAGAACCAGTACGGGCACGATGGCGAAGAGGACCGTCAAGGCAACGGGCGCCCACATGCCTGCGGCCAGGCTCAAGACGGCTCCGAACACGATGTTGGCCATGTAAATTGCCAGGGGGACGCCCAGCTGGGTGCGAGAAATTGGCAGGATCTCTTTTTTCCAAAAGAGACTGGCAACTCCCATAAACAGCACGCCAGTGCCGAACCAACCCACAAAGTTCTGGTAGGGCATGCCAAAAAAGGCACCGGGCTGATCCCACATCCAAAACTGCATGGTGGTTTGGCTCATGGCCGGGTCGAGAACGAAATCCCAGAAGGTCAGCAGCAGCGCGCCCAAGGCGATCGCACCACCAATGCGCCCCCAGCGGGGCAACTGCGGCTGGCGACTGTCAAGGGCCGCACGGGCGATGGCATAGGTCACGAAGCCGACGTAAAACCAGGACAACGGGATAGTGAAGGGAACCCGTCCGGAAATCTTATAGCCCAGGCCGCCGAGATAGTGGTACTCGCCGAAGGGAAATCCCGTTCCCGTACCGAGTAGCTCGCAACCAAGAGAAATCGAAATCGCAGGCACCATGAAAGTCAGCCACGGGCCCCGGCCATAGACTCGGCAGGCATACAGCGCGACCGCCGCCGCTCCCAGGATCATGTAGACCACGCCCCCACCCGCCATCGACCAGCTAAATGCCCTTTGGCCGATAGCAGGCAAACTGGCAATAAATTCAGGGTGCGGCAGCACTAATACCAGCCCTGCCAAGCCGAACACCATTGCAAAAATGTGTCCGACCGTACAAGCGCGCTCTGCAACAAGAAGCGGTCTCATCCAAAAAACCTCCAATACAGCACGGGCAGCAAGCCCTCGAAGCAAGAATCGCATACTACCCCAAGACAAGGTCCGTTCGACTTCTACCCTAAGGCGGATGGCGCATCGAAACCTGATTGCTTCCGGTAATAGATATATAGTTTACAAAAATTCACACCATTTTCAGCAAATTGGTCTCCATCGCAACGCCATCGGCAAGCCGGTAGACTCCAACGTAAGATCGGCCTAGCAATCGATCTACGCAGTTAATGGCATCGGCATGTTTCAAGCCACCCGCCGCCGCTTGGCACTCTGGTATGTCGCAGTCACAGCCGTATTGCTCGCAATTGTAGGCGCGGGGGTTTATTTCTACGCCCGCGCCACCCTCATCGAGCGCATCGACGATACGCTCAAGCACGTCGTCGAAGTCGTCGAGCGATCCCTAGAAATTGACGCGACGGCCACCCCTGAGAGTATCGCCCAGAGTCTGCGCATCGACGCCAGCAGCCCCGATGCCGATCGCATCGATCTCGAGTGGTTCGACCCCAGCGGGCACCTGCTGCGATCGACGTTTTCCGATCCCTTTGCCACGATCGCGCTACAGCGCCGACGCAGTACCGAGACCGTCAGCCTCTCTGAGGACTATGCTTTGCGGCAGCTTACCGAGCCCATCATCAGCGACCGGCAGTTGCTGGGATATCTGCGGGCCAGCCACCCCTGGTTTGAGGTGGCACGGCCGACCCAGCAGTTGCTGTTCGATCTTGCTTGGGGCGGCGCGGTCGCTCTCGGCTGCGTAGCTGCAATTGGCTGGTGGCTCTCGGGTTTGGCCATTCAGCCCGTGCGCGACGCCTACCAGAGCCTCAAGCAATTTACCGCCGATGCCTCCCACGAGTTGCGTAACCCCATCGCCACCATCCAAACCAATATTCAGCTCGCCCTTACCGAATCGGAGCCCAGCGCTCGCGAGCAGCGCCTGCAGGCGATCGAACGGCTGGCCCAGCGCCTGAGCCGCCTGGTGGAAGATTTGTTGTTCTTGGCTCGCACGGACAGCGGCACCGCCAGCATCGAGCGGCAGACTGTTCCCCTCGATGCGCTGCTGTTGGCGGTGGTGGCCGAGCAAGAAGGGGTAGCCGACCGTCAAGGTGCCGAGATAACCCTCGAGCTGCCCGATACAGCGAGCGAAGAGACTTGCAGCATCGAAGGCGACTGGGACAGGCTCGCGCGATTGTTTACCAATGCCATTGCTAACGCCCTAGAGCATGCTCGCCCGCCCGCCGACACTCCCCTGCACGTGCGCGTCACCCTCGACACCCACAAACCCAGCGTTCTGGAAGTGCGCGTTAGCGATAATGGCCAGCCCCTCTCGCCCGAAGTCCTTGCCCGCGCCTTCGATCGCTTTTTTCGCCAGCCGCCCCATCGCAACCACGTCAACTCCTCGGGGTTGGGCCTGGCAATCGCGCGAGCCATCGTCGATAATCATCGCGGCCAGCTATCGCTCAAGAGCGATGCCAGGGGCACGACGCTGACCGCGCTGCTGCCGAAAACGAGTCGCGCTCACAGTTCCGGCGATCGCTCTTGAGCGCACGCCCCTGGCGATCGGAGGAGCCCGTTTGAGGGTAACGTTGGAATATGCCGCCATTTGCGGGCTTTCGCCCCATAACACGACAAGAACATTACGAAAACAGGAGATAAAAAGCCATGACAGATGCCCAACAACCTCCCGTGTCTCCCGCCGAGCGCTCTTTTCTCGAAAAAGTCATGCTCAAGGCGCAGCTGGACGACATTTACGACGCCCGCGACCTCTCCGAAGTCGTTTTTCGCACCATGCGCGACCTGATGACGACCGAGGCCGCCGATCGCGTCGCTGAAGAGCTTACCGGCCAAGCCCAACCGGGAACGGCTCGGAAATCCTTACAAAATGAAATCTCCGAGCTGTGGCAGGATACCAATCCTTTGGTCGCACTCCTGAGCCGCCTGCGCCCGCCCCTAGAATTCGACGACGAGACGTTCTTGTTTCGCATTCGCCAAGAAGGGGGCCTGCAGCGTGGGATCGACCCGCAGCTAGCCGTTAAGGCTGTTTTTGGTGCTGTTAAAGCCGAATTATCAGCCGAGCGCGTTGAAGAGATTGGCAAAGCCCTGCCCGGTGGCATCAGTCAGCTCTGGCAACAAGCTTAGCCCGACGGGGGTTGCAAGGGGTGCAGTAAGCCTCGCACCGTGGATGCAACCCCCACACGCTCGTGTTACGACAGCAGGCGCATACCAAACCATCAAACTCAACAGCAAGGAGGGGCCACGATTGCGAGAATTACCAAACGTGGCAATTCTCTCGGCATAACGATCGCCAAGGAAATGCAGGCCCACATGAACGCGAGCGAGGGTGACGAGATTTTTCTGGTGAAAACTCCTGGCGGTTACGAGCTGACAGCGCGAGACCCTCATTTTGAGCGAAAAATGGAGGCCGCACGCAAATACATGAAGAACTTCAGGGAGACGCTCGTCGAGCTAGCCAAGTAAGCGAGGATAACTGGCTTAACACCAAAGTCGTCCTTGCTATCCACAGCGAGATACTGGCAAACTTTGGGGGTGCCACAGGCATACTCAACAGCAGTGCTCTTGAAGCGACTGTCAACAAGCCCAAGCAGATTGCTTTCTACGAGCCAGACAGAACGGTGCATTACCTGGCTGCTTCTTATGCCTACGGGTTCATCAAGAACCACTGCTTCGTGGATGGGAACAAACGGGTAGTGTTTGTGGTGGCTTGCGTGTTCCTGTCAGGATTCAATATTTGGATTGACAGCAACCTGTCCGAGAAGGCAGAGGCGGCAGAACTATTTCTGAATGTTGCCAGCAGGCGTGACGCAACCCAGGAGGAGGCGATCGCGAGGCTGGAAGCGTGATTTCTTGAGAGCGCGATCGCAGCGTGATGCTACGGGATTGGCAAAAGGTGCACGATCGATTTAGAGATGCGCCTCCTGCCAAGTCCCGATGTCGATTTTCCTAGCTGATGCGGCGACGCAACAGGGGTTGCACCAGCAGCAAAATCGCAACATCAAAAGCCAGCAAAATCGCCAGCATGCTCCCGAGGGAGAAACCAAACCAGGGAGTCTCCAGGGCGATCGCCCCGAACCCCCAGTCGGCATGGGCATACAAGTAGCGAATTGGCTCGATGGCGTAGGTCAAGGGGTTCAACACAGCCACCACTTTCAGCCAGTCAGCCATAAATGCCAGCGGTGCCAGAGCCGTGCTGGCAAACAAAAGGGGCAGGTTGGTCACGAAGATAACAGCAATCAACTCCACATGACCCGGCAGAGCAAACGTTAGACCCAAGCTTAGGGCCGTCACGCCGACTACAACTAAAAAGACAATCGCTGCGATGGCGGCCAAGCCCCCGACTCCTGGCAGGCTCGCTCCCAACAGAGCGCTCGCGGCGACAATGGCTGCCGTTTGGATGAAGCTCAGGGCAATGATATAAATCGTCGAGGCCGCCACAATTGAAAAGCGCGATGCCAGCGGCGCGACCAAAAGACGATTGAGAAAACCAAACTCGCGATCGAACATCACCGGCAGCCCGGCGTTGAGTGCGCCCGAAAAAGCGGTAAACACGATGACGCCTGGTGCGAGAAATTGACCGTAGCTAGTGCCTTCGCCTAGCAGCCCGGCAGGCGCGTTGTAGAAGAGGGCACCAAACAAAACCAGCCACATCAGGGGCTGAATGACGCCTGCGACCAGCGTTGTCGGCCGTCGCTGCAGTTGCAAGAATAGGCGCTTGGTCATCGCAGCGGTCTCTTGCCAAAATTGAGCGAAGAGCCCGGGCGTGGGGGCGGCTTCTGGCCAAATAATCGAGCGGGGTGAAAGATCCTGGGAGTTGAGGGTGCTTTGACTCATGACAAATTATTGGGGCGCGATTGCAACCATTGTAAAAACTCTAGCCACCCTGCATGGCTTGCTTCTTCTCGGCTTTGAGGTCGCGGGTACCGGCTGCGGCTAGCTCGGCATCGATTAGGGTGCGACCCGTGGCAGCCAGATAAACATCATCCAGGCTGGGACGCGATTGAGCAATGCCAAATGTCGGTAAGTTGGCCCCCGCCAGCGCGCGCTCGATCTCACCAAGAATATTCCCGCTACCGGAGCGCACCACTAGGTTCAGCGAGTTGCCCTGAGCGCCATTAACGATGGCCTCCTCGACAAAGGGCAGCGCTTGCAACAGGGCCTTGGCGGTTTCGGCTTCTTCTGTGGGTGTGAATTCTCGCACTCTTAGGGTGACCCGATCGCCCCCGAGGCGATTTTTGAGTTCGCCGGGCGTGCCTTCGGCGATGATTTTGCCTCGGTCGATAATGGCGACGCGATCTGCGAGGGCATCGACTTCTTCGAGATAGTGGCTGGTTATTAAAACGGTGGTTCCTGCCGCTCGCAAGTCCTGTAGAAACTCCCAAACTGCGCGGCGGCTCTCAATATCGAGACCCACGGTCGGCTCGTCGAGAACCAGAACGTCCGGCTGGTGCAACAAGCCAGCGGCCAGGTCCAGGCGCTTTTTCAAGCCACCTGAGTAGGTGCCCGATTGCTGGTCGGCATAGTCTTGCAAGCCCAGCAGCTCGACTAGGCGTGCGATTCGTTCTTTGGCAGCTTTGCTAGGAATGTGGTAAAGCGCGGCTTGGAGCGCGAGCAGCTCGCGGCCGGTCAGTACCTTGTCGAGAGCGACTTCTTGGGCGACGTAGCCGAGTCGCTGGCGGGCACCTCGTGGGTTTGTGACCGAAGAGACGCCGCAAACCTCAACGCGGCCTGAGTCTGGTTTGGTTAGAGTACACAGACACCGAATGGTGGTTGTTTTGCCGGCTCCGTTGGGCCCGAGGAGGCCAAAGATTTCTCCTGCCCGGACTTGAAAGGATACGTCTCGTACCGCCGGTACGTCAGCATAACTTTTTTTTAAATCTTCGATGAGGACGGCAGGACTCATAGACTCTGCTTCTGCTTGCGGTGAAATCGTCAGATAAGCCCATTGTAGTGGGGGCAGCAGGGGGTGCCTTTGGGCAAGGCCTGGCCGATTCGCGCCGGAGCAATTGCCGATACACCGCGACATCAGTCAAGAGCTGCTGGGTTTCGAGGGAGCATTGTCGGGCGATAGGGGGTCTTTGGCAGCAATGATGATGCCTGCCGGTACGCGTAGCAAACACTAAAGGAAGGGTTTTCCTAACCATGCAATACACTTCGTTTTTCAGTTATTCAGCGGCTACTCACTTCGTGCTCGCGCTGTTTTTTGTTTTTCTGGGTGTGGCCGTTGCTGTCTGGGTGTGGGCGGCAGCAGCCCAACGCAAATCTCGCCAGCTCGCGCTCGACGGCAATAGCTCGGCAGCTTCTGTCGAGGCACCCGGTGCTTGCGAGCCGACAGCTCAATTCAAGGCAAACGAGCTAGCCTGGCTCAAAAGTCACCAGATCGCAGCATTAGCCGAGTTGTTGGGGGCCAATGTTTTTGGCAAGCATCGCATGCAGGCTATCAAAGTGCTATGTCAGTCGGGGCTGCAGCAGTGCCATCTCGACGCCGTCTCGCCCCAAAACAGTATCTCCAGGTAGGGCACCTGCCTACCAGGGCAGCGGTCGGCCATCCCAAGAGAAAAAGCAGCCACTCTGCTCTGCACCTAGCCCATTGATGACGGCGAGTAGTTGCGCTGCGGTGCGATCGCCTGAAAACAACTTCTCAGGCGGTACGTTCGCTTGGAATGGCTTGGAAAGGCGGGTGTCGGTCGTTCCAGGGTGCAACACCGTCACGACCGCGCGCGGGCAAACGCGCTTAAATTCGATTGCCACATTGCGCATCAACATATTGAGGGCGGCTTTTGAGGCCCGGTAACCATACCAACCACCTAAGAAATTGTCGCCGATACTGCCTATCTTGGCGGAGATTGTGGCAAAGACGCTGCGCTCGTCATGGCGCAAGAGCGGCTGCAGGTGCTTGGCTAGCAGCACCGCACTGATGCTGTTGATCTCGAAGTAGCGCAACAGGTTCTCGGCCTTAATGTGGCGCAGGCTTTTCTCGGGCTGCTGGCGCTCGTCGTGGAGAAACCCCACACAATTGACGATCAGATGCAGGCGATCGGTCTGCTCGTGGATTGCCGCGACCGCAGCGACGATAGCGGCCTCCTCAGTCAAGTCCAAAGCCAGAATTTGCAGGCGATCGCCGTGGAGAGCCGCTAGCTCGAACAAAGGCTCGGCAGCATCGCGATTGCGATAGGTGGCAAAGATTTTTGCCACCTCGGCGTTCCCCAAGAGGCGGCGGACAAAAGCCAGGCCGATTCCCCCACTTGCCCCGACGATCCAGGCGTACATAATTATTTACAAATCTAAACAATAACTCCAGTCTACAGTTCTCCACCACCCCGTCTCCGCCGCCGCGCGCACTGGACCGTCCGGCCGCAGTGGCACTTGCTGCTATGGTGGGAACGCCATCAAACCTCAGCAAGCAACGGCCCATGTCTTCTGATGCGTCCCCCAATGTAGAAGCCGACCTATCAGCCTGCCTGGATGAAGCCGCCTGGGAGTGGCTGCAACCCCATGCCAAGCGCGATGTCGTTATTGTGGTCGTGCCGCCTCTGGCGCTCGTTGAAGTCGGCGCTGCGATCGCAACCGACGACACTGCCGCCGTAACCCGCTGGATCGGCGAGCAACAAATTCAAAAGCCCTCGGCATCTCAACTCTCGGCCTGGAACGATAACCCTCAAAAACGCTTTCAGGCGCTCATCGTTCAGCCTTACGTGCTCATTCAAGAGCATCCGCCCGCAGGCTGATTTGCGATCGTTTCGAGGCGCTCGCCCGGGCGGCGGCTCGTTAGTTGTGCGACTGCTGCAGCATCATAGTTAATGAGACATTACTTTTCTTTACGGTTCCTTGCGACCTGCTGGCGGCGCGAGCAATCTTAACCACAGAGATTTTCCATAGACGACAGAATTTAAGGCAGTCCCTCAAGAGAGCTGACCTGTGGCCCGAGCGAGATTTTAGAAATTGACGATGAACATTACCGTTGTTGGCCTGACCCACAAAACAGCCCCCGTCGAGGTCCGCGAAAAGCTCAGCATTCAGGCAGCTCTGCTCGAGGAAGCAACCGCAGCCCTGAAGCGCCTTCCCCATGTCGAAGAAGTAGCCATACTCAGCACTTGCAACCGCCTGGAAATCTACGCAGTCCTCAGAGATGCCTGCAAAGGCATGCTCGAGATCGTGCAATTTCTTGCCGAGCGCGCCGACTTGCCCCAGCAGTATCTGCGGCGCTATCTCTTCGTGCTTCTCCACGACGATGCCTGCCGTCATGTCATGCGCGTTGCAGGCGGCCTCGACAGTCTCGTCTTAGGTGAGGGCCAGATCCTCTCGCAAGTCAAAGAAGCACATCAAAACGGCCAAAAACACCAAGGTGTTTCCCGCTTGCTCGATCGCCTCTTCAAGCAAGCCATTACTGCCGGCAAGCGCGTCCGCACCGAAACCAGTATCGGTACCGGTTCGATGTCGATTAGCTCGGCGGCGGTCGAACTCGCCCAAGCCAAACTCGGCCACCTCGACCGGCAGCGCATCGCCATTGTGGGCGCTGGGAAAATGTCGCGCCTGCTGGTCAAGCACTTGCTCGGCAAGGGAGCCGATACGTTTACAATTGTTAACCGCTCGCGCGAGCGCGCCGAGCGGCTCGCTGCTGATTTCCCGGATGCCAAGATCGAAAGCCAACTCCTGCCGGCGCTGCTCGATGTCGTCGGTGGCTCCGATCTAGTCTTTACGAGTACTTCTGCTGCCGAGCCCATTCTCGATCGCGCCAAGATCGAAAGCTGCCATTCCGGCGACCGACCGCTACTGCTGGTCGATATTGCCGTACCTCGCAATGTTGCTGCCGATGTCGGCGAGCTGCCCTATGCCCGCGCCTGTAATGTGGACGACCTTAAGGAAGTCGTTGCCAAAAATATCGAGAGCCGCCGTCAGATGGCCCGGGAAGCCGAGGTCTTAATCGAAGAAGAAGTCCGCGCCTACAGCGCCTGGCTGCGATCGCTCGAGAGCGTTCCGACGATTAACTCTTTGCGCGATAAGCTCGAGAGCATCCGGGCCGAAGAACTCGAAAAAGCTCTGTCGCGGTTGGGGTCGGATTTTTCCAAGAAGCACCAAAAGGTCGTCGAGGCCCTAACCCGCGGCATCGTTAACAAAATTTTGCACGAGCCCATGACCGAACTACGCTCCCAGGAGGACGACAATATGCGTCGCCAGACCATCGAGTCACTGCAGTTGTTATTTAAACTAGAGTCGAAAGTCTAGGCTTCCCCATTATTTTCTGGAGTATCCTGCCCTTTGCGCGTCTTTACCATCGCCCTGAGCGTGCTGCTGGGTCTAGAACTCGGCACTCGCACGATTGTCGAGGTTCTGTGGTTTAGCGAGGTTGGCTACCTAGCGGTCTTCTTGCGACGATTGCTCGTGCAGCTTGGCGTCGGCGGGCTAGCTTTCTGGGTCTCTTGGTTGGTTTTCCAAGCTACTCTATCTCGAGTCGAGGCTGAGACAGACGCAGCGCCTGCAACGCGGCGCGTGCCTTTGCCGGGCCTGCTAGCGATCGTGCTTGCCCTCACCAGTGGCTTGGGTTGGCTGATCTGGAAAGTTCTGGAGGCGAGTTTCCCTTTCTTTACCCCCTTGATGCCTGCAATGCAGGCGCGGCCTCCTGCTGTTTTGGCTCGAGCCATCGTTGAGTGGCCTCCTGGCGCGATCGCCGCTGGGATTGTTTTGCTGCTCCTGGCAGCAATGCGCGTGCGTACTTGGTCGCGGTCGATTGCTCTATTACTGAGCCTTTGTTTTGCGCTAGTTTTGGTCGGGCATTGGGCGCAGTTTTGGCAATTTGTTGCTGGCATCCCCTTCGAGCGAGCCGATCCCCTTTTCGAGCGCGACATCGGCTTCTATGTTTTTCGCCTCCCCGTTCTGGAACTGCTCCAGTTTTGGTTGCTTGCATTATCGGTCGCTGCCCTGCTGCTGGCCTGTATCGGCTACTTACTGTCGCAGGATAGCTTTTCTCAGGGCCGGTTTCCTGGCTTTAGCACGGCCCAACTGCGCCACTTGTACGTGGCTGCTGGGGCCGTACTGCTTAGTTTGTCTTGCGGTCACGCTATTGCTTGTTTCAAGCTTTTGTACTCGACTCGGGGGGTGACCTACGGGGCGAGCTATGCCGATGTCACCTTGCAGCTGCCGTTAGAAAAAATTTGTGCGGTGTCGGCTGCTGCCATTGCCATTTGGTTGTGGATGCGAGCGGGCTTTGGTGGCGAAAACACCACCTTGCGATCGCGCCTGCGCCGCCGCCGTCACCAGTTGCCCTGGGTCGGCACGCCACTGCTGGCTATCGGTCTTTATGGCTTAATTTTGCTCGCCGATGCGATCGCACCCAAGGCTCTCCAACAACTGCAGGTGACCCCCAACGAACTCGAACTCGAACGGCCGTTCATCGAGCGCAGCATCGAGCAAACCCGCGCGGCCTTCGGCATCGATACGATCGCCACCCGCTTTTTCAACCCCGAAGAGACCCTTACACCGCAGGATCTGCGCGATAACCGGCGCACGCTAGACAATGTGCGCCTCTGGGATGCTCGTCCATTGCTGCTGACCAACCGACTGCTGCAGCAAATTAAAACTTACTATCGCTTCGTCGATGCTGACGTCGATCGCTATACGATTCTGACTACGACCGGGGCCACAGGAATCGATACGCCCACCAAACGGCAGCAGGTCCTCATTGCCCCGCGAGAACTCGACTTGAGCGCTCTCCCGCAGAAGAGTCAAACCTGGGTAAACGAGCATCTGGCCTATACCCATGGATTCGGGTTCACCCTCTCGCCGGTCAACGAAGTTGATGAGGGTGCCCTGCCCAAATATTATGTCAAGGGCATTTCTCCAGGTGGGGAGGCCGATTTTGGTGGCCTTGAGGTAGCTAGCTCCGAAATTCGCAACAGCATTCCGATTGGCAAACCCCGGATCTACTATGGCGAGCTGACGGAGAGTTACTCCTTCGTTCGGACCGAGCAACCTGAGATCGACTTCCCCCTCGAGCAAGGGGAAGGCAACAACGCTTACAACACCTATGATGGCAGCGGCGGCATTGTAGTCGGGAGCCCTCTGCGGCGCCTGTTGTTTGCCTGGCATCTGCGAGATTGGCAGATGTTGCTAACAAGCAGTTTCAAGTCCGAAACAAAGCTGCTGATGCGCCGCACCATTGTCGATCGCGCTCGTGCGATCGCGCCATTTTTGCGCTTCGATCGCGATCCTTACCTGGTCACGGCCGATACCGGTGAGGGCGAAGAAAACTATCTGCACTGGATAATCGATGCCTACACCACCAGCGATCGCTACCCTTACTCCGACCCAGGCGAGCATCCGTTCAACTACATCCGCAATTCCGTCAAGATTGTCGTCGACGCCTACAGCGGCAAGACACGGTTCTATGTGGCCGACCCAAGCGATCCGGTCGTTCGCACTTGGGCGCGAGTGTTTCCCGACCTGTTTGAGCCTCTAGAGGCAATGCCCCTCACACTCCGCAGCCACATTCGCTACCCAGTCGATCTGTTTGAGGTTCGAGCCGAACGGTTGCTGGTCTATCATATGACGGATTCCCAAAGCTTCTACAACCGAGAAGACCAATGGCAAATTCCGGATGAAAAATACGGCGACCGCTTCGAACGAGTCGAGCCCTACTACCTGACGATGCCCCTCTCCCCAGGCGCGACTGAGGAATTTGTCTTAATGTTGCCCTTTGCCCCCATCGGGCGTCCGAATGCCCGGGCGATATTGGTTGCCCGCTCCGACGGCGCATTCTATGGCGATCAGGTTCTTTATGAATTTCCGAAGCAAACTGCTGTTAATGGTCCTGAGATTATTGAGAACACCATCGATGGAGACCCCGAAATTTCAGGGCAATTTACGCTCTGGAATGAGGGTGGCGCTCAGGTTATTCGCGGTAAGCTACAGGCAATTCCCATCGCTGAGTCCTTGCTTTATGTGGAGCCCGTGTATCTAAGGGCGAAAAGCGAGCCCGAAGCCGGGCGCGAGACCTTGCAAAGGCTAGTAGGAACGATCGCCGTCTACGGCAACCAAAACGACCCGGATCCCGTGCTCGCCCCTACATTTCAAGAGGCCCTGCAGCTCCTACTCTCTCCCAATCCTCAGAAGCAAACCGTCAACTTCGCCCCGCTCAATTTCGAACCCCCAAACCTGTCGACTCCCGCCACTGCCGCGCCCGACGCGGGCGAATCTCTCGAACTGGAGTAGCACTTCTACTATGAAGTTCATGTCTTGGCTATCGCGCTGGCGAGAGGGCCGCTCTGAGGTGGCGAGCGCGCCTGGGTTGGGGACCTTTGGAGGCGTTTACACCCCGTCGATTCTGACGATCTTGGGCGTGATCATGTATCTGCGCTTTGGTTGGGTTGTCGGTCATGCTGGCTTGCTCGGCACGCTGGCAATCGTGACGCTCTCGACGGCAATTACTTTTCTGACCGCGCTCTCCGTGTGCGCGATCGCGACCGACCGCATCGTCGGAGCCGGTGGGGCCTACTTTATCATCAGTCGGTCCTTGGGCATCGAAACCGGTGGTGCCGTCGGCATCCCGTTGTACATCGCCCAGGCCTTGTCCGTTGCGCTCTACACCCTGGGCTTTGCTGAGAGCTTGGTCCAGGCCTTTCCTTGGCTGGCATCAGGGCAAAGCTGGGTGGCGCTGGCCACGACCGTGGCTGTGGCCGCGACCGCGCTGACCTCGGCTGAGGTTGCCATTCGCGCCCAATACTTCATCATGGCCGCGATCGTGCTGTCGCTGGTGTCTTTCGGTATCGGCCGCCCGGTCGAGCCGACTGCCATTGACTGGGTCGTAACCGGTTCCGGAGTTTCCTTTTGGCAGGTTTTCGCGGTGTTCTTCCCAGCCGTCACCGGCATTATGGCAGGTGTCAACATGTCGGGAGATCTGCGCAATCCAACTAAGGCCATTCCGATTGGCACCCTGGCAGCTGTCGGGACGGGATACGTTATCTATATGGTGTTGCCGGTCTTGCTGTCGCTACGAGCGTCGAGTGCGACGTTGATTGGCGAGCCGTTGCTCATGCAGCGCATGGCCCTGTGGGGACCGGCCATTTTGTTGGGCGTATGGGGAGCAACCCTCAGCAGCGCCCTAGGGAGTATTTTGGGCGCGCCGCGCGTGCTACAAGCTTTGGCTCGCGACGGCGTGCTGCCAGGCTGGCTGAGCTGGCTCGGGCGCGGTCACGGCCAGACGGACGAGCCTCGCGTGGGTACGGCCGTGACTTTGGGGGTGGCCGTTGCTGCAGCTAGTGTTGGCGATCTCAATGCGATCGCGCCGGTCTTGACCATGTTTTTCCTGACAACTTATTTGGTCCTAAACGTTGCGGCCGGCCTTGAGGGTTTTCTGCAGAGCCCGTCGTTCCGGCCGCAGTTTCGGATTCACTGGTCGCTCTCGCTGTTGGGGGCGGCGGGCTGCCTGGGCGTGATGGTCTTGATTAACATTCAAGCGACTGTTGTGGCGGCTCTCTTCGTGTTGGCTATTTATTTTTGGCTGCAGCGGCGATCGCTGGAAGTGACCTGGGGCGATGTCCGACGGGGTCTGTGGATGGCCCTGCTACGGGCGGGCATCTATCACCTTGATGGGGCCACAGAAGACACGCGCAACTGGCGGCCGAATATTTTGGTGCTCTCCGGAGCGCCCACCAAGCGCTGGTCGCTCATCGAGCTAGCCGATGCCCTCACCCACAATCGTGGCATTATCACTGTTGCCAGTGTCTTACCCAGCGGTGCCCGCGAACGGGACCAGCGCGATCGCCTAGAGCGCAACATTCGCGATTATCTCCAGCGCCAGGGCATTCAGGCTCTGGTTCGCACGGTCACAGCGCCCGATCCGTTTGCCGGCGCGTGCCAGCTCGTCGAAACCTATGGCATCGGTCCGGTCGTCCCCAACACGATTCTGCTGGGCGACTCTGGAGAACTCGGCCGGCGCGATTTGTACTGCGAAACGATTGCCAGCATTCATCGAGCCAAGCGCAATATTGTCATCCTGCGGGAGAACCGCGATCGTGGCTTCGGCCGCCGCCGCCGCATTGACGTGTGGTGGGGTGGGAGCATGCATGCCAACGGCGGCCTGATGCTCATTTTGTCCTACCTGTTGCGCACGGATCTAGATTGGCAAAATGCGTCGGTCTACCTCAAGCTCGTGGTGAGCGACCCAGGCGGCGCTCAGGCAGCGAAGGTCAATCTCAAGCGCATGGTGGCTCAGACTCGCATTGGCAATGCGTTTTGCCAGGTGCTCGTTGCCAACGGCCGCAGCTTCGATCGCATTTTGCACCAGTCCTCTTGGGGGGCGGACCTAATGATTCTAGGAATGGCCCCGCCTGGAGAAGACCTTGAGGAGTTTGCCAAGTCCTACGGGCAATTGCAAGCGCTCGCCCAGAATATGCCCACGGCGTTGTTTGTCTTGGCTGCGCCAAATTTTGCCTTCTCGGAGGTCTTAGGCGAAGATTCCTCGGCAATTTCGAGGCCGCCAAGCGGCATCAAGGCGAGCAAGCAGCAAAACGAGCGCGGCTGACGGGGCTACAGCAAGCCTCGGTCTGTCAAGACTTTGGCACCCAAAAATTCAACGAGCGGCTCGAAAGTAGGCGTCAGCTCGGCGCGAGCCACCACCAAGCTGGGGAACGGGCGCTGGCCGTAGTTAACGCCGGGCTGCAACGGAAAAATGGGCTTGGGCTCGAGGGAAACAAAGGCACCACCCGCTCCCTGTACGATCGCCCAAACGGCCGCGATGTCCCAAATCTTAGGAGTGACCTCTACGGCCCCCAGAGCCGCCCCTGCAGCCACCAGCGAAAAGCTAAAGGCACAGGTGCCCACCATGCGAAACTTGCAAGGAAAAGGCTTGGCCGCTACCGCACTGCTGCGAGCGCAAAGAATGAAGAGGTGATTGTAATTGGGCTCGTCGCGACTCGTTTGGATGGGCTCGCCATTACAAAACGCCCCCGCCGGCCCGCTCAAGCCCGTCTCACCCAGCCAGTAGCCATAATAGGACTGCTGCAGCATCGGAAAGCGAATATAGCCAAACACCGGCGTACCCCGATAGAGCAAGCCCACCGAGATCCCCCAGATCGGCAGCCCCCAAGTGAAATTAGTCGTGCCATCAATCGGATCGACGGCCCAGCACCAATCGGTATCGGGCCAGATATGCTCGGTTTCTTCGGTAACGGCCCCATGCTCCGGGAAGCGCTCGGCGATCGCCTGGCGGGCGTACTCGTCGGCCCAGCGATCGGCTGCGGTTACCAGGGAGCCGTCTTCTTTGCGCGTCGCGCCGACTTTTCCGTGCTGGGCGAGCAGATAGTCGCCAATGGTGGCGGTCATCTCGTCAGCGAAGGCCAACACATCATCCCAGAATTCTTTGGCCGCCACCATTAACCCTCTAAATCTCCTTCCATCACTGACAGCAGTGCAGTTTCGGTGCGGGTTTTGAATTCACCCACATCCACCGCATCGAGCAGAGCAATTGCCCCCAGCATGAGTCCGGACTGGCAAGCAAACACGACGCCATAAGCAAGCACCGGGTTGCCGAAGATGTGTTTGCCCACATCGAGAACGGCTCCCCCAAAAACCGTTGCAAAGCCGCGCGCGAACCCCTGAGATAGGCCCCAAGCCCCGATAAAGGTCCCAGCAGTTGCCGCCGCGGTGAGATCGAGCATCAAGCTGATGCCCCCCGTGGTCGTGATGCCAGCCGCGATGCCGAACAGCAAAATAGATCCCTTTAAAGCCGCAGGCTGGCCGGTGAAGCCTGCAAGAATCACTAATCCGAAGCTCGCAGCCACCAATAGGCAGCCTAATTTTGCCGTGTTGAGCTTGCCAAGCCGCGACGAGAACAAAAAACCACTACCACCCAGACCGATGAGAATGCCGATCCCCCAAAACGAGTTGAGCAGCGTCGTCTCGGCAATGGTCATCCCAAAAACTTCGCCGCCATAGGGCTCGAGGACGGCCTCCTGCATAAACAGACCCATCGTCATCAAGAATAGAAAAGCAAAGAAGATACCGGTCTGGCGGCTGGCCGTCAAGATTTTGAGAGCGGTACCCAGGGTCAATTCGCTTTGAGCCCCGTCGGGATTACTCCGATGCAGGTTAGAGCGCTCGCGAAAGCGTGAAAAGCGCTTCTCGACACCGAGAGTCGCCAGCAAGGTCAAGCCCACGACAACGAGCGGCACGACAACAAAGAGTGTATCGATGGGTCCGCGCAAGGCGGCGATGGGGGCGACTAGCTCGCCGGTAGGATCGATCTCGATGCGATCCAAAAATACCGAGCCCCCAACCCCACCGATGACGATGCCGACCATCAGCAAAGACCAAGCGATCGCCGTGGCTCTGCCGCGCTCTTCTTCTTCGGTAACATCCACCAGCAGCGTTAAAAAAGGAACGGAACTCATGTTGATGCAGGTACCGTAACCGGCAAAAACCAGCGCCAGCATTCCCGTCCAGAAGAGAGTTTGCCCGTTCCAGCTCCAGCCCTCTGCATTGCGCACGACCGTACCAAGCTGCCACATCACTTGGACGGCAACAAACACCAGCGTGCCAAACAAAATGGCACCGAGGCGAACGTAGCCGGTGCGCTGGAAGCCAAATAAGGGTTTGGCATCGGAGAGCTGCCCGAACCACACCTTGGCTGGCGAGGCCAGCAGCTGAGGAATGGCGATCGCGCCTGCAGTAATTGTTGCCGGCACGGCCAGCTCGCTAATCATGACGCGGTTGATCACAGCCAGCGTCAGCACGGCCATGATGCCAAGGCCCATCTGGAAGAGCCCGAGCTGGAACATCCGGGGTAGGGTGACGCGAGGCCGGGCGGCAGGAGCCACCTCAAAAACGGGGGTGTCAAGATTTTCGGAAGTCATGGGGATTTTGGCGATCGGTGCCAGCAAACACCGGGAACTTCGCCATCGATCTTAGGCGCTTCGGCAAAAATTGGCTCGCTCTCAGACGATCGGTAGTTTGACAGACTGTCTTTTGACGATCGGAGAATCACCGGGATATCGTTTTGTATCCGGACAAATTTCGAGGCCCAGTTAAATGAAAGCGACTATCGAAGAAAAACAAGGTTTGCCCGAGGAGAAGGGAGAGCGGGCCGATAAGCCGAGGAAGCTGCTCGATTTTGGGATCCATGCCCATGGTGTTTTCGCTGTTGGCGTATCTGCCCACGGTGTCGTTGCTTTTGGGGTTTTGTCCCACGGTGTTGTCTCTGTTGGCGTGATAACGATGGGCGTATTTTCGGCAGGTCTGGTCTCGATGGGACTCCTGTCGACCGGGCTGGTCACCATGGGGTTGCAAGCGTTTGGGCCGCAACGCATGCAACTTGGCGAGCCGCACCAGCACCACACCGATCGGTCGATCTCGGACGCGACTCCGGTCGCGACAGCGCGCGATCGCAAGGGCCTCTAGCAAGCTTGCGATCGCGTCACTGCCAGGCCCGCTGCCTCACGCTCGGCCTCATTGCGAGCTGTCGTCCCACCTACGGCATCTCCTAGGCCGCTTGTTTCCCCTCAACGAGGTACGCGCTCGATTCAGTTGTTTCTTGCCGCTCCGAGCCCTGCCGATGCCACTAATAGCCGCGCTGGCGCAGGATTAGCGCTGCGATCTCTAGATCTGCTGGCGTGGTGACTTTTAGATTCGTTTCCTCGCCCTCGACGATTTGCACGGGCAGCCCGCATTTTTCGAACAGCGCCGCATCGTCGGTGACCGCCCAACCGAGTTCGCGGCCTTGGCGATGACAAGCGCGCAGCTCTTCGGCAACGAAGCCTTGCGGTGTCTGGGCCGCCCATGTGCGGGCGCGATCGGGCGTACTCTCTACGCAAAGATTGCCATCCACTAGTTTGATCGTGTCCTTGACGGGCACTGCTGCAACCAGTCCGCGAGCGCCCCGTTCGAGAGCATCGCTGCAGCGACCGAACAAAGCCGGAGTCGCCAAGCAGCGCGCGCCATCGTGGATAGAAACCCAGCGCGCTCCAGCAGGCAGTGCTTGCAGGCCATTGCAGACCGATTCCTGGCGCGTCGCGCCTCCTACAACAAGCTCGACCGGCACATCCAAAGCCAGGTCGGCCAGAATCTCTTGAAATGCCGAGAAATCTTCCGGCTGCCCTAAGACCCCAATCCATTCGGTAGACGAAGCGGCGGCGGCGGCCTGGAGCGTCCAAGCCAAAACCGGGCGCCCTAAAAGCGGTAAAAGGAGTTTGTTGCGATCGCTGCCCATGCGACGTCCGCGCCCAGCAGCAGGAATCAACAGATGCATTGCTCTTGGCGTTACTTCAGCTTCTCCATTGTTCCACTAAAATTGAACCGACCCGCACAGCAAACCCCACGATAAACCACTTCCATATGCGAATTCTGGCCCTCGTTCCTGGCGGCATCGGCGACCAAATTTTATTTTTCCCTACCCTCGCCGACCTAAAAGCCAATTTCCCCACCGCCGAGATCGACACGATTGTCGAGCCTCGCGCTCGCGGCGCCTACCGCCTCTGTCCCTGGGTCAGCGAAGTCCGCACGTTTGACTACAAAGGCCGCAACAGCGCAGCCGATATCATTAACTTTCTCGGCAATATCCGCGATCGCGAATACGACATCGCCCTGTCTCTGGGTAGCCGTTGGACGGTCGGGTTTTTGCTATGGCTCAACGGCATTCCGCGTCGCATTGGTTACCAGCCTGCCGGGCGCTGGTTTCTCACCGATACTGTCCCCCTCAACACCGACCGGTACGCCGCCGAACTCTACCACGACCTTCTCAAGGGGCTCG
Organism: uncultured bacterium; assembly: GCA_964435975.1. GTDB lineage: Bacteria > Cyanobacteriota > Cyanobacteriia > Cyanobacteriales > Rubidibacteraceae > CAYTBI01. The sequence continues at coordinate 27,026 of CAYTBI010000045.1, forward strand.
GCATCGAGACACCCTGTCCGACACCACAAGTCAGTATTCCCAAGCCAGATATTGCCTGGGCCGAGGCCGAGCAGGAGCGCCTCGGCCTTAAAGGGAAACCCTACGTTTTAATCCACGGCGGCTCCAGCCAGCTTGCCCGCACCAAGGGCATCGATAAAATTTATCCCGTTGCCAAGTGGCAGCAAATTATTGATGATGTCCGGATCGAACAACCGCAGCTGCCAATCGTCGTTCTCCAGGGGCCAGAAGATGCCGCCTGGGTTGCCGAACTCGAAGGGCGCGCTCCCGAGGGCAGCGACCTCAAAGTGATTTCTCCTCCCGACCTCGGCAAGCTCGCTGCCACAATCGGCGGCGCTAGCCTCATGCTCTGCACCGACAGCGCACCGATGCACCTCGCGGTTGCCGTCGGTACCTATACCATCGCCTTATTTGGCCCCACCGAAGCGCGCAAATTGCTACCGCCTGGAAGCAAGCGCTGCATCGGCATTCAGTCTCCCACGGGTGCTATCGGCGATATTTCTGTCGCAAGCGTTCTCGAGCAGATTTGGCGTGGCTAGAGCGGCTGTTTTTCTCGATCGCGACGGCGTTCTCAATGTCGAGGCAGGCTACCTCCATCGCGTTGAGGACCTGCACCTGATTGCTGGAGCGGCAACGGCAGTTCGGCGACTCAACGAACTGGGATTTTTCTGTTGTTTGATTTCCAATCAATCCGGTCCGGCCCGCGGCTACTATCCTCAGTCCCACGTCGAGCGCCTGCACCAGCGCCTCTCTGGGCTACTTGCCACCGAAGCAGAAGCGCGTCTCGATGCCGTACACTACTGCCCGTATCTGAGCCCCGGTGCGGGGGGAGTCGCTCCCGACTATACCCGCTGGAGTGCCTGGCGCAAGCCCAACACCGGTATGCTGGTGGCTGCTGCTTGGCGCTACGACCTAGATCTCGCCCGCAGCTTCACCATCGGCGACAAAGCAACTGACATCGACCTCGCCCACAACGCAGGAACCAAAGGAATTTTGGTTGAAACTGGCTACGGCAGCAGCGTGCTCGCCGGAACCTACCAGCATGCCGTCCGACCCCACTACATTGCCCGCAATCTGTCTGAGGCTGCAGATTGGATCGAAACAACGATTGCCTCGCAATCCTCTCGTTAGGGCAACCGATCAGGGGTTGGTAGGCTTGTCTTCTTCAGGAATGGCGGCTGCCTGCTCCTGAGTCTCGTCATGACCGGTCGGCCCAGACAGGACAGCAGCAGCCCCGGCCTCAGTTTCGGTTTCCTCGGCCACGATGACGACCGTGATGTTGTCCGAGCCACCGTTTTCTTTGGCAGCCTCAATCAGAAGGCCTGCTAGCTCTTCACAGCTGCTGTCTCCCGTGAGATAGCCCAATATGGCCTCTTCTGTCACCTCCCCCGTAAGGCCATCGCTGCACAAAAGCAGGCGATCGCCGGCTCGAACCTGCAGGGTTTGGGTTTCGATATTGTAGAGTTCCCGTCGTCCCAAGCACTGGGAGAGCACGTGACGCAGGGGATGTACGGTTGCCTCGGCTGGGGTAATCGTTCCTGCCCGCAGAGCCCAAGCGACCCAGGTATGGTCTTCGGTGACAGGTTTCAGCTGGTCCTCATGGAGCTGATAGAGGCGCGAGTCACCCACGTGAGCGCACCACGGCGTGCCGTTCCGGAACGCAACTACGACTGCCGTCGTACCCATCTCAGAACGCTCGGGATTGGCTTCCTGATCGGCAAGGATGGCATTGTTGGCCTGAACGAAAGACTCTTCGAGCAGCTTTTCTGAGGCGATCGGGCTCTGCCAGTACTTCTCCAAATGCGCCTTGATGGTTTCTGTGGCAATGCGGCTGGCTTCTTGCCCGCCCGCATGTCCGCCCATACCGTCGGCAACAATGAAGAATCGACCTTGCGAATCGACATAAAAACTGTCTTGGTTTACGGGTCTGACGACCCCGCGATCCGTAAGCCCTGCAAAAACGCGTCCCATAAATCTTTTAAGTTGCTCTTCTCACCGTATCCACAATTAATGGCGCACCGCGCCGATCCAGAGCAGCCACCCCTAACGATCAATGCGTCGGGAGACGCGAATGAGCTGAAGCGCGCTACCCCCTGCTATGGAAGAAGCAATTGCTGCCAACACCACCCTATCATTAACAAATAGGATAGTTGCAGACAGCACGAAAGCACTAACCAATAAAGTATAGTTGGTTCCCAACTGAATGCCACTCAGGCGGCGCAGGATCCTATCGGTCTCTACGGATCGCACGCGCACGCGCACGTCGCCGCGCTCGAGTTTGTCGAGGGTTTCCTCCAAACGGCGGGGCAGCGCCAGTGCGGTAGTACTGACCTGGGCGGCCTGACGTCCGAGTTCGTCGAGGATTGTCCCTGCCGCCGAGCGATCGCCATCAAAGTTGCTTGCCATAATCTCCATCGCAAAAGGTTGCGCGACCTCCATGAAGTTAAAGTCCGGATCCAATCCCTTGCCCACGCCTTCAAGGGTGGAGAAAGCCCGCATCACAAATGTAAAGGTGGCCGGGAAGCGAAACGGTTGATCGTATGCGATCTCGTAGAGATCGTCTCCGATTGCGGCAACAGACTGCTCCTCAAATGGCTCCTCCATAAAGTGATCGAGCATGTATTGAATCGATCGCCTTACGGGAGACATATCTCCCGTGGGGGCCAGCGCACCAAGGTCGATGAGGGATTGCATCACGCGCTCGGCGTTTTTCTCGGCAATTCCGAAGAGAGTTTCCATTAACTTCTCGCGCACGTTGGCCTTGATGCGACCCATCATACCGAAGTCGTAGAAGATCAATTGGCCCTCGGGCGTTACTGCCAAATTACCTGGGTGCGGGTCGGCGTGAAAAAAGCCGTCGCGCAGTAGTTGTTGTAGGTAGGTCTCGGCTCCCAAACGAGCGAGAACTCTGCGATCGCATCCTGCCGCTTCGAGTGCCTCGTGATGACTAATCTTGATGCCCGGAACATACTCCAGGGTCACAACTCGCAAAGAGGTGTAGCGCCAGTAAACGCGCGGCACCTTGACATCAGGGCTGCTGCGGAAGTTACGACGGAAGGTATCGGCATTGCGTCCCTCATTGAGATAATCAGCCTCTTCCCAGAGGATGCGGCAGCATTCCTCATAAACCCCAATCCAGTCTCGACCTTTACCCCAACGGGGATGGCTTTGAAAATAGCGCGCAATCTGCTTGAGGATCGAGAGGTCGATGGTAAAAAGCTGCTTGAGGCCGGGGCGCTGGACTTTGACGACCACCTCCTCGCCGTTGTGTAACTGAGCCTTGTGAACCTGACCGAGGCTAGCCGCAGCCAAGGGTGTAGGCTCGAAGCGGCGGAATAGTTGGTGAGTCGGCTTGCCAAGCTCCTGCTGAACGAGGGCCTCCACTTTTTCGTAGCTAAATGCCGGAACGCGATCTTGAAGCTTGGATAGCTCCTCTACATACTCAGCAGGGAACAAATCAGCGCGCGTGGAGAAAAGCTGACCTACTTTAATGAATGTAGGCCCGAGTTCGAGAATTGTCTCTCGAATCCAGGCCGCGCGGGCGCGGCGACGGGCATCGCGGCGGCGGTCGCTGTACCCCTCTTTACCAAGGTACGTCCATTTTTTCTCGCCGTAGGTCAAGCTCAGCAGCAGCGACAAGACGAAAGTCCAAATGTCGAAGCGCCGGCGAAAAACTGAGTAGCGCTCGCGATTCCAACGGTACGAGGATTTGCCTGCCTCGGGAGAAGACAGCAACGGAGCCCCCCCAGATTCGGGAGCGGACGATACTCTACTGCCACGGTTCTCAGAAAGTACAGACACGCCCGGTTCCTAGAAGTCAGAAATTAAGATCTTGTGAAGCCAAAAATAACCACATTGCACGAAGCCTGCCCTTCACCTACTGGGCCCGACGCGTCTTGTACGCATTTAGCTCGGCTCTGAGGCCAGCAATTGCTGCCCTCAAGTCATCGATGGTTGCCTGCAGGTCGACTGGCTCGCTATCGGTCTTCCGATCGGATACCGAGCCTCCTGCCGGCCTGGACTGCTGCTGATGCTGCTCCGCTCGGGCCATCACCTCCCGAGCGAACTCCTGCAACTGCTCCTGCTGCTCGGCACCAAACCGGCTCATGTCGCTCAGTGTTGCCGTCAGGACATCTTCCAAGCGCTCTCCGAGAACCTCAGCCGCCGCCTTGCCAATTGCGAAGGCACTGTTCCCTCTGGAATTACCGCTCATAAGCGCTCGCTCCGCTGCTGATTCGTAACAAATTATATCCTGTCTTTAACATTACTGGGACTGGCTTGCTTTGCAGGTAACCCACCACAAGCCATCTGCGCCAGTCTGCCGTCAAATATGAAAAACGACAATCGCGATAACACCTGGGTTTGGACGGCTGGCATCGTACAGCGCGGCCACCGAGTTGCGTCGGGTCTGGGTGATGATAGCCCTTACCCGACCGGGACCATCGTTATGCAGTTGCCCTACTTCCAAGCACTGGGCCTAGACCTCAGAAAATTCTTCCCCGGTACCCTGAACGTGTCAATCGCGCCAAATCACTTCGAGCTGCTGAGGCCGGAATATACCTTCGAGCGGCTGCAGTGGACCGACTTGCATCCTCCAGAGACCTTTTCATTTTCCCGGCGCCACCTGCGATTTGCCAACAAATGCGCGGAGGGTATGGTGTATCATCCTCACCCGGAAACAAAACGAGTTCACTTCCAAGATGCATCGGTCATAGAAGTGCTTGCCCCCAGGATGATGGGTATCGGTTACGGCGATCGCGTCGAGCTCGCACTGAACTCTCGCGAGGTCAGACTGATAACCCCTTGAACTTCAATTTCGAGATACTTCTCCTCCCCGAACGGCAGCTCTGCAAGCTTGCTGTTACCGGGGTTTCGAACGGATCGGGAGAAACCGCGCGAAAAAACTTTCCCAAAGAGCTTGACACGCTCTCGGCGAACCAGATATATTGGTGAATGCGCGCAACGGAGGACGA
>CAYTBI010000046.1:0-30584 GCA_964435975.1 uncultured bacterium
CAAGCTCAGAACTATGCACTCTCTCGAGCTCTCCCCGCCTGGGGGCAACGTGCCCATAGAGTGCGTCTTACGTCCTGAGGCAACCTCAGGACTACGCACTCTCCAGACCCCCCCGAAAGTGATAATGCTATTCGTATGGCAGATTCAGGCCGTGCCTCGTTCTCAGAGCCTGGTGTTGCTTGGGTTACGGAGCCCGGACGATCTGTAGCGGAGACTAAGAGAATTGGTATAAGCCAATCGTAGGTTCAACGTCCCGTTGTTATTTAGGCAAAATATCCACTTCGTACCGCTCGACTTTAGTACAAATGCTCCATAAAATGGAGGCCCTCCAGCCAGAAGGATTGCGCGGACGTTTCAGGACGAGCGCCAGAGCTAGTCATCGCCCGAAACCCTGGCAATGAGAGAATTTTAAGAACCGACCCCTGGAGAACCTTTGCGATTCTCTGGGGGTTTCACCTACAAGCTGGTGACAAGACTCGAACTTGCGACCGGCTGATTACAAATCAGCTGCTCTACCAACTGAGCTACACCAGCATTCTTCCTAGCCATCAAATATACCAAACTCCGTCGCGTGCGATCGCCCCCGTCCCAAGCGCCAATCTCCCGTCTCCTTCAACAGGATCGCGTACGGCGATTTTTCGACAACGACCCGCGCAATCCAGCAGGGAAGGCGCCCCGAAAACAGATCGTTTAGGACGCGACTGTAATAGGAAGTAGTTCGTAGCTGCCAAACACTCTAAGTTGGTGGGCGCGCTTGCCAAGGCCAGCCAGGGCCGACTGCATGACGGGATCCTGAAGAGACCCTTCTAAATCTACGAAAAACACATACTCGCCGAGCAAACGCTTGGTCGGCCGAGACTCAATGCGGCAGAGATTGATTTGCCGCTCCGCTAAAACCGCCAGCGAGTGCGCGAGCGCGCCTGCTTCATCCGGCAGACTGAATGCTAGGGAGACATGCGTGCCGCAGCGGGCTTTGTCTCGGCCCATGACCCAAAATCGCGTGCAATTGTCTGGGTAGTCGTTGATCTTTGCAGCAAGGATTGGAACGCTGTAGAGTGCGGCCGCTCGCGGCGGCGCGATGGCTGCTGCAGTCGGGTCGTCGTCGGCTAGCTGGGCTACAGCCTTGGCCGTCGAAGCTGTGTCGACCGAATGTGCTTGAGGAAGCTCGCGCTCCAGCCAGTGCTGGCACTGGGCGAGAGCCTGTGGATGGGAATAAACGGTGCGAACCTCTGCGAGCGAGCGCGCGGGCGAGAGCAAGGCATGAACGATGGGGAGAACCAGAGCGTGTTGGATTTGCAAGTCGTCGCCGAGCTGCCACAGGGTGTCGAGGGTTGCTGTAACGCTGCCCTCAGTGGAATTTTCGACAGGGATAACGCTTTGGCTCACCTCTAGACGGGTGAGGGTGTGGAAAGCTTGGGCGATGCTGGGTTGGGGGCATAATACGGGCTCGATGCCGCTACGGGCCTGTATCCAGGCGGCGTAGGCCCTGGCAGCTGCCTCAGTATGAGTGCCAGCTGGTCCTAGATAGGCGATCGCGGTTGTCATGTTTCGTTACATTTGGGTGGAATTCCCGAACCGTTTCTGTTTGAGTCGTAGGATATCATTAGCTTATAGCTTCTTAATTTTGCTTCATAGACCCCGTGCTCCCAACTTCCCGCGATCGCAATTCCACAGTCGTTCGGTTTACGGCATCGGAAACGGTAGACATCGCCGTTACCGACGAGTCTGTCCCCATTCAGCACTACTTGCGGCAGCCTCAGCGACTGGTTTGGACGATTGCCAACCCAAAGCTGATCGAGCAGATCGATCCGGACCACTTTTCTGTGAAAGTGCGCCCGATTGATTTTATGGGTCTCTATCACTTTCAGCCGATGTCGGTTCTGAAGGTGACCGCAGATGCCGCTGGGACTTTGAGTGTGAAGTCTGAGGAATGCGCGATTTTGGGCAACGACTTCATCAACGACCGCTTTACGATGACCTTGCGCGGCAAGCTCGCGCCCAAACAAGTCGCCAACCGGACCCACTTGTGCGGCTGGGCGAGCCTGCGAGTCGATGTCGAGCTGCCACCAGCGCTGTTGCTGGTGCCGCTACCCGTCATTGAAACGACTGGAAATGGGTTGCTCAAAGGCGTCTTGCAGCGCATCAAGCAGCGCCTACTAGCGCAGCTGGTGGCCGACTATCAGGCTTGGGCGACGGGGTCTCAATCTGGAGAGGGTATCCGCCCGAGCAGTTTGCGTGCGGCAGAGAGTCCCAGTAGCTAGCACTGGCAGGGTCGAAAGCTGCGACGGTGCTGGGGCGTCGGTCCGTAGCGGGCCAAGGCAGTACGGTGGGCGCCCGTGCCATAGCCTTTGTTGCTCGCTAGGGCGTATCCTGGGTAGCGCTCGGCCAGGCAGACGATGCACTCATCGCGCCAGACCTTGGCGATGATGCTGGCTGCGGCAATGACGGGCGAGCGTGCGTCACCGCGAACGAGGTTGACCTGGGGTAAGGGCAACTCGGGAATGGGAAACTTGCCGTCAACCAAGCATATTGTCGGATAGACATCTAGGTTGAGAACCGCCCGACGCATGGCCTGCAGCGACGCTTGCAAAATGTTGATGCGGTCGATCTCCTGTGCTTCTGCCGCTCCGATCTGCCAGTCTAGGATGCAGTCTTTGATTTGCGCGGCCAATTCGACACGGCGGCGCGGCGCGAGCTGCTTGCTATCCTTGCGACCGAGTTCTGTCAGGGCGTCTAAATCTCCGACGGGCAGCACGATAGCAGCAGCAACAACCGGACCAAACAAAGCACCCCGCCCAACCTCATCTACGCCAGCGACAAGGGCCGACGGCTCTCGCAGCTCGGGAACTTCTCGGCAGTCGAACGGGGGCGCGGCAGGTTTGGAAGCAGGCATATCTATCTAAAGTCACATGACGGCATTCTAGACGGCTCGGGCGAGCATTTTGCGGCATACAGCAAAATCTTCGGAGTGGTAGCTCAGATCGGCACGTCAAACGAAGAGCCAATTTATCTATAGAAAAATAGCACGATCCCCCAGACGGCCCCGCACCTCCCGCGGCTACACTGCCCCTCAGCCAGTGCTGAAAGGCAATTTGCAGCCTCGAATCCTCAAGCTGTGATGCTGTTGGGAATGTTTTTAGGATTCATTAGCTCATAGGGGAAAGTGTGCTGAGTGCGACCAATATTCCGTTTGTCTACCTCGAGAGTAACTTCCTTGAGCTTCCGCTGGAAATCTTTGATAAGGGATTGGGAGCTAGAGTCAAAGTTCCCCAAGGGATACTCCCCTAAGCGGTTTACCTTGGCATTTGTCAGGAAGAAAAGAAAACTCTGAATCAGCGTGTTGACATAAGGGGGCAAGAGCCCGATTAGATCGTCGAGGAAGAGTGGCTTCTCGAGATCCATTGTCGGGGGTGCGTAGATGGCAAAGGGGTTGTTGGGAACGAAAGTAGAGAATTGGTACTGGTTGTAATTCAGGCAGTTGTGACGGGCAGTGGCAATGAAGATCGTATTCGTGAGGGTTTCGCTGATCTCCTGGCGCGTCTGAAAGGCGGTCGGGAATTCGGGGATACCAAAGTTTCCGTCCTCGAGCGCGCCACCGACTTCCCGACCCCAGGCTTGTAGCTCGGTATCGTCGATGACATCGCGGTCGGACGAGTAGTGCAGGTTGACGTAGTTTTCAACGAATTCAGCGATCGCCTCCCATACCAGCTTGCCATCATCTCTGTAGGGATAGTAAAGCTTTGAGTCCGTGACATTGCGCCTCTGGATATCTTTCGGGAAGGCCATTTCCTGAAAGCGATATTTCCGCATGCCTTCACCAACAAAATCAACAATCGACGGCGTATCGCCGAAAAACATTTCATTGAGGAAAGTGGTCTGTCCGGTGCCGAAGAGTGCCTTCAGTAAGGGCGAGTCGCCCTCGGGCTCGAAGAAGGGAAAAAAGTGATTGAGCAGGAGCGTCACCTGCATGTGCGGGTCGAGTAAGGCATGCAGGGGATGATTCTGCGCGAAGTTGCGATAGGTTCCCAGAAGAATACCTTCGATAACGTAGTGATGATAGACCGCATGGACCCACGTGTCTTGGAGATTGACATCCGCGCATTGCACGTGAAACCGCGCCATCAGCCAATGGTTGCCGTTATCGGGGGTGAATAAAATATTATCTGGCCCAGTGGGCTTGTTTGCATAAAGCTGAATGGCTAGGGGTTTGAGCAGGCCATTATCGCGGCGATAGAAAAGAGCAATGGGAATGGTTGGATACTTTTTATAGCCATTGGTGGTGCCGGGGCGATCGGCCATTGGCTGGAGCACGGAGTAGTCGGCCAAATAAAGGCGCCCTTCAGTCAGGGCTTCTTCGTAAGATCGATCGGTAAAGAGAGCGACGGTATTGGCAGCAGCCTTGAAATTTTCGGGAAGCGGATTTTCAGAGCTGAGCCCTTGGATGTGGAGAGGATTGACCCCAGCGACGCGCTGCATACCGAAGTAATCGTCGCTGGCGAAGTTATTGACGGCTTTCTTGTAGGGATAGTTGAGTAGCCCGTAGAAGAAGTAGTCGATGAATTGTTTGAAAGGAAATCCTAGGAAGAGTTTCTTGAGGAGAGCTGGAATCAAGAGCACCATAAAAACCAGCCAGACCCAGAGAGACTTAAGGGCGAATAGGGGGTGCTGGAGCGAACTCTCGAGCTTGTCTACTCGCTCGACCTGGGCGATATTCTTGTTAAAGTTGAAGACGACTTTGTACTTCTCGCGTTGTTTCTTGAGGTATTCGTCGCGGTTGGTCTTGCCATTTAGGTCGTTCTGGGGCAGCAGTAATTTCTTAGACACGATTGCGGGTCTCCCATCTGGTTTAACACGTGTCTTATACCATGCTTTTCCTTCGGCAAAACAATAACTTTTTATATATTTCCCCGAGCGCTTGCGGCAGCTCGGATAATAGAGACGTCTCGGCGATCTGTGGGCTCGTAACAGTCTCCAACGAGACTTGCGGGCCCGAGTGCTGCTATTGCATGTATTCGGGTGCGAAGCTTGGGCGCCATCGCGACGATACGAGCGTCAGGCGCACGCGAATGTGATGGTAGGGTCGTGTCGGTTGTCCGGAATTGCCGATATGAGTTTTGGGAAATTTTTTAACCCGTCCGAATTCGAATTGATGGCGAACGGTATCGAGAGTTAGTGCCGCCGAGACCCAATTGCTAGAATATCGCTGAATTTTATGAAGGAGGTGGATACGCAATGCTTTTCAGAAAGCTTCTCAAAAAACAGATCGCAGCGATCGCGATCGCAGTTTTGGCTTGGGGCCTCTTGGGCAGTATTTTTGCCGAGAGCGCTCAAGCCCGAATCAAGGATTTAGACAGTGCCGTTGGCAGCGTTCTGACGCTCGATCAAGGCTGGAGCGACGGCACGCGCGAGGCCTATTACTTCACAGACGAGGGGTCGCGCGTCCTGCCCTACCGCTGGTTTTTGGCGCTCGAGCGCCCTTACAGCCAGGAGCCGTTCCGCTCGAGCGAGCATATGGATTCCTTGCGATATCTGCCCTCACAAGTGACGAAGAAAAACCCGGACGGTTTGCCTGTTGGATTCTCGAAAGGCTCCGACGAAAACGGACGCGAGTGGCTTGGATTTAATTGCGCGCTCTGTCACACCGGCGAGCTGCGCTATCAAGGCAACACTATTCGCATTGATGGTGCGCCCGCATTGGGCGACCTCCAAACATTACAAGAAGAACTTCTAGAGGCATTAAAAGTTACTGCAAACGACGACGCGAAGTTCGCTCGTTTTGCCAGCCGCGTGCTCGACCCCGAAGCCATCTCTGATGAGACGAAGGGAGAACTCAAAAGCCAACTGTTCGCAGAGATCTCCAAAATCGGGCACTACAACGCCATTAACTACGACTACCCCGACCGACCCAGGTACGGTTTCGCACGCGTCGATGCCATCGGCTCGATCTTCAATCAAATCATGACCACGTTTAACGAAGTACCGGAGAATGCTCGGCCCTCCGATGCCCCCGTTAGCTATCCATTTGTTTGGGGGACGGATCAATCCGATGTGGTGCAGTGGCCGGGCTTTGCCCCCAGCGGCCCTCTGGCCTTCGGGACATTGCTGCGCAATGCAGGTCAGGTGCTAGGAACCTATGGCGAAATTGAAATTCCAGATCGCGCCAAGCCAGAAGACTCCGAGGAGAATGATGCAGACACCTTAATCGACGATCTCTTCGAGCTGCGTTTCGAGTCCTCGATTGAGGTGGAAAATCTCGCTAAATATGAAGAATGGGTAGCCGAGCTGCGATCGCCTCGTTGGCCCGAGCAAGTCTTGCCCGCAATCGATCGCGACCTGGCGCAAGCCGGAGAGGCGATTTATGCCCAGAGTTGCCTGAGCTGCCACGCAATTATCAAGCCCGAAGATGAGCTGGAAACCTACCATGTCGCTTTAACTCCCTGGGATGTGGTGCAAACGGATCGCAAAGAGCTCGATAATCTCGGGCGCGAGCTTATTGCCGGGAAATACGAAGGCATGCCGCAATCGCTGCCGAGCTTTGGGATAATCGGCTCGAAAACAACGGGCTTGAATCCTTTGGTGAACGCTTCTGCAGGAGCGCTGCTCGGCAAGCCAGCAGAATCGCTCTCGGCAGGGTTTCAAGTCCAGAGCCCATTGCAGGTTTTGTCCGAGCTCAATCCCATTCGCATAATTTTTGCCCTGTCTAATCCCGAAGCAGCTCTCGAATCTTTGAAGGTCAATCTGAAGAACGCGCGCTTGGGCGACTTTTTCGTTGCCAAGGCAGCGACCCGCGAGCCCGTTTACAAAGCCCGTCCGTTGAATGGAATCTGGGCGACAGCTCCGTATTTGCACAATGGCTCTGTGCCTAATTTGTATGAGTTGCTCTTGCCCCAAGCGGAGCGATCGCAGACGTTTTATGTGGGCAGCCGCGAGTTCGATCCGGTCAAGGTTGGGTATGTCAGCACCAATGCCACCGAAGGCGAACTCGACTTATTTCTGTTCGACACGACGCTGCCGGGGAATACGAATGCCGGTCATGAGTTTGGGCTCGATACGATCGTCTCGGAGTCCGATCGAAGGGCACTGGTGGAGTACCTAAAAACCCTCTAGCTCCCGAGCGGGCGCACTGCAGCAGCGTACTATACCAAATCTTCAAATTGAGGCTACACATCAGTTTTTGTGGTGTTGGCTTCGTTGTTTGCTTGCTGTGAGAACCGGAATGCGAGGGGGACCAGCCTCCCTCGCGCTCCCTCCGCTGGGGGCAACGTGCCCCCAGACCCCCCCGAAAGCGATAATGCTATTCGTATGGCAGATTCAGGCCGTGCCTCGTTTTCAGAGCCTGGTGTTGCTTGGGTTACGGAGCTCGGACGATCTGTAGCGGAGACTAAGAGAATTGGTATTAGCAGTGCGCCCAATCTCAATCGTCGAAGCGCACGTCGACCCCGGTTGCGTGCGGGCGCGCGCTCAAATCGCACGAAAGTGTCACTTCTCGGTCTTCAAAATCCAGAAAACTCAGGCACTCGGGGCGCTCTAGTAGGATTTTTGCCAATAGAAACCCTGCGATTGTCCAAGTTTGAGACAGGCGTGCCTCTCGCCCGATTAGGCGGCCGCGAATGCCATCGTAATATTCCGGCCAGCCATCGTGGCGAAGCCGAGGGTCGGCGATTGTCAGGGCTTTTTCGGCCAGGTCGCAGCGATCGAGCTTGCGAGCGACCGCTGCCAAAAGCCAGAGTAAAACCGGCCAACTGCCACCATTGTGATAGGACCAGGGCAGATTTTTGCGATCGCAGCCGGTTTCGATGCGCCAATCGCGACCTTCAAGGGCTGGGAAACAAATTTTCATCGGCATTTGGGCGATCAAGTCCGACCAGCCAGCCTCGATAACTCGGAGAATGCCCTGAGACTGCTGGGGACTGGCAAGAGATGTCAGCACAGAGAGCAAGTTCCCCTGAGAAAAAAAGCGAAAATCTAGGCGCTGGGGACCTAAATTGCCCGCGAAGTAGCCTCCTGTCTCGGGCAGCCATTCGCCGATCCAAGACGGAATCGAATCGGGATAGATATTCAGCCAATTGGTGGCGGTAAGGCCGAACTCTTCGACAGAATAGCGGTAAATTTCATTGAGGCGATCGAGGTCGAGCCAATAGTATTGGCGCACGTGATAGGCAAGCTGATTCAAGCGCTCGCGAGCGGCTTTTTGGTAGTGGGCGCTAGTTTCTTCTGCTTCAACGAGTAACTCTTCAGCCGAGCGCAGCGCGCCATAGAAGAGTGCCTGAATCTCGAGGGGATAGCCGTAGACGCCCATGCGGCGGTCGATCGCAAACGAGCCGTCCGGTACCAGCAGCGTCGGAAATAGATCGAAGCGCTTGCGCATGGAGAGGTCGAGAATTTTGCAAATCCCTTGCTGAAACTCCGGGCTACGAGCCAGTGCGGTATCGCCGGTGACCCGGACGTAAGCTCGCAGGAGCAGCAGCCACCAAAAACAAGAATCGATAGGGGTCACCCGCGCGATCGCATGCTCGCCAAAATCTGGCACTAAAAGATCGCGGTTGCCTTTGGTTTCGACCTTGAAACTTGCTGGCATCAAGCCCGCTCCAGGCCGAAAGCAATCTAGCTCGCGCTCGTGATGTTGGAGCGTGAGGGTTAGTTTGAGGAAATTACGAACGATTTTTGTTTTCCCCGTTGCCAGAAATACAAAGCCAGAAACAGCAAAATCGCGTGTAAAACACTGGTCGTAGTTGAGTTTCTCGGTCTTGGTGTCGCGGGCAGCAACCGTCCCGACCGGACGATCGCAATACCAAACGATGGCCTCTTCTAGCTTTTCGAGCAGGGGTGAGATGTCGTCGAATTTAGAATCTTTCATAAATCAATGTTGCAAATTCCAACGGCGATCGCGTGATACCAGCGCAAGTATTGGCAGGAGTTCGGCGGCCTCTTTGGCGCATCATCCGGGCGACCAAACCGGGTCGAGCGCGCTGTGAAGAGCATCATAACCTTGCTCGGTGCCCCAAAACCCCCAGCAGCGGCACGCACTTAAAAGTGATGATGCCAGAATGAGAGACGTAGATCTTTGCCGAACACAATTGCGAGCATGACTTCTCAGCCGCCCAGCACGATCGCGCCTACCCATGCGCTAGAAACTGTAACCCTCGATGTCAAGGGAATGCGCTGTGCCGGTTGCGTGAGTGCTGTCGAGCGCCAGATCGCCCAGAATGCTGGCGTTGCTTCTGCCTGCGTCAACCTGGTAACCGAGATGGCGGCCATTCGCTACGAGCCTGCAACCGTCACGCCCGAAGCGATTGCAGCCAAGCTCACCGAGCGCGGTTTCCCCAGCCAAGTCCGGGCTGCTGAAGCGATGTTTGGTGCGGCGGACGAGCTTTCGCGCTCCACCGCCGAAAAGCAGCGCCAAAGAGCCCGCCAACTGGCCCGCCAACTGACCGTCGCCATTGGGTTGCTGGTTTTCTCAAGCTTGGGTCACCTGCAACACCTTGGCGGAGTTAGCTTGCCACTTCTCGGTAATTTGCAGGTCCATTGGTTGCTGGCGACGCTGGCACTGGTCTTGCCAGCCCGCGATATCCTGCTCGATGGCGCTCGCAGCTTGCGCTATGGCACCCCTAATATGAATTCGCTGGTGAGCTTGGGGGCGCTGGGAGCTTATTTTTCGAGTTGTGTGGCCCTACTGTGGCCGCAGCTGGGGTGGGAATGTTTTTTTGATGAGCCCGTCATGCTCTTGGGATTCATTCTGCTCGGTCGCACCCTCGAAGCCCGCGCCCGCGCCCGCGCCTCGGCCGCCCTCGAAAAGCTCTTAGCCCTGCAACCGCCAGTCGCGCGCGTCGTTGGCAAGACCGATGATGCCTCCGGCCTGGAGATTCCGGCCGCTCAAGTCCGGCCGGGCGATCGCCTGCGGGTTTTGCCTGGCGAAGTCTTTCCCGTTGATGGCACCGTCTTGACCGGCACGACGACAGCGAATGAGGCCATGCTGACCGGCGAGGCTACCCCCGCTGCCAAAGCGCCGGGCGACCGGATAGCGGCAGGAACTCTCAATCAAACCGGTGCCGTTGTCTTAGAAGCCACTCAGGTGGGCCGCCAAACTGCCCTGGCGCGCATTGTCGCCCTCGTCGAAACCGCTCAAACCCGCAAAGCTCCCGTTCAGCAGCTGGCAGATACCGTTGCGGGCTACTTTGCCTGGGGCGTGATGGCTATTGCGGCGGCTACCTTCTTATTTTGGGAATTTATCGGGACGCGAATCTGGCCTTGGGTACTCTCGCCAGCTCTAGAAATCGCCATGGCCCCTCACCAACACATTGGCGACATGGCAGGTATGGCCGACGCGCCGACCTCGCCGTTGCTCTTGAGCGTGAAGCTGGCGATTGCTGTCTTGGTAATTGCCTGCCCTTGTGCGTTGGGCTTAGCAACACCGACGGCGATTTTAGTCGGCAGTAGCGTTGGGGCCGAGCGCGGCTTGCTCGTCAAAGGCGGCGACATTTTCGAGCGCGCTCGCCAAATCGGGATAGTAGCCTTCGATAAAACCGGCACCCTCACCGAGGGTTGTCCTAGCCTGACGGCCATCGAGCCAGAAGGCGATCGCGGCGAGGACGATTTGTTGGCCGTCGTCGCCGCCGCCGAGCGGGGGACCAACCATCCCTTGGCAGCGGCCATCGTCGCGGCCGCTGCGGCTCGAGATCTCGAATTGCCTGCCGCCACCGACTTTCAGACCGTCGCCGGCCTGGGCATCGCCGCAACTGTGGCCGGGCAGGCGGTCCGAGCGGGCAGCCTGGCTTGGTTGCAGCAGCATGCGACGATTCCTGCTGCAGTTGCCGAGCGCGCGCGCGCCTTCGCAACTGCGGGCAACACGACCGTCTGCATCGGTATCGATGGAACTTGCGCGGGGCTGCTGGCCCTCCAAGATCGCCCCCGCCCCGATGCCCGACCGACTATCGAGCGCCTCCAGGCCCGGGGCCTGAAAGTGACCCTGCTCAGCGGCGACGATCCGGCCGTCGCGCGCGACCTAGCAGCCCGCTTGGGAATTGCCCCAGAAGATGCGATCGCCGGCATCAAACCCACCGAAAAAGCCGCGTGCATTCGCCGCCTCCAGCAAGCCGGAGAAGTCGTGGCTATGGTCGGCGATGGCATCAACGATGCTCCCGCGCTGGCCCAGGCAGATGTAGGCATTGCTCTGCAGCAGGGCACAGAAGTGGCCCTCGAGACCGCCGATATTGTCTTGATGCGCGATCGCCTGCTCGATGTCCCGGCTGCCATTGCCCTAAGTGCCCGGACCTACAATAAAATTCGCCAAAACCTTTTTTGGGCCCTCGGGTACAACGCCGTTGCCATCCCTCTGGCTGCTGGCGTGCTGCTGCCTGGGGCTGGCATTCTGCTCGGGCCTAGCCTCTCGGGGGCCTTCATGGCTGCTAGCTCCATCTTGGTGGTGACAAATTCCCTACTCCTGCGCCGTCAGGGGGCTGACAACACCTTAGGATGAGGGAGGAAAATTACCGGCACCACCCTTGCGCTTCTCCAACTGGATCGGTTTAATTTGCCTGGGCGTTGCCCTGGTCATTCTCTGGCAATTTCGCCAAATCTTGCTGTTGAGCTTCATGGCAGTCGTTATTGCTGTGGCCCTCAACGGCATCGTGCGACTGCTCGTGCGCCGGCTCAACCTGCTGCGCCCCTATGCGGTAGCCGTTTCGATCCTGATGGTGTTGCTGGGAGGCTCTGCCCTAGCAGCGTTTGTGGTGCCTTTGTTTGTCGAGCAGTTCGAAGAGCTGATCGCGCTGCTGCCGAGGGTGGGGGAGCGCCTGCAGGAAATTTATCTAGAAGTCGAGGGCGCCTTGCTCGAAGCGGGAGTAATTCCCCAGGGATCTCAAGTCATCCCCCCCCTAGACGAGCGTCTTGTCGAGCAGGTCGTCGGCGTCCTGCAAGATCTCGGCGGTGCGGTTTTCGATCGCTTTTTTGGCGTCATCTCCAACGCCGTGACGGTAGTCCTGCAGCTATTGCTGCTGCTGGTGTTGACGATTATGTTTTTGTCGGAGCCAATTGCTTATCGCCGCCTGTTCGTGCGGCTGTTTCCGACAACCTACCGGCGGCGCACTGATGAAATTCTCTCGCTGTGCGAAACTGCCCTGCTCTGTTGGATACGGGGCATCGCCATCAATTCCGCTTTTGTCGCCATCACTTGTGCTATCGGGCTGCTGGGCCTGCAAATTCGGTTTGTTTTTGCCCATGCTTTGTTAGCTGGGGTTTTTAACTTCATTCCCAATATTGGCCCGGCAGCCAGTGCCATCTTTCCGCTCTCTGTTGCCCTCCTCGACTCCCCCTGGAAGGTGCTGGCGGTGGCCATTCTGTACTTTGTCGTCCAGAACCTGGAGAGCTACTGGGTGAGTCCGCTGGTGATGAAAAAGCAGATCGCACTTCTGCCCGCGCTGACGCTACTCGCTCAGCTCTTTTTCACGCGGTTTTTTGGCTTGCTCGGCTTGCTTTTGGCGCTTCCCCTAGCTGTGGTGGTCAAAGTTTGGGTTTCAGAAGCCTTCATCAAAGACGTGCTCGACCGCGCCGATTTCGGCGCGCCTGCCCCTGACGATCCGACCCTGCCGCCCGCTCTCCCCGAAGCGGAACTCGATTCCATTGCCGCCGTCGCTTGCGAGGAGCCGGAGCCCCCCAAAAGCACTGACTGGAGCGAGTCGGAGCAATAGCCTCCAACGCTCCGACACGTTAGCCCGCGCCGCTGCCCAGAACGAACAAACTCGCCAGCGTGCCGCTATTCCAGAGGCCGTGGAGCAAAATCGGCGCCAGCAAGCTGCGCGAGCGCGTGTAGACAAATCCCAGAACGCTCCCCAAAGCGGCCAAGGGCAGGACTTCCGAGAGGCTCAAGTGTGCCAGAGAAAATAACAGGGCGCTCAGCGCAATTGCCCCCCAGACCGGGAAGTAGCGCGTCAGTGCGGGCAGCAGAAAGCCTCGAAACATAATCTCTTCGAATACGGGGGCCAGCACGGCAGCGGTCGCCAAAAATAACCCCAGCGCGAGACCGTCTTGGGCTTGCAGGGCCAAATAAAGTAGCGGATTGCTACCGCCTTGACCCTGCCAGATCTGCTGGTTGACCAGCGACACGACGATCACGACTGGGACTGCCACGAAGTAGCCCCCTACGCCCCAACCCAGCCAATTCCCCTTGAGGGAAAACCACCCCTCCGGCAAGGGCAAATAGGGCGCGATCGACGCCCACAACACGATAATCCCTCCTGCTGCCATCGCAAGGTAACTACCAAACACAAACAGCGCCTTGCCGCGGATGCTCCAATCGGTCGGGTCGAATCCCGAGATCCCAAGCAGCAGCGGCAGGGCAATCTGGGAGATGCCGAAGAAGCCCACGACGATCGCTTGCCAGGTTACCTCCGCATCCCAGGGGGTCTCCCAGCGGCGATTGCCGTTTTGCACCAGCAGCGACCCCGAGCGTGCGAGGCTCCACTGCATCCCCAAAAAGATCGCCAGTCCTACCCCAATGAGAGCACCGACGATGGGAATGCCGCCGATGATAGCGAGCTTGGTCAGGGCAGTCTCGGCCGTTGCTGTTGCTGTTGCTGCGAGGGCCTGCACGTCCTGCGGGCGCTGGGTAACCTCGTATAAGCGGCTCAGGCTGCGGTAGCGAAACCAGCCTGCGAGAGCCAGATCGAGCCGGTCGCGGGCGTCAGGCAACACCCGAGGAGACACTTGCCAGAGGCCCAGGGAAACCTCAGCCGCCCGGGCGAAGGGGGCAATATTGCTTGCTTTGGCGGCTCCCCAAGCAGCCTCGGCCGCCGCGCGATCGCCTCGCTCGAGATGCAACCAGCCTTGCTTGAGGTCGATTTCGGCGATAAATCCTTCGAGATCCCGGCGGGCTGCCTCGATCTGGTCGATAGCGTCATTGCCAGTGGTGGTGTTGGCGGCGGGAGTGGCTTCAGCGTCGCCAGTTTCATCGGCCCGCAACTCGCTAATGCGTCCGGCAAGCCGATCGCGCATCGCCAGAGAATCCTCACGGGCACGCTCGTATTTTTCAGCGACGGCTGCGTAGGGGTCGGCACCTAGGAGCGCGTCCCGTAGCGGGGCCCGAGCGGCATCGAACTCGCCAGCGGTTACCTGGAGGATGAGATCGGCTTGGTACAAGTCCAATCGGCCTTGCACCTGGGGTTCGGCGAGGCTCCCGCCGAGGGAGAGCAGCATCTTAACGACCACAAAGGCTGTGAGTAAAACTAGGGCAAATCGCTTCAGCGTCATCGATTTCCGACGTAGGCAGGACTCGCTCGATCTTAATCGAAGCGCGGCAAGGTACAATGTGGTCTGGGTTTTTGGGCAATTGCCTTTTATTTTTTGGGGTTAGGGTTATGGGCACGCGCGTCATTCTCGTCCGCCACGGCCAGAGCACCTACAACATCGAGCAACGCATTCAGGGCCGCTGCGACAAGTCAGAACTCACCGATCGCGGCCGTAGCGACGCCGAGAAAGTGGGAGCGGCGCTCTCCGGACTGCGCTTTGATGCCATCTACTGCAGCCCCCTACAGCGTGCCAAACAAACAGCCGAGATCGCCCGCGCCTGCTTAAGCGAGCCGCCCGCGCTGCAGCCGAGCGAGCTGCTGCTAGAAGTCGATCTGCCCCTGTGGGAAGAACTCACCAAAAGCGAAGTCAAAGCCAAGTTTGCGGCGGAGTACCAACAGTGGCAGCAGCAGCCTGAGGCCTTCAAAATGTTACTCCCAGATGGGCGCGAACATTTCCCGGTGCTAGCGCTCTTCGCGCAGGCCAAGCAGTTTTGGCAAGAGACGATCGCGCGGCATCCCAACCAAACCATCCTCATCGTCGCCCACAACGGCATCAACCGCTGCCTGATTGGCTCGGCTGTGGGCATGTCTGCTGCAAATTACCAAGTGCTGCAGCAGTCCAATTGCGGCATCAACGTCCTCAACTTTACCGGAGGCTTCGGGGATGCGGTGCAAATCGAGTCCCTCAATCAGACCACGCACCTGGGCATTCCCATGCCACCGCCGCGCAGCGATCGCGGTCTGCGGCTTCTGCTGGTGCGCCACGGCGAAACGCAATGGAATCGCGAGTCGCGCTTTCAGGGCCAGATTGACATTCCCCTCAACGAAACGGGCAAAGCCCAAGGCACGCGCGCGGCAGAATTTCTCAAAGAAATCCCCATTGATTTTGCGATTACCAGCTCCCTCTCGCGCCCCAAAGAAACCGCCCAAATCATCTTGCAATATCATCCCGGCATCGATTTAAAGGAGACCGACGAACTCCGGGAAATCGGTCACGGCCTCTGGGAAGGCAAGCTCGAAGCAGAAATTCAAGCCGAGTACGGGGAATTGCTCGAGCAGTGGAAGCGCGCCCCCGAAACAGTGCAGATGCCCGAAGGCGAGAACCTCCAGCAGGTATGGGATCGAGCCAATGCCTGCTGGGCAGATATCGTGCGCGATCGGCCCTCACCCGACAAGCTGCTAACGGGGCTAGTTGCCGCCCACGATGCCATCAATAAGGTGATTCTTTGCGCGGTTTTGGGCTTGCGCCCGGCAGACATTTGGAGCGTCAAGCAAGGCAACGGCGGCGTTAGCGCGATCGATTATCCAGACGGCTTGGATGGCAAGCCAGTCTTGCAAGCGCTGAATGTTACCTCCCATCTCTCAGGAGAGGTTTTGGATAAAACCGCAGCAGGCGCGCTGTAGGCCGATGGTGCCGGCAAGGTTGTTTGGTTCGATCGCCAGCGGTAGTGACTTCACTGCGGGCCCCTGAAAAAAGCCCTGAAAAAAGCAGGAGCGCTTCTGGCGCGACGATCTGTATTGCTCGAGCGTGGCAATCTAGCAGCAAAAGCGGAGTCTCCGATCTCTCGGCGCGATCGGGTTGCCACCGCCAATGGGTCGAAACGCTACCGAAACTTGGGAGCCCAACAAAATTAAAGCTTTCTTGACGCTTATTTAAAGTTTCCTTAAGCTGGTACCGGTATCTTGTAGGGCAGTCTAGATTATTGACTGACTAGAAAAGAATATTTAGGAGATTCCGAACATGGTGATAAGTGAGCGGAAGTTCGCGCGCCTTCTGGGTGCTGCAGCCTTTGCAGCGGCAACGGCTGCTGTTGCTATCCCTGCAGCTAATTCCCAAGGCCGTGGCTTGGTTCAAATTGACGGTTCTAGCACCGTCTTCCCCGTGACTGAGGCAGTTGCAGAAGAGTTCCAAAAGGCTAAGCGCGGCCAGATCCGCGTTACCGTTGGTGTTTCCGGTTCCGGTGGCGGCTTTAAGAAGTTCTGCCGCGGCGAGACCGATATCTCTAACGCATCCCGCCCCATCAAGAATGCAGAAGTCATCGCGTGCGGCAAAGCAGGCGTTAGCTTCGTCGAGCTGCCCATCGGCCAAGACGCTCTGACTGTTGTTGTCAACAAGCAGAACACCTGGGCTGACAGCATGACCACTGACGAACTCAAGAAGATTTGGGAACCGGCCGCTCAAGGCAAGATTAAGACCTGGAACCAGGTTAACCCCGCATGGCCCAACGCACCTCTGAACCTGTTTGGTCCTGGTGCTGACTCCGGTACTTTCGACTACTTCACCGAAGCAATCGTCGGCGAAGGTGGCGCTAGCCGTGGTGACTTCACCGCTTCTGAGGACGACAACGTTCTGGTTGTTGGTGTTGAGAACGACAAGAATGCCCTGGCTTACTTTGGTTTTGCTTACTTCCTGGAGAACCAGGAAAAGCTCAAGCCCGTTGCCATCAACGGCGTTAAGCCCACCGTTCAGGCTGTAGAAGAAGGCACGTACAAGCCCTTGGCTCGTCCCCTCTTCATCTACGTCAGCAAGCAGGCAATGGAGACCAAGCCCGAAGTTAAGGAGTTCGTTAACTTCTACCTCTCTAACGCTAAGAAGTTCGTTAGCGAAGTCGGTTACGTTGCTCGCTCCGACGCTGCCTACGCCGGTCTTCAGCGCAAGATCCGCTAGAAACAGCTAATGTCGCTCGAGCGGCAATCTGAGCCGCAGGCAAGCTCGGCCTTAATTTAAGCGGGCTTGCCTACAGCAAATAGCAGCAGGTAGAACGCACCCGTTCCACCTGCTGTTTTATTTTTCGAGGCGAATGGCGTACCACTGCAGATAGTTACCCGCACCCACATCGAGTTCGCAGGCATCGGTCATTAGCGCTCGCACGCGCGCTTCGAGATCGGGGAGCTTCTGGAGGTCGCGGGGCAGCTCGTCTGGAGGTAGAGCTTGCAAGACTTGCCGGAGCCGGTTGCCGAGTTCCGCTGCTGAGAGGATTTCTTCTTCGGGATTGTTGCTGTCGAGCAGCACATAGGCGTCTTCCCGGTACATGATGGGGTCGGGCACGGGACAACAGCTCCAGATAGGTGCGCTACCTAGAGTGTAGCGGGGCTCAACCAGTGCGCTCGCGGTAGAGCCCGACTAGGTGCTCGATGACCGCCTCGGCGCTCATGCAGTCGGTTTGCACCACGACCGCATCAGGGGCCTGGCGCAGGGGCGAGATTTTGCGGTTGCTGTCGTAGGCATCGCGATCGCGAATATCTCGCTCGAGCGCGGCGAGGTCCGCTACAGCTAGACCCTGCGCGCGCAAATCCTGCTGGCGGCGGCGCGCGCGCTCGGCAGCAGAGGCCGTCAGAAAGATTTTAAGCTCGGCATCGGGAAACACGGTCGTGCCAATGTCGCGGCCTTCGGCGACGATGCCACCGCGCTCGCCAAATTGCTGCTGGCGACGGACGAGATCGGCACGAACGGCAGCTTGGGCGGCCACCCTCGAGACGCTGGCAGTAACCTCTGGCGTCCGGATGGCCTGGGTAACATCGCGCCCGTTGACCGAGACGCGGGCAGGGCGCTCTGCTGATTCGGCGGGCAGCAACTCGAGGGTGGCTTGAGTTGCCAGCTCGGCAATTGCGGCTTCATCGGCTAGATCGAGGCCGGCATCGAGCATTAACCAAGTAATCGCTCGATACATCGCCCCGGTATCGAGATAAAGCAGCCCCAACCGAGCCGCCACTTGGCGGGTAACCGTCGATTTGCCCGCTCCCGCCGGACCGTCGATGGCCACGATTGGCTGGCGCTGGCGCAGCAGCACGTTGTCGATGAGGCGGGCTCGGCCGAGGCGACCTGCAATTGCCAGCAAGCCCCCAGCAGCCGAGATTTCAGTGAGGGGTTGCAAGGTCTGCGGGTGCACCAACTCGGCGTACTCCAGCTCTAGGGCCGGCTCGACAGCCAGCTCGGCACGGGCGCGCTCCAGCAGGGCCGTTACCTCGCGCTGGCCGCTCTCGAAGGCGCTGCGGGCTGCTGCTAGAGCCCGGTAAATAACCGCTGCTCGGGCGCGCTCGCCATCGCTGAGATACCGGTTGCGGGAGCTGAGGGCCAATCCCGACGCTTCTCGTACTGTGGGGCAGCCGCGTACCGCCACGCGCAATTGCAAGTCGGCCACCAAGCGCCGAACGATCGCCAACTGCTGGGCGTCTTTTTCACCGAAGTAGGCAACTTCGGGGCGAACGATCTCGAGGAGCTTGACCACTACCGTAGCAACGCCCTCAAAATGTCCCGGCCGCCGAGGAGCGCAGAGGTTCTGCAGTATGGCTTTGGGGGGAAAGACTTGGGTTTGGGCGGGCAAGTCGGCGCTGCTGTGGGTGCCTGCTCCATAGAGTTCTGTCACCGTTGGGGCAAAAACGACGGCTGCTCCTGCCTCGCGAGCGATTTGGCAGTCGGCGGCAAGATCGCGAGGGTAGCGCTCGAGGTCGGTATCTGGCTCGAACTGCAGGGGATTGACAAAAATACTGACGACGACGGCATCGGTCTCGGCGACCGCGCGAGCCAGCAAGCTGACATGACCGGCATGGAGGGCGCCCATCGTTGGCACGAGCCCAATGGTCTGCCCTGCTTGGCGCCGGCGATCGAGTTCGCAGCGCAGCCCCGCGATGGTGTGAAACAGGCGCACTAGGTTTGTTGTTGACTACCCCAACAATTTATCTGACTTTGTCCTGGCTTTGAGGAGAGTTCGGTTAAACTTGCCAAGGCGTCCTCAGAAGCGGTCTTTTTCGCACCCCTTGCCGCCCCTCGATCCCGATGAATACTGATACCCCTTCCGTTCGCTCTGTTAATCCCCTCGTCGCCTACGGTCGCAAGCTCATCCAAGCATTTGAAGCGGGCGTTGCCCGTGCTTCTCTCGTTCCTAACACGACCTTTTTTGAGGTCGAGGAGTTTGCTTGGATCGCGCCCTTGGAGGCCCAGTGGCAAACAATTCGCCAGGAACTCGACGGCGTCATGGCCGCCCCCGATCGCCTGCCCAACTTTCAAGACATCTCCACCGAGCAGTACAGCATCACCCAAGACGACCGCTGGAAGACCTTTTTTTTCTATGCCTATGGTATTAAGGCCCAGCACAACTGCGATCGCTGCCCCGAAACCACGCGCCTTATCGAGCAGATTCCGGGCATGAAAACGGCATTTTTCTCGATTCTGCTACCGGGCAAACGCATTCCCGAGCATCGCGGCCCCTACAAAGGTGTCATTCGCTATCACTTGGGCTTGCGCATTCCCCAAGCTGCCGAGGAGTGTGGCATTCGTGTCGGCGCAGACATCCGCCACTGGCAGGAGGGCAAGAGCCTGATTTTTGACGACACCTACCCCCACGCCGCCTGGAATGATACCGACGAGATCCGGGTGGTGCTCTTTCTAGATATCGTGCGTCCCTTGCAGTTTCCTTGGTCGGCTATCAATAGCGTTCTCATTGAGTTGGTGGCTCGGTCGCCTTTCGTGCAAGCGGGCAAAAAGCGACTCGAAGATTGGGAGAAAAAAGCATCCCCCTCACCAGCAGGACCGCACTAAGGCGCCAAAGCTCGGGCAGCAGCAGTAAAGGGGAGTTTTGTGGGTCGCCGAACTCCCCCATGCGACCGGAGCGCTACTCCCCGGTTTTTCTGAGAGCCTTCTTCTAGAAGGAAACTCGCACGCGAGAGAACTGCCCTCTTCGCCTCACCGTCAGAACCGCACTCTGGGGTTGGGTATCCAGGAAATTCCGCAACTCATTCAAAGACACGATCCTGCGACCGTTGATGCCAATGAGGCGATCGCCCGGGCGAATGCCCGCCGATGCTGCCGCCGAGCGCGCTTGGACGCTACGGATTGTTAATGTACCCGAGTCGACCGTTACGCCCAAGACCGGCCTAGTCGGAGTGCTGCCAATATTGCCGTCAATATCGAAGCCTCGGGAGTTGGCACTGCGGGCGATGAAGTTTTGTGCCGTCAAAGCACTGGTGGCAAATCCGATGCCAGTGTTGCCCCTCCCTCCCGGGCTCAAGATCGCCTTATTGACCCCGATGAGCTGCCCGGCGGAGTTTAGCAGTGGCCCGCCGGAGTTGCCGGGGTTGATAGACGCATCGGTTTGCAGGTCGCCATTCGCAGCAACCCGGCTCAGGATGCCCGTCGTGAGCGTTCCAGACAAACCGAAAGGACTGCCGATCGCAAAGACTTGTTGGCCGACAGCAATGCCATCTCTACCGGCTAGGGGAATAAAGGGGAGCCGCTCGCGAGTCTGAATTTGCACCAAAGCCAGGTCGTTGCGGCGATCGACGGCCAGAACGCGGCCGCTGAAGCGACGATTGTCGGCAGTTGTCACCCGAACTTGGCGGGCACCACGAACCACATGCTCGTTGGTCAATACAAGGCCGTCCGCCCGAATGATGCTGCCGGAGCCGGAACTTCTACCTTGGCTGAGGGTGACAACTGCCGGGCTGGCATTTCTGTAAACAGAAACGCTGACTTCTTCTTCCGGAGTTAATTGTGCGAGTACAGCTGTAGTTTGCGCGGAGACATCAGGAGGAGAATCGAGCCCAAACAGCAAAGCGAGCAGGGAGAGGGTGACGACTTTTGCTTTCATGGCATCTTTTATGAAATGCGATTGATGAGTAGATAACTAGGAGCGTACTAGATAAATTTTAGACGCGGGCCATCCAGGCTGGTTCAAGAACCAGTCGTGTTTTTTATGAGATCAGCTCGGAAATCGGCAGCTCCCAAATCCCTGCCAGTCGGCGATTGACAGGTTCGGCCGATCGCGATTCCGTTTTCAATAAAAAACCTTACCGAAAACAGCAATGCTGTCGGCATTAGTGCGAAGTCGTCAGTGCTTTGGCGTGCCGACTCTCTTAAGCTGCCGGGGCCGATCCGCCGGCGAGTTCGGCATCCACCAGTGTCCAAAACCGGTCGTCGCCAGTCAGGGCCGCAAAATCTGGGTCGTTGGCGGCTTCACTGCGATAGTCGGGGTCGATTGCCAGGGCGCGGGCGAGGTTCTTGGCAGCCAAGCGGGTCTGGCCCTGGACGGCGTAGCAGGCCGCGCGGCCGTAGTGGGCGGGGCCATAGTCGCTTTGGAGGGCCACGGCGCGATCGTAGCTCGAGAGGGCATCTTCAGCACGGTCGAGCTTGATTTGGGCGTTGCCGCGATAGGTCCAGGTTTTAGGAGAGTTGGGATTGAGTTCGACTGCATTGTCGAAAGACTCGACTGCCTCCCCATGGCGCTCCAGAGCCGAGAGTGCCATGCCACGATTGAGCCAGGCTACGGCATTATCGGGCTGGAGGGTCACGGCCCGGTCGAAGGATCCGAAAGCCTCCTCGTGGCGCTGCTCGATACCCAGGGCCACGCCGCGATCGACCCAGGCTTGGTAGAGGTTTTCGTCGAGCTCCAGGGCGCGATCGTAGGAGGCAATGGCCTCTGCATATTTGCGCAGGCGGCGGTAGCCGATGCCCCGCGCGAGCCAAGCACGCGCATTTTCGGGCTGGGCTTGTACGGCTTTATTGAAGGCAGCCGTTGCTCCTTCGTAGCGCTGCAGCTCGAGCAGAGCCATGCCGCGCCGGTACCAGGCTTCGCCATTGTTGGCATCGGCTTCGAGCAGGCGGTCGAAAGTGGCGATCGCCGCTTCAAATTGCTTGAGTTCGGCTAAGGCTGTCCCGCGCTGCAGCAGAAGGTCGGTGCGCTGGGGTTGCAATTCCAAGGCCCGGTCGAACTGGGCGACGGCATCTTGCCAGTCACCCTCGGCCATCGCCCGCTGTCCGGCCTCAATAAATTCATTCGGGCTCAAGAAAAGCTGGGGATGGTTGGTCTGGAGCTGCTCGAGTGGCGTACTCAGGGCGTTGAGGCGCCGCTGCAGGTCTTTGAAGGCCGAATCCGCCAGGAGTTGAGGCGAGAGCCGAGCGAGCTCGGCCAAAAGCGCGTCGCGGCGCTGACTTAAGTCCGTCTGGAGATCGCTTAGCTCGGTTTGGAACTCATCGAGCAAGCGCGCGGCCAGGGATCGGGCGCGGTCGATTTCCCCGAGAGCCCGATCGCGCCGTTCTGCGAGGCCACCTTGACCTCGCTCGGCCTGCTGGCTGAAGTCGGTGCGGAGTTCTTCGAGGTGGCGGTCGCATTCGCGAGCAGCCTGACGAACGTTTTCGAGGGCGAGGGCAATCTCGTCGCGAGCCTGGCGCTCGGTACCGTTGAGGCGATCGGCAATCGTCGCACTCAGCTCGGCAAGTTTGGCGAGGGCAACTTCTTTTTCAGCATCGGCGCGCCGCTCGGCATCGGCTTGCAGCTCGGTGAGTTGAGGCTTGAAGTCCCGGACGAGCTGCCCCAAGCGCTGCAGCACCGTCTGGGATTGAGCTTTGGCATCAGCTTCAAGGACAGCCAGGCGATCGCCAAACTCTGCGACAGAACGCTCGAGGTCGCCGGTGGCTTCGAGTTGGCGGCGATCGAGGGATTTTTCCAATTTTTCGAGGCGCGTGGGAAAATCCGCGCTGAGCGTCTCGAGATTCTGCAAGATTAAATCCCACTGGCGCTGGGCGTGACCGCGCAGCTCGCTCAAGCGCACGGTAAAGGCTTCGGTATCGCCGTCAACGCGTCCGGCTGCCGCATCGTGCCGCTCTCGGAAGCTCGCTTGCAGGGTTTCGCACTCGCTGGCAAAATCGGCGTACTGCTGCTGGAGGGCCTGTAAGAATTCGGCAATGCGAGTGCGGTACTCGGCATCGGCCCGCTCGAGATCGGCAGTTTGAGTCGCGCGACTCGCCGCGATCGCCGCTTTGAGGGCCTCCGTCTCGCGAGCGACGGCGGCATCGGCATCGCGCAGCAGCTCGAGAATTTCGTCGCGACGGCGCTCGGCAGCTTCGCCAATGGCCAGCAGGCGCTCCTCAAGGCCGGCTGGGACGGCTTCCATCTGGGCCAAAATCGCCGCCCGGTCGCGGTCGGTGGCTGCCGCAATGGCTTTGAGATCTTTGCTGCTTTGGGCCTCGAGGGCCTGCAGCGTTTTATCGAAGTCTCCTGCCCGCTCGCGCAGGTCGCCTTTGAGACGCTCGAATTCTTGTTGCCACTTGTCTGAGACTGCAATGCGAGCGCGCTCGATTTCTTCGCAGGTACTCTCGAAGTGCTGGCGCTGCTGGCCGAGATCGCTTGTGAAGCGCTCGGCTTGCGCTTCGAGCTGGTTTGTTAGGGTCTGCGAAGCTGCCAGACGCTGTTGGACCTGGCGATCGGCGCTGCCGATGCGATTTTCAAGATCGGCGATTTCGTTGAGATGGCGGCGGACCAGCTCGGCCACTTCGCGAATAACCGCCCGGCGCAAAACCCAAAGATACGCGCTCGCCAGGGCCAAGAAAACAACAACAATCGCGACAACTGCAACAGCCAGCCAAAAAAAGCGATCCTGGTTGCCAAGATCGCGCAGGGCCTCGAGTTCTTCGCGCTCGGCAACCGAGAGGGCCTGGGCAATCGGAGAGACAGCGGGCAAGTCAAGGGGCCGAGCGCTCGCACTGCCCGATCCGGCAAGCAAAATAAAAAAGGCGAGACCACCCCCAGAAAGCCAGCGGATCGCCTGTCTTTGCACCCGTTTGTCTGCCAACACGGTTGTTTTCCCTTGATTCTTCTGCGCGCTATCCTAGCTAGCTTAACAGCGACGCCCCCAGGGCGCTGAATGCTCCCGCTGCAGGCCGATCGGATTTTCGCCCCCATCTGGGGTAGGTATGATAGGGGCTTGGCAGCCTCAATCGCGCTTGGCACGCTAGCTCCGCCAATTTTTGGCCTCGCACTTACCCCTGAAATTTTTATCACTGCTTATGAGTCAATCTGGAGACCAAATCGACCTCTTTGGCACCCCCGCGCCCACCGGCCGCATCCCTGAAGATGCCAGCGTGCCAATTCCTGCCGGGACCTACACCACCCTGGAGGCCCTGGCCGAGGATTGCCGCAGCTGTCGGCGCTGCGAGCTGTGCCAGGGGCGCACCAATGCGGTGATTTCTCGGGGCAACCCCACTGCCGACATTGCCATTATCGGCGAAGCCCCCGGCCAACATGAAGACGAGCAGGGGCTGCCCTTCGTCGGCCGCTCCGGCCAGCTCCTCGACAAAATTCTCGAGTCCGTCCGCCTCGATCGCGACCGCGATGTCTACATCTGCAACATTATTAAGTGCCGCCCGCCCAGCAACCGCACGCCAGTCGCTCCAGAGGTGGAAGCCTGCAAACCCTATTTACTCGAGCAGCTGCGCCTTGTGGACCCGAAAATCGTGCTCTTCACGGGTGCGACAGCCCTCAAGGGCGTCACGGGCGAAAAGCGGGGCATTACTAAGATTCGCGGCCAGTGGCTCGACTGGGAAGGCCGGCTGGCGATGGCGATCTTTCACCCGGCCTACCTCCTGCGCAATCCTTCTAAAGAGAAGGGCAGCCCCAAATGGCTGATGTGGCAAGACATCCAAACCGTGCGAGCCAAGCTCGACGAGCTGCGCGCTCCGGAAGCGTAGCTCGTCGAGCTTGGCGACTGTCACTGCAGCGCTATTGCGTAAATTGTCCGCAGCCTGGCAGCACTAAACTCCGAGGTGTCGTACCATCTCGCTCTAAGCGCCAGGATGGTTACCTTGCCCAAAATTGATGGATTCTGAATCGTGCCACTTTTTAAAAACCGCCAAACTCAATCGATCTCAGTTGAGGTCGCTAGCTGAAATTGCGCCCAACGCTCTGAGGTTTTCGAGTTGAGCGGGAGCTAAGCCCCTAGCTCCCGCAACGTTCATCCCCTCATAGGGGCGCGGGCTTTGAAAAATCTGCAGGCGATCGCCCTGGCTTAAATCCCACAGCGAAATCGTTTCATTCCCATCAGTGCTCGCCAACACATTATTAGGAGAGAATTCAAGGGCCCAAACGCCGCTTTGGTGACCCTCTAAAGTCTTTTGCCGCCGCCAATCTGCTGTATCCCAGATATCGATTTTGCCGTCGCTACGTCCGCTGGCAAGGAGTTTTCCATCAGGACTAAAGGTTACGCTGAAAACATATTGCCCGACTTCGATTGTTCGCAGGCACCTGCCTGTGGCAGCCTCCCAAATTTTGATGGTGCCATCATGGCTGCCGCTAGCCAAAAAGCAACTATCGGCGCTGAAAGCAGCCGACCAAGCATGTTTCAAATGATCCGTGCCGTTCCACAAGCAGTCTCCCGTCGCTGCTTCTAGCACGCGCACCGCGCCGTCGTGGCTGGCGCAGGCCAATCGCTGGCTGTCGGGAGCGAAGTCTAACGACCATACCCGACTCTCCCAAGCACTTGAATTGCTGTGTTGGCGCCGCTGCCAGTTCCAGAACGATATGGTTGAGTCTTCGTTGCTGCTGGCCAGCCACTGGCCATTGGGGCTGAAGGCGAGGGCCAAGGTACGCTCTCGCTGCCCTTGGAGAGATTCTAGTCTTTTGCCGCTGGCAGCCTCCCAGACGCGGAGCTTGCCATCGAAGGCACCGCCGACGACGTGCTGTCCGTCTGGGCTAAAGTCGATCGCTGTCAGCCGAGTGCGCTCGGCTGGCAGGGCATTTTGGTGACTGCCCGCTGCAATATCCCACAAATCGGCATTATCTTGGCGGCTGGCGGCGAGGAGGTTACCAGCTGGATTGAATGCCAAGCCCCAGATACCGCCCCCGCGACCGCTGAGACTGTGAGTTAAATCGCCACTCCGGTTCCAGAGGCGAATCGTACGGTCGAAACTCCCACTAACCAAAGATCGACCATTCGCGGCAAAATCAACGGCGGCTACACCCATCTGATGGCCGCGCACGACTTTGATGCAGGTCCCAGTTTCGAGCTGCCACAGTCGAATGGTGCCATCTTCACTGCCGCTGGCGAGCATGAGGCCATCGGGGCTAATCGATAGAGACGTGATTTCTCGTTGGTGGCCCGTCAGTTTGTGGAGGAGTTGGGGTGCCTCGGCGAGATCCCAGTACCAGATACCGCCCTCGTCGCTACCAGCCGCCAAGCAGCAATTTTTAGGGTTGTAAGCAATCGCCTGAATCAGGCCACCTTCAGAGCATTGCAGCGGGCTCCCACTACACTCCCCCGTAGGCATTTGCCAAAACCGAACTGTGATGCCGTCACTGCCGGCTAGGATTTGGCCGTCGGGAGAGAAGCAAAGGGTTTTGACCGGCTCTTTCCCTTCGTGTAGAATCTGCAGACAGCGCTCGCTCTCTGGATCCCAAAGTCTCAGGGTGCCGTCGTCGCTACCACTGGCAACCAGACGTGCTTGGGGAGAAAATTGCAGCGCTAGAATCCCGGCCGAGTGGCCGCGCAGGACTCCCACATTATCGCCTGAGGGCATTTCCCACAACTCAATATCACCCCCCTCACCGCCAGTAGCCATAAGAGACCCGTCAGCTGCAAATGTGACATTCTGCAGCCAATCATCTTGGCTCATGCGAGTCTGTAAACTGCCATCGCCGGCCTGAAAGACGTGAATATCCCCGTTGGTGTCGCCAGAAGCAAACAAAAGACCGTCGGGGCTAAACGCTACGTCACTGATGCCGCCTAGGTATTGGGTAAAGCGGGTCGCGCGCAGATCGGTCCGGCGAAAGTCACATCCTTGCAGTGTCAAACCGTCAAAGTCCGCTTGCCACAGCGCGAGCCCGGAAAAATTCCAGTTGGGGAACACCACTCCGAATCGGCGCAGCAAGTTGACCAAGTTACCCGCGGCGTATCCCGATAGAACTCCGGCTGGGTCTTGCAACGCTTCTAGTCGTTTGGCGAGAGTCGCTGCGACCTGACTGCGCGACTGCAGTTGCGTGAGAAGCTGCTGCAACAGTGGCTCCAAGAAGATGCGTGCCTGAGCGTCTCGAATCGGTTGCGAGGCTCGAGCCATGTAGAGCGCGTGGGTCTGCAGGTATCGCAAGTCTCCTGTCACGATTTCATGGCAAAGGTCCGCCAGCAGAATCCCGGTAACGTATTCCTGGACGATGGGCTGGCAAAAGAACCGATTGTCCCGGCGCTCGGCAATGGCTCGTGAAAACAGGGACTCGAGAGCTTCTACCAGGGCTGCCGGGGGCTGCAGTGAGTTCTGACGGAGCCTGGCAAAGGATACCGGCTCGCGCAGAACGACCAGCCAGATCAGGGCATCCCGCTCCACCGGCGAGAGTTGCTTGAATTGCGCTGCGAGTAAATCGGAGATATCACCAAAAACGGAGAACTTTTCGGTAACGAAATCAGTGACGTCGCCACCGAAGACGTCGCGAATGGTGGCGAAGGTCATGCTCAAAAGCAATGGGTTGCCAGAATATTGCTCCATCAAAAGAACGCACTCTTCAGGAGCTGCCTTCAAGCCTCGTTCGGCGAGCATCTCCCGCACTTCATCTACTTGAATGCCGCGTAGGAGCAGGCTGCGCGTGGGGCAATTGTCTCCCTCAGAAGCGGCTATCTCGCGAGGTTTGACCTGGGTTGTCAGCAACAGGCAGCTTTTGTGGTCGGTTGCACCAATTTGCTCGAATAGCTCTCCGTAGGCAGCCCATTCCGGGCGATACTCGCCCGCGCGCTCATGCTTTTGAAAAAGAGATTCGACATTATCGAGAACGAGCAGACAGCGTTGGTGCTGCAGGTGAGCGATCAGAAGCGCCAAAAGCTCGGCAAAGGTGGCTTCGGGGTCATAGGAGTCGTCGGGAGCGAGAAAGGCCAGCCAATCTTGCAGCAGCAGTTCGGGAGCCACCGGGTCGCGCAGCGATCTCCAGATCGCCACCTCGAAGCGATTCTGCCACTGCCGCGCCACCTCCAGAGCCAGGGAAGTCTTGCCGATGCCGGCCGCACCGTAAATCGCAATCGTGCGGCAGCGATCGGGACCGATCCAGCGATCTAGCGTTTCTAGTTCTTCTTGGCGACCGAGAAAGCGATCGTTAAAGGTCGCTTTACCCCAGTCTTGGCGGCTCGGGCAGGTAGGTTTGTCGAAGTCAGTGGCTTCGAGGGCAAGGCCGAACGCTGTGAAAAACTGCTCCAATGTGCTGCGGTCGACGCGCTCCGATCCAGACAGAGCGCGCCTGACGGTGTGCATGTCAAGCTGGGTGCGCTCCGACATTTGCTCGAGGGTAAGAGGATCGCTGCTATTTTCAGCGGTCTCAATTTCTTGCCGTGCTTGCTGTAGCCGTTGCAGGCCCGATGGCGTCAGCACGACTCCGCGCTGGCGACGCATTTTGGGTTTTTTAGCCATGAAAGTAAATTATCCCGAGTGAAAGTTACGCTTAGCTAGTTCAATAACTTGATGCCAAAGCTAGCGTCTCGGTCGCCTGTTGCCTCCGGACGCTAGCTGTACCTTTGAGGTTTTCCTAAATTCTCACTACGGGTAGCGCAGGATGCGTGTCGTCTGAGCCTCCTCACACTGGCCAGCGAGGCACGCGACCGAACTCGGTCTCAATTTAGAGCGCTACTACCCAAATGAAATTCGCTTCAACTTTCTAGCTTTAGGTTACCTCGGCAGTTTCTGAAAGCCAAAAAAACTTACGCCCACACTCCTCAAGGCTAACGACAAACGCCAACAGTGGCGTTGCCTGGGGTGAATCCAGAACAAAAATTAATCGTGGCTTGGCGATTTTCATCTTTACCCGTGTCGATTGCCCCATAGCAACTGGCTAATAAGTGCGCGATTATTAGTTTTCGATATCTTCATGCCAAACTTCGCTATCTTCACTAGTGTATCCCTCGATACCTTAATATACCTTAATAAGGTGCGAGTGTAGATCTCTTGACTGAATGTCTGGCTAACTGCTCGGTATTGAGTGTTATTTGAGGCGTAAAAGGCAAAGCTATTACTTCTACGTAGAGCGCGAACTATCTGAATAGAGCCATGAAACCCAATTTAACCGTTAACGCCAATGATGAGGTCATTGCTGCAGCCATTACTGGTAGATGTAAGCTGGATGATGTCAAGGCTGTAGTCGAGGCGGTAGTCCGACGACCGGAGTACAGTCAGTTCCTCGAAGTTCTCTTCGATCTGCGGGAGGCTGATTGTTTTTTGTCAGTGCCCGATATCCATGAACTCACTAGATTTGCAGCTTGGCCGGGCAACGCACTACCGAGTTGCCGACGTGTAGCTGTCGTGATGCCTGAAAGCAGTAACCCAAACCACGTGAGGCTTTTCATCTCAAGCGCCCGCGACCGAGGATTATCTATTAGGTCGTTCAGTACCATGGCTGAAGCCTGCAACTGGATGCAGACGGACAGCATTCCAGCCTTGGAACCCTAGGTCCCGAAATCAATATTCTTTGAAAAAGGTTTTAGCGCAATGCGCGCAAGGAGAGCAGCAATTATGGTAATTAATTCTGCAAAAATTTACTCTAATGCTGAAACATCAAAACTTAGGATATACGGTGAAATAGACTTCTTTTGTGTCAGAAGGGCAGTTGAAGCATCGATCGAAAGCTCGAACTACAGTAAAGCCTCTAACTCGATCCTCGACCTGCGTGGCGCAAAATGCCAATTGTCGGTTGCGGAAGTGTACTGCTTGGCAGAATACATGGCTTACTCCGAAGTGCCTCTTACAGGGCCAAGGAAAATCGCCGTCGCGATCGAAGCCAGAGATTTCAACCATGCCAAGCTTTCCGAGCTGTGCGCGCAAAACCGAGGCATGCACGCACAGTCTTTTCACGACATCGAGTCTGTAGGAGGGTTTCTCGCCCCAAGCGATCTTCCAGACTGCGAGGTAGCCGAGAGGGAAATCTACAACATCTGAGTATCCAGAATGATATCCGCCATTGCAGGGGGCATAAAACTCTTCGCTCGACCTGCGACCGCCGAGGCGCTCGTACCAAAGTAGACTGCCGTAGCGCTAAGTGCATTCAGTATATGACTGAGCGTTGCGATCGAAGATGGGTCGAACGTATGAAAATCTCCTCTACCTTTTGTCGGAGTTCGAAAGTAAACTGGGTTTGTCTCTCGTGCAAAGTCATCAAAGTTTGCTAGGGCCCGTCGACCAGACAAGCTTATCTAGTCTCTGCCAAGCTGAAGGGCCTGGCGGCCATGGTATGTAGTTCCGATCCAGGCTAGGGCGGGTGATAGAGCGGCGAAGCCAGGACAAAACAGGAAGGATATCTGCACTCTCGAGCGCTTAAATTCTACTTAAAGTTCCATTCTTGCATTGTTTGAGACCTAAAAATTTGGTTGGATTGATGCTAACTAGAGCGCGAGAGAAGTAGGTTAAAGCCGATGAGCAGTGCAGTAAGTCCCAGCACAAAGAATAATAGGGAATTTCTGGAGAGAGTCTGCGATCGCGCCGGCATGCCGGACATATTTGATGCGCTGGATGTTACTGAGGCTATCTTCAGGACGATGCGCGATCTCATGACGACCAGGGCATCCGAA
>CAYTBI010000047.1:0-30455 GCA_964435975.1 uncultured bacterium
GCCAGCGCCAAGAGCAAGTCGCCTAAATTGGTTGCCAAGTCTTCGACTTCACCTAAAGGATAGTAGGTATCCCAAATGCGGGGAATCGCAAGGTAAAGATTCCAGCACTGATTGTCAGTGATATCGGGCAAAAGCTCGAAGAGGCGAGGCAACATCTGCTGGAAAATGCGCGCGTCATAGCCACTGAGGCGAACGATCGCAAGAATGTCGCGATCGCTTAGGGTTCTAAGGTTCGCCTCGACTAGCTTTTTAAGGCTGAAATAATCGTCGGGACCATAATCGCTGACAAAGCGATCGTAAGCGTTGATGGTTTCCCAATAGGTATCGGCATCGTCTAGGAAGAGCAAACAGCCAAGATCGAGGCCTGCTTGCTGGTGGCGAGGAAAGAGAGAGAGCCCTCCATATAGGCGACAATAATACTCGAAAGCGTGATAATTGACGATGAGAGAAAAGCTTCCGTGGGTAACTAGTTGTGGGGCAGAGCGGTCGCTCCAGTTCGATAAATGATGTTCTCCTTTATCGGCAGTTAATAGCACTAAGCCTCGTTGGGAGAGCTGCCGCAATCGCTCCAGGCAGCGCAGACCGATATGGGGGAAAAAGATATGGGTGCGATCGCAAAAGTGTTGGCGATAGCACTCTAAGATTGTGTTGAAAGTAGGTTCTGGGTAGATAGGGATTCCGGCAGCTTCATAATCGTAGCGGAGGTCTATCGTTGCTAGCAGGTTAGCAGCGCTCAACTCTGCTGGATCGGCTTCGGTAGAAAGACTGAGGAGTGTATGGAAAATGGTGCCAGCTTCGATCGCGAAGAGATCTTGAGGGATGGTATCGAAGAAGTAGTTTGCAATTGCAATGAGAGGCTGCGCCAAGCTCTGGGGCTTGAGGACAATCTGCGATCGCTGCAAGAAAATTTCTGTGTCGGTCTCGGCATCGAATTGAGCGAAATCGAGCCAATCCTTACCGAGGTAGGGTTGCAGGCGCGGATGGTCTTGCCAAAAAGCAAGATTGGTGGCGGTGAAGTCGCTGAGGACGTAGCAAAAAGACGGCAGGGGAATCGTGCTGCGATCGTAATATCTCTCGAAATGCTTGAAGAAGTGATAGCAAAGCCTACCGTGCCCGGCTCCGAGTTCAATGAGATAAACGGGGTCTTGTCGATGTTTTTTGAGAGAGAGGTCGCGGAGAAACGCAAGGACTAATTCAGCATAAGTTCTGCCAACAACGGGATTACTGGTGAGATAGTGAGGGACCTCGCCGGTGCGCCACGCATCGATGCCCACTTCGTTGAAGTAATCGCGCTGAAGCTTCCAGATTAGGCTTTTGGAGAAAGATCTTTTATGCTCAATCCTTGGCACGATTTTTAATAATAGCTTTGGGATTCATCTTATACAGAATAATGAACACACATGGCTTCACCACAAAGAGTAAAAAACTCGATAAACGTAAGTTCAATGAAATACCATTTCGCGAAGCATCTGACGCAAGAACGGAGATTTCAGGAGACAAAGGTGTCAGGGCTCGTCGAGTTCATATTGATAAGAGTAGTAGCCAAACTTGTATAGCATCAAAATTGCAGAAGTTGTTGTGGTAGTCTTACAGATGGGTCTTACTCAGGAGCATGGGTAGAAAGAGCCAAGTCTATCAAGACGCACGCGATAACCCCCCTGTTAAGGAATCAAAGTGATTAATTCCATCGAAATAGAACGTTAAATACAAGTGATTGTCACCTCCAGTCACGCTAGCTACATCCTGAAATTCCATGACTGTCCCGTCGTCGGCATTAGCAGCCCACGTATCGATCGTGAGACTTGGAGCAGTAGTGAAACCAAGCTTTTCTACTAAATAGCTCCGAACAGCTTCCAATAATTCGACTCCGTTGTTCAGAATGTCGATCATAGAACCGAAGCTAAACCCGGCTTTAGTTCGAATGTAGTCCGTAAAGTCAGACTTACTAGAGATTTCAATTTTGTGGACAGTAGTCAACTGATGATAAAGTGTATTGGCAGCACAATTGTTTTCGTCGCCACCTTGTATATGATGAGTAAACCCTAAATCCTGTAGGGTCTGCAAGGGGTTATCTTTTGTTCGTCGAATCTTACACATACGTGCATAAAGTCTATTATCAACTAGCCACGAAGGCTTCTTGAGCTTATCGGACGAGGTATTTGGCAACAAAGACAATATTACACTTAGCGTCCAGCGCTTGATGAAATTACTATTACTTTCCTTTTCGTCTTTGTAGGCCTTAGAGAAATTATGTAGATCTAGTGCTCCTACTTTCTTCCGCGTCTCGATCGTATTTACATTCATTTCAGTGGACGTTCCCGAACGTGAGAATTCAGCACCTCCCTTCCCGGCGAAGAAAGGCCGCTCTCTTCCACTTCCTGTCTGGAAGCTTTCAATTAGCTTAGGCCACTCCTTGCCCTCAGGACGGTTTACAATTGCATAAAAGGTGGCGGCTGCCGATATTAAATTTGCAGAGCTTCGCGATAGCTCTGCGAAAAAGATGAGCGCCATGATCTTATGTGCTGACTTTTTCACATCCAAGGAAAAATCACCAAAAGCATCTTCTCCCTCAAGCTCTTGTAAAAACAAAGCAGCTATATCTTTATCTGAGAGCTTTTTGCTGGCTTTTGGAGCTTCCACCTCTAGCTGTTTTGATAGCTCGCGAAATAGTTCGCCGTAGTCGGGTTTTCCTTCGCCGAGAATAAAAGCGTTCGACTTAGGGCTAATAGTCCCTTCCCACGTCCGATATCTAACTTTTTCAGTATCTAATTTGCCTAAGTTATCACGATGAAGCTTACGCCTCTTGATGGGAGTTGGAGTGTGTTCGCTTTCGGGATCGAATATATCAGTTGCAGGGCTAGGTGGACCATGATAAGAATCATAGGCCTTGTGGAAACCATCCCATTGTTCTTCTGTTAATTCGTCATCGTGTATGAAAGAGCTTGAAGTGACGGCTACACTTTCTTGCATCTTTCTCCATTGCTCTTCGCGCTCTTTTCTCTTCTCGGGAGATTCTTCATTCCGATGACGCTTTTTTACTAAGTTGCGATGTATGTTATCTATTGCTTGCCGTGTAGTCGTACCAAATCGGACATCTTCTTCTTTTTCAGCTTGTTTTAAGAGATAGCATAGGATTTCTAATTGATGTTCGCTGTTATTTCTTGCGAAGTGTTTTGATGCAGTGTAAATAATATCCTTTGAAAGCTTCGATTCTTTGATGGGGTTGAGATTCTCAACTCCACTCTTTTTATGCCCATTTCTTACATAGGCAATTAGTTGCTTTAACCACTCAGGATCTACTGGTGTCTTACTTTTTCCGAGGTATAATTTACGCTGCAAGACCCGATCGTATCCACCCGTCCAAAAGTGTATTACTTCCTCTGAAGCACCGATTGTTGCAGACGAAACCTCGGTATCTGTATGATGTGGCTGTGAGTACTGTGATAACTGCGATCTCGATCTTCTTACTGCCGCTCCGTTTTGTTGTGTTACGTGAGCTAGCTCGTGGGCGATCAATTTCTGCCCTTCCCAACTCTCTGGCTGATATGCCCCTTGCCGAAAAAACACATCTTGCCCTGTCGTAAACGCTTTCGCCTGTAGCGACTGATTTAATGCATTAGCTCGTGCATCTGTATGCACTCGCACCCCACTAAAATCAGCTCCCATTACTTGACCCACCTGTACTTGGAAGTCTGGATCTAAGTCTTGTCCGTGGCTCCGCGCTCGATTGATTTCAGACTCAAAATTCGAAGATATCTCTTCGCTCTCATCAATACTTGGCCGTACCAGGGGTTGCGCTTGTATTGAAGTTGGCTGCTGCTTCAACTCGCTATGCTGTTCTGCCTGGCCTTCACCTTTCACAGCAGGTAAATTGATGCGCTTCACCACTTGTGCTGCAATTTGGTCTGCTTCCCGTTCGTATTTATCGTTCGCTTGCCCAACGGTTAATTTTGTCTGGATGGGTACCGATCGCGCAGCACTCGATCGCCCATGCAACTCCCGCACTTGCTCGATTGAATATCCCGCTAGATGCTCGAGCCCAGCCTTGAGGCGATCTGGCAGCGGACTCTTCGGTGCAGCTTTCGCTTTGCGCTGCCCCAATACTCCACCGAAACTGGTTAGGTAGTGCGCCTGCCGAGTAGTCTGCTGCTGGCCTGCTGCTACCTCTTGTGCCCATTTCGGAATAGCAGTCTCTTTTGTGCCTAGTTCTGGAAACAGTCCCGTTGTTTTTGGAGTCTCAGGTTCTCGGGCTAGCTCCTGAGGTGCATATTCGCGAGCCATCGCAGATTATCTCCAAATCAGAGATTACGGGAGGTTAGCTTTCCAGGGTATCTCGACTATCTTACAGCCGCTTAACCGACGAACGTTTTTGAGCTTAGGGTCCCCGGCCCAAATCGGGCACAAAATCGCGAACTGGCGCAATCGCAGCATCTTTCGCCAGTTGAGGTCAACATCCACGCGATTGCAGTGCTGCAACTGCCGCAG
The DNA here is from genome assembly GCA_964435975.1 of uncultured bacterium. GTDB lineage: Bacteria > Cyanobacteriota > Cyanobacteriia > Cyanobacteriales > Rubidibacteraceae > CAYTBI01. The sequence continues at coordinate 4,486 of CAYTBI010000047.1, forward strand.
GCATCCTTACCTTTACGCTACAGGTAATTATCCAAGATTGGGTCGATTGGAGCCCTCAACTCAAATGGCGCTACTATGAAACTGCAGCTCCCCATCGGTTGGAATTCGTAGGAAATGATGAAAAGTGTTCTCATCTCAATCCTGTTGCTGCCATTCACCTGCTGGAGTCTGGCTTCTCGCATCCAGGCCCAAAGCATCACCCCACCTCTAGGACAGGAGCGCCCAGCTCGAGTCCCCTACACGCCCTTTAACCTGGCATTTGCTGCCTACAGCGGACGGCTGGAAGGAATTCCTGGCTTCGATATGCTAGCGACCTGCTATTTGCTGGGGGAGATTGAAGCTGAGGACTTGATAAGGGCAGCAATTGCACAGGGAAGATTGACCGAAGCGCACCTAGAAGATGAAGGCTTTGTCAAAGCAGTGGATAGAACTATGCGACCCCTTCTATGTGCTACCTGTAATTGAAACTCCTCGATCGCAACCCTTCCAATCTACCTGTAATAACCGATGCGAGGGCGAAGCCTAACTAAGACTTATAACGTTTGAGTTCCTCTCACGGTCGAGATTGCTCTTACTGGGATCTATCTCGTTACGATTGCCAGCACCGCGATCGCCTCTCGCCCTTGTGTAGGACTACCGCGATCGCACAATTTCATTAATTCTTTCTAATTCTTCCGTACAATCAATGCATTTAGCGTGGGCTCTTGTCGTCCACGTGGAACCAAGAGCAAGAAGAGTCACCCCTAGTTTCTTGAGTCTTCCCATTGTCTTTCGATGCATAGAAAATGCGTTCGGGAGGAATTGAAGTCAGAAAATCATACTCGTGGAATTTCGGATAGCTTCCTGGCTCTCCTGCACTTGAGGCCATCGCTAAAATCTGCATGTCAGAAGAAGTTGATTGATATAGTCCTAGCGTGGGGGATGCTGAAATACATTCGAAATCTTCTTCTACCTTTATGAGGTAGTCGCTACCACCTGCGCCGCTATCGGGACCCGTACAAACGTAGTTTAGTAGAGTTATTGTTCTTCCTCCCGAAACTTCAATTTTTTGCCTCGACCAGACCAGGTCTATTTGCTTGTGACGCTTCTCGTCTGGGTTCAATATTGCTACATTTTTCTCGCGATTTTTCATGGCTTGAGATGCATCCTCAGAGGCTTTAGTATCATCCATTGAGGTCAAGAAAGCTTTTAACTTTTCAAGGTAGCCTTTTACCCTTTCACCAGGCTTGAAGCCGTCTTTCGCGAGCTCTTCACGAGATCTACTATCGCCTCGAAACAAGTTTTTTATCTTCAAGGTTTTTGGAATTAAAAATGGGCGCTTTGGAAACGCATTTCCAGAGCTCTCAATATTATGTTGACCCGGCCCATGTTGAGACTCTTCCTTCTCACTCGACGCTACTGCTTTAACGATGGGCGCAACTTTAGCAGATGTAGCCTTAATATTAGATGTAGATTTGACAGGTGCAGATTTGACAGGTGCAGCCTTAACAGTAGATGTAGGTTTGACAGGCGGTGTAGATTTGACGGTAGATGTAGGTTTGACAGGTGCAGATTTGACAGGTGCAGCCTTAACAGTAGATATAGCCTTAATGTTAGGTGTAGATTTAACGGGTGCAGCCTTAACAGTAGGTTTGGCCTCAAGAATAGCTGCTGCTATTTCATCTGCTTTGTATTCCTGCGGCGCCCTGTCGAGCATGTTGAAAACCGCACGCCTTTGTCTATAATTTAATCCTTTCATTTCTTCTGGGTACTGTGCGGTTAGATGATCCACCGTCCTTATTTTGACATCGCTCGCAAATTTTCTTTGCACCATGCTTGATGCAATAGGGCTATTTTTTAGGGCTGTATTAGTTTTGTTTTCTTTGAATTGAAGGGATTTCGTGCCCATTACATCAGCCTCCCTTTCCAGAGCAGCAGCATCATTAATATTCGTATTTCCCCTCATCTGTATGGTTGGCCGTACCCGTCCTTGTTTTTGCTGAACGACGTGCCAAGCCTCATGTGGAAGGTGCTTTTCTTGCCCGGGTGCTACGTGGATGTTTGTGCCTTGCGTGTAGGCATGGGCCTGTAATTGGGCGGGCTTGGGCGAGTTGTAATGCACGCGCACTTCCGAAAGGCTCATGCCCGATAGGTATTCGATCCCCGTCTTGAGGCGATCTGGCAGGCCGGTTCGGTTGGGTGATGGCGTTTCCCCATCTCCCTTGCGCTGCACGGGTACCCCCACAAAGTTGGCCCGCAACCCCGAGATAGGTGGCGCCTCGAGATCTGTGTTGCTGCGATCCGCCAACTTCTTCTGGGCGACCTGCGGCAATAGCCCCGTCGTTTTGGGTGCTTCGCTCTCTACTCGCTGCTGTAGCGCCTTCTCCCGAGCCATTGCTGCTGTCTCCCGGATTTTAGATTCCGTGCCGCTAGATTGAATTGGCTAGCTGTTGTGCCACATTCTCCCCGCTAGCGCGCGATACTATCAACCCACCTCTGCAGAGAACTTAACAATGTGTCTCGCTCACAAGCGCCAATCTTCCGCGCCAAGCGATCGCTCCAACTTTCGATATTCTCCCTTCGCTGCTGCCAAAACGTGCGCCATCCCTACCGGTGCCTTTTCTGCCGCCGCCAAAAATGCCGCATTAATCGCCACGGTATGAATGTTGCCCCCGGTCAAATTTAGCTGCGCCAACCGTTCGTAATCTAAATCGGCTAAGGGCGTCTGCACTGGAAACACCCGCTGCCACAGCCGCAGCCGCTCCTTCGGTCCCGGCGCTGGAAAAGTCACGATAAACCGCAGCCGCCGCACGAAGGCCGGATCTAACGCACTGCGAAAATTCGTTGCCAGAATTGACAGCCCGCCAAAAACTTCCAAGCGTTGCAATAAATAATTAATCTCGATATTTGCATGGCGGTCATGCGAATCCTTCACCTCGCTGCGCTTGCCAAAGAGCGCATCCGCTTCATCAAAAAATAAAATTGCGCCACCGTCTTCGGCAGCGTCGAACAATTTGCGTAGATTCTTTTCCGTCTCGCCAATATATTTGCTCGTTACCGCCGACAGGTCGATCCGATACAAGTGCAGCCGTAGCGCGTTAGCGATGACTTCTGCCGCCAGGGTTTTGCCCGTGCCGCTTGGCCCCGCGAACAAAGCACTGACCCCCAAGCCCCGGCTCAGCTTTTGCCGAAAGCCCCAGTCTTCATAGACTCGGCTGCGCTGCCGCACCTGCGCTGCAATCTGCTGCAGGGTTTTTGTCTCGGCCTCTGGCAACACCAGATCGTCCCAGGTGGCTTTTACGTCCAGTCGTTGGGCGAGGTTATCCAGGTTGGGGCGCGTCTTTTCCAGGCAAGCCGCCCAAAGTGCCGCTTCTGAGGTCGCCTGGGTTGCAGCAACTTCACGAATCTCCGCTAAGCTCAGACGAAATTGACTCGCCAATTGACCTGCGATCGCCCGCAAATCCTCCCCAAGACAGGCTTCCCAGGTCTGGCGCTGCTCCAGGGCTGTCGGCTTTGCCACTTCTACAATCGCCGCTCGCGCTAACGCCAACCCCTTATTGGCAATGGCCAAAAAACAAATGCCACCGCAGCGATCGATAAAATGCCGCAGGGCATTGGCAGCAGCCCCATTTGAGTCGATCTCAGTCCCATCGCAATAAAGCGCCACGGGCAAAAGCCGCGTTTCCCGCTCCCACAACCGGGCCAATAGCGTTAGCTCGCTGACCTGCGTCGGTAATTGCGCGACCGGAAGCCGATAGAGCCGTACGCCGGCCTGTTGGGCGATCGCAAGCGCCGCCTGTTGTTGGCTAGCCGCATCTGTTCCCAAAAGTTGGATCGCCAGCGGTGAATCGGGCCGCTGCTGCGATCGCTCTAAGGCCGCGATCGCCTCGGCAACCGTTGCTTGCTGTGAGGGAGGCAATTCTGCTAATGCTTCACTCGGCATTGGCCTCACCAACGCAGCCAAACGCGAATCTAAATGATTGGCCCCCTTCAAGAAATGCACGATCCGCATATCCGCTCGTAGTGGGCTCGCCGTCAGCGGTACGCTCGGGCTCGCCGTCACTTCAATGAGCTGCCAGTAGCGCAGAGAACCGTCGGCCATCGTTACCGACCAGTCGGGGTCGTCGAAGAGCGTCAGGGCCAGGGCAAAGGTAGGGTAGGATTGCCGCTCGGACTGCTGCACTTGCGCGCAGAGTGGGGCAATCCGGGTATCCATTTCTAGCGCCGCACAAAGCAGGAGGAGCTTTTGCTCGAACGCCGATAAACCAAACCATCGACCGAGCAAAACTAGGGCGGGAAGAAACTCACTGTCCTCATCGACTGCCAACACCGCAGCGGTCAAGTCCGGTTTCGGGGCTGCAAATTCGCCCGCGCCGACAATTTCTGCCGCACTTGCGAGTACCTGCCGCAGCCAAGCTAGCGCTGTCCTGAGATATTGTTCGTTGTGACGCTGCCACCCCTCGGTCATTTAGCGTGCTTCCCCCGCCACTACCCTGACCGCTTGCGCCGCATCAAACCTCCAGGGCACGGTACTAAAATCAATTGGCAAGCTATCTACCCCATCCACCCGCAAGCGCAGGATATATTCCCCCGGCTGCGCGTCCCGAATGCGACAGATCAGTGCGGTAGCATTGCCTGCTGCCGTGCTTTGTTTGCGGGTCGCAAATGCGCGATCGCCCCACAGCAGTAGGGCTTTTTGATTGCGCTGCAAAGCAGGAGTGCAGCTCAGGTGCAAGGTGACATCACCGGGATGAACTTCTTGCGGAGAGATATTGCCTAGGCGTGGTGCCAAGGTAAAAGCCAGAGCATTGCTCTGCCAGTCGCGATCGCGATCCACGAGGGAGACGGCATAAACCCCACACGCCCAGCAATCACCGTCGAGATCGTCGGCTGCGGGTAGAGCAAACTGGATTGCCGCTCCCGTTTCTGCCGCTAGGGGCTCTAGGTCGATCTCCGCGCGCGATTTTGCCGGTTTTAGGCGCACCAGCAGATTCTCGCGGTCTAGGTTCTGACCCTCTAACCTAATTCGATCTCCTAATTGCGCGCTCGGTTGGCGGTTGGGCAAACGCAGAGCGGATAGCGAAGGCAGAAAATCCCATTGCCGGACATTCCCTCGGCTGCGATCGCGATAGGAATAGGATAAAACGGGGGGCGGCAAGGTCAAGAGCACCTGACTATCGAGTAAAATCACCGCTACGCGGTAAGCCACCGAAAGCCGATAGCGCGCCTGCAAGCCCTGCCACAGCTTGGACATGTCCTCAAAAGAAAGCGACAGGGGCGAAATCTGGATGCGGTCGACTTGCTGGTGTAAATCGCTCTCGCTTAGATCCTCTGCTGTCGCCATTTCAATTTCATAGGGAAAAATTTGACTGCGATCGTGTAGGAACCCCATCACCCGACCGAGCAGCTGATGGCCGATCTCGTCTTTTCCATCCTCACCATAGGCCGTGATGAGGTAATACAAATCCAAAGCTAGAGGCGGTTTGCGGGTCTCGCCCCGCCGGAGCTGATATTGGGGATGTTGGTTGCAGCGCTCCACGCTCGGTTGGGTATGGTATAAGAACAAATTCACCTGATTGCCGGTATGTTGTTCCCGCGCGCGATCTGGCGGCAATGCGGTCACGCTTGGGTTGGCGAGTTCGTTACGGATGCTTTGGTAGAGTAAATCCCGCAATGTCCGGGTGACGGCGGCGATCGCAAGGGCGTTACTCATCTTCGTCGCAGGTGAGAGTGTCGGGAGCCAGGGGAGTCAGGCTGGCTCGTTGTAGCAAACATTGCCCTTGGGTCGTCTGCAGCAGCCGCGCGAAACTCTCGCCCGAGTTCGGACGGCGGTTATCGCGCCGGTAGACCGTCGCCAGAGAATAGCTCAAGGGGTAGCGCTGCGTGGCGATCGCGCGATCGTTCGGGCGGTAGTTTCCTTTCCCCCGGCACAAATCAGTGCGCGGGGTAACCGCCGTGCCGTCGTTGGTCACCAGAGGCGCAACCGCCCTGGTAAAAGGCGAACTGTCGCGGCGCAGAGCCAGGGGATAGACGGAGCATTGATTGAAAATTCGCGCCAGACTATCGAAGCCGATACTGCCTATCGGCGACGGCCCGTCCTCAAAATCAGCAATGGTTCGCCGCAGCAGCTGTGGCGTTGGCAAGCGGACGATCGCTGGCTCCGTGGCGAGCACCACGTCTGCAGGGGCGGCCAGCAAGCGCCGAAAGGCGGCGATACTTTCTGGATCTTGCAGTACGCGGGACTCGAAGAGGGCGATGGCCGTCTCGTCCTGGGGAGCGTAGAGCCGGACGGGAATATTCGGCAGGCGACGGTCTAATTGCCGCCAGCGATCGACCTGACCCGTATAAAGCTGGCGGAGCTGGGCAAAAGAGATCGTCCCGTTCAATCTTTGGGTCAAGCCGTCGGTGCGCCGAGAATAGTTGAAGGCAACGAAAACGGCCAAACTGTCGTAGGCAAACGGATGGACGCCGTAGATTGCATCGAACTGGGCCACCCCTGGATGGGAGATGGCAAAATCAATCGTGCCGGCTCCGGCCACGGCCAGCAAAGATTTTCCCGCAAATTCAGCTTCTGGAACCGTATAGGGCAAACAGGCTGGCTCGAAAGGGGCAGCGGTCGTGCCGCTACTGGCAGCATAGGTTAGGTAGCACCATTGCTCTAGTGCTGCTTGCTCGGCGCGAACGATCGCCTGCAAACTCTGCCCGGGAGCGACGAGGTCAGTTTGCGCGAAAACATAGTTCCAGACGCCATCGGCATCCCCGAGATAAAGCGCTCGGGCCGGCAAAGGTGCCACGCGCTCGAAACAGCAGACCTCGGGAGCGATCGCCGATTTTCCTTTGCCCCGCAGCCAGAGCCCGATGCCTCCCCCTAGCAATAGCACTGCTACTAGTGCTGCGACCGCCGGTACGATGGGCGACGCGGGTGCCTGCGCTGCTGCTGGCGCAGTGGGGTCGGTTGGGGCGGCAATCGTCACCTTTTCCCAGGCAAGATCCTGGAGACGAGCGGCGGCTACTTCGGCGCTCTCAAAAGTCGACTGCGCGCCAACTCCCAAGAGCGCGTAGATAAAATCGTCGAGCTGCGGCCGAGAAGACAAGCGAGCATCCTTCTCTGCTAAGGGATCGGGGCTTTCTTGCCCCCGCAAGAGCGCGATTGCTACAACACCGAGGTCGGCGAGGTCTTTTCTCGCCGATAGGGGAGCCGGCGAGATACCCTGGCTGTCTGGTACGATGCCCTCCTCCCAGGACGCCTGGGGAGCAAATAGATGCTCCCATAAAGCCAGATCGCTGAGGTAGACGAGGGTGGGAGCGACCAGGGAATCGAGCAGGAGCGCGTCTAAAGTCAGGTTGCCGTGCTCGAGGCCCCGTCGCACTTCGCCGGCAGGGAAACGGAATTTCTGCCCGTGCAAGCAAATCAAGCTTTGCAAGACTTGAGCGAGAAGCCAGCGGACCCGCTCTGGGGACAATTTGCCATTGAGGGCTAGGTAATCTCGCAGGCTCGGGTAGGCCAGCCGCTCTCCTGCCATGATGTGATAGCAGCGCCCGAGAGTCGGCGAGTCGCGGTCGGTGGGGTCGCTGGCTTGAATGTAGATTTCCTCGGGGACGAGCAAGCGGAATTCCGGCGGGCGACCGTCTGCTATCGCGACCGTGGCGAAGCGGCGGAAATTTTCTCGCCGTGCTTGAGCCCGCGCGGGGGTGAAATAACGGGCAGGGAGAACGTATTCCTTGAGGATTGCCGGTTGGCGATCGCCCAGGCGCGTACCCCGATAAAGCAGACCATTACCCCGCACCCCTAGGAGCTCCTTGACCTCCACTTCGCGTCCGGCTCCTGCCTGCCCGGTCTTTAGTCGAGCGGGAAGCGCGAGCGCCGTAGGGAAACCACACACATGGCAGGCTTTATTTTTAGAATTTCGAGAGTTTCTACAGCCTAGTGGGAATTTCTCTTCACAGGAGTACTTCGCGTAGCAAAGCTGATTGGCGTTTTGCATTACCTCGAATCTCTGCTGGGGTCCTTATCGACCCCTTGGGAGTGTTTCCCTCACGATTGCAGGGTTAAAGATAGCAGGCAAAGTAAGGATAATTGGAAAATTATAAGATTCTTTAACTACCGGAATCCTAACAAGAGAGAGATGCAGCATAATTATGGGCGTTACGACTATTGTGGCTGCAGCAAGGGAAAATTTATGGCAAGAGAGAACGTTCTTGAGTTATTCCGTAAAGCTCGCCAACACCCCCATCTCAAGCAAGAACTGAATCGGGCGAAGACTCCCGAACAATTTGTCGAGATGGCCCGGGGATTGGGCTACAGCTTCACCGTGGACGAATGGCGGGCTGTAACTGGGTTTCAGGTAGAGGAGCTGCCAGGAAAACTGTCAGAAATCCCAGGTCTGTAACGCTCGCGACAGAATCTCCGAATCCACTTTCCAGATTTTCCCACGCCCCGATATAGTCCGACCGATACGGATACGACCGAGACCGCGCCGCCAACACTGCAGAGTCCGATCGGTCGGTCCGGTCAGTTCGGTCCGGCCAGTGCAGTACGGTCAGTTCGATCCAGTCAGTACAATGCGATGTGCAGTCAAGAGCGCTGAGGAATTTCCCCTGCGGCAGCAGCTCGAAGCCACTCTGAAAAGTCATTTCATTTTTATTCCGCCTTCATTTCACCTTCGGTACCAAGCATCCTTATTGCTGCTTATTACTGATAGCACTAGCAGAGTCACTACAGAACCTTGTATTGGACTCTGACGCTAACGCAAACTGTCACTCGACTAAATTTTAGGTCGTCATACGAGAACGAAATAGATTATGGCACTCGATTACTTTGCACCAGGCGTTTACGTTGAAGAAATCGATCGCGGCAGCCGGCCAATTTCAGGGGTTAGCCTTAGCGTCGCTGGCTTTATTGGCTTCACTGAAGACGTGCGAGGAGATGCCGAACTCTTCCAGCCGATTCTGGTTACCAATTGGAGCCAGTATCTGGAGTATTTTGCCAAGCCGGGCTCCGATGGCTTTACCGATTTCGATGCGTACCTGCCCTTTGCCATCCAAGGCTGGTTCCAAAATGGGGGCGGACGCTGTTGGGTGACAAGCATCGGCACGAAACTCCCTGGTAGCCCCCCACCAACTCCCGAAGAGACGGCAACGCAACTGCCGACCTCGGCTAACAAGCCTTCCTTGAGCGTCAATCTCAGACTGCCGGCAGCAGACGAGACCGCAATCGTTTCGTCTACAGAACGAATAATCGTTCGGATTGCAGATAGTACGCCGAAGCCCCTCCCGGAAGACGCGCCAGCAGATGCAGAACCCCCCATTGATACGGGGGAGTTTTTCAAGCTGACGGTCATGAGTGGCGAGACCGTGCTAGAAGAATACGAACATCTGACTATGAGTAGTCAGGTCGAGGCAGCCATCGGCGATCGCGCCGTCACTGCCCTCGAGGCGTCGGAGCACATCACCCTCGAAGAGCTGCCCCTGGCCAGCGGCCCCCTATCGAAGCGTCCGGCCAATGGCATCTACGAAGTCGCGCCGCCTCCCTATATCTCGCCGGTCTCCCGCGTCACGCGGGACATTACCGGCAGCCGGGACGAGCGCCAGGGCCTGCAAGGGATCTTCGAGATCGACGAAGTGGCAATGGTGGCATTTCCCGATCTGATGAAAGCCTATCAGGTCGGCCTGCTAGACCTCGAACAAGTCCACGGGCTGATGGAGATGATGATTGGCTTGTGCGAGAACTCGTTCCCCGGACCTCCTTATCGCATGGCGGTCATCGATCCGCCTCCCGTTAAGCCCAGCAAAGGCTTCGATCCCATCTTGCCCTCGCAGCAGAAGCCCCAAGATGTGGCCAGTTGGCTGAGTGCTTTTAACCGGCGATCGATGTTTGGCGCGCTCTACTATCCCTGGATTAAAGTTGCCAACCCCCGCAACGGCGGCCGTCCGATCCCCGTTCCCCCCAGCGGTCACATGATGGGAATTTGGTGTCGGGTTGACGAGAGCCGAGGGGTTTTCAAAGCTCCGGCCAACGAGACGCCTCGCGGCGTCCTCGGACTCGCCTACGAAACCAACGTTCGGGAGCAAGAACTACTCAACCCTCTAGGAATTAACTGCATTCGGAACTTTGCCAACTACAACCGAGGCTACCTTGTCTGGGGGGCGCGAACGTTGGTCGACCCGACCAACGTTCAATGGCGCTACATTAGCGTTCGCCGCCTCCTCAGCTACATCGAAAAAGCAATCGAAATTGGCACGCAATGGGTCGTCTTCGAGCCCAACGACCAAGATCTGTGGGCGCGGGTAACCCGCACCGTGAGTAATTTCCTCGAACGGCTCTGGCGGGAGGGAGCTTTATTCGGCGGCTCGCCAGCCGAAGCATTTTATGTCAAGTGTGATGGCGAACTCAATACGCCCGAGACGATGATGCTGGGTCGCCTTTATGTCGAGATTGGCGTCTGCCCGGTACGGCCGGCAGAATTTGTCATCTTCCGCATCAGTCAGTGGGCACCCGGTCAGTAGATTTCTTGGATTAGGAGCAAGCAACGATGCCAGATTTAAATCCGATCGCCCCTAGTAATTTCTATTTAGAAATTAAAGATGTTGCCGAAGGCGAGAGTTCGATCTTCAAGAGCGTCAACATCCCCGAATACACGCCAAAAGTGCAGGGGGGGCAAAAAGCGATCGGCTCGACCAAGGGCGGAAAAACGATCTGGCAAGTTAACACGGCCGGTTTTGAGGGCCTATTTTCCTTCGATTGTATCTGCATCGCCAGTAGCGATACGGGCAGCACTAGCAAGAAAATGTACGACTGGTTCGAGCAGTGCTTGCCGACCTCTAATGGCGGCAAGGGCAAATGGGCCGACAATCGTAAAGAAGGGAGTATCACTGCCTATGACACTGACGGCAATGAAGTTGCTCAATGGACCTTTATCGATGCCTGGCCTTCGAAATATAAATGTGCCGATCTCGATTCGACCGCCGATGCCTACATCGAGGAAACCTACACGATTACTTGCGAAAAATTCAACCGCACGAAATAATCGCCCTCTGAAAATCTTGACCCATGCCTGACATTCAGTATCTCACTAGCTCGAAGTTCTACTTTGAGATCGATGGCATCACAGCCTTAATCCTCAAGTCGATCACCGGTCCCGAGATTAGCTTGGAGGTTGCGGGTGGCGACACGGCTATCGGCGTCACCAAGGATGCTAAAACGCAAACGCAAGCGACAATCGGCGGCGTGAACTACGCAAGTACCGTGACTCTGACTTACGTTGCGGGCAACGCGTCCGATCAGGAGAAACTCTACGATTGGTACAATAACTGCCACGCCGACACCTACTCGGGCGGCTCCTCTAAATCGATGGAGAACCGCAAAACAGGCTCTCTAACGGTTTATAACCCCGATGGCAAAGAGGCGATGCGATTTAATTTTACCGACCTCTTCCCGGGAACTATAAAGCAAGTGGGGTCGTTCTCGGTGGAGAGTTCGACGCAATTGGCAGAAGATACCCTGGAGCTTTACTTTACCCAAGTCACTCGGGTTAAGTAGGCATGACGAATTTTCCCGAAATTCTCACCGCCGCGCGTTTTTACCTCGAACTGCATCTAGCAGGAAGCGACGATCGCGTCGATGGCGTCTTCCGAGACTGCAGTGGTTTCCGAGCCAGCCAAACGGTTATTGAAATCGCCGAAGTTACTCCTGCCACCTGGGGTAAAGCTGGCAAGGCCCGCGGACAAATCGCGCGCACGAAGATACCGGGAAACCTGACCCAGCCGAATCTAACGCTGCGGCGGGGACTGACCATTTCGACTGCCTTCTGGGACTGGCTGGAGGACGTCGCAGCAGGCCACTGGAGCGCCCAACGCCGGGATGGCTCGCTGACCATTTACGACCAGGCAGCCACCGGTCGCTTCCGCTTGGAGTTTAGTCGGGCTTGGCCCGTCAGCTACGAGATTGCCGACGTTAGCGTTACCGGCGCCGACTACGAGATCGAGACCATCGAGCTTGCAGTCGAAGCGCTGCGGCGCGTTCCCTTAGCAGGGCAAGCGAGCACTGTAACTGCCAATGGCGCGGGTGGGGGTGCCTGATGTTCCAGCAAGAATTCGAATTTGCCCTCCCCAAAGGCTATCTCGATGCAGACGGTAACGTGCACCGTATCGGCATTATGCGCTTGGCACGAGCGATTGACGAGATTGTTCCCCTGCGCGACCCCCGGGTTAAGGCCAACGCCGCTTACGCGACGATTATTATCCTCTCGCGGGTCATTCTCAAACTAGGATCTTTAGACTCAATTTCCCCTGCCATCATTGAGGGGCTGTTCGCGCGGGATCTGTATTATTTACAGGACTTCTATCGCCAGATTAACGAACTCGAACAAATCGTTCCTGCCGTTCCTTTACCGGAGGTACCAACCGATGCGCGCTCGCAACAGACCGGAATTTGAATTTAGCCTCCCTAAGGGTTTAATCGTGGCGCGAGTTTGCCACTCCCAAGGGAAGATGCGGCTGGCAACGGGAAAAGACGAGCTGCTGGCTCGGGAGCATCCTCGCGTTCGCGAGAATCCTCACTATGCTTGGCTTGCCCTACTCTCGCAAACGATCGCCGGCTTGGGTAGCCTGCAGCAAGTCGAAGCCGAACAACTCGAAAATCTTGCCCTTGTCGATAGCGTCTATCTAAGAAACTTTTACCGCCAGCTCGATCCCTGGCAAGGGGACGACTCTCCCGTGGGGGAGTCCCGCTTTATCCCCTCGACCGACTGTATCGCGAGGTAGCCACCATCGCGTTTTATTTTCATTGGTCGTTGGCAGAGATCTTGGCTCTCAATCACCGCCAGCGGTGGCGCTGGCTGGAGGAAATTAACCGACTTCGCTTGCCGCCTTCATAATGAAACCAATCTACCTACACATCCCGAGTATCTGTTATGGTGCGATTGCGATTTTTCTCGCAATCGCAATTGCCGCTCGCCCGGTTGGTGCGTTTCAACGAGACGATCTCCGACGCTTGCGAGACACGGGGACTTGTCCGGCCTGTAATTTAGCAGATGCCAAACTCAAAGGCCGAGATTTCCGCCAAGGAGATCTCAGCGGTGCCAATCTCGCCAATGCCAACCTCGCCGCCACGCAACTTACAGAGGCAAGCTTATTTCGTGCCAACCTAACGAACGCCAGGCTCGACGGGTCCCAGTTAGAGCGAGCCGACTTAGAAGGCGCGAATCTGACGGGTGCAAGCGTGCGATCGGCGCGACTTGCGGGGGCGCAGCTTGCAGGGGCCGAGCTCGAGAATGCGGACCTGCAAGCAGCTGACCTTCAGGACGCAAGTGCGATTGGGGCTTCCTTGCAAGGAGCCAACCTCCAGGGCGCAAACCTTGCACGGGCAAACCTTACAGGTGCCGATTTGCGGGGCACAAACTTACAAAACGCCATTCTCGACCGCGCGGACCTGCGCGGAACGCAAGTCGATGCGGGCACGATCCTAGCTCCCCGCTGGCGAGTCGTGCGACTGGTCGCGAACGGCCAGCAGAATGAATTGGTTGGTGCGGACTTGAGCGGCGCCTATTTAGCCGATCTCGATCTGAGTGCCGCTCAATTGAGCGGAGCGAATCTCGAAAATGCTTACCTCTTCAACGTCGACCTTCGCCGCGCCCATCTCGACAGCGCCAACTTAAGGCGGTCGGAACTGCTCTATACCGACCTCACCGGTGCAAGCTTGCAGGATGCAAACCTCGCAACTGCGGACCTGACCCGAGCGAGAGCCCGAGATACCAATCTAGCCGGTGCCGATTTGCGCGGCACTCGCATCAACCCAGCGGCGATCGCGCCAAAGTGGGTCCTCGTCTGGCAATTAGTTAATGGGGAAGTTACCGAGGAGGTCGCCTTAGCAGGAGCCGATCTCGCTGGTGCAAATTTGGCAGGAATCTCTTTGTCTGGACGCCGACTTCGAGATACCAATCTAGCAGGGGCCAATCTCCAGGGCGCGCGATTGAGTTGGGTGAGTTTCTATCATGCCAATCTCGAAGGGGCCAACCTCCAAGCCGCCGATCTCGAAAGTGCGACCCTGGCAAGCGCAAACTTAAAAAATGCCAATCTAAGAGACGCCAATCTCCAATTTGCCAACTTAGTTGGAGCCAAAATTGAGGGCACGGACTTCACTGGCGCTAAGCTTTGTAACGCTATCTTGCCAGCTAGCATTTCTGCAGTTGCGCGGGTAAGACTCCACGCTTGCCGGTAGCAAGCCGTCTCGAACCGAAAAAACCAACCCTTAAATAAGACTAAAAACCGGTAGAAGCTATAAAAATTCCGCATATATAATGACGCCTAGCACCCGCCACGGATTGCCTATGGATGCTCTTTTTGCCACTCGCTCGAATTCTCCTATCGGCCAGGGAATTTCTTTTCCCATGGGCGTCAACGTGCGCGGAAATTTGCAGCTTAGTTCTGGGACGCGTAATTTAGACGAGTCGATTCGCATCATTCTAGGAACGAAGCTCGGCGAACGGGTCTATCGCCCTAACTTTGGCTGCCGTCTTTCCGAACTTGCATTTGCTCCCTTGGAGACCCGAACGCTTCTACTCGTTCGCCTCTATGTTGAGGAAGCTCTGACAACCTGGGAGCCAAGAATCGTTCTCGATGGTGTCTCGGTCGAGCCCGATCCGATTCGGATGAAAATTGAGATCGCGATCGCTTACCACCCTAAAAGCAGCCCCGATGCGCGCAGTTTGGTTTATCCCTTCTACCTAACGCCGGCATAGTAATCCCATGGAATTTGATTTCTTGCCGCAACTGCCCAAATCAAATCTCGACGATCGCACCTATGCCGATCTTGTCGAGGAATGTTTGCTGCGTATCCCGCGCTATTGCCCGGAGTGGACGAACTACAACCCCAGCGACCCTGGTATTACTCTCATTGAGTTGTTTGCCTGGTTGACCGACCAGATGCTGCTGAGGTTTAACCAGATTCCCCGCCGTAACTACGTGGCGTTCTTGGAGCTACTGGGAATTCAGCTACGTCCCCCTGCCGCCGCAAAAACGGACGTAACTTTCTACCTCAGTGCTGCAGTGAGCGAGCCTTACACCATTCCTGCCCGGACGGAAGTCGCAACCCCAAGAACGGAAACTGAAGGTGCAATTATCTTCAGCACCGATGTGCCCCTAACCATCGACTTGCCCGAGATCCGTCATTGCCTGAGTGCGGACTTTCCAGAAGAGCGCCCCGCGCAGGTTCGCGATCGCTTTGGTGACTTCTGGCAACGAGAACCGGACGGCGCGTGGGAAGGACCCGAGCTAGCCTTGTTCGCCGACTCTCCCCAAACGGGTAACTGCTTTTATCTGGTCTTGAGCAGCGAGCGGGCGATCGCGGGTAACGTCTTGGCTCTAACTTTCAAAGGCGCAGCAGCCACCACCACCGGCATCGACCCTAAGGCTCCTCCCCGGCTTTGGGAGGCTTGGAACGGCGATCGCTGGCAAGAGATCCTGCTAACGGAAGAAGACGATTTTACCGATGGCTTTAGTTTCTATCGCCTCGCGCGGTCGGGGGGCAATCCCCTCCAGGGAGCGGATACCATTTTGCATCTTCCCCCTAGCTGGCCAGTGGTGCAGTTTGCTGGGTATCTCGGTCGCTGGCTGCGCTGCACCTATCGCCAGCAGGAAGGGCCCGCAGGCACCGCCAATCGCTATATCGGTGCTCCTCGGATTGCCGGCATCAGAGCCCGCTCGATTGGTGGAACGGTAGGCGCTACCCAGTCGCAGGAGATCCGGCGCGAAATCCTTGGGACCAGTAGCGGCCGGGCCGGTCAAACCTTCGCCCTACGGAGCGCGCCCGTTCTGCCCCGTAGCGAGGAAGAATATATTCTCGTCACTCCCATCGGCGAACTCCCACAGCGCTGGCAAGAAGTGGACGATTTCTCTGCCTCTGGGCCGGACGACCTCCACTACAGCCTCGATTCCCTGACCGGGCGCGTCCAATTCGGTCCTGCGATCCGGAGCAGCACTGCCCTCCAAGCCAAGACTCGCCAGCGCGCCCGGACCCAAAACGGGACTATAGAGGCTGTATCACCGACTGCAGAGGCGGAACGACCGACTGTAGAGCGGCAATACGGTGCCGTTCCGCCTCGGGGAGCCACCCTTGAGATGCTTGCCTACCGGACCGGGGGCGGACAGCTTGGGAACGTCCAGCCGGCTGCCGTCTCGGTTGTCAAAACGGCAGTGCCTTTTGTCGCCCGCGTCACCAACCATCGCGGTGCCTACGGCGGTGCCGATGGTGAATCTCTAGAGGAAGCTGTCATGCGGGCTCCTCATACGCTGCGGACCTGCGATCGCGCCGTTACCCAAGAAGACTTCGAAGCCCTCGCGGTGGCTGGCAGCGGTGGCGCGATCGCCCGGGCTTACTGTCTGCCAACACGCCCTGGAACCGCACAGAACTCCCAGCCCTGGCAAGCAGCAGAGCTGCTACGGGAGATCGAACGGGAAGATCGACAGCAAAAATCAACTGCAGCCGGGACTCGTACCCTGTCCGAACCCTTGGTCGAGCGCGTCAAGACCTATCTAGGGCGAGAGGGAGGACCTCAAGAGCGCCCCGGTCGCGTGCGTCTGCTGCTCGTTCCTCACCCGCCTCGGGATTCTCGCTCTCTTGATATGGGCCTCTCTCCCGAGCTCCTCGCCCTCGACCCGGCCATCCTGGCACGAACCCGCGCTTACTTAGACGAACGGCGGCTGCTGGGGATCGAAGTACTTTTCGATTGCCCTCGCTATGTTGGCGTGTCAGTGAGAGCAGAACTCGCTCCCACGCCAACCTATGACTCTCCCGATGGCCGAGCCGAGATCTCCCGCCAGATTGCAAGCGCGCTCTACCGGTTTCTGAACCCCATCACCGGTTGGATAGATGGTCGGGGCTGGCCTTTCGGCCAAGCCGCGCGCGTCCCCGATCTCATTCCTCTTTTGCAAGGTATAACGGGCGTCGGCTACTTGGGAGCGATCGAGCTCTTCGAGCTGCAGTCGGACGGGGGTGCTTGGCACAAAAGACGCGCTCTCGACGCACGGGTCGATCCGGGACCGCTGGGACTGATCTGCTCTTGGCAAGATGAAGCGTCCCAGCTAGGGCACGAGATCGACTTTTTGCCGGGAGTGCTCGGAGAAAGGTGATTCTATGACTCAAGTCCGCGATCGCCTGCCCCTGCGACTGACCCTCGTGCAGTTACAGCTCCCCCCGACGCTCCCCCAACCGATCCGCGTCGGCGAAGCCCAACTGGGTTCGGGATCTGCCGGTCGGGACCGGGGGAGTTCGAGTCTTTTCCCTCGGGCGCTGGCAGCAGCGGCTGGCGATCGCCACTGGACCCTTCATCCTGGCGAGCCTGGAGAAATTCTGCTGCGCCTGGAGAACGCCAGCGCCTACACGCTGGAGCTAGAGGTCTCTGTGGAGGGAGATTATCCCTCTAGCTGGTGTCGTTCCCACGCAGGAGGCTCTTTCTTGGCTCCGGGGGAACGCCTGGAGGTGCTCCTGTATTTTCGAGTCGAAGCAGATTTTTTCGAAGGAGACCGACCCCTCGGGAACCAGGGGCTCCGCTTGGATTACACCGGACGAGTTAGAGTCGGTTACCAGCTCTTTGCCGCTAGTGAGGCTTCCCCTGCTAGCAACGGTGTCTTTCCCCATTACCAAGAGGTGGATTTTGCCCTCCATATCCGGCCCCGTAGCCTCTACCTCGATTTTCTGCCGGAGATTTACCGAGAAATTGACTTCATCGGACGCATGCTTCATCTGTTCGAGCGGGCCTTCGAACCAGATGTAGAAATTCTAGAAGCAATGTGGGCCTATCTCGATCCTGCCCTCGCCCCGGTCGGGCTGCTGCCCTTTTTGGGTCATTGGGTCGGCTGGCAGATCTCGCCTCGCTTGAGCCGGGAGCGCCAGCGTGTCCTGGTGAAGCGGGCGATCGAGCTGCATCGGCTGCGGGGGACGCGGCGGGGATTGCGCCTCTATCTCCATCTCTACACGGGGCTGCCTTTGGAGGAGGATTTGCCTGCAGAGCGGCGACGCATCGCGATTGAGGAAGATTTTGATAGCCGGTTCGTCCTTGGCCGCGTCCGTTTGGGTCGGGGCGCTCGCCTGGGGGAAGGAAAACTCTTTCACTTTCGAGTCAGGCTGCGCTTCCCGCCCCATATAGAGATCGATGCGGCAGCGATTCGCGAGATCGTCGCCCAGGTCAAGCCCGCCCCTTGTACCTACGAGCTAGCAATCGAAACCGATGCAACGAATGATTGACGACCGACCCGTAACGCCAGCGCCACTACTCCCATGCATTGTTACCCCATGACCCAGCCTTGGCTTCCCCCCGCAATCGCACCGCTGACGCGCCTGAAAGTCGCCCATGACATGCCGATCGACGCTGAAGACTGGCAGGTCGCCCACGAGTATCATCGCGATCGCCAGAACTCCTATTACCAATCTCTCTACTGTGGCGGGATCGTGTGCGGCCTAGAGGTAAGCCCGATTGCACCCCCCGAGCGCGTCATTGCCACCTATCGCGACGGACGCTGGCTGCAGGTCCAGCCGGGAATTGCCATCGATAGTTACGGGAACATCATCGTCGTACCCGAACCCATCGACTTTCATCTCGCCTCTAAAGTCACCGGCAGGCAGCCGCAGCAAGTGCAAGTGGTGTATCTGCTGCTGCGCTACGTCGATCCCGAGCAATTACAGGGGGTCGCTCCCGGACGGGTACGGGAGACGTTTCGCTTGGAAGAGACCAACGCGCCTCCCCACAGAGGGGATATCGAGCTGTGCCGAATTCGCCTGCGAGCGGATTCGGAGCCACTGGCCTTGCCTGCCGATGTCTTTGCCCCCGAAGACAGCGCGCTCGATCCGCGCTTTCGCCCCGTCGTTCGTCCTCGCCCAGAGGCGGTGGTGCGAGTTGGGGTCCTCGGGCAGGAGGCTGACGACCCCCGCGATCGCTTTGCTTGCAGCGCTCTGTCCCGTCTGTTGCAATCCTGTGCGGGACTCTATCCTGCCATGGTTGGGAGCGGGGAGACTGCTCTCTTGACCTTACCGGTAGATACAGATACCCTCGGCAACTACGACCTGATTTACCTGAGTGCGAGACACGTATCGGGCTCCCCCGAGCCGCAGCTTGTGGAAGCTCTGAGAAACTACCAACAGCAGGGGGGAACTTTGCTCCTGGAAATCTCCCCGGCAAGCAGCTTGCTGGCGGATCTGCAGGAGATGGTGGCACGCCTACAGGTGCAGCTTGCTGGCGTGACTGTCGCCCCGAAAGCAGCGCCGGCCTCTCTAGAAGACCTGGAAGGCAACGATCTCTCGCCGGAGGAGGCTGATGCTGCTGCTGCTGCCAGCCAGGCACGCTGGCAGGCCGAGCTGGCTGACGCCCGCGCGGCGCTGGTACGGGAGAGCGATCGCCTCGCAGCCAACGCGCGCCAACTGCTGGCCCGGCTGGGGATCGCCCTCGCACCTTGGGAGTCTGTCTCTCTCGAGCGTCCGGAGCGCTCGCATCCGTTTCAATTCGATGCTTTCCCCGATCTTGGCGGCCGCCTGCACCAGCTTTGGCTTGGCAACGGCGCGATCGTTGCCCTCGGCCAGCTGGCGTTGGCTTGGGGAGGGGACGCGCGCGTGCCGCTCGATCGCCAGACTCTACGGACGGCCCAAGAACTCGGGATCGACTTCCTGCTTGCTGCCTGCCAGCGCCGACAGCTAACGCGCGCCCTTCACCCTACAACCCCAACCGAACATGCCTAACGCTCTGCTGGATTTGAATGTCAGTCCAAGACAGCTCTCCTACCGGCCGGGGGGAGAGCCTGCAGCTTTCGGTGCGATTGCAACCAATCTCAGCGATCGCTTCGCTAGCTTCCAGGTCGCTCTGAGGGCAGTGGGAGTTAGGGAGCAGCCGCGCGGCGAGTGGTATCGCGTGGAACCAGAGGTCAGTGCCAAAATTCCCCCCGGCGCGCGCTTTAACTTTCAGGCACTCTTGCTAGGGGAGCCCATCCGCGAGCGCCTTGCCCTGGAGCAAAATGAGAATCTAGCTTCGAGCGGCATTGTAGATATTGAAGTGCGCGTTCTCTCCCTCGATCTCGAAGGCGGGGAAGCCCGCGAGCGCATCCGCTTGGCGATCGCGCCAGGCGATCGGGCAATTCCACTGGGTTTGAAGCTGCCCGTCCGTGAATTCGAAGAAGCCCCCGGCGAGCGGTTTGAGATTCGGGTCGAGCTCGAGAACCTCGGCTACCAACCTACGCGAGCCCGCCTCGAACTTGCCGGACTTCCGCCGGCTTGGCTGCCTGACGGGACGCAACAGGCCCTCATTCTTGCCCCGCGCCAAGAAGCAGAGGTGACCTTCATCGGCCAATTGCCCTCAGCCCAAGAAGTCCTTGGCGGCACTTATCCTTTCGTCGCGCGCGCGACCCACACGGGCGGAGTAGCCAGCGAAGCGGGTGGAACCGTAGAAGTTCTACCTGCCGGCTCCCTCAAGCTCAGCCGCCACCCAGAAGCAATCGAGCTTCCCTCCCGCCGCGCTCGGTTGCCCTGGCAGCGAGCGGCTACCGCATCGACCGACAGATCTATTGACCAGTCTATCGATATTTCCCTAGAAAATGAGTCGAATGTTACCGAGCTAGCTCGGGTCAGCATCGAGCCCCCACCAGACTATACCGGCACCTGGGAATTCGAGCCGAGTTCGGAGATAACTGTCGGTCCCTACGCGACGGGTCGGGTGCGTTTGACAATCCGTCCGCAGCGAAATCGGCTCTGGCGCTTGCGAAACTTCACCTTTGTCATCATGGCGAAAGCCATAGAGCGGCGCGTCGATTGGGAACAGAGCGAACTCGCGACTGTTCGGGTCCATCCCCAGATTCCCCTCTGGCTGAGCCTATCGAGCCTGTTTTCTCTCGCAAGTCTGGTCTACTGGCTGTCGTGGATGAATGCTGCGAGCCCTATCTTTTTTCACAACCGAGCGGTTAATTCAGTCGAGTTTAACGAGCGGGGAACGGATGTTATCAGCGGCTCCAACGACTCGGAAATCATCGAGTGGGATCTCGCCGGTTTTAACTGGATCTTTGTTAACCCGCAGCGCCAAGAAATTCCGGTTAGCGATGCGGGTGCCGGCACAGAGGAGCGCGGCACCGGTGCAGAAGATAAGGCCGTGACGGTCGTTCGCTATCGTCCCCTCGGTAACGATCGCGTGGCCGTCGGCTTAGAGAATGGGGTCATTCAAATCTGGAATTTACGCCAGCCTGGAGAAAAGCCCGCTCCCGAGCGCGTGTTCTCCTACAACCGAGCCGACCGCGTATTCGACCTGCGCTTCGCCCTCGATTCCCAGACGCTTTACTCGGCCCACGGTCGCGGCACGTTAATTGGCTGGCGACTAAAAGCACCGACAGCTGCAGCGAGCCCTCTCGTTCTTTTGCCAGCTTGCCCGTCGGGCTCTAGAGCTGGTCTAGCAGAGCTAGAGCAAGAATTAGCCAGCAACCCCGCGATCGCGCGGGCACGGCAGTTCGATTTTGCTATTTACAGCATGATTTGGGTCGGTGAGGCCCGGAATCTCCTTGCCGTTGCTGGGGAAAGAAATCAATTGGTGCTCGCGGATGGCACCCTCAGGCGCTGCCAGTCGATTCCCTATGGCAGCGGTGGGACGCGGCGCGACTACATTACCGCTCTGACGGCAGCAAAATCCTTGCTCGTGAGTGCCGATAACCAAGGGACGATCTCGGTCTGGCGGGTCGTAACCCTCAACGATGCCAGTGAGGCGCCCGCACGGGTAACCCTGGTCGATCGCTGGCGTGCTGGGAAACCCAATAGCCTCTCGCCAGCAGTTCGCTCCCTTGCTCTGAGCGCCGATGCTTGTTACCTGGTCAGTGGCGGCGATGATGGTCGCATCGTGGTTTGGCCCCTCGACACTGGCGGCAAGCGGGCCAGAGATAGCGGCCGGCAACTATTCCCTTGGTGGTGGTGGGATCGCCTTTTTCGAACTGCGATCGCGAGCACGGACGTGACGACTAGCCGAGAGATGCTCCGAATTGTCAGCGGCTCTAGCGACACGCAGGTGCGGGTTTTTAAATACAGACGCCCGACTGGCAGTCCGCCAGGGCAATGTCGTTAGGCGATGCGACTCGCAAACAATTGCAGGAGCGCCCGAGTAGCCGTCCCCACAACCAGGAACCGACAGTAGCGTCCCAAGCACTCTAAAGCAGATTCAAACGAGAGCGATATGTTCGCAAACAACGGGCAGGTGGAATCGAGGGGTTTACCGCTGGAAATTATTTGCAACCCCGCGCGCGAAACAGCGCGAGAAGCGGGCGAAGCCCTGACTCTGAGCGTCGTCGTCAGCAATCGGGGCGACTTTAGCGTGCTACTGGTGCTCTCGGTCGATGAATCTGCAGGCGCAACCGGTCGGTGGTGTGCTTCTCCTCGCACCTTTTTAACCTTAGCCCCCGGACAAAGCGACGAGATCTTTTTCCGCTTCGACATTCCTTTTGATACTCTGCCTGGGGTTTATCCCTACACCGTCAAAATTGATTCTTCCGAGCATTATCGCGATGCTCTCCCGCTCTTCCAGCGAGGTCGCTTGCGGGTACTTCCCCCCGTGCGCGAAACCAAGCGGGCAAGCGACCCGACATTTGCTCTCAGCCCGCCAACCCGGCCTGACGAGCCGTTTCCCTTGCCACCCGGTGCGACGGTCTTGTTTGTAGCGCTAGTGGAGAATCGCTCCGAGCGCGTCGATCGCTTCGAGATTGTCTGCCCCGACGCTCCAGCTGACTGGGTGCGCGTTAATTACCCCGATGCAGCAGGCACCACTGGCATCACTCGCGGGGCAACAGCCATCGAACTCAATCCCGGCCAAGCCGGACAAGTGCAACTGGCAATCTCTCCCCCCCTGACGGCAAGAGCGGGAGTTTATCCCCTCTCGGTCCGGCTCTACTCCGTTGACGATCCGGCTTTGGTTCTGCTGGAGCTGCTCCACCTGCAGGTTCTGGAAATTCATCAACTCGATATCGAGCTGCTTCCCCTGCTAGACAAAGTCAAGCGCGGTCCGGCCCGGTTCCAGCTCCGGGCTAGCAATCGGGGCAACGCGCCGAGGACTGTTGCGATCTCGATTGGCGATGCGGATGAAACCCGCCAATGTCGCTATCACCTGGAAAAACAGGAGCTGACTCTGCCCCCCGGAACGCAAGAGATAATCGAGCTGACCGCCGTGCCGCCGCCCGCTTGGCAGCGCTCGTTCTCAGGGCGAGCCTTCAGTTTTTGGAGCGATATTGCCGACCGGCAAGAGCTGCCCCTGCCAGTCTCCCGGCTGCAGGGCACCTGGTTCTGGCAGCCGCGTCCCTGGTGGCAGTTCCTTCTCTGCCTCTTACTTCTGTTTGGTGCGATTGGGACAGCAGTGCTGCTAATCCTCTGGTGGCTGCAACGACCGGCGATCGCGCCGCGCATCGACACTTTGGTTCCAGCCAGCTCCACTTATCTGGAGCTAGATGACGAGCCCGTCCGCTTGAGCTGGCAAATTACCAATCCCCGGCAGCTGGGCAGCCTAGAATTGCAGGGCCTATCTCCAGATGGAGCCCTCCTCAGCGGGCCGACGACCTATGACTTTACGACAGGAATTCCCCCCGCTCTGCGGGATGTTTGCGAGATCGCTAGGGTCTTGACCTGCGTAGAGGTTCCCACAGCCGCTCGTAAAGCTGGCGACTATCGCTTCCAACTAACGGCTGTCCCGCGCGAGAAGTCAAGAGCAGCGCCAGTCTCGCTAACGACCAACCGCGTTCGCATCGAGCCCATTCCCCAGCCGCGCGCGACCGAGTTTGCTACTTCCGAGCCAACTTACCTCACCAGCGATCGCGATGGCATTCGCCTCGACTGGGAAATCGAGAACTTCAGTGCCGTCAGAGCCCTAAGGCTAGAGCCCACTCGCACCGATCTCGCCGACACCGGGGAGGGTCTACCGCAGATTTACGAATTCGACCGTCCGGCTACGATCCCGGCAACGCTCGCGCCTTTTTGTACGGCCAGCCAGGACCGCTTGAGCTGTCGCCGCGTCCCCACCGGCACGAGCGCGCCAGGAACTTACGTTTATGACCTGACGCTAATTCCCCAAAATCCCGGCAAGATTGCTGTAGAAATGGCAAGAACCGAGCCAGTCGCGGTCGTCTCTCCCCTACAAATTGAAACATTTGCTGTAGATGGAGAACCGGCGCTACCGGTGTATCGGCTTAACCTTTTAGAGAAGACCTTTCTTTCTCTGGCTTGGTCCGTGCAAGGAGATTCCGGTTTAATGGTCGAGTTACTTCCTGCCCCCGGTGGAGTCGAGCCAGTGGGTACCCTGGTTTATCCCATCGGTCCCGAGCCGCAACGAGAAGTCATCTCTTTACAAGCCACCGATCGCTCGGGAAGCAGACAAACTCGCTCGATTGTTGTCGAGACTTTTTTGCCCGACCCGGTCTCCCCCGCAACTCCTCCCAAAGAAACGATGCCGCCAGAGACCTCTCCGGATATCGATCCTCCCCCTACGATTCCGGATCGACCGTCAACGCCAGTAGAGGCGATCGAAGACATACCTCCTTCCGAGCTACCCCCTCGATTCTAGGATCAGTCTTATTAGTCAAGTATCGGCCCTCGCAGAATAGCGTACGGACCATGTTCTGATGTGGCGAGCCTTTCACACCGCAGATACAAGTCTTCTTGACAGAAATAGCAACCAATTCAAGCGAGTAGAAATGAAAAAAGGAAAATGGTGGGCGCTCTCGAATTCTATCTCTCTAATGTTTTTGACGCTAACTGGTGTCATGTGGATTTACACAACAACGCGCTACAGCCCCAATATCAATCAATTAACAAACCAGAAACAGGTTGATAAATACTTAACTAAAAATTTTCCCGACTTGCCCCCGAAGCGTATCCCGACGGGGGCTTTCGTGCAATCTTTTAAGTTCGTCAACTCAACAGAAGTAAACTTCTCGGGATATATTTGGCAAATTTACGACCGCTCCACATACGAAAATATCCCTGGCAGCCAGATTCCAGTCGGCTTCATCCTTCCTGAAACTGTTGGAGGCAGCGATAACATAAAGCCAACATTCGCTTATCGTCGAGTAGAAGGCGATCGAGAAGTTATTGGGTGGTTCTTCGAGGCTACCTTGAAACAAAAATTCGATTATTCAAAATATCCCTTCGACCACAAGATGGCGTGGATTCGGATCTGGAGTGCTGACTTCGGACAGGGGACTCTTTTAATTCCTGATTTTTCTGCGTATAGCTCTACAGACTTAGGCGATGCTTTTGGGTACGATAAAGATATTGTTTTAGGTCAATGGAGCTTGTTAGAAACTTTTTTTGATTACCAGAGCCAAGCCTATAATTCTAACTTTGGCATTCCCGAGCGAGAAATTCTCAACCCCTATCCCGAACTCTACTTCAACCTTGTTATTAAGCGTCGCTTTTTAAATTCTTTTGTTGTCTATATCTTACCCCTTGCCATTATTGCTTGTCTGACCTTTGCTACTTTAATGATGGTCACTAAAAATCCAGACCGATCTTCGGCTTTTGGTATGAACACCAGCGGAGTAGTTGGCGTTTGTTCCGGCTTATTTTTTATTGTTTTACTATCACAAGTGCAAATCCGCGAGCAATTCGCGGGCGCGAGCGTTGTATACGTCGAATATTTCTATCCCGTCATGTACGTCACATTCTTGTGCGTTTCTGTTAACTCGTATTTGTTCTCATTGCCCAACACGACAAACAATCGCATTTTGAGCTGGGTTAGTTACGAGGATAACGTACGTCCTAAATTGCTGTATTGGCCTCTACTATTAGGAAGTATTGTCGCGATTACCGCGCTCGTGCTGCTGCCTAAAGGTGAAGAACGTCCGCTCCTCGACCGCGACCTAGATCCCACATCCAAAGCGATCGACACTTCCCCAAATTCGGATGTGAAAAGATTACCTAATACCAATTCTTTTAGTCTCTGCTACAGATCGTCCGGGCTCCGTAACCCAAGCAACACCAGGCTCTGAGAACGAGG
>CAYTBI010000048.1:0-29280 GCA_964435975.1 uncultured bacterium
TCGTCCTCCGTTGCGCGCATTCACCAATATATCTGGTTCGCCGAGAGCGTGTCAACACTCTCGAGGAAATTTCAACGGAGATGAAGTAATGTGACGGGGAGTCGGGCGAGACGTCGGAGTCTTGGCGCTTTGCCGGTTGTCAGGACACTCTGTTTTCTGACGGTGTCGGTCCGAGCTGAGGAAGCTGTCGCAACGATTCCTGGGCGCGCGTTTGCTCTGGAGTTTCCTGCCTGGGGAAACTGGATGGCGGTGGATTGATTGCGTGAGTTACGTTAGCTACAAATTGCGACGATTCTTGACCCGTCTGGGGTATGATCGAGCACAGTTTTTCCACAATGAGCGAATGAGCGCCAAGGTTCGTGAGGACTGTTGGTGCCCTGCTACGGCGGGACATCCACCTTGCAAGTTGGTGAGATTTCCAAGCTGTTTGCCTGCTCCTCGATGATGTGCGCGGGCGCGCGGTCCTAAGGTGCGGACATTCTCGGCGTGGGACGGCCTTAAGTTAGTTGAGATCGCCACCATGAACCAACATCACTCATTGGATGCATCCGCCCTGATGGCAGAGCTGGAGCAGAAAGACCTTCTCATCAAGCAACTCTCAGAAGAGCTCATGCGCTACGTGGGGCAGCAATCGAATGTGGCCGAGACCGCAGGAGAGGGTCGGGATGACAGTGCGGCGATTGAGGCTCCCGCAGATATGAGACAGTTGGCCGAGCGCAACCGCGAGTTGGAGAGCCTCTTACAAGAACTCCCTGAAATCTATCAGGAAAAATTTGCCACTCGCCTCGAACCTGTAAAGGCCGAGCTCGACCGCCTCCGCGCCGAGAACCAACGCTTGCGGGCGGAAATGAAAAGTCTGAATTACCGCTTGTCTGTTCGGGATGGCGCGGCAGCCGACTCTATCAACCTACCTAGTTTTGCGACTTACGATGCCAGTTCCTCCTCCTCCATCAATCGTGTCTGAGAGAATGCTTGTTATTGTCAACAGCAAGCTAGAGCGCACGTGTAAGGTCGCGCGTTCCTCGCCAGCTACTTTTCGCATGGTCAGGGCTCTCGAGCGGGCAGTTGCTGTTTACGCACCTGAGTCTTTTGAAGTTGAGATCGTCACGGCATCGAGCTTATTGGCAAAGCCGGCAGGAGAGATTGCCGAGCTGGCTTCCCGGCAAACGTTTTGCCCGCTGACGATTGAGTTGCCTCCCAATCTCGTTTTTCCCGCCCGGCACATTTTCCAAGCCTGCCAGGACGTAGTGGGGATGCGCCAGTGGGTGGAGCGCGAGCTGGGAACTTTGACAGGCGGCAGCGTGCTGCCCCACCGTTCGGGGTTTGGCGACCATTGGCTGCCTGTGGTCCTGACAGCTAAGGGGCCGCTCTATGCCGAGGTTATCGGTGAGGGCGAAACACCCAATTCTTACTGTCAGCCCGTCGATCTGAGCGATCGCCAGCGCCAACCACTTTATAGCTTGGCTCGCCAGTTGCTCGATTCGCTGCAAGCCCCACCAGCGGTTTACTTGCTGCAGTTTGGGTGGCAGGACGACAAGCTTGCCTTCGACCGGCTCTGGCCCTTTCCAGCGGCGCCCGCGATAGCAAGTCTGGGCGTGCAAGAACCCGACCTATTTGCCTGCCATTGGCATTGCTTGATGGGGATGCCTCTCTACGATTTGACGATTTTGCCCGACAACCTAACTGCTTGAGGGGGAGAATTTTTGGCAGCAGCTTGGGGGCTAGCACTGCACACAGCTGGCAAAGAATTGGGGCTGGCTTTGGGGACCGACCCGACCGATCTGCGCTGGCAAACCTGGGATCTCGATCGCGAGCTATCGACACAACTACATGTAAAGCTGAGTGCTTTCCTCCCTCCTCAAACCTGGGGGGATCTGGCGTTTGTGGCCGTGGTGCTAGGCCCGGGCAGTTTCACTAGCACGCGGGTGGGGGTTGCTTGCGCTCGTACTCTGGCCCAACAACTTGAAGTCCCTCTCTTCGGCATTTCGACACTGGCTGCTGCGGCTGAAGTGGCCCGGCTGCAGGGTCGCCGGGGCTGCGTGGCTGCTCTCATGCCCGCGCGGCGCCAACAAATATTTGGCGCGGTTTACTCTTTTCTAGAAGATAAGTTAGCGGTGCAAATGGCCGACGCGACTTTCTCGCCAGCAGACTGGGCAGTGGTACGAGGGAGCATGATGGACTCCACCGATTTGGAAATTAGCGAACCCGTCGGCAGCGATGTCGTGGGTGCGTTCGCCCTGGCGTACACAGCTTGGCAGGCTGGCGAGCGACCTTACTGGTCGGAGGTCGTCCCGTTCTACGGCCAAAATCCTATCGACATCTCACGGTGATGGCTGGCGCTGCAGCTTTGGAGGTGGTGCTGCGACCCAAGGGGAAGGGTCTGGGCTTTCCGAAAAAGCGTTGGCGCTCGAGCCACGCGCCCTCTCCGCATGCTTAGTTGCCGGCTTTGGAACTTGCAGGCTCGAATCCCCGTCAATGAATGCCACGTCCTTTTTTTGGATTTAATCACAGCAGCGAAGCAGAGACAATCGGACCGATCGAGAATTAATGCACAACGGCTATCAATTTCACCGCAATCGGCCTTCTGGGGGCAGTCTTTCCGCTCGTCGCCTCGGGAAAAGACATCTAAGACGTAGGGCACTCAGGTCTAGAGTGACTGCCGCGCGGCGAAGGGTGGCTATCAATCTGTTTTCTGTCATGGGTTTGCTGCTTAGCTGCTTGGCGGTGCTGGGGCGCGTGCAGACTGCGTATGAGTTCGAGCAAGCAGAGAGCCTTGGCGCACAAGCCGGGGAAACGATCAATCTCAGGCGAAGCCGTGAGGGACGCGCTGCTCGGAAAATTTCAGCTCGGAGGCGACCGGGCCACCCGCCCGACACAATCGCTCCCGCTCGGGAATACCCCATCCGGGGCATCGAAAATGTCAGTGGAGCCTTCATTCGCGAGGTGGAGACTGTCGCAGCAAGGCTCGACACCGATCCGCTCAATCTGCTGGCAGTTATGAGTTTCGAAACGGACGGCACCTTCAGCCCGAGTATCAAAAACTATGGGTTCTCCGGAGCGACGGGCCTCATTCAATTTATGCCCGGCACCGCGCGCGCCATGGGGACTACTGTAGAAGCGCTATCCCGGCTCTCCCGAATCGAGCAGCTCCGATGGGTCGAGCAATATTTTGCTCCCCACATTGGCAATCTCGATCGCCTCGAGGATGTCTACATGGCCGTGCTTTGGCCTGCTGCGGTGGGTAAGGGCCACTACCATAAAATCTTTACAACGCCACGTCAGTACAGACAAAATCTCGAGCTGGATGGCAATAGGGACGGAAAAGTCACCATTGAGGAGGCAACCGATGTCGTTCGAAACCGCAGTTTCGATATGAGCTAAGAGGCTTTGCCTTAGGGCTCTACCATTGCCACTCTCCCTGCAGCGTGAAACCTGCCCAATAAAAAGGCGCAGCCCAGCGAGGATCTTGCCGCACGACCATTTGAGCGGCTCGCAGGGCGGCAGCGGGCGGCAGGTCCCGCTGTAGCATGTTGCGATAAAACTCGGCCATCAGAGCTGCTGTGGCCGCATCGTCTACGCTCCACAAGCTGACGACGACTCGCGGTGCCCCGGCGTACATGAAGCCGCGCGTCATACCGAGCACCCCTTCCCCGCGCATGGTTTTTCCTAGGCCGGTCTGACAGGCGCTAAGGACGACCAAATCGGCTGCGGCCAGCTCCAGATTGAAAATCTCATGCAGCCGCAGGTAGCCATTTTGCGGGCGACCCTTCTCGTCAACTAGCGATAAAACTAGCCCTGACAGCTTCGGATCGGTGCTGTCGAGGATCCCGTGGGTGGCAAAGTGAATCAGCCTGTATTGACTGAGTGCGTCTGAATCGGTGACGTTGAGATAGTTGACATCAAAACCATACTTTTCGAGTCGATCGCTCGCTGGCACCAGTTGGCCGATGGCTTCGGCTTCGGCACGGGTTCCGGGGAGGCGGCTCCACCCTCGGGTATCCTCGCCTCCCCGGTCGCCGTCTTGCAGGTGCTCGGCGGCGCGCGCGAGTCGGCGGTGCGCCCGCGCGACGGCTGCTTCTGGCGCTGGGGCCGAGGGGGGCCGCTCGCCAAGGCGGCTATCGCTAGCATCAAAAACCGGATCGGCAAAAATAGCCAGCGTTTTGGGGGCGGGGACCGAATCGTCGAATTGCCGCAGAGTCGCCAGAGTAGTGCTAGAAGGCAAGCTAACCACCTCGTAACGGGAGATCAGCGGCTCGGCAGCCCCCTGTTGCCCCGGTGCGGGCAGGGCGGCAAAGGGAATATACTGCAGCGCTCCGTCTCCGACCACGACGATGCGCTTGAGCTGCTTGTTGGCCTGCAGCCGAGCGGCCACCGGCTCGAGGAGCATCTGCCCGAGGCGAGTGGCTGCAGCTTGTGAAGTGCCTTGGGGCCGGATCCGGCGGCGCAGGGTTTTGGCAGCAGCCTCGATGGTGGCGCGATCGGGCAGTTCGTAGCTCTGCAGCGTGGTGGGGGTAACCGCCCACAGATAGCTGCGCTCTTCACCCAAGCTGTACTGCAGCAGTAGGGTGTCGCCATCGAGAACCTGCTGCTGGATGGCGTCTAAATCTAAGGGCTCGGGATATTGGAGTGCGGCGTAACGGGGGCTGGTGGCGCGGATGCGATCTGCGAGACCTCGATACGCTCCCAAGAGCTGCTGGCGCTCGGCTTCGAGTTGTCGTGCCTGGGCGGTTGAGATGTTCGGGTCGTTGTAGAGTTCGACGCGGCGCTTTTCGTTGTGGTGAAGGCGCTGCTGCAGGCTCCGTTCTTGGGCCAATAGTTGGGGATCGACGCCACGTTTGATATCGGCGTTGGCTTCTGCGAGCAGATCGAGCAAGCTGCGGGCGCGGGCGCGCTCGCTGGCATGGAGGGCGAGGGCATCGAAGCCTTCGGTTGGCGATCGCCGATGCTGCTCCATGAGCAGATCGATATAAAACTCGTAGTACCGGTAGATAGTAGAAAGATAAGACGCCCGCAGGTCGGGGCTCACGAGCGTCCCTCGAGAAGATTCGACAATGTCGATCGCGGCTTCGATGGCGCTGCGGGCTGCCGGCAGCCGTTCGCGCTGGCGCTCGAGCTTGGCCAGGTGGTAGTGGGCCTGGGCCTCGCCGAGGCGATCGCCAGCCGCGCGCGCTAGCGCCAGAGCCTGGGCGTAGGTTTCTGCGGCCTGTGGCAGCTCGTCTAGGTCTTGGTGGGCTTTGCCAATATTTTCAAGGACACCGACTCTCCCCAGATGAGAGCCGCTCTCACTGACGATTGTCAGTGCTTTGGAGAGGGCCTCCAGGGCCTTGCGAGGCTCCCCAGCTGCAATCTGAATGCGACCCTGCATAGCCCACGCGAGCCCCTCGGTCACCACAAACCCAGAGTCGCGAGCAAGGTCGAATATTGCCGTGGCTGCCTCCAGCGCTTGGGGATATTGCTCGAGGGCTTCGTAGGCACGGGCTTGGCTGACCAAAACCGTCGTGACTTGCAGGGCTTTTTCTTGCTCGCGATAGAGCGCTAGCGATCGCGTGTATTCTGTGAGGGCTCTGCGGTGGTTTTCTCGTTCGGCATGAATGTTGCCTCGCTGGAGATAAACTTCTGCTTCTCCACCGCGATCGCCAATGTTTTCGAAAAGCTCGAGGGCGCGATCGTAGGTTTCGAGGGCTAAGTCGAAATCGCCTAGATCCTGATAGACATGAGCTATTTCGGTCAGGGTGACGGCCTCGTCGGGCTTGGCCTTGACGTCGCGCTGCAACTGCAGCGCCCGCGTGTAGAAATCGAGAGTTTTCTGGAATTCTCCCAAGGTGAAATGTAGGGCGGCTATTTGTCGGAGAGTAACGGCTTCCCGGACGGGTTGCTTGAGCTTGCGTCTGAACTCTAGCGCTTCGGTCAGCAGTGCCAGCGCCCGGTCAGTCTCGCCGAGCTGCTTGCGCAGTAGGCCCGTGGTCCCCAAAAGCTCTGCTACTAGTAAATCGTTGCCGATATCTCGGGCGCGGCCCAAAGCGGTTGCCAGTATCGTGAAGGCCTCTTCGCGGCGGCCATTGTGGAAATAGGCCGTTCCCAAACCGCTGAGGGCAGCAATGTAGGCCAAAGGGTCGGGGGGATGCCCCGAGAGCTGAGCCGCTCGGTCGTAGAGCGCGACGGCTTTTTCGTAGGCAGCCAGGGCCTGGCGATTCTCGCCAATGGAGGTGTGGAATAAGCCCAAAGAGCGCTGGGCATCAGCCTGCCCGAGGGGGTTTTGGGCGCTCTCCTGCAGGGCCGCAAGCTCGAGAAACACCTGGCGCGCGCTTTCTGTGTTGCCGACCGTAACGTGGGCGATACCCAGGAGCTTGAGCAGCAAGATTTGTTGGGCGGTGTTGTGGCGCTCTCGGTAGAACGCAAGAGCGCGGTCGTAAGCGGCGATCGCTGCTTGGGTCTCGCCGAGGCGGCTGTAGGCATTGCCCACCGAAGATCGCACGGATGCTGCCGAATTGGGCAAACCGATGGCCTCAAATAGAGAGATTGCTTGTTGGTAGCGCTCCAGGGCTTGCCGCGCGTCTTCGAGATGGAGATAGGCGTTGCCCACCATAGCCAAAGAAAAGGCCTCTGAAGCTTGCTGTTGCTCGAAGGGGGGCTCCGAGCGACTAATTGCCAGAGCCCGCTCTGCGTACTGCAAGGTTTGCTCGTTTTGATTGAGGGTGTAGTGGGTTGCCCCGATCGCCAGCAATACGGAGACTTGCTCGAAGCGGTTGCCCTGGGCCTCCCATATTTGTAGAGCTTCTTCGTAAAGGGCGATCGCGGCTTCCGCTGAGGTGCGCGTCTTGTTCTGAGAGAGCTTTTGGGCTCGCTCGGAGAGTTGCTTTGCCTTAGCTGCATCTGCCTGGGGGGAGGTCCCGCGCGCGATCTCAACTGGCCCAGACAACGGCGTGGCGATGGTTCGGTTTGCAGGCAGCGAGCGGGCAATCGCAGGAGCACACAGACCCGCTGGCAGGACGGCCAACAACCCAGCAAACCACCGCCAATCGGCCGAAATCTTGCGTCGCCTCACGAGTCTTCTCCTTCACAAGTCGAAGTGAAAATTGCAGTCGCTACTCACGGTAGCTTTTGGTAGGAGATCTGGTGTCTAAATTTGCGAATCTTGGAGATTCTTAGAGAAGATGTTAAGGGTTTGTGTTTTAAATCTAAAACGCCGTCGCGATCGCCGCGATCGCTTTGAGAAACTCAACCAGCAAAAAGGTCTCCATTTTATCTGGGTTGAGGCGGTTGATGGCCGCG
This sequence comes from uncultured bacterium, assembly GCA_964435975.1. Lineage (GTDB taxonomy): Bacteria > Cyanobacteriota > Cyanobacteriia > Cyanobacteriales > Rubidibacteraceae > CAYTBI01. Next base: position 7,273 of record CAYTBI010000048.1, read on the forward strand.
AGCTACTGCAAAAGCACTCGGATCTAAGCAAGTTGGCCGACAGCCAGCATCGCCAGCACTCTACGGCAGGCCATATCGGCTGCGCGCTCTCTCATAAGTTGCTCTGGCACGAGGCTGTGGAGCGAAATGTCACGCTCTTAGTTTGCGAAGACGACGCCATACTCTGCTCGGACTTTGGTGATGCTTTCCTTCGCGTCCACCAACAGCTTCCCCCCGACTGGGATTTTTTACTGCTGGGGTATAACTTTGATTCGGTTCTCGATGTCAAACTCTTGCCTGGTATCGATATTCGCGGCACGTTCTCGACTCGAGCTTTGTCCGAGCAAGCGATTCTAGCTTTTAAATCTGGCCTGGCGACTCCGGCCGTACTTCCGCTCAACAATGCCTTTGGCTTTACCACCTATGCCATATCGCCCAAAGGTGCCCGGCAACTCCTCGAGCTGTGCTTTCCCCTAACGGGAATGGCAGTGGCAGTACCCGCACTCGGCAAAGTCATTCGGCCTGCTTCAACTCTCGATATGGTCGCGAACGCCTACTACCGAGCGTTACGAGCCTTCTGCACGGTTCCGCCCTTGGCCATCGTGCCCAATAACGACTCAGACACCAGCACCTCTAAGAATCAGGGGCGATGAGGCTATTTCGATAACTTAATATGTAATCTGCGCTTGAGACGCGCCCGGAAGCAGTTAAGATAGCTTCCGCTAGGCGCCCGCAGTGAAGCAGCGGAATGGGGCGAAAGTCTTCATCCAGGAGATCTGAATCATTCGTCCACCCACATCCGTACTGCGTGTGGCTCGTGCGTAGGGGCCTAGCTTGATTTTTCTTGGATGGCGATTCGGGTGAGCAAGGGAAATGTGCATAGAGTGCCCGAGTGTTTTGTCGGGCTGCTCTACAAAGATGGCGCGTTTGTCAAAAGTCTGGGGCCGGGCAAACACAAGTTCAAGCGCCAGCTCTTTGGCCGAGTCCAGCGAGCAGTGAAGCTGGTAGACATGCGCGAGCGCTCCCTAACTATCAAAGGCCAAGAAATTCTAACTGCTGATAAAGTTGCCATTCGCGTGAGCCTACTGGTGTATTTCCGCGTTCGAGATGCCGAGAGTGCGGTTCACAGTGTCAGCTCTTACGAAGAGCGAATTTACGAAGACGTTCAATTAGCCGCAAGACGGTTCCTTGCCAGTCGAGAGCTAGACGCAATCCTGAGCGATCGCAACGAGATTTCTGACAATGTGAAAGTCAATGTCTCGGCAGCAGCTACGGGTTATGGCGTCGAAATTGTGCGGGCAGACGTAAAAGATTTAGTTTTTCCCGGCAATTTGCGCGAAATCATGAACCAAGTTCTTGAGACGGAGCGGCGCGCGGAAGCAAAATTAATCGAAGCTAGAAAAGAAGCCGCCGCAAATCAAATCAAATCCCAGGCGGAAAACGAACGATTGATTGGAAAATTAGAAGCCGAGCGGACGCAGCAGAGATTGGCCGCAGAAGCCGAGCGAGAAAAAGCGCGCATCCAACTCCAAATCGATCTCGAGCAGGCACAGGCGATGGCCGAACATCCCATGCTGTTGCGCCTTCGTCAGATAGCAGCCCTTCAAGAAATGGCCCGCAAAGGAGGTAAGTTTGCGATCGGCCTGAGGGGCGAGGAGCTATCTTCACTATTTGACAGCAGCAGTGAGGAAAACTAGAAGGCAGCATAGAGCGCCAGCCTTCGCAGTATGCTCCTTCAATGGGAGATAGGTGTCGCTGAGGATGCCACGTTCTGGAATCGCGGGCCATCGCGCCTCGATCGCGTTGAGGCGAATCTAGAAGCTTTGACCGAGCCAGTCAAGTTCTTGGCAGACGTTAGGGATACCCAGTTTTGCACTTAGAGAGCGGGGTCGAGGGAAGTCAGCTAGGTCAAATTTGCCAGCGGTCGCCGATGCTCGCGTTTGGCCGTCGGGGACCGGGCCAGTTCAGTTACGGGGCGCGACCTTTTCGAGCTTTACAAAAAATTAACTGCAAGAAATGAGAACACTCTTGCCTTTATTAAATTTTAATAAGTATCGCTTTATTTTTGCTCATTTCCAAAAAAAATACCCCCCCGAGGCATTGAAAACAAGCGCTTAATTGTCGACTATGGGGCGACAGCAGAGCTAGCTGCACTGAAGAATCTAACTTCAAGCTCCTTGTAGGAATTTTCGTGCTACCCAAAAATACAAACATGCAATTGCCACTGAATCGAATTTACTGGCTCGGCCTCGCGTGCGCGGCCTTTATGGTTTCGTGCGCTCGACCGCAATCGACAGAAAACCCCGCTCCGGAGCCCACTCCTGATGCGACTGAATCAGGAACGCTGGCACTAGTTGCCAACGGCGAGGACTTCGTGCGCCAAGGCTTTACCACTAAGGACGGCTGGCGTATTGATTTCGATCGCGTTGCGGTCACCTTGGCAAACATAGAGGCCTATCAAACCGAGCCAGCCTTCGACCCAGACTCAGGAGAAACGCCCCAAGCCTCGGTAACGGTTCCTCTGGTGGAGACTCCCAAAATCATCGACTTGGCTGCAGGCGACGCCGAAGCCGAGCCAATTTTTGTCACTGAAAAGAGCGCGCCGCCGGGGTTTTATAACGCCCTAGCCTGGCAGCTTGTAACCAATGAAGACGGCCATTCTATAGTCATCGTTGGCATGGCCCAAAAAGATACCCGCGAGATTGCTTTTACGCTTAATTTCGATACCCAGCTTGCCTATATCTGCGGCGAATATGTCGGCGACGATCGCAAGGGAATTCTAGCATCTGAAGGGAGTGCCGAACTTGAGGCAACATTCCACTTCGACCATATCTTTGGCGATGGCGAAGCTCCTGCCGAGGATGACATCAATACGGGTGCTTTAGGGTTCGAGCCTCTGGCTCAGCTCGCCAATGGAAACACGCTAAATATCGACACGAGCGCCCTAGAAGCTAGCCTCGCCCCTGCAGAATATGAAACCCTAGAGAAGGCCCTTACTAGTTTGGGACACGTTGGCGAGGGCCATTGTCGGCAGGAAAACGTCGAGAGCTAGATACATTCTCGACGGCCATTTAAATCCCTGCCGTTCCGTTCGGTCGCTCGGGCGACTTCATCTGCAGGCAAAGCAACAAGCGGCTTAGTGGATAGAGTCTGCCAAAATTCGGTAATGGCCCGACCGACCGTCTCTGGATAGTCGTGATGGAAAAAGTGTTTTCCCTGCGGGCAGCTCCAGAAGCGATCGCTGGGCTTGAGCCAGGGCTCCCAATCGAGACACTCTTCGGCGTCAATAATTGGGTCGAGCGCGCCGCGACACGCCATCAAAGGCGATTCCACCCCGCCTGCTGGGATTGTTTCGTAGCCGGCTAGCGAATGGAGCGTCAGGCTATTGTCTAAGTCTCGAGCTAGCGCGCCGGCCAATGCTGTGGCAAAGGCAGGACCGCGATTGTCGAACAACATACTCCCAAAGTGTGCTAGCAGGCGATCGCGGCAGCAGGGAAGCAAGTTGCGTAGGGCGTAGTACTGGGAGTGCCAATTCATCGCTGGGCTGGCACTTACCGATAGCAACACTAGCGATCGCACCGGGTACTGCCGGGCATAAAGCAGCGCGACGATGCCGCCAATCCCATGGCCGAGCAAATGCACCGGGCGATCGCGAGCTTGCAAATACTCGCGCAACATGGCGACAGCAGCCTCTAGGGAGCAGGGCTCGTCGGGAGTCTGGCAATAGGTCCAGCAGCGCACCCGCGCCGGTCGGCTCAAAACTTGCAACAGGCTGCGATCGAAGCGCTGCAAGTTCGGGCTCGTAGATATCCAGAGAACTTCCGGGAGATCGAAAGAATGTAGGTCGTTGAGTTTCATGTGGCACCGCCGTAAAACACCGGGCGAAGACTCTGGCGATCGCGCTTTCGCGTCGCTACGGGAATTGGGGTGGCCCGAGCGATCCCCAATTTGGGATTGTATTGCGAAGCTAGTTGAGATAGAGTTGCAATAACGATGAGTATACACGCTAAGGCTTTATTTGCAACTGAGTTTCAATAAGTCTCCGGCCGGCCCGGCAAAGCATGACAGATGCCCTCCCATCAGGAGATCGCTCGCACTCCCACGGATAGTCTGCCTGGGGAAAGTGCGGGGCGCGACTCCGTTTTAGTAGTAGGCCATCGCAGGGCGTTGTTGCAAGTAAGTCTCGTCAAGGAAGGCTCGCGCTTGCCGCTGGCGACTCGAAAATGAAGGCGCGGTTCTTCCCAACATCCGACCTTACGGATAATTAGCCGCGAACCCTAGAAGAAGGCTCGAACTCGACATCCCGATTGGGCTCAATCGGACTCTATCCGGCCATAATCTAGTTTAATAATGCGGTCTGCCAGGTGGAAAGAGCGATCGTCATGGCTGATGATGAGGAGAGTTTTTCCTTGCTGCTTGAGCTCTGCCAGGAGCTGGGTATAGAAAATCTCTCGAAAAATAGGATCTCGATCGGCTGCCCATTCATCAAATAGATATATTGACCGGTCTTCCAAATAAGCAGACAGTAGTGCTAGGCGTTTTCGTTAGCCTTGAGAGAGCGCAGTGGTTGAGAGCCGTCCGTCTCGCACGGAAACTTTTTTCTCAAGCTCCAATTTGTCTAAGTAGGGTCGAGCTTGCTCGTCCGCAGTTAGCGCTCCGGCACTCACCAGCTGCTCGAATAAATAAAAGTCTGAAAAGACGGTTGAAAAGTGTTGTCGATACCACTCGCGGTTGCTATCGACAATCGATTCGTCATCCAGCCAGATTTCGCCTAACTTCGGGATGTAAAGACCGGTAATTAGCTTGGCAAGGGTAGATTTGCCACTGCCATTGCCTCCGACAATGAAGACCGACTCGCCTGCTTTAACGGTCAGGTTTATAGGGCCGACCGAGAAGGCGCCATCTGCTTCTTCACTTGGATATGTATAAACGATATTTTTAAGCGTTAGGGTTTGCCAGGGCTGTAGCTGGCCAGACAGATAGTCGAGTTTTGCCGGAGAACTAATTTCTGAATGTTGGGAGAGCGCGAGCCCCATCTCGTTGACTTTTTGAATGGAAGCATTGGCACTGAGGAGACTGGGTAACCGTCTGAGAAGACCTTCGATATAGCTAATAACGTAGGTCAGCGTGAGGATATAGGCCGGCAGCACGGGCTGAACATCGGGGATGAACTGAGGGGCAGCGAAGAGCATGAGCCCAATGAGCGAAAAGAACAGCAGTTGACCGCTGCCGCTAGAAAGGGCGGCGAATTTGAAGGCTGTTTTGTTGTAATCGCGGGCAGTGGCGGCGCTGACCTGAAGATCTTCGCGAAAGAAGCGCTGTCGTCGGATCGCGTGGAGTTTCAGTTCCTTGGTGCCATCGGTGATGCCGCGGAAGTTTTTGAAGAGGCGGTCGACTTCTTTGCGGGCAAGAGCGATGTAGCGATAGGCAGTGTTGATAAGCACTTGGACGAGGGCAACAGCAGCGACCAAAAAAGTGACGACAACTACCAGCCCCCAGTTGGAGAGCGTACCTAGATAGAGCAGACATCCACAGATAACGGCAATGTCTACGCAGAGAAACGGTAAAGCGAAAACTCTGATATGGACTGCACATCTTTAGTTAAGACAGCGAGCAGCTTGCTGGGGCCGAGGGCCTCTAACTGCTGTAGTGGAGAAGAGAGAATGCGTTGACTGAGCCGTATGCGCAGTTGATAAACAGAGTCTTGAGCGAGATCGATCGACACAAACTGTGAGATCGCCCCCGTAACAAGAGCGACTAGGGAGAGCCCGACGAACGGAAGAATGAGCGATCGCGGAGAGCCTTGCCCTAGTGCGGTGTTAATCAAAGTAATCAACGAAGCACTACAAGCACCACTCACTAGCCCCGAGACAACGGCTGCTAACACACTCACCCAAGACGCCCCGATCGATAGCCAGATAATATCCATAGGGTTACCGTTCTCTGGAAGTGCAAGTCATCTACATTAAAGCCGACGTCTCGCGCGTACTGCGACAACCGGTATTTCCACCCACCGTGGTGCTGCACGCTGAGGATCGGTCTGCGATAGCGAACGGTTGACTGCGGCCCTGTGCGATGCCTTTATCGACGACAAGGCCACAGTCGCCCTTTTGCATCGGCCGCGATCGACAGCAGGATTTTGCTCTAGGATGAGTATGATTATCATTCTCAAGAAATATAGATGTAGATTATGGCCGAGCAACCCCCAAGCACTCCCATCGCAGCTAGCAAACGCGCTTCGAAAGGCAACAAGACAAGAGGAGGCGTCAAGCACCGCCAGCCCGTTGGCCGGATTGGCACCGCAGTCTTTGCGGCGTTGGCCTTGGGCTTGGGGAGTTGTGCCTCCGAGACCCAGCAACCTGCCCCGGCTCCCACCTCAGAGAGCACCGTGGAGGAGAAATTGAAGATTGTGACAACATTCCTTCCCATCACGCAATTTGCTGGGGCCGTTGCTGGCGACCGGGCTGAGATAGTACAGCTCCTGCCCACGAACGTAGGGCCGCACGATTACCAAGCCAAGCCTGCCGACGTTTTGGCCATTGCCGAGGCTGACGTGTTGATTAAAAATGGCCTGGAGATAGAACTTTTCCTAGAAGACACGATTGCCAATGCCGAGAATGCAGATTTGATGGCAATCGACACCAGCGAAGGGGTCGAAACACTGGCATTCGAAGAATTAGAGTCGCACGGTCACGACCACGGCCACGACCACGGCCACGACCATGGTCACAGCCATAATGACTCGGCAAAAGACTCAAGCCAGGGTAAAGCAGAGGGGCACGGCCACGATCACGGCGAGTTCGATCCCCACATCTGGCTCGACCCGAAGCGCGCGATCGAACAAGTTGAGAACATTCGCGACGGCCTCATCGCAGCCGACCCCGAGGGAAGCGCTGAATACACCGCCAATGCTGCGGCCTATATCGAGCAACTGCAAGCGTTAGATGCAGAGATCTCCGAGCAACTCGCGCCTTACGCCGGACGAGCTTTTGTGGCCTTCCATGATTTTGCCGCCTACTTTGCTAGTAGCTACAATCTTGAAGCTGAGTTTTTGGTGGAACTCCCAGCAGAGAGTCCCTCGCCAGAGGATGTCAAGCGCGTCATCGATACGGTCAATGCTTCGGGCTTGAAAACCGTACTCGCCGAGCCCCAAGCGGGGCAGCCCTTCCTCGCCTTGGCCGCAGATCTTGGCATCGGTATTGGTGAATTCGACCCGCTCGAAGTCGGCGGCCCCGGTGCCACCGAACCGGACTACTACCTGGAAAAAATGCGCCAAAACGCCCAAAACCTAGCCGAGGCCTTTGGCGGCACGACCCAGTCGTCCCTGCGCTGGAGTCTCGATTCTTCTCGGGTGACGCTGGTGTTTTGACGAGAAATTTTTCCATGACTTCTCTCGTTTTGGCAGTCGAGGATTTGACCGTCTATCGGGGCAAGTATGCAGCCTTGCAGAAGGTTTCCTTTTGCTTGGAGGCGGGGACTGATACGGCGGTCGTCGGTCCCAACGGCGCGGGCAAAAGCACCCTCATCCAGGCAGTTTTGGGCATTTTGCCGCGCCAAAGTGGCAGTATCTCGATTTTAGGGCAGCCCCTGAGCCGTCAAGGGCACTTGCCTGCGTCCATTCGCCAGCAGATTGCTTACCTGCCCCAAAATCACCCCTTCGATCGCCTCACCCCTCTGGTAGTGGAAGAGTTTGTCGGCCTGGGCTGGCAATCGCTGGGGCTGCAGGTGCCCTGGTGCGGGCACCGCAAGCGGCGTGCGGCGGTGCGGGAAGCCCTGGCGCGGGTGAATGCCCTGCCCCTGATGCGGCAAGCCGTCGGCGGATTGTCGGGTGGGGAGATGAAGCGGGTGTTACTGGCCTATTGTTTGGTGCGGCCGCGTCGTTTGCTCGTCCTCGACGAGGCGCCAGCCGGTTTGGATATGCCAGGCGAAGCCGAGTTCTATCAACTCCTTGAGGAGCTCAAACGAGAGCGGGGGTGGGCTATCTTGCAGGTGTCTCACAATCTTGAGATGGTGCGGCGGCAGTGCGATCGCGTCTTGTGCGTCAACGGGTGCCTCCTGTGTCAAGGCAAGCCCGAAGCAACCCTGTCTCCCGAGAGCCTTGCAGCTGTCTACGGCTCGGAGTTTGCCCGCTACCGCCATCGCTGCGGTGATGGCAATTAGCTCGGATTTTGCCGAAGTATCTTCAGCAACCAAACTCATGTCCTTATCTCTCGAAATCGATCGCGTTATCGAACTGTTTAAATTTCCCTTTATGCAGCGCGCGTTGCTCGGCGGTGTCTTAACCGGGGCGATGGGAGGGTTGCTCGGCGGTTTCGCAATTCTGCGGCAATTATCTTTTTTTAGCGATGCCCTGGCCCATGCAATTTTGCTAGGCATTAGTTTGGGGGTGCTCTTGGGCTCGGAGCCTACTGCCTTCGTGCTACCTTCTACCGTTGTTTTTGCGCTGAGTGTGTCCTATCTCCTCGAGAGAACCCAACTTGGAACGGACGCATTACTCAACATTATTTTTTCTGCGTCCCTCGCCTTAGCAATTATCATTTTGGGGGCGACCGAAGGCTACCAAGGCGGGCTAGAAAGCCTGCTGTTCGGAGATATCTTGGCCGTTCGCACGTCAGATTTAGTTGTCAGCGGGCTGCTCCTGGTCGTTTGTGCCGGTTATGTCGGCCTCACCTTCGGCACCCAAATGCTCCTTACCATTGACGAGTCAATGGCTGTTGCTCGGGGCATGTCGATTTCTACCCACCGTACGATTTTTGTCGTCCTGCTATCCTTGGTGGTGGGGACTTCTCTGACGGGAGTTGGAGCTTTATTGGTGAGTGCTTTTATTGTTATCCCTGCTTGTGCGGCACGTCTGATTTCGAAAAGCTTTATTAGTTACGTCACTCGCTCGGTTGGCATTGGTGCCTTGAGTGCCGTTATCGGCATGATACTCTCAGCCCGTTTCAACTTACAATCGGGACCCAGTATTGTCCTAGTACAAACTGGGATTTTCTTTACCGCGATCGCAATTTCTAAAATCAGGACGATCTCGGCATGAAATAATGCTGCCCAAGACCTCGCAGCCGACCGCAGGACTTGTCAAAGTTTGCTGAGTTTGGTGTGGGAAACTAGTGTTTGAGACCTGCGCGTGAAAGCCAAGCTCTCTTTAGTCAGGGCTGGCACGATCCGGTTGGCGGCCAACTTGCCACCGAACAAATTCCTAGCCACTGGCCCTACCTGGAGTGCCGCCCAAGGCCCCATCAAAAATAATTCGCAGCCCGGCCAACGTAAGTTTTCGTCTAGCACCGGGAGGCCGCCGATCGTCTCGATGGGGTACTGACGCAACACATCTTCTAGGAGTGGATGGGCTTTGATATCCAGAGACGCCCCTGTGGCCAGCCAGATGCGATCGATCGGTTGATGGGCAATGCAATAATGCACCGAATGGCTGTCGCAGCGCACTTGCCAGGCATCTCCCAGCCAGCGCGCATCGGCAACCTGGCAGCGCTCGTAAAGGGTTACTTGCCCGTGCCGCTCCAACCGTCGCAGTTGGGTTGCCATCGCTGGGGTTAAAGACCCGCCGTCGCGGGCTTCTCGCACCATACGCCACCGGGCTTGCATGTCCGGTTCGGCATAGAGACCTTTTAGGTATTTCGGTCCGAGCCAACCTGGGTCGGTATCGAAAAGCCTCTCTTGAAAGGTCCGCCGCGCCATCATCAGAACCTTTGCACCCCGCTTGGCAGCGCCCACCGCCAAGTGGCCGCTAGTGAGGCCGCTGCCAATAATTAGAACGGTTTCGCCCCGCAAAGACGCTAGCGACGGCAGCTCGACCCGATTGGCATGGCACAGCCGTTCGGGCGGGTAGGCCGAACCGACACGAGAGACCCAATCTGGGATGTGGGGCCGACTGCCTCCCGTGGCCATGGCGACGCGACGGGCCAAGACCGTATCACCAGTACTCAAGGTCAAGCAAAATCGAGAGGGTCTCTCCTGCAAGGGTTCGAGGCGAGTTACCCGGGCCGGGGTAATGCAATCCTGCAGCTGCCAGCGGCGAATGACAGCATTGCAAAAGTCACGGAAAAGGCGAGTACTGGGCCGATCGAAGGGGGGATGAAGCTCTCGAGCGCGCCCTTCAGCAAAGGTCCGCAGAGCATGGGGGTCGGGGTCGGGATGGTGGACCGCTGGCGATCGCAGCTCGGCAATTTCCTGAGCCGCAAACTGCCGCTGCCATTGGGCCATCCAGGTGCCGCTGGGGTCGAAAACCTGGAAGCGATCGCGCAGTTTTGCCTTCTTTTGCAGCGCGTGGGTCACCAAGGTCAGTGCTTGGGGCCCCGCTCCGATGATGGCGATATCTGTCTGCAGTGTTGCCATGGCCGTTGACGTGAGTCGGGAGGGTACGGTGCAGAAGAATGATAATGATTATCGTTATCGCTTTCAAGCCCGCAATTGCGGTTGCCATCGTTTTTGAGCTTAGGGGCGCGGTCGGGAGATCCAACGAAGCCCAGTGCATTAGCGATCCGCGCCCCCTGCAGCGAGGTGTTAGGCGGAGCTTACACCCCAGAAATAGCAGGAAACCCTACCAAGGTGAATTCTTACTTCTGCTTTAGAACAGCTTAAAGTTGTACCCCAGGCCCAAGATAATCCCTATTTCGGTCTCGTCATTGGGAAAGCCGATATTAAGTCGGGCTGTTGCAGTAATGTCCTGAGTCAAGGGAACGTCTGCCCCGGCGGAAACCAGTGCATCAATTTCACCATCTTGGACGATAATGCCAGGGCCGATAAAAGGCTCAACCAAGGTGCGGCCAGATCGATCGGATTTGATGGGGAGCCGAACGGTGAGAGCAAGATTGCTCGTAAACTCGTCGGCAAAAATAGCAGCACTATGGAGGCCCAAATTTTCGGTGAATCCGGTCCGAGAAATGATTGAGAAACCCCCCTCTCCCAAGCCGGTTTCATCAGAGTCCGACAGGCCAATGGTCCCTCCTACTCCGATATAGTTTCGTCTGGGCTTTGGTGCCAAGGCCTCCTCATTCTGCTGGGCGATCGGCGTAGATGCTGGCCGCTCGATAACCGGTTGGGCTGAGGACGGAGTATCCGTGAAGGCTAGGGCAACCACGGTTGGGATTAGTAACCAGAAACCAGACTTGGCAAGAGAACTCAATCGCATCTTAATAGACCTAATGAAGGGACAACAATGGGAAAATCTATAGACTCAGGCACAATGATTTTTCACACAAGAATTTTGCCACACAGTTCTTGCTGATTTACTTGGCAATTCTTGTTTCGACTTCGACCCAGGGCAAATGTATCTGATTTCATGTCGTAGGATACATGAACATTCGACTATTTTCTATGTCATGAATTAAACGCTGCGGATTTTCTTAGTATGGCAGCATAGATAGCTCCCCCCACAGCTCCCACCAAGACAAATGCAATAACTAATGGCAGTAGCTCCTGCATACTTTCAGGAGGGACATTAAGCTGAAGCAGTAACAACGCTAAACCAACATTTCTAGCGATTGTACCGATCGCCAGAGTAGCGCGCTGTTCCAGCGTAGGCCCCCCTAAAACATGGCCCAAAATCAGCCACACAGCAATGACAGGGGTGATTAGCAGAAATGGTAAGATTCCTACGCCAGGAAGGAGACGGAAGGTATTGACCAGAACTGTCAGGATTAAGGCAACAAAAAAAATATTTGCGATTTTTGTAATTGCAGGCTCGACTTTATTGGCAAAAGCAGACCAATAGTGTTGAATCAGGATCCCAATTCCAATCGGCAGTAACTGAACCAGGGCAATAGATTTAGCAATAGCGACAACATCAATGGTCACACTGGCTGGAAAGATAGCATCGTAGATGAATGCCCAGAAGGGAACTGTGACGACTGCCAGGATGGAAACTGTGACTTGCAAACTGCCTCCATAGGATAAGTTCCCGCCTGACATCACAACTCGCTTCGCGGTTAGGGGAGCGCCGGGGGCAGCGGCCATCGCCAAGATGACAACTCTAAGGGCAGATCCCACAGGTAGGAGTAATGCCGCTAAGATCCCTACGATAGGGACTAGGATAACGACCGAGAGAATAGATTTGTCGAATAGTCTTGTTTGTGTCCACAGGGATGCGACTCGAGCAAACGTCAAGCTCAAGCCCAAAGTCAACATCAGCAATAGGAGTGTTGGGGCGATCAGAAAGTTGAAGAGTTGAAATTCCATAGACCTAAACTCTGAGGAGTGATTGGATCGAGGACATGGCTGAGAATGAATGAGAGGACTGAAACTCCATCAATTAACGCGCATCTCCCAGCCTAGAGGTATAACGTCTAGCACGATCGGCGCGATAAGCGTCCGGTTGATATCGTTGTTATGCCTGAATCACCAATTATTTGAGGCTTTTGAACGAGTATAATTGCCCCAACCGTATGCCAAAAGCAATCTGCCTCAATCTTGCTTTAGCTCAAGACGTAGCAGGCTTCTTCGCCACTGCATCCGTTTTCGCCGCCATGATGAAATCATTTTGATGCAGGCCGCCGATGTCGTGCGTCCACCATTCCACCGTGACGTTGCCCCATTCCGTAGTCAGAATAGGATGATGCCCGGCGGCTTCCGCCTCATCTCCAACGGCTTGGCTGAAGGCCATGGCAGATCGAAAGTCTTTGAAGGTATAACTCCGGCGCAGCCGTTTGCTCCCGTCTTCATTCACTAAGAGCCAGTCGGGAATCTGGGGTAGGAGTTCGGCAATTTCTGCATCGGTGGCAGGCAACATGTCACCACTGTAGGGGACACATTTTTGTTCGAGCAGGTCAGTCATAGCGCAAGAATAAGGTGAATCGTCTTACTAGGTAAAAATAATGTTAGCCCGCTTCTGGAATTGGAAAGTCGTTGTTGTAGCTTGGAAGCGATCGCTAGGTGAGAAAGGCGATGCTACGCCCTCAAGCGTTCTAAATCTATTGAGCATGTCCCGTTTAAGGGCGTGACTTCATTTTCCCTGCGAGGACTAGCTTGCCTAAAGCCAATTCGGCACCATAGCTCAGCAACGCCTGCTACGCACTGATGGCCTCTTGTAAATGTGGGCGCGCGTACCAACTCCCTAAACCAGTAGTGACTGGCTGAATGTCAAGCTCGCTGCGCAACTCGTCTAAGGGGCGATCCAGATTTTCTTCCCACTTAATGGGAAACAAGGGCTTTGCTTGTCTGGCCATCCGAATTCCAGCAGAAACCATGTCAAAGTTATATTCAAGCGGATTGTCAACCCCTGGACGTTTAGCATCAGTAACATAACCCAACAAAGATCCTAGTAGAGAAATGAGAATAAATGCTGGATAACCAATTTGACCAACAGTGACAGAAATAACGCCCATCTCGCCGTAATCATCGAAGCTAAAACCTGTCAGAATATGGTGCAGGTCGTGAGTCTTGCGAACTCGATGAGTGATATAGTCAACATCCGACTCGATTTCGCGCAAACGATAAAAATTGGGATCGTACCCTAGTGCGGTAAGTACCTTGGCGTAAGTCCAACCCAATGAATGCGGAGGCATTTCGAGCATTTTCTTAAGGTCATATTCTTCTCCCACATAACGCTCTTCTAGAGCTTTAGCTGAAGCGGGATCTTTGTGAATTTTTTCCAAGCACTTCTGCATGAGCGGGCTGTCACGCAATGTATCTTCAATGTCAAAAACATTTGACGTTTCTAGTTTGGTTCCAGCAACCATGTCTGTGAGTCTCACCAACTTCTCTACATTCTCAGGTGTTGCTAGAGCATTAATGTACTTGAATCCCATATCAATCTTCTCCTATCTCAAATAATTCCAACTGATAGGCGTTAAAGTCACGCACTATTAGATGGACTTGACGCCCAATTCAGCAGCGCGCCAAGAGCTTCTCAATGTTTACAGAGATCGCGACGACCGGAGCGTCCGCATGAAGATCTCGCGCGCAAGCGCTCCAGCAGGTGTGGGCGTCAACAATATGTGAATTATAAGCACGTTGCCGACTTGCGCGAAAGCTCGCGCGCGGCCAAAAAGTATTCATTTCTGACCGAAATTTCCGCGCGCTCTCTGGCCATTGCGAAACTCTCTGGGTGTGATGCCGGTCCAGCGTTTGAAGCTGCGCGCGAAATTAGAAGATGTCTCAAAACCGAGCTCGTGGGCAATGGCTTCTACTGTCGTAGAGGTATTTACAAGCATCCAGCGCGCACGGGTTTCGCGAACTTGGTCCACCAAGTTTCGAAAAGACACACCGCATCTCTCCAATTGACGGCGCAGCCTACGTTCTGAGTACCCCAAGGCTGCGGCCACCTCTGACATAGAGACGTCGAGATTGCACCTTGCCTTCAAAAAAGTGACGACCTGAATGTCTACCGTCGTTTCGAACGATGCTTCAGCGGCGAATTGCTCGCAAAGTCCAACAAGCCATTTGTGATTGATCGGATCCGCACCGGGCAGTGGTTGGTGCAAAAGATCGGTCGGAAAAAACAGCCGATGTTCGAGAGAATCGAAGCGGACGGGGAAGTTGAGGAATGACGCGGCATCCACCCAGCCCTCGGGCTCACTTATTGTTAATTCGGCGCGCGACGCTGCCTGCACCGCGCGCAAAGTCTGTCTGCAAATACCGTCACAGACAACCAAGCCGCTGCAGAAGACGAAATAAGTAATATCGCCAAACTCAAGCTTTGGGCGCAAGCGGATCGCCACTTCGCCGGTTTGTGGTTCCACTTCTTCGTCGGGGAAAGTGAATTCGATGGCTGGGAAGGTTAGAAAGAGGAAACGGTTTAAGATCTCTAACGCGTCACCTAAACACGCTGCGTTCATCGCTGCGTAGGCCGGTAATCCGATGTAATTTATTTCAAACTGTTGCGCTAACTTTGGCCCGAGGTGCGGGTCGTTCGTCAGTGCGATCGCGTTTTTGTAGAAGCGGCGATGAGACCAGAAGTCACAACGAAAATTCGGATCTTCGAGTTGTTCCGCAGTCAGGCCAGTTCCTGCCAAAAGTGACCCAGCTTCGTATCCGTCCTTGCCGAGCGTACGGAAAACAAAACCAAGGTAATTCATGGGTATTGCAGGATCGTCTGCAACGAATGGCCTCTGCGTCATCTCGCGACACTCCCGAGCAATTCTTGTCGTTTCGTAGCTAGCAATAGCGACTGCAGACTCAGCTTAGCAATCTGACGCTTAGAGGGCCCAGCTGGCTCTATTATAAATTTCTCAATGGGTAGAAAAGCTCTCCGATCGACCTATTCGATTTCACCCGCCGCTTAATAAAGCGACGATCTTGCACCAGAGGGTTGTCGAACGACTTACTCTAACCCAACGTTTTTGAGCTTGGAGGCGCGGTCTGAAAACTCCAACGGAGTCTCTGATACATTAGCCATCCGCACCCCCTGCAGCCAGGTGTTAGGCAGAGGCTGCCCAATCTATAGCGTACTCAGGTAAGGATAGTGGAGAAACGGGTAGCTTGACTCCATGATTATCGGACTGCACCGAGAATTTGAGCGGCTGTCAGGGAGAGAGATACTCCTAGCTGTTCTAGCTGGGGAGACTTGACAAGCAACTCCCCGGTGAATTGGCCGACTTCCTCATAAAAACCGCGATCGCGCTGCAAAACGATGATTGCATCAAGGGTGGGGTCTACTAACCAGTATTCGGGAATGCCGCGAGCAGCGTATTGCGATCGCTTGCGATTGTAGTCTCGATCGCGGTTACGGTCACCGGGAGAGACAATCTCAATGACCAGGTACGGTGGCAAGGCATCGAAGGTAATCGTGAGACGTTTTTGGGTAAGTTCGAGGTGCTCGGGCCGCAGAATGGTCAAGTCGGGATAGCGGTTAGCAGGGTCGCCGGTTTGTAGGACGGGAACTTGGAGTTCGCAGGTGTGAGGCTGAACCTGTCGGAAGGGAAGGCCGGCATTGACTAGTTGTAGGAATAAGAAGTTGGCCAGAGAGGTGTTGGGTTCGGATTCAGGAGGCGATTCGATTAGTCTCCCGTCAACCAGCTCATAGCGTTTATCAGTGTCATTGACCTGTTCGAGATACTGCTCGAAAGTCAGTCGTCGGGCAATAGTCACTGCCTGTGTTCTCCAGGGGTCTGGCCTTAATTTTGGCACTGCGGACAGCAGGAGGGCGGAAATCGAGATTGGGAACCTCAAAACAAGATTTCTGCGCCGGCGTCAATCACGAGTTGGTTGTCGGTACCTGCTGGCGATAGTGCCGTAGGGGAGTAGCGCGAAAGTGCCGTAATGGTGGTTATCCTTGGCAATACTTTCGCTACCAATTTACGGAGACTCAACCCACTCCCTGGGCCCCGCTCGCGTCTGACGTCCCTCCACAGGCCGAGCACAGGCCAAAAAACTCCAGCGTGTGGTAGAAAACTGTAAATTGGGAGTACTCGGCAAGCTTTTTCTCCAGGGCATGAGCCGGGCACTCCTCCACTGGCACCGACAGACCGCAGCTCAGGCAGGTCAGATGGTGGCGGTCCTCTAGGGTGAGCTGATACACCCACTCCCCATTCGCTAATGCCCGAGCTTGCACGAGTCCTTGTAGCTGGAGAGCTTTAATCGCCCGATACACCGTTGCCAGTCCGAGAGGTCGGCCCTGGGCCCGCAATCGAGCGCGCACCTCCTGGGCCGTAACCTCAGCTGTCGTAGCCTGCAGCAGCTCGTACACGCGCAGCTGACCCCGGGTAAGTTTGGCTTTCATCGGAGCAACCCAAGAGAACGATTATTGTTTTTTAGTCTACCGCCTCACTCCACGCCTAATATTGATGAAGTATGTAGACATGCTGCATGAGAATCATTATCATTCTCATTAAGAACTGGTTCTCACGCCACGGGCTGCCAAGTAACTAGGGCAAAAGGGCAATTCTTCCTGTTTGCCAGCAGCAATGGAGCCCCAGAAACGAGGCCCATTTCGGTGTGTAAGGAGAAATCGAACAATGGCAATCAGAACGAACGGTAAAGTTTGGCAGCAGGCAGGCATCGCCTCTGCGATCGTCTTGGGGGCGCTCTCGGTGCCGACTGCGGCCTCAGCTGTGCCCGAGACCGACCTGCTAAATAGCCTCGAGCGCTACGACAACACTGGCATGAGCCAGCTCAACAATGTCAACCAACTCCGGGACGTCTCGCCCCGAGACTGGGCCTACAACGCCCTGCGCAACTTAGTCGAGCGCTACGGCTGTATTGCGGGCTATCCCGACGGCACATTTCGAGGCAACCGCGCCCTGACGCGCTACGAATTCGCCGCCGCGCTCAACGCATGCTTGCAGGCAGTCGAGCAAATTGCCGGTACCCGCGTTCCTAGCGAAGCGCCCGACGAGGTCACGCGCGAAGATCTGGCGACCATCTTCGGCCTGCTAGAAGAGTTCGGGGCCGAGCTAGCTACCCTAGGCGGCCGCGTTGACGGTCTTGAGAGCCGCGTCGACACAGTAGAAGCCAATCAGTTTTCCACCACGACCAAGCTATCGGGAGAAGTCGTCTTTGCTGTCGGCGCGACCTTTGGTGAAGACGCCGTTGACGAGCAAATCGCCTTCGGTCAGCGCACGACCCTAGCCTTCGAGACGAGCTTTACGGGTAAAGATTCTCTGGAGATCGAGCTGCGCAACGGCAACCAAAGCGACTTTGTCGACGCCAGCGGTGGCGTCAACGCGGCGGCCATCGATATCGCTGAAGATATCGAAGACAACATCATCGTTCTCGATGCTTTGATCTATTCCTTTCCCGTCAGCGATCGCATCACCATCAACATCAGTCCGGCAGGTCAAGATGTCACCGACGTGCTCCCCGAACTCAACCCCGACTTTTCTGATGAGGCAACCGGCGGCCTGGCCACCACCATCATCGAGAGCGAGCTGGTCTACGGCGGCCCCCAGGACGTGAGTTTGGGGGTCAATGTCGAACTCACCGATAGCTTGTTCCTAGATGTTTTCTACGGCACCACCGATGGCGGGGCCGACCCAAGTGAAGGCATTTTTGCCGGCGACAACAACATCGCCGCCCAGATTACCTATGCCGTGACGGACGATATCGATATCGCCTTCACCTACGCCCGCACGTTCCAACAAGAAGGCAACGTCGAAATCGCAGGTACCGGTAGCGACCTCGGTGCCGATCCCTTCGGCGGAGACTCTGCTGCCGTCGCCAATCGTTTTGGCCTGCAGAGTAACTTCCGCATCGGCGAAAAAGTGAGCCTCTCCCTCTGGGGTGCTTTTGCCAGTGCCACAGCCGTCTCGGGTCCGCGCGATGGCGACGATGCCGATCTCTTCAGTGTCGTTGGCACGCTGGCGTTCTTAGATCTCGGCAGAGAGGGGAATGTGTTGGGCATCGCGGCGGGCATTCCGCCTAGGGTCACGGATGTTGACGGTGCCGACGACGATCCGGATACTTCTGTTTTGGTCGAACTACAGTATCGCTACCAAATCAACGAATTTATCCAAATCACGCCGGGGATCTACGCCATCTTCAACCCCAACCACGACAGCGACAATGCCGATGCGTTTGTGGGCATCGTGCGCACCACCTTCTTGTTCTAGGGCTATGTCTCGCTCGGCTGCGAGCTAAAGTTAAATGCCCCTTGGGGTTTCACCGAGTAGAGCGTGCGGCGCTGTCGGCCTTCTTTTTGGAGAACGGCATTCGCTGCCAAAAGGCCACTGCTAACCGCACGCTCCATCAAACCACTCGGGAATGGCATCTTCACCCAATCGCCTGCAAGCAGCAGGTTAGAGGTGCTGGTGACAGTTTCCGGCCGAGCGCGATAGCTCCCTGGCGGATAGCCCGAGAAATTTTTCTGATTGACCAGTTCCCGATGCAATAGAGTTGCCTCAGCCAGATCCGGGACGATCTCATAGAGTTCGCTCTCGAACGTTTCGAGGAGGGTTTCTTGCGTGGGAAACTCATCCTCTTTGTAGCAGTAAGCGTGCAACTCAACGACGCTACCGCCCGTTTCAGCATGCCACGCGATGAATTGTTCTTGGATGCGATGGTAGAGCGTGATGCTATCAGCAAGCCGGTACCCCGAAAGCGAGGTAAAGTCACTAAGATCCCACGAGAAATCGCGATCGAACCAAAAGCGAGCCACCGCAAACGGGTCGGCAACAGCCAAGCGGCCGATGCGATCGCGCAGCTCGACATCCACCTCGCCTACGGCTAAATTCAGTATCTGATGCGCGCCGGGAACGTCAGTAGCAATGACAAAATAATCGGCCTCGAGGGTTTGGGCGATCGCATCTGTGGATGTGGCTGCCACCAATTCGACGGCTGCTTCGCTTTGGTTTTTAACGTGCAGGCGCGCTAAATCTCGCTGGGCCGGGCCGGAAAGAACGCGCCCCTCGCGATCGTAGCGAGCGCCATGACACGGGCAGATAAAGCTACCATCGGCTTGGGGTTTGACCGTGCAGCCTTGGTGGGTGCAGGTCAAAGAAATCGCCTCGCTAGCATCGGCAGATTTGGCAAAAACATTATCCCCCGCACCATAAAACCGAGTGGCATCCGAGCGCTCGAACTCGGCCTGCAAGCGCGGATTTTCTGCAACCCAAAACGGACTGCTATGCCGGGCATCCCGGCCTTGTAAATAGCTCAGAGCCTTAACTTCGCCCGCGCGCCAGCGTATCTCGGTAACGGTCGCTTCGGTAATAATCTGGCCGCCACGGGCTGAAATCGCTCGGGCAATAGGATCGACCAAGCTGCTGCCCATGTCGAAGCGAGTGCCGTTAAAAGCCAATCCTTCGGGATTGCCGAAAAAATAAAAATGAAAAAACTGCATCAGCTCGCCCGCACTCAAGCTATCCGGCGCGTTCAGGCTAGATTTGGCAAAGGGCAAAAAATAAAGATCGTATAGACCGCGCGGGAAATCATTCCCGACCCAATCGGCGACCGAGAGCGCATCGAGGCGATCGAAGCTCTCAGGAATCGAAAAGCCACCGATTTCTCGAAAAACCTGCCAGTGCTTGGGGCTTGCAAGGTTGATACCCCAGCGCAGGCGATTGGGCGACGAAAAGGCGAGATCTACTACGTTCCAGGGAAATGCCGAGTGACTGGGGCGAAAAACTTCCGGACCGTAGCGGTTGCCCCGGAAAGCGACAGCATAGGAGTCGAGAGCGCGAAAATTCCCCTCAAGTTCGAGTTCGGAAACGAGAGACTTCAAGTTGTAATACTGCGGGAAAAAGCCATGGAAGCCGTGTTCCATGATGAATTCCTTATCGCCTACCCGAATCGGCCAACTGGCAACCTTGCCCCCCAGTTGGGGAGACTTCTCCAGGAGCGTCACCCGGAAGCCGCGCTTGCTGAGTTCGTAGGTACACGCCAGGCCGGCCAACCCTCCACCAATGACGGCAACGTGTTTGTTATCGCTACCGAAGTAGGGCAGGTCCAGGCGGTCGGTTTGGGCGATCGCAGGCTCGGGCTTGCTCAAGCGCGTGTAGCCGAGAAAGCCTCCCGCCAAGCTCAATCCAAAAAATCTCAGAAGAGCGCGGCGGGAGAGGGTTAGGTTGTGTGGCGACATACGGGCACGCTATGCAAAAGGGACGCAAGTAAAGGCAAGCAGCAGCGGGGGCTGGGCGCGAGATGACGATCGCCTGGGTCCTCAACCAGCCTGCTCTCGCAAGAACCCACTCCAGGAAGATTGGCCAGGCACATTGGTAGAGGCAGCACTACGCTTCAGGGGTTTGGGGAGAGCGCTCAAAGGCCTTTGTAGCTCGCCTTTGCAGGGGATCTCTCATTTTTTAAGGAATATTTTTGGCCCGCGCGGCCCTGGCAGACAACGAGCGGTCAAATTGACATTCCGTTTGCGCCACACGATGGCGTGCCAGATGAGGTTGAAGGGTCCGCCGATGGTGGCTGCGGATCGACAACATCAACAGACTGGCAAATAACCTGAAGAAATACCGCACTGTCAAAGTCGAACTCCAGCTCCCCTTCTAGGAGGCGAACTCCCAAGGCCGCTGTCGTCGCCGGGTCGCCAAGAGCGATCGTGGTTTCATCAACTGTTGATGAGATGCTTCCGCCGGCATAAACATCGAGCGATAGGGCAATGCCGAGAGGATTTGTCCCCTCAAGAAGGTCATCAGTTGATGTAATGCTCGTTTCAAACGTACCGTTTTCCAAAAAGAATGCCTTCTGCGCGCGCAAGAAGGTACCGATTGCAACTTCACCCTCAGTTTGACGGGCTTTACCAATTTGACCGAGCAGATTGGGTACGGCGGCCGCCGATAAGATGCCAGCAATGACGACAACGACCAGTAGCTCGATTAATGTAAAGCCGCCGCCTGGTTTTCTGGTTGGCAGGCAGCGGAGAAGTCTGTACTTTGAGTCGTGCCTTAGCTGGGCATTCACAGTTTTCACGATCCTTAACGAGCAACTGCAGAGGCGGATTTCAACAGGCCAGAGCCTCCGTCCGAGAACCACTTGGGCAGCCTTATTACTATATTCAGTAATATACCCAGCTTGCATTTAAAAACTATCACAAGAGAAGCATTAAATTTTTCTTGCGATTGCAAGGCCATCGCGAGAATTTGGGCTGCGACCGTCTTCTGAAGGGCTTGGCGGGAACGATGCTAAGTGCACCTCAATTAATTTCTCCACTCTGAAAAATTAATGACGCTGTGTCTTGTGTGTCGCAACCAATCTCGAATCTATTTGAGGCAATCTATAGTTCTTAAATAAACAGAAAGTGATTTCGATCGCGACTTATTAAGCGACGCAGCGCAACATGCATTTGCTCCGCTGAGTTTTAGCCCGTCCTTCCGCTGCCCAGCCAGGCATGTTATACTAGCTAACCGTGGGTTCCGGGGTCGGTGTCCGAGTGGTTAATGGAGGCGGACTGTAAATCCGCTGGCTACGCCTACGCTGGTTCGAATCCAGCCCGGCCCATCTCACGAATCTTGCCCGTGTAGCTCAGCGGTAGAGCACACCCTTGGTAAGGGTGAGGTCACGAGTTCAAGTCTCGTCACGGGCTTTTGAGAGATGCCTTCGCTTCGCGAAGGTTTTCGCGTTTCTGGTGGTGGTTGAGAGTGGACTGGTCCGGGTTTGGTGGACACCCAAGAAGAGATGATGGAATCTCAGGAG
>CAYTBI010000049.1:0-29122 GCA_964435975.1 uncultured bacterium
GCTAAATCACCTGCAACGATGACGCGGATGTCGCCTTCGGGCTCGATTTGCCACCGCGCAAACTGGGCCATGAAAGGCTCCCAGGTTTTGCGATAGTCAGTCCAACTATCCAGCACGACGACGCGGCCACCCGCGTCGTCAAAGACCAGGAGATTGCCCGCTCCCGGCACGAATAATTGCGCCATCGCTTCCCAATTCACGGGTCCGAGCCCCGGACTCCAGGCAGCAAACCACTGCTCCGTCAGTTGGCGAATGGTAGCTTCGTCTGCTGCCCGGACCGCTGCTTCAGAAATAGCGGGCGCGGGTGGTTCTTCTGCGCGGCTCGACTCGGGTAGAGTCAAAACCCCGAGGGCTAAGCTCAGCGCGATGAGTCCTGGTAAGCACAGACGAAAAAACGAACCCGACATTTTTGCTGGCTCCTAGCAATATCGTCATTGAAACGCTGCGTAGCGTATATTTAACTTCTAAACGAACCGTCTCAAAAATGTCAACCCCTTCAGAATTATTTTATTTCGCTACGAAGCGTATGTATAATGGCACGCATCGCTAGCTAGTGTCTGAAGGAGAAGGAATGCCCCGGCAGAAAGCACAACCGCAAACCGATCGATCGCCGCGCCGTAAGTCCAAGAAACCAACTGCTGAGGCAGTAGCCCCAGGCTCCGTGTCAGCCGGTCGACCGCGCTCGGTCGATTCCGAACGCGCCATCCTGGCAGCGGCCTGGTCGCTGCTGCAGCAGAGTAGCGTGCGCAAAGTCAGTATCGAGGCGATCGCCGCAGAAGCTGGCGTCGGCAAAACGACCATTTACCGCTGGTGGCCGAGCAAGGCTGCCGTCATTGTCGATGCCTTTTTGGCTCAAGTTGAGGCCGTCCTGCCGTTTCCCGAGACAGAGACGGCGGCCGAAGCCCTGTCCAAACAGATGGAGCGACTGATCGGGGTGTTTCGTGGGGATGTGGGGCGTATCGTGGCCGAAATTATTGCCGAGGGGCAGTTCGACCCAGATGCCTTGGCGAGTTTTCGCGATCGCTTCTTGAATCTCCGCCGCGATGTGGCCAGACAGATCGTCCAGGGCGGGATTGAGTCGGGTGAATTCGATACCGACCTAGATCCAGATCTGGCGATGGACATCTTGTACGGGCCGATTTACTACCGCTTGCTAGTGCAGCACTTGCCACTGGATACAAGATTTGCGACGACCCTCACGCAACGGGCAATTTCTTGTTTGCAATCAAAGTAAAGACGAGAGGTAGCTCTATAGCAGTGGAAGAGTGGGTTAGGACATGCCTATGACTGAGAAGCTATACGCGCCGAGGCTTTCGCCTTGATATGTTCCGACCATCCCTACTCTTACTATAGCTGTCAAGCAAGGCCGACAAAGCCTCCAAATCAGATATCTGCGCTCTATCAATCGATAAAATTTGCGACTCCATGGTTGGAAACAGAGGTTTTTCGATAGGACAACTCTATCCTGGGCAAGACTTTAGCACTTCGGTCTGCAGCAAGTTACAGCAAGTGCTAACGAGTCCTACAGTACTAGTCTGCCAGCTGCAATTGATTCCATATCCGGTAGGTTGTCGGCAACCTCATGATAAGTTCTACTTTTAGCGAGCACTTCAGTAACGACAGGCAGCGGCTCCGCCCAGATTTCGGGCAGGTCGGCCTCTCCCTCGGTAACGATGGGAAAAGCCAACTTCTCAATTGGCGGACAAAATTCAGCTGCTACCCCCTTTTTATTACCTCTGGCGTCTGCGCGGTACCAGCCATAGCCTTCGAGATACACGGCATTGAGCCCATGAAGGCAAAATGGTGGAGAATCCGTAATTGTCAAACGCTGATAGCACAAACCGGCAGGGATCCCGTTCGCACGTAGCAGCGCAGCCAAAAGATGGCTTTTAGCGTAGCAGTAACCAGTCTGGTATTTGAGAACATCAGATGCTCTGCAAGTAACGGGATTTAGTTTGTAGTCCCAACTATGCTTTATCTTGTCGCGAACGAATTTAAAGCATCGACGAGCGACTTCTTCCGGGCTCGAGGCATCTTCCGCAAGCTCTTTCGCTCGGGACAATATCTCTGGGTCGTTCCAGTTTATGTATTCCGAAGATTCTAGATATTGGTGCATGCCTTTGGGTGTGTGAGACGATCGACATCCTTAAAACTATTCACACTCTTTAACCACGAGAGTTTGATATCTCATATCATTCAGCGCTTTTTTTTGATGATTGTTAGAAGCTCGACTCTCTCACTCGCTCTCGCCCGATGATAAGTTCCTCGCTCGATGGTGTAAGTTTGCCCTATGGTCAACTCGATCGATTCTCCCTCTAGGTCTATCGTTAACTTGCCACTCAAAACAATAAACATTTCACTCGTGCTTGCGTGCTTGTGGAAATCTGCTTGGCAATTCTCCATGACCCGAACTGACACGACATAATCATCAATCGCCCCCACTTCTTGTGAGAACCACCGATCGATATCAGTTTTAGCAACGTCAAAAATGTTCGTGCACTCGTTCGGCCGCTTGACTGTGGCTCGCGAGTACCTCGTGCAGCCCAAGCGTCTGGACCGTTAAAGGTAAGCCACCCATGTCGCAAGCCTAGCACCCAGCTACTAGAAATTCAATGGGAAGGAAGAGCTTTTTTGCAACTCTCTTCGGAGGCTTTCAAGAAGCTGACCACAACATACTTGCAAAGCACCGTATCACTAACGGACTCTCAGCCGATTTACGAAGAGATCGCCCGAGACGATCTCTTCTTTCATGGCGCCGAGTTCTGCAACGTCCCAGTTTGCGCTCAAGTATCGACCCGTCGCCCAGTCAGCTTGGCCCGATGATAGCCAGACGGCGAAGCCGGCCGCAAGCTCGGGTGGATCCGTTAGGAGATGTCGCTCATGCTCTAAGCCTGGCACAGCCCACGGTCTGGCGCTGCGATCGTCAAGTTGTCGATGTCCCCCGCGACAGTGGCCCGATCGGTCGAGGCGACCGACGAATTCTCCACCGACGCAGAATAGCAAGAATCTTCAAAGAATTAGCAAACCCCTACAAGATTGCGCCGGGCCTAGAAGTTTATATTGGACCCATCGGACAACAGAAACACTTTCCAAAAGGAAAAAACTATGAAATCCCTACTCGCGATCGCCACAATTTCAACTACATTAGTTGCCACCAATGCAGAGGCAGCTATGCAGAAGTCAGTAACATTTGAAAGCCAAGGTGAAACACTCGTCGGGACTCTATTCTTGCCGGATAATTACCAAGAAGGGCAGAAATTGCCTGGCGTTGTCGTTACCGGTGCCTGGACGACAGTAAAAGAGCAAATGTCCAGCACCTATGCTACCGAGCTAGCAGATCGCGGGTACGCCGCACTCGTTTTTGATTTCCGGGGCTGGGGAGCATCCAAAGTTGAAGATGGCACGCAGTACCTAGAAAGCCCGCAGCGGAAAACGGAAGACATCAACGCTGCTACCAACTATCTCGTGACTCGACCTGAAGTCGATAGCGCGCGCGTAGCCGGTCTCGGGATCTGCGCGTCGGCAGGCTATGTGAGTGATGCAGCCGCACAGAACTCGAATATCCAGTCCTTCGCACTCGTCGCGCCTTGGCTGCATGATGCAGAGATTGTAGAAGCTACCTACGGTGGCGCAGAGAGCGTCAGCGACCTCATTGAAACGAGCCGCCAGGCAGCCAGTGCCGCCGAGCCCACTATCCTAGAAGCCGCCAGCACGACCAATGAGAATGCCGTAATGTTCCAGGCTCCCTATTACACGGAATCAGATCGCGGACTCATCCCAGAATATGACAATAAGTTCAATGCCGCCTCCTGGGAAGGCT
Organism: uncultured bacterium; assembly: GCA_964435975.1. GTDB lineage: Bacteria > Cyanobacteriota > Cyanobacteriia > Cyanobacteriales > Rubidibacteraceae > CAYTBI01. The sequence continues at coordinate 3,821 of CAYTBI010000049.1, forward strand.
GGTTGACCTACGACGCGATTCAGACCGCGCGCACGCTACAGAAACCAGCCCTGCTCGTCCACTCTGAGGCGGCAGCCATTCCTCAAGGCGCTAAAAGATATGCCGAAGAGGGTGGCGAGAATGTCGAGCTAATTTTATTCGACGGCGCCACGCAGTTTGACTTCTACGACAGTCCCGAAGTAGTGGATGCTTCTGTTGATGCTGTTGTCAAGCATTTCGAAGAAACTCTCTAGGGAAAATAACGAAAAAACTACTTGGAGGGCCCATTCTCATGTCACTCATTGCCGTTCGGCCGGCTTTTCTACTCGCGAATTCGATTGCCGGGTCATCACCAGCCAGACCTTCGACCTCTATGAGGAAGAGGGGACGCGAGTGCGCTCGAGTCAGCTAGCGCGAGAGCTGCTACCGACCCAGCTTCCTATCTGCTGCGGCAGAAGACAGAGCGAGCTATCAGGGATTTCCTCAAAGCCCTAGAAGAGAAAGATATGGAGAAGTTCGCCAGTGTTTGGGCTGAAGACGCCGTGCAGGATATGCCTTTCTCGCCTGCAGGCTTCCCGAAGCGAGTTAGCGGCAAAGAGAACTTAATCGCTCACTATTCGGCCTGGCCTGAGAATAGTGGTGCGGCAGACTTCACCTCGCAACTCGTTTTCTATCCGATGCAAGATCCAGAAATGATTTTTGCAGAGTTTAAGTGGGCAGTTGACATCGTGCTGACCGGTCGGCACTACCGCCAGACCTATGGTAGGCTCTTCCATGTCGAAAATGGAAAAATTAAGCTCTTCCGAGAGTATTACGACCTAGCTCCCTTCAAGTATACTTTTGGTCTTGGCGAGGATACTACCAATACGAGTGAATGACGACCATCTTTGGTTCCCGCGCATGACGTTCTCGATCCTAGCTACCAAGAGCCTGCAGAAATTCATCCACAGCATCGAACTGGTCATGGTAAGTCAGGTATTGGCAAAATGGCTCGATGGGTAATTCTGAGAGAAGAATGCTGCGATTGCATCGCCCATAAGCATTCTTCTCCGTTTGCAGATGGTAAATTTCCAGAACGCCATCTTCCCAAAACCAAACCTCCGGCACGCTCAGGCGACGATAGCCTTCGAGCTTATCGGGACCACCGCTAGTAATGACAATTTCGATCGCCAGGTCTGGGTTAGGTTTGCGGCTGCCAAAGCTGTAGGATTCGTCCGGCTCGTTGCGACTGCCAAGGGCTTTATTCCCCAGAGAAGGTCCACCATGCTTGTAGAAGCGGATGCGCTTGGCCCGCAAGTAAGCATCGAGTAGCAGCCCGAGGGTGGCTTTGCGCTCTTCATGCTCGGGACTAATGACCATAATTTCTAGCAAGCCGTCCAGGTAGCGAAATTTTACGCCGGGGACAGTAGCAAAGGCGTTGTCAATTGCCTCAAATTGCTCCCAACTCAAACCGGGAAAGGTCTGTGCGACGCGTGTAGGCTGCAGATGAGTAGTTGGTGCGGTCATAGTAGACGCCCCCAGATACTTGGGCTTATTTTAGCGGTCGCAATTGCGCATCAATCTCGACCGGCAGCCAAGATGCAATCGACACTTGCGGAAAAAGGCGGCAGACAAGCCAGCGCGATCGCCATCCCACGCGACTCGGAAGGCTGGGATATCACAGAAATCAGGCATGGCAAGCCCGAGTGGCTCGGCAGCAGCCCGATCTACCACTCAACCGCAGCACGACATGCAACCAGCCAAGATCGCTACAGTGAAATTCAGCACGTGTGGAGTACTTTGCCATGAAGCTCATGTGGAAATTGCTACTTGTTGGAGGAATTGCTCTGGGGGTTGGGGCGCTCTTGTTTGGGGCCTACGGTACAGCTTCGGCTCCCTTGCCAGACGGTTTTCCCGCGCCTACAGCCGATGGCACCATTGAAATCAAACAGTATCCCGAGTACCGCGCGGCCACCGTGCAGATCGCAGGCGACTTGGGGAGCGCCTCGTCTCGGGCGTTTTCGCCCCTGTTTCGTCACATCAGCAGCAATGACATCTCAATGACGGCTCCGGTGGAGGCCCGCTACCCCAGCGCAACCCTACAAGAGGGCGCGCCGACCCAAGGCGATGCCGCCGTTTCGTTTTTGTATCGCAGCCCGGATATCGTGCCCAAAGCCGTAGAGGGCAACGTGCAAATAGAAGACCTACCGCCAATGACGGCTCTCAGTCTCGGCGTTCGGGGTGGCTACGACTACGAGAGTTACGTGCGGGGCGTTCGGCAGCTCCAGGGATGGTTGGCCCAGCATCCAGAGTATGGTGTTGTGGGGCCGCCCCGTCGCTTCTTTTACGATGGACCTTACGTTCCCGACTTTTTGAAGCGCAGCGACATTCAAATTCCTGTCGAGCGGCGCTAGCGATCGGCGCCTACAGCGCCCAAGCGCAGAACTTGACATTGCGCGTCTGGGGTGGGTTGTAGCGTACTGCCGCACGCGGGTTACCCCAGCAGGCTCCGTCGCGGGTGAGACCCTCAAAACAAGGGATCGCTCGGCGCAGGTCTCCCTCGTTCCAGCAGAGGGAGGCCGCACCTGGAGATTGCCGCACCAGGTATCCAAAGACACCGGGCTGGGATACCTGCTGCTCGGCCCCGGCGCAGGAGGGGGAAATATTGGCGTTGCGGCCGTCAGGACAGACAAGCTGGATTCTCAGGTCCGAAAAAAAGTCCGCGTCGCGACCGATATCAAAGTGGCAGCGATCGTCGAGGTAGGTCGTGTCGTCTATCTGGAGCAGACACTTGGCATTGAGGGGTTGGCTCCGGGCCGGCAGTGCAAAAAACGGGCACGACAGCAGCGCGGGAGTAACGAGAGCAAAAATACGACGGGCGTACATGAGATTTCTGTATTAGTTTTGGCTCGCCCAATTTTAGCTGCATTCAGAATTCTAGCTGCATTCAGACCGAGGGCGGAGTCGGTGTAAGGTTAAACCCAGGGAGAAAAGCCCAACAACAGCGAGGAAAGCGCGTTGACTCAATCTCCAATTCAGCAGCTTCTCGAACTCCTGCAAAACCGCTATCGCGCCCTGCGAGAGGGAGACGTTGCCACCTACATCCCCGAACTTGCCAAAGCCGACCCCAATGCCTTTGGGATTGCTATTGCGACGACCGACGGCGGCATCTACAGCACCGGCGACGATCGCGAAAGCTTTACGATTCAATCGATTTCTAAGCCCTTTGCCTATGGCTTGGCCCTTGAGAAGCATGGCTTGGATGCCGTCATGAGCAATGTCGGGGTCGAGCCGAGTGGGGACGCGTTCAATTCGATCGTGCTCGATCGCATCTCCAACCGCCCTTTCAACCCTATGGTGAATTCGGGCGCCATTGCAACGACGAGCCTCGTTCCGGGCAAAGATGCCGGCGAGCGCTGGCAAGAAATACTGTCGTTTTTTGAAGCATTGGTAGGGCACTCTCTCGCGCTCGATGAGAGTGTCTATCTCTCCGAGAAAGCAACCGGACATCGCAATCGCTCTATCGCCTATCTCATGCTTAATTGTGGCATGATTGGCGATCGCGTCGAAGAAATTCTCGACCTTTATTTCAAGCAATGCTCCCTTTTGGTGACCGCACGCGACCTGGCGGTGATGGCCGCAACCCTGGCTAATGGCGGCAAGAACCCTACGACCGGCCAACAAGCGATCGCCAGCGATCGCGTCGATAGTATCTTGAGCGTCATGACCTCTTGTGGCATGTACGATTACTCGGGGGAGTGGCTTTTTAATATTGGGATGCCCGCTAAAAGCGGCATCTCGGGCGGTCTTTTGGTGGTTTTGCCCGGACGCTTGGGCATTGGCATTTTTTCGCCCCCTCTCGATCGCCGCGGCAATTCCGTGCGGGGCATTCGGGCCTGTCAAGATTTGAGTCGAGCCCTCGGCCTACATATTTTCGAGGTCGCACTACCGCCCACGACCTTACGCCGACTTTATCGAGGTGGCTCTTTTTGCTCGCGTCACTCGCGACCGGAAAACGAAGTGCAACTGCTCTCAAAACTCGGTCGCGCGATCGTCATTATCGAATTGCAAGGCGCGCTAGATTTTCTGGCTATCGAGCGCTTAGTCGAAACCCTAGAGCGCGAAGGAGATGATTGTGAATACCTCATTTTAGACGGCCGTCGCGTCAGTGCCGTGCGTAGAGAGGCGCAAGTCCTGCTGCAAAAATTAGAGTTATCCGCTCGCGGGCGAACGATTATCCTTTCGGCATTTCCTAATTATGTCGATCTCGAGCTTTTGAGATTTGCCAGTAGCGATCTGGCTCTAGAGTGGTGCGAGAATGCTCTACTAGACCGGCACCTGGGCAAGAATCGCTCTGCCGAGATTGCCGATTTGGCTAATTTTCCTTTATTTGGAGACTTCCAAAAGGAGGAAATGGAAACCTTGCTCTCAGTGGCAGCGTGCCAGCAATTTTTGCCCGATGAGACAATCGCGCGCGCTGGGGAAGTTGCAGACGAGCTATTTTTTCTCACGCAAGGAACGGTTTCGATTCGAGAGCCCGGCAGCGATCGCGAGCGGCACGTGCGGCTGAGCCCGGGAATCTTTATTGGCGAAATTGCCTTCCTCGACGCCAAGGTTAGGGTCGTTGACCTGGTTGCCGACACAAAAGTGAAGTGCTATGCCTTTTCGCGCGGCGCTGTTGAAGGTCTCAGCGATACGCACCCAAAAATCTATGGAAAGGTAATGAAGCTCCTCGCGCGGATTTTTTCCAAGCGCCTGCAGAAAGCTAATTGCGAGGTCAACGTTCTACTTTAAGCTCTGTTCTGCAGGTTCGCGATAATCAACAGCAAAAGACACAAACGAGCGCGCGAGCGCCGCAAGAGCGACAGACATTATTTTTCCTCAGATGATGGGGTGTCGTATCCCCCGGAGCTTTCGCCAGATCCACCAAAATGGCGATCGCGGATATATTCCACAGCCACCATCAGCGCCTCTAATATCGTCTCGAAGCTAGAATCTGTATCTCGGCTCAGGGTGAAGTTACCGCGTTGTTCTAGGGCAATAAAGCCGTTGAGCGTTGCCACAATCATCCGCACGGCATCAATCGTCTTAACTTCGCTCAAGCCATACAAATGCAGCGCATCGATAACAAACTGCTGCGTCTCTCGAATAATGCCAGCAGCCTCAGCATCCTCAGGCTGAAGCACGAAGGCCATCATAACTTGATAGCGAGCGGGGTATTGCCGGGCAAACTGGCGGGTGGCGCACCAACTTTTTAGAAGGCGCTCTCGGTTGTCTTCGACCGGGTCCAATTGCTGGCGGCAGTAATCGATGTATTGCCGCCAGAGCGCCATCGCCACGGCACGCTGCAGCCCCGCACTGCCCGGCAAATGCTTGTAGATGGCAGGTGGCTTGATGCCCAACTGCCTTGCCACGCGGCTAACACCCAGAGCAGCAGGGCCTTCGGCATCAATACAAGCAATTGCCGCAGCGACCACATTTTCTGAGGTGAGGGAGTTGGCTTTAATCGGACGACCCACGCTTAGTTAATACCCTTAACTAAAATGCTATGATTTCGTAAGTGACTTCATCCTATAGGTTAGGGCTATGGTGCAACTGACGGCCTTACCAGCTCATCAACTGGCAGCTTTTGTAAGGTCTCGCGAGACTTCCGCGCGGATGCTGCTGGAGGCTCACTTGGCTCAAATCGAGGTCAAAAACCCACACCTCAACGCGATTTGTACCCTTGATATCGAAGGGGCCAGAGCCAGAGCGCGCGAGGCAGATGCTGCCCTAGAACGCGGTGAGGTCTGGGGACCCCTTCATGGTGTCCCAGTTACCATCAAAGACTTATTCCAGACGCGGGGCATACTCACGACAGCGGGCTTCGCAGAGCTAGCTGACTATGTGCCGACACGAGACGCACCCACAGTCACCCGTCTTCGCCAAGCTGGCGCGATCGTCCTGGGCAAGACGAATGGCCCGAGAGCCGGAGGTGACTACCAAAGCAGCAATGGGATCTTTGGCCGGACCAATAACCCCTGGGATTTGAGTCGCACCGCTGGCGGTAGCTCCGGAGGGGGCGCGTCGGCACTGTCGGCGGGCCTATCTAGCCTGGACCTATGCAGTGACTATGGAGGCTCCATCCGCCAACCCGCCCACTTCTGCGGAGTTTACGGCCTCAAGCCGACCGACCGCCGCGTTCCTACCTTAGGGCATATACCACCACAACCTGGATTGCCTCAGAGCATTCGGCAGATGCTGACAGTGGGAGTTCTCGCTCGCTCGGTACGAGATTTACATCTGGGTCTGGCTGCCATAGCTGGCTCGGCTGCAGCCCAGCCGGACATACCACCGGTACCCCTAGAGCCCGACGAGCCTGAGCCCCTGGCGAAGCTTCGGCTGGCTTGGGCTCCGGGCATAGCGCCGCTCTGGCCCCAAAGAGAGATTCAAGAGGCGATCGCGCAAGCCGCGCGCCAACTCGAGGGCGCGGGAGCCAAGTTGCAGCGATTCGAGCCCACTGACTGGGACTGGGAGCGCTGGCTGAGGGTCTACTACCGAATTGGCACTATGAGCCTACGCTACGCTCAGCGGCCGACGCTGTCAGTGCTCTGGCAGTTGGCTCGGGAGTTTTGGCGCGAATGGTGGCACAGTGACTCGGAATTTCGGGCGCTGCTGGCAGCCCGTTCCTCGCTACCGGTTTTACTGCAATCTAGCCTGGGAGACTACTTCGAAGCGCTGACCGAGCGCGATCGCCTCATTACCTGGCTAGACAACGCGACTGCAGACTGCGACCTACTGCTCTTGCCGGTGGCCATGACGACTGCTTTTGCCCATTGCCAGACTGGTCGCGCGATCGCGATAGACGGTAAGGCAGTGCCTTATTGGGTTGCAAACGGAGCCTATCTTCAGCCTTTCAACTTGACGGGTAACCCAGCAGTCGTCATTCCAATCGGCAGTGACGCCAAGGGTTTGCCCATCGGGCTGCAGATCGTAGGCCGGCGCTGGCACGAGATGCAGCTCCTGGCCGCAGCAGAGGCGATCGATTCAGAAATAGGGCGAGCGCGCTTCCCGCCCGCGTTCTGTTGACAGTGGTGGATTTTTGAGATGCTCGATGCAGCCGAAGTGGCGAACGCAGGTACCGAAGACCTGCAGAGGGTGGGCGCTGAAACTTTGACCGAACGGTTTAAGTTGTGCTATCGTGAAATTGTGGTCGTTCAAAGCAGGCAAAAAACCATGACGCGAGGACCCAGCAAGCAATTCGACACGGAGTTGGCGCTCAGTAGGGCCACGGACGTGTTTTGGGCGCGCGGCTATGAAGCAGCGAGCCTCTCAGAATTGCTCGAGAACATGGGGATTGGCAAAAAAAGCTTGTACGACACCTTTGGTAACAAGCAGGCGCTTTTTCTTAAGGCGCTGGCGGCCTACGCGCAAGCAACCGTTCGCACCGCCCGCGATCGCCTCGCGGCTGAGGGCTCGCCCTTAGCCAACCTCAAGGCACTGCTCCGCGACTGGCAAGAAACAAACGCCAGGCCCGGCAGCTACGGCTGCTTGCTGGGCAATAGCATCGCCGACTTTAGCACCGACGATGCCGATATTGCTCGTCTTCTCCGAGGCTACTTACAGCAAATTGAGGATGCCTTTTGCGAGACTCTCGCGCGCGCTCGTGCGACGGGCGAAATTAGTACCCACACAGACCCGCGCGCCTTCGCCCGGTTGCTCGTCTGCACGACCCAGGGCATCGCCCTGCTCGGTCGCGTGATGGAGGACGATAGAACCCTATCTGGGGCCGTGGACGCAGTTCTGACTGCTCTAGAAGCAGGGAGCTAATTTTTTTTGTCTTAACTTTGACCGATCGTTCTAAGTTATCCAATCAACCCAGGAGTAAAGACCATGGCACGCCTAGCAGATAAAACCGCCGTCATCACCGGTGGCACCACTGGCATCGGTTTCGAGGCAGCGAAGCTTTTCATCGCCGAGGGCGCAAGAGTAATCGTCACCGGCCGCAACGAGCAACGCTTAGCAGCAGCAGTAAACGCCCTCGGATCGCAAGCGATGGGCGTTCGCGCCGATGCCAGCTCTCTGGCCGCTCTAGATGAGCTGGCTACCGCTGTAGCCGAGCATTTCGGGCAGTTCGATATTTTGTTTGCCAATGCTGGGATTGCTCGGCGGGCTACTTTCCGTGAGGTCACCGAGGCCCAGTTTGACGAAGAGATGGCCGTTAATGTCAAAGGGGTTTTCTTCACGGTCCAAAAGCTAGAGCCCTTGATGCGCGAAGGGGGCAGTATCATTCTCAACACGACCACTCTCGCCCAAACCGCCCTGGCTGGCGAGTCGGTTTATTCAGCCTCAAAAGCAGCCGTGCGATCGCTGGCTCGGTCGCTGGGCTTGGAGCTGCGAGATCGCCAGATCCGGGTGAATGCCGTCGCGCCCGGCCCGATTGAGACGCCAATTTGGTCGAAGATGGAGGTGCCCCAGGCAGTGGCGCAAGAGGTCCTGGGCCGAACCCCCATCGGGCGGTTTGGCAAGCCCGAAGAGGTGGCCAAGGCGGTGCTATTTTTAGCGAGCGACGACTCGTCATTCGTGCTGGGCGAAGAGATCCTAGTCGATGGCGGCTGGGCGACGCTTTAGTCACGACACGTCCCATCCTGTTTCATGACCCAACCTGAAGAATTGCGATCGCTCCTCGAAGCCGTTGCCAGCGGCGCGCTCTCGCCTGCCCGCGCCCAAGAAAAACTCAAATATCTGAGTTTCGAGCCTGTCGCAGACTTTGCCAAACTCGACAACCACCGCCACCTGCGCACGGGTTTTCCCGAAGTCGTTTGGGGACCGGGGAAAACTCCCGAGCAAATTGCGAGTATCTTGCAGGCTCTCAGTGCCCGCGCCGCCGTGGCGATGGCCACCCGCATCGAGCCAGCAGTCTATGCCGAGCTGCAAGATCTCGTCACCGACTTGCGTTACTATCCCCAAGCGCGCATCTGCGCCCTCGGCCAGCCCGGCCCCTCGCCTTGCCCGGGCAGTACCATCGGTATTCTGAGCGCGGGCACCGCCGATATTCCCGTCGCTGAAGAAGCCGCCATTACCGCCGAGCTGTCGGGTTTTGCCGTGCGGCGGCTGTGGGACGTGGGCGTTGCGGGCATCCATCGCCTCTTTGCCCATCGCGAGCTGCTCGGTGCGTGCGATGCGGTCGTGACCGTTGCGGGTATGGAAGGCGCGCTCCCGAGCGTAGTTGCGGGCTTGGTGGATTGTCCCGTCATCGGCGTGCCCACCAGCATTGGCTACGGCACCAGCTTCGGTGGTGTCGCGCCGCTGCTGACCATGCTCAACTCTTGCGCGGCAGGCATTGGTGTTGTCAACATCGACAATGGCTTTGGGGCGGCAATTCTGGCCGGGCAAATTCTGCGGACCGCGCAAAAATTGCGCGATCGCCCTTGAGTCGGCCTATCATTGACCGGAGGCTGGCGGCCGCGCGGCCTTCGGCAGTGTCAGCAGTATCAGTTGGGATCCGCAACCATGTCCCTGGGTGCCCTCGTCCTCAAATTTCGGCAAAAGTACGAGCATGGTCTAGCCACGGCCTACTGGCGCGATGTCCTCCGCCCGCAGATCCTGCAGACGCCCCCGATTCGAGGTACCGTCGCAACCGATTGCTGCGAGATCCACGTTTTGACTTCTGCAGGCGACTGGCTGAACTTGATTTGGGGGCTCAAGAGCTTCTACCACTATTCCGGCCGCCACTATGCTCTTTGTATCCACGGCGATCCGAGCCTAACTGCCGAGCAACAGGCTACGTTGCAGGCGCATTTTCCCGACGCGCGCGTCATCGATCGCGCGTCGGCCGACGCGCGCGCAGCGGAGGTGCTAGCCAAGTATCCCTTGGCTCTGGCTTTGCGCCAGCAACACGATTTATCGCCAAATTCGCCCAAAATCTTCGATTTTCCAGCTTATCTAGCGAGCGGTCGCTTGTTTTTGTTTGATAGCGATTTATTATTCTTCCGGGAGCCAACGGAGCTGCTGCGTCGCCTCGAAGATCCCGACTACACCTTAAACTCCGTCAACAGCGATGTGGCCAGCGCTTACACCGTCGATCCGACGACCGTTAAAGAAAAAATGGGCTTCGAGCTTATCGAACGGTTCAATTCTGGCTTGGGGGTCATCCACAAAGCGTCGCTCTCCTACGATTGGCTAGAAGAATTTCTGACGCTGCCCGAGATAACCAGTCATTTTTGGCGCATCGAGCAGACTCTGTTTGCTCTGTGTGGCTCGCGCCACGGCGCCGAGCTGCTGCCTCCTGAGTACGACGTTCGCCTCGAAAAAGGCCTCGGCGAGCGGCCCATGCGCCACTATGTGGGCAAGATTCGCCACCTGCTTTATGGCGAAGGCATCGCGCAATTGAGCAAGCAAGGGTTTCTCAAGGCATTGATGCAAGGGTAATGAGCCATCGGAGTGAGGATCGCTTGAGGGTGCTGATGCTGCCCGATGCTCGCGAGGCCAACCCCTACCAGCAGTTGCTCGTTGAGGCGGTCGCCGCTGCTGGGGCCGACGCGCGCTTTCCCAAGGGCTATCGCCGGGGCCTGCCGGTTTGGCGATCGCTTGGAGAGTGCGCGGGTAGCACCGACATCGTGCACCTGCATTGGCCCAATCCTTACTTGCGCGATCGCTCGCGGGCCGGGCAACTGTTTTACATGGGGAAGTTTCTCGCCGATTTGGCGGCAAGCTGCTCCTGGCGCGGCGCGCGCTTGGTTTGGACGGTTCACAACTATCTCGCCCACGAGGGTCCCAATCCGGGTTTGGAGCTGCGCTTTCGGCAGCAGCTGGCCCGCCAAGCCAGTCGTATAATCTTGCACAACCAAGCCACGGCCGCCGCGATCGCTGCAGACTATAAGTTCTCTCTAGGTAAGGCCAGCATCATCCCCCACGGGCACTATCGGGGTGTCTACGGCCCAGCCATTCCCCAGGTGGAGGCGCGCGCGCGCCTGGATCTGCCCCCAGAAGGGAGGCTCTACCTGTGTTTGGGGCAGCTTCGGCCTTACAAAGGAGTCGATGCGCTGCTGGCGCGCTGGCGCGATCGCCACGACTGTTTTCCGGAAGACACGCTCCTGGTGGCAGGCCATGCCGCACCAGACTACGGTCGCACCCTCGAGGCTTTGGCTGCCGAGTCGCCACGCGCGCATCTGCGCTTGGGGTTCGTCCCAGACGAAGCGCTGCACCTCTACTTCAGTGCGGCCTCGGTGGCGGTGTTTCCCTTTGAGCGCGTCCTCAACTCTGGCAGCATTATTTTGGCGATGTCCTACGGTGTGCCGGTTGTAGCCCCGCGCCTGGGGTCGATTCCCGAAACAGTGGGCTCGGCAGACGCGCTGCTCTACGATGCCGGCGCGCCCGAGGGGCTTTTGGGAGCACTGCTAGCTAGCACTCAGCTCGATTTGGAGGCATTGGCCCGAAAAACCGCCCGTGCCTGCGACCAGCTCGGGTGGCAGGCGATTGGCGAGCAGACAGTAGCAGCCTACCGCCAGGCGATCGCGCGATCGCTTGCCCCTAAGTAAACGCTCGTCAATTGGGCCGGCCGATGAGAGCAAAACTCGCCCAGTCTCGGGGGCTGGGATATTTTTCTTTGGTTGCGAGCATGGCCTGGCGCAGGGCTTGCGGCTTGGCTGGGTTCTGTTGCAATTGCCGGTAAAACTCGGCCATCAGCTCTGCTGTCGCCAGGTCTGGAATGGCCCACAAGGTGACCAGCGTCGTCGGCACGCCCGCTGACATCAGCGATCGCGACAGCCCAATAACGCCATCGCCGGTAATCTGGCCCCGCCCGGTGTCGCAAGCGCTCAAGACGGCCAAACCTGCCTTTAGCTCTAGATCTAGAATCTCGGCAGCGGTGAGAAACCCATCGTCATCGCCTGTCGGGACCAGAGCAATCGAGCTTTGCAGTCCCTGGCGGGCATCAAAAAAGCCGTGGGTGGCCAGGTGGATGTGGCTGGCTTGGGGCAGCAGGGCCCGCACGTTTGCCTCGGTGGCTTGACTGCCGAGAGTCGGTTGCACCTGCAAAAGCTCGGCGATTGTCTGAGCTTCTGTTTCCGCGCCGGGCAAGGGAGCAAGATCTTGCGGCATCGGGGCGGGGTTACCCACAATTGCCGCCCGCTGCAAAGAAAGCTCGGGCAAAGACTCGGTAAGAGCTATGGCCTGGATCGAAGGGGCAACCGCGATCGCGTGGCGCTCGATGAGGAAGCGCCCCTCGGCATCTTGTAGGGCGGGGAGGGGCAGCAAAAATAAAGGTCCATCTGGAACGAACGTTACGGTCGCGCTCGGATCGCCTGGCAGCAGGTCGGCGATGGGCTCGATGGCCAGGCGATGGGCTTGGCGGGCGGGGAGAGCGACTTGGCCGGAGGCCCCACCGCGGCGAATATCCCGGCGCATTTGGGCCACGAGCCCTTCGAGGCGGCGATTGTCGCCTATCGCCACTCCACCGCGGGCGAGGGCGCCCTCGGCAATATCTGAGATTGCCTGCTGGCGGAAAGTGAGGGTGCCACCGGGATCGACAACCCAAATGAGTAAATCCGTTTCTTGGCCCGTGCCGTCATACAGAATCGAGTAACTCACCAGGGTCGTCTTTTGCTGGCGCGCGACGCTCAAAATCTCGACCAGATTTGGTGGGGCAACCCCTGTGGCAGCCAGGGGTTTTTCTGAGAGGCGGCTGGCGAGCAACTCGACGAAGGCGCGGGCGCGCCCCCGCTCGGCTGCCACGAGGGCCTCGGCGGGCTTATTTTGGCGGATGTAGACCTTCTGGAGCAAGCGATAGGTCTGCCGCTGGGTTTCAAAGAGAGAGACCTTTTGGCTGTCGCGCAGGCCGGGGCGCAGGGCCTCGAATTCGGAGAGACTGGCTTCGAGAGCGGTGACGGCACGCCGATTGTCGCCCCGCTCGAGGTGAGCTTCGCCGATGCCGCTACGGGAGCGCACGATGCCGATGCGATCGCCGTTCTTCTCGGCCCAAAGCAGCGCTTCATTAAAAAATTCTAGGGCGCGCGCGGATTGTCCTTGCTGCAGGTAGTAGCGCCCCAGGTTCAGCAGCGTCTCCACTCGGCCGACACCGCCGCTGCTCGAAAATGTCCCCTGTGCCTGCTGAAAAAACGCCAAGGCGCGCGCGGCGTCGCCCCGTTCGGCAGCGAGTTGGCCGAGGAAATTAAGGGCAAAGACCTGCTGGCTCCAGGCCCCCAGGCCGCGAATTTGCCCGAGGGCCTCTTGGTAGAGGGCTTCTGCCGCCGTGAGATTGCCCAGGACTTGCTCGGTTTGGCCCAAGCGCGCCAAGATCTGAGCCCGGCGCAGGCGATCGCGCCCCGTCCCTGGTGCAGTCAGGGCTCGTTGGTAGGTGTCGCGGGCTTCGGTATATTGCCCCAAATCGAATTGCACGTCGGCGATGGCTTGCAGGGCGACCTGGCGCTGCTGGTTATCGGTAGTCGTGCGCCGAGCGATCTCGAGGGTCTGCAAAGCCCGGTCGTACCACCCCAAAAATCCTAGAGCGCGCCCCAACCCAATGCGCGTTTGCTGGAGAGCCGCTCTTTGCTCGAAGTCCCCCTGTTGCAGAAAGCTTGCCCCCAGGCGAAGGGCTTGGTGGGCGCGGCGGTAGTCCCCTTGCTCGAGCCAGACTAGGCCGCGAACGCTCAGAATCGGTCCCCGCTCGACGGGGGCGGCTGCCAAGCGCTCGGCTTGCTGCAGCAGTGGCAGGGCTTGAGAATATTGCCCCTTGACGTATTTCACGCGCGCCAAGCCCACGAGGGCGCGGCGCTCCCCGTCGCGATTTTGCTGGGCTCGGGCCTCGCGACGGGCTCGCTGAAATTCGCCTTCGGCGGCCAGGCTCATGCCATTGGCCAAGAACCGTTCGGCAGTTTCGAGCGCGTTGGCGATCGCCGCCGAACGACCGGGCCGCTGCTGGCTGGCCGGCTGGGCGCGGACGGCACTCGGCAGTGCGGCTAGCGGTACTGCCAAGCACCCGGCCAAAAGCAATTTCAGGAGCATTTGTCTTTCCTCGGGCGATCCGTGTCAATTTTGTCAGCGATCTTCGTTACCGGCCACAAACGCCTGGGTGAGAGGCAAAATCCGTGCCAAGACTTCCGCGCTGCGGCCGGTCAAAATCGCCGTGGTGCGATCGCGCCAATCTCGCGGACGGCCGCTCAAATCGGTAACGGGGAAGTTGCCAGCGGCAGCGACTGCGCCGAGGGTAACGATATCCCAAATACCGCCCCCACGCAGGTTGAGATGGGCATCGGTGCGCCCGAGGGCAAAGTCTACCGTAAGGGCGGCTGTCGAGCCGAGACTGCGGGTGAGCCGCACCTGCGGAATCAGGGGTGCCAAAACCGAACGCACGAAGGCCGGATCTGTGGCGTAGTGCAAATCTAAGCCCAATACGAAGCGCTCCTGCGGACTGCGCTTGGGGGCAACGGGCCGATCGCCCAGGTAAATTCCTCGGGCAACATCGACCCGGAGAAGCTGCCCCGTCGCCGGGAGGTAAATTGCTCCTGCAACGGGCCGACCGGCCTCGACGTAGCCTAAATTCACTCCCCAATCGGGACAGCTCAATGAGTAGGGAATGGTGCCATCGAGGGGATCGACACTCAAAAAAGTGGGGGGAAGCGCTCGGTCGCAATCGTCGCCTTCTTCGGCGACGATTGCCAGCCCCGGCAGCGCGCGCTCCAAACGTCTCAGGATGAGTTCTTGCGCGCGCTCGTCGGCAGCAAGGGTCAGATCGCCACTGGTGCGGCGGGCGACGACGCGCGTGTCGGTTTGGAGGGCCAAGAGGGCCTCGCCAGCCTCGCGTGCGATCTCAGCTAAGATATCGGCAATTTCACCGCTCGTCGCTCCGGTTGTCGATCCGGTCATGGCTAAATGAGCCCGTCGCGCCGGTCTCGCACGAGGCGGTCGAGATGTGCTTGCATTTCTTGGCAGACTTGCTGGAAGCACCGCTCGACATAGTCGCGATCGGAGGCGGCCTCCCGACCGGAGCGCGAGAACTCAATGGGCGGGCACAAACGCAGGTGAATGGGACTGGGGAGCGGAATGTTGGCAATAGGGCCTACACCAATCCCCCAAGGCAGGCCCAGATAGATCGGAAATGCCGGTAGCGGTCGCTTGGGGGGCGAGATTAGATCTAATACTCCCAGTTGCTGGAGCTGCTGTTGGAAATTCCCCACCACAAAAAGCGTATCGTGTGCCCCGATTGAAATTGTCGGCACGATGGGGGTACCTTCGCGGATGGCTAACTTGACAAATCCCTGGCGACCGGCAAAGAAGATCCGGTGGCGCAGGTAGTGGGGACGAAAGAGATCGTCAGCCCCGCCAGGGTAAACCAGTACTGTCGCCTTTTGGCGCAGGGCGGCAATTGCCATCGCTGGCTCGGCGCGTATGGCCCCCATTTTCTCGGGAGAGAACGCCAACCAAGAAAAGGGCGGTACATCCCAGAGGTCTCCATGCATCAGGCCGTAGGCCGGTCGCTCGACGCCAAAGCGCTGAAACCAGGCATACATGAGCATGTGCATGTCAGGGGTGGCCATGCCGCCGTTGTGAGAGCCGACCACCAGAGTCGGGCCGCTGGCAGGAACGTGCTGCCAGCCATCGGAGGTTACGCGGAAGTAGTGGCGCGACAACCAACCGAGCAGGGGCAGCGTGCGGGCAATGTAGCTGGGGTCGCGGCCTGTAAGGTTACGACCGGGGCGGTTGGTTCGAGCGCTCATGAGCGTGAGAGAAGTTCGCAGGCCTGCGAACTCAGGAAAACTTAAAGTTACTTTACAATTTTGCCTGCTCGCGCCTCCCCACTTCAAGAGGGGAAGCCGAATCTCATCTAGCGCGACAGGATCTCAGGGGGCACGGTGAAGGTTTGCTCGCCGACTTCTACCCTATCGCCAGCGACAAGCTTGCGGCCGCGACGAGTCTCTAGCGCACCGTTGACCCGGACCATTTCCATTTGGACCATCATCTTGGCCTGGCCGCCGGTGCTGGCGACGCGCGAGAACTTCAGAAATTGGTCGAGCTTGATGTAGTTTTCGATTTTTTGCGGCGCGGGCGGCTCTGTCATGGCGTTCGAGTGTCGAGGGGAATTGACCTAAGACGCGGGCCGCCAGGTGCCGTGGAAACTGTGGGGCACCACCTCGGGCAAGCCCAACCGGCAGACTGGGCCTGCAGTGAGGCGATCGCCCGCGTAGATCCAAATTTCAGAGCGTCGGTTGCGGCCGTCGTAGACCACCGTCAACAGCCAGCCAGTCGTCGGGTTTTGGGGGTCGGGAACGAAAATCGGCTCGCTCGGATAGCAGTCCGGGCCGGGGTCGGCCACCGTGAGGTGCTGGGTTTGACGGTCGAAGCAAGCAATCGCACCGAGCAGCTCGCTACCGGGGACGGTACCATCTCGGTGAACGCTCAAGTAGGTACGGCGCCAGTCGCGGCCGACTTTATCCGGCCGCACGCCAGGAAACTCGCAGGTGCGATCGCTCAGGGGTTCCTCGCCTATTAAACGCCCGGTTTGCGGGTCGAGACGCACGCGCCAGAGCTTGCCTGCTGCGGGAGTCTGGATTTCGCCGGTGGCTACTTCTTTGAGGTTTTGGTTGGTTGTGAAATCCTCGAAGCGCACGAATTCCACTAGAATTTCGCCTGCCTCGGTTTCGCAGCCATTGGCAAAGTGCCACTGGAACCACGGATCGGCCTCGCCACGGGCAACAAGTGTCAGGCTCTCGCGCTCTATGACGAGTATTTGCACCCCGAGCTGCGGCTGCCAGGTCAGAGCCTCGCCAAAACTCTTGAAACCCAGCAGAGCGGGCAGCAGGTTCAACCGAACGGGAGCGACAAAGAAAACGGCGTAGCGCCCGGCGAGGGCAAAATCGTGGACGAGCGGGGAGCCCTCGAGGGGTATGGCCGCTTTTTTCAGGAGCGATCCCGCGCGATCGCAGCGGTAGAGCAACAGTGCCGCGTCTCGGCCGGGGGAGATGCCAAAGTTATAGATTTCTCCCGAATGGGGATCGACTTTAGGGTGGGCGGAAAACGACTCCCCCGTCGAGAGCCAGCCGAGGTTATCGGGGCCGCCGGTCGTGAGGTCCTCTAAATCCAGGGCATGGGGCCAGCCGCCTTCCCAGAGTGAGAGGAGCCGATCCGGCAGCGCCAGCACCGAAGTATTGGCTACATTTTTGATGGGGCGCAGCCAGTTATTCCAAATCGGGCCGGTCGCCGTTTGGCCATAATTGGGAAAGAGATAGCGATTTTGCCGGCTTTCTTCTGCATAGCCCGCCGTGCGCACGTAGCGGTACGCTGCCGAAGCAACCCGACCGGTAAAGCGTGCGGCCAAGATCGCCCCATCGCCATCAAACCAGTGACCGGCCCGCTGGCCGCCCCGCTCGAGGCAGCCCGGCCCATTGCGGTAGAGCGTGCCCCGTAGCGTTGCGGGTAAGGCTCCAGCTAGCACGGGGAGCTCGGCCGCGACGAACTCGCGACCGGGTGCGGCGAGCGCCCCAGCCCAAGCATTCTTGAGTTCCGAAGCAGCAGCAGATGCAGTCATGGGTTGTGGATGCGCGGCGGGTCGATGCCGCGCGCTTAGGGTACTTCTGCGTTTCAAGCGGTGGTGGCGGCAGGCTCTTTCGTGGCAGTCGCTCGGGAAGACAGCTGAATCAACTCGATCTTGTAGCCGGTGGGATCTTCGACAAAAGCAATGACCGTCGAGCCGTGCTTCATCGGGCCGGGCTCGCGGGTCACCTTGCCGCCGCGAGCTTTGATGTCTTCGCAAGTTTTGTAGATGTCATCGACGCCCAGAGCAATGTGACCGTAGCCGTCGCCGATGTCGTAGCGATCGGTGCCCCAGTTATAGGTCAGCTCGATAACGGTGTGGTCGGATTCATTGCCATAACCGACAAAAGCCAGGGTGAATTCTCCACCGGGATAGTCTTTCTGGCGCAGCAGCGTCATTCCCAGAACGTCGCAGTAAAACTGAATCGATTCTTCCAGGTTGCCGACGCGCAGCATGGTGTGTAGCATTCTCATGGGTTGGGAGCCTCCGGCGTATAGGGCTGCGATTGCCTCCTATTGTGCCACTCCGCCGATTCTGTGAGTTCTTCTCACTCGGGCGCTACGGCCGCCCTGGGTTCGATCCGGCATCTGGCATGCTGCTGCTGCCCGGAGCGAAGCGGGGGTGCCGAGCCAAGCATTCGAGCACGTGTGTCAGACGCGCGTGCGTGCGATCCAGGTCTGCGAGTTCCTGGCACAATTGTGCTTCCATGTGCTGCAGCTGCAGATCGATTTTCTGCCGGAGACCTGCGGGTTCCTTATGGTTGCTCGCGTTCATTGTTATCCCAAACGTCTAAAGTCAGTGTTCGAACTGAAGTGTTACGGGCACCAATGAAACCTGAGTTTGCATAGAAATTGCCCGACCCCGTATTTGCAAAACTTGACTCTACTGAGAATACTGCGCGGCTGTGATTCGGGAATCTCCCGCAGGAGTGAAGTTCGCCTGGCTACTCCTGGCGGGCGCTCGCGCTCGGTAAATTCCCCGAACTCTGACCGCTACTGCCGTTTCATTTCAGACAGAATCTATGAAGCTCTTGCTTGTATCGACACCCGTAGGACCGCTGGGGTCCGGACAAGGTGGCGGGGTCGAGCTGACCGTGCGCTGCCTGGCAGCCGAGCTGCAGCGTCGGGGCCACGAGGTGCTGGTGCTGGCTCCGAGAGGCTCCCAACTGCCAGGAACTGCCATCGAGGCGATCGCGGGAAATCTGCAAGTTCCCGCCCAAACCCAGGTCCGCACCGAGCCGATTTCCATGCCTGCCGACAGCGTATTGGCCAAGCAATGGGATCGCGCTCGCGCCCTCGCACCGCAGTTTGACCTTACGGTTAATTTTGCCTTCGACTGGCTGCCCTTTTACCTGACCCCTTTTTTCCCGCAGCCGATCGCCCACTTCATCAGCATGGGATCTCTCAGCGATGCCCTAGACGAGATTGTCGGTCGGGTCGCGCGCGCGTTTCCCGGTACTCTGGGCGTTTACACCCGTACCCAGGCGGGGACTTTTTCCTTCGGAGCGGCTTGTCGCTGCCTCGGCAGTGGCATCGATTTGAGCCAATACCACTTCAACCGAGCCCCCGAAGCTGCCTTGGCTTGGCTGGGGCGCATTGCACCTGAAAAGGCCCTCGAAGATGCGGCAGCGGCGGCGGCGGCGGCCAATCTGCCCCTGAGAGTCTTTGGCAAAATCCAAGACGTGCCTTACTGGGAGCGTATCTGCCGCGAGTACCCAGCCGTGGCGGCGAATTACGGTGGGTTTCTCGAGACAGGGGCGCTGCAGGCGCAGTTAGGGCGCTGCCGGGGACTACTAATGACGCCCCGCTGGGTAGAAGCCTTTGGCAACGTGGCTATCGAAGCCCTGGCCTGCGGCGTGCCGGTGATTGCCTATCGCCGTGGCGGCCCAGCGGAAATCGTGCGGCCGGGAGAGACCGGATTTCTGGTGGAGCCCGACAGCATTACGGGGCTCGTCGATGCCATCGGGCGCCTTGGGGAAATCGACCGCGCGACTTGCCGCCGGCAGGCCGAGAGCGAGTATTCTCTGCAGGCGTTTGGCGATCGCTTCGAGCGATGGTTTTTGGATATTTTGTCTACCGAGCTTTAAGCTATCGACACGCTTGTTTAGAGTCCTTTACAATCCTAGGATCGAAACCCTCGAAAATACGTAACAAATGGAGACTTGACGTGTAATTACCTGGGGAGACAAGTCTTTTCTAAAGATGAATGACGAAATATTTTTTGAATATACGGTTTCTCAGGGAAGCACGAAACCCTTCTAGAAACTCCCTAGACTAAAAAGCGAAAGCACTGATGCGAGAAAGGAATATGGAACGTTGTCCTCTATGCGACCATGTGGTTCTGCGCCAATTCAAGAATCATCAGCTGCGTTGGTACTGCCAGAGCTGCCACCAGGAAGTTCCTAACCTCCAGAGCTTAGTCCTCTCGCGCTCGAAACAACAGCAACTTGAGTGTGCCCCTCATCTGTTGCCTGCCCGAGCTAGATAGCCCGAGCCAAACAAATGTGCTCCGCTTCGCTGCTAGTTCCGTGACAGATGCTTTAAGAATTTAAGAATTTCTAAAGATTTCCAAAAAATCAAAGACCCATTGACTGAAGATTCCCTGAAAACTAGACATCCGAGCAAAAGCAGACGCCCAGAGCCGATATGCTAAGTTAGTCTTTCTTAGAGTGTGCCCCAGGCGCTCTGCTGATTGCGAGTATTGCGATGCCTGTTTCTCAACCTGCAATCTTAGTCCTTGCCGATGGCAGCACCTACGACGGCCGTGCCTTCGGCGCGAGGGGAACGATCGTCGGTGAGGTCGTCTTCAACACCGGCATGACGGGCTACCAAGAGGTGGTAACCGATCCCAGCTATCGCGGCCAAATTATCACCTTCACCTATCCAGAAATTGGCAACACGGGGGTCAATCCCGAAGATGCCGAGTCCGATCGCCCCCACGCTCGTGGTGCGATCGTGCGGAACATCTGCCACCAACCCCGAAATTGGCGTTCGGTCCAATCTTTCCCCGATTACCTGGCCGCCCACGGCGTCATCGGCATCGCCGGCATCGATACGCGCGCCCTGACGCGCAAGCTGCGCTCGGCTGGGGTCACCAACGGGGCCATCTCGACAGAAATCCTCGATGGCGAAGCACTCCTGCAGGAAGTTCTAGCCGCACCCAATATGGCTGGCCTCGATTTGGTGCGAGAAGTTACGGCTGCCGAGCCCTACGAGTGGCGCGATCGCACGGTGGCGGCTTGGGAATTTGCCGCGACGGCCCCCGGGAGCCCCGCAACCTTGACGGTTGTCGCCCTCGACTTCGGCATTAAGAAAAATATCCTCCATCGTCTGGCCAGCTACGGTTGCCGGGTTATCGTTATGCCGGCCGATACGCCGCCAGCCGAGATTTTGGCCCACGGCCCGGATGGCATTTTTCTATCCAATGGTCCGGGCGATCCGGCGGCTGTTACAGCGGGCATTGCTACTACTAAGGCCCTACTCGCAGCGGGCAAGCCCATGTTTGGCATTTGTATGGGCCACCAGATTCTTAGCCTGGCGCTGGGCGGCGAGACCTACAAGCTCAAGTTCGGCCATCGCGGCCTCAACCATCCGGTGGGCCTGCAACGGCAAGTCGAGATCACCAGCCAAAACCACGGCTTTGCCGTGGCGGCAGACTCGCTGGCCGATGCCGAGGTTGAGATTACCCATCTCAACCTCAACGACCGTACGGTTGCGGGCTTGCGCCACAAGCGCCTGCCCGTTTTCTCCGTGCAATACCATCCCGAAGCCAGCCCCGGCCCCCATGACGCCGATTACTTGTTCGAGCGCTTCGTCCGGCTCATGCACGAGGCATAGATACCAAAGACTCGCACCGCGTTAATTACTCAATGCCCGTAAGAAGCGCTGTAGCTCTCCTAAGATGCCGCTTTTTCTGGGCGAGGGCTTGGGTTCTTCTGTGCCTGCTGCGATAGTAGGTTCGCCTGCCGGATTCAACAGGCGCTCTAATGCGTCGCCGACTGGCTTTTCCGGGCGCTCGACGAGCAGCTCGAAATCAGCTTCTTCGTTCTTTTGGCGCCAAACTTGCCAAGGGTCTGGGAAGCAGCGGTACAAGAGAGCGCCATCGAGAGGCTGCAGGTAGTAAACGCTCTCGAGCAAGCGCAAAAACCGATCGCGCAGCTGCCGCGCTGCGTAGCCGATACCCACAATCGAGACGTCCTCAAGCTGCGGGATCAGCAGAATGGTCGGGCGATCGCCGGCTAGGTTGCAGAGTGTCTCGACTTTTTGGATTTCTACAGCCGACGGGCAAACCAATAAGAAGATCCGATCTGCGGCGGCGACTTTTTGCTCGACTGGCGTCATGCGGCTGCCGAGATCGGTGATGGTGCAGCCAAGGTCTCCCCAGTTGCGGCGGGCCAGGGCTGCTGCGCCGGTATCGGGAAAAATAACCTTGAGCGTGGCTCCATACTCTTCAACGAACGAGAGCGCAAACTCCCGCCCAATCGCCTCGGCGCGCAGGGCAATCTCTGGAAACACCAACTCAACTTGCACGCGCGTGAGACCGGCTGCCAAAGCAGCAGCCGTTGCTTGCTTGGCCTGGGCGATCGCGCTTTCGAGGGTTTGGGGAATTTGCGGGCTAGCACTCATGACGGCCGGTCGAATCGATCTTCGAGATTTTGTCCTTCATTGTGACACTAGCGGCCTGCCGCCAGGGGTTGCCGCTCGGCCAAGCGGGCCAGAATTTGCCGCAGCACCATTGCCGTCCAGTCAATGTCGGCGGCCGTCGTCTGGTGCCCGAGGCTAAAACGAATGCCCGCCATCGCGTCGCGATCGTCGTAGCCTAGTGCCTTCAGGATGGGGCTGGGGCTGAGCTTGCCGCTGTGGCAAGCCGAGCCGGCGCTCGCGCCAATGCCGGCTAGGTTGAGCTGGCGCACGAGGGCGCGGCCGGTAACTGGCTTGTCGTCTGCTGGCACCCGGGCGATGAAGCTTGCGTGGTGGGGCAGGCGAGCTTGCAGATCGCCGCTCGGCTGCAGGTAGGGGCAATCGGCCAAAGCGGCAAACAGGCGATCGCGCAGTGTTGTCAGGCGCGCGGCCTCGGCAACCAACTCTGTAGCTGCCAGCTCGGCCGCGACGCCAAAGCCTGCAATTGCTGGCAGGGCCTGAGTACCAGATCGCAGGCCCGCTTCTTGACCGCCCCCGCCCCACAGTGGTGCGAGATCCAAGCCCGGGCGGATGTAGAGCGCGCCGGCACCCTGAGGGCCGTAGAGTTTGTGGCTCGATAGGGATAGCAAATCCACCGGGAGCTGGTGCAGGTCGATAGGCACGCGCCCGGCAGCCTGCACGGCATCGGTGTGAAAGGGGACGCCGCGATCGCGAGCAATTTGCCCCAACTCGGCAATCGGCTCGAGGGTGCCGACTTCGCTTTGGCCGAAGACAACCGACACCAGGACCGTGTCCTCTCGCAGCGCGGCCCGCAAATCTTCCGGGCTGACTCGTCCTAGCGTATCGACAGGCAGGACCGTAACGCGCCAGCCCATGGCGGCGAGCATGCTGGCTGGCTGAGCGATCGCAGAGTGCTCGACGCCTGAAACGATCAGGTGTTGCGGCCGGCCGTAGCGGCGGGCAATGCCCCAAATGGCTAGATTGTCGGCTTCGGTACCTCCCGATGTAAAGATAATACTCTCGGGATTGGCCGCGCCCACCAGACTGGCGACGGCGTAGCGAGCCTCTTCTAGCATCGTCGCAGCCGTCTGGCCCCAGGCGTGCAAGCTCGATGGATTGCCCCACTGCTTGGCCAAAATAGCCTGCATCTTGGCAATCGCTTCCGGGCGGGCGGGAGTTGTAGCGCTGTAGTCGAGATAAATTTGCATGGCTGCGCTCCCCTCTCATCTCCTATCCAGTATGGGCCAAATTCCAATTGGCACCAGCGGCGCGCGAGGCCCTATCGGTAGCGCAGGCGACTGACATACTGGCCGTGGACATTCACGCAGTAGGGCACCAAGTAGGTCAGCAAGCCCGAGATGGCACGGGTGCGGTTCATCTTGCCGCTTGCTAGGGCCGAGCCATGATTGATCGCAAACAAAATGGTCCCCACAATTAAGGCGACGCGCACGGCACTAGGCGCGAGGCGGCGATCTGCTAGGGCCGCCGCATACCCCATTACGCTGGGTGCCTGAAACGACGGCACCTCGGCAAACTCCGAACCACTACTGGCTGCTGCAGGTGCTCGATCGCTAGGTGCTTCAGAATGCCGAACTTTCATGGGAGTGAAGCCCTCTGCAAGAAAATTGCGCCCGTCAAGGCGTGGTCATAAAACTACACAATGACCCTATCACCTTCCGCGAGTGCCTGTCTACTGGGGATATTTCGTACTTCGGCGCGAGGCGATGTCCCTAGAGTTTTACGTGGGTCGAGGCGCCTCAAAAATTCCAGCACAAGAGGGGCACCGCAAATGGGAGGTCTATCGGCAGCAGATGACCGAGCGGGTAGGTGAGGAGAGGGCATCGAACCCTCCTCACCTGCAGGGGATACAATTCCGAGATCCACTCGCGATATCATCACTGTTCGTGACTACCAGATCGACTAGGTGACGGCAAACAGCCCCGCAAGCTGCCGGGAAATTGGCAAGAGCGCCAGCACAGATAATCCGTAGAGCCAGCCGCCAAAACCCGCCGCAATGCTGGCATCGAGGACGATGAGGCACAACACGCCCGCGCGGACGGCCCCCATAACGTTGCTGGCGGTGGGCCGAGCCGTGGCGCGGATGAACGCAGGCAGCACCAGAAAGCCAAGCAGGGTTGCGAAGGGCGCGGACGTCAGGAGTTGGTACTCAGGCAGCCAGCAGAGGGCGACAATCCCGGCGAGCGCGGACCCAACTAGCCCCAACGCCATGATGCCGGTTTGTCGTGTGCCACCTTCAATTTCACCGCGGCTGATGGCGGTAATGGCGGCGATGTAAAGGATGGGGATGAGGGCCAGAAAATAGCGCTCGCCGACCATGGCGGGGATGGCGCTGACGCCAAGGAGGAGGTTACCACCACGACAGAGACCCATGTTGAGGGGCCCGATTAGGGGATGGTGCTTGCCGAATTTGTTGTAGGTGAGGGCTGCAATGGCAACAGCAGTGGCGAGAAGGCCGCTGAGGAGAGAGACTTGGGTGGCGGCGATGATGCCCCCGAGGAGGAAGCTGCTGCCCAGGAGGATGGCACCGGTGCGGGTGGCTCGACCGCTGGGGATGGGGCGTTCGGGGCGCTCGCGGGCGTCGAGCTGGGCATCGAAGATGTCGTTAAAGGTGATGCCGCCACCGTAGAGACCGGTGGTGGCTATTAGAAGCCACAGGAGGCGGCTTTGGAGAATGGGGTTATTCCAGAAGTCGGGGGTGACACCGCCAGCGGCGGCGAAGCCGAGTAGGATGTCGGCCCAGGCAGTAAGGATGTTGGCGGGACGGAGGATTTGCAGGTAGGCCCAAAGGGTAGTGGTAAGGGAGGGGGGGTTAAGGGTTGATGATTTCATGGTGCTCGGTCCGTTGTTTTCCAATCTTTGTGGGAACCGGATGCTGATTTAGTTACTCAGCCCCCTCACCGGAACTTGCCTTATGACCGGGAGATTTGGGATGATGCCGACAAAGAGGCAATAATCGTGCGAGGGGACCTGCAGGGCGTCCGGGGGTAGATCTCGGGACCGCGTTTGCTTAGCGAATCGTGAGGGAGGCCATGGGGTCTTCAACCACAGGCTCTTGACCCCGCAATACCGAGTTGCCCTGGAACAATTGGCGTTGGTCCCTAGGTGAGGGATTGAGCCAGTCCTGGGCATCTATCTGACCGCTCTGACTGTAGGCTGCCAAGGCATTTTCATAGC
>CAYTBI010000050.1:0-28426 GCA_964435975.1 uncultured bacterium
ATGGAGGTTAGGAGACTCGAACTCCTGACAGCCTGCTTGCAAAGCAGGTGCTCTACCAACTGAGCTAAACCCCCGCGAGAACGCGCCAATGAATCGCAATCGAGAATTGCGCGCTCTCACTATCTTAGGCACCCCAACTCAGGGGTGTCAAGCAAAACTAATGGCAACCCAAGAGAAGGGCCGTCCCATGGCGCACGACAGGCAGGCTATCGATGACGATCGCCAGGCACAGCAGCATCATGTAGAAGATGGAGAACTTAAAGGTATCGCGGGCTAACTGGCGATCGCGGGGAGCTTGCAGCAATTGCCAAGCTTTGCGCAGAAACTGCCTGCCCAGCACGAGCGCGCTCAGCGCATAAAATACCCCTGAAACTCCTAGCGGATACACGAGCAACAGCGTTAGGGGCACCACCAGTAGGGTGTAGTACCAAATCTGGCGGGCAGTGGCCTCAGCACCGACAACGACCGGCAGCATGGGCACGTTGACCGACGCATAATCTTCTTCAAGCATCAGTGCCAGCGCCCAAAAGTGAGGTGGCGTCCAGAAGAAAATGATGGCAAAGAGCATCCAAGCAGGTAGGCCCACTTCGCCACCGGTCACGGCCGCCCAGCCGACCAGCGGTGGGATTGCCCCAGCCGCACCACCGATGACAATATTTTGGCTGCTGTGGCGCTTGAGCCAGTGGGTATACACGAGCATATAGAGGGCAATACCTGCCATGGCCAGCAGCGCACTCGTGAGGTTGACCAAGCAAGCCAGCAGCGAAAAAGACGTCGCCCCCAGGCACAGGGCAAAAAGCAGCGCGTGCTGGATCTGAATGCGCCCCGATGGCAGGGGACGCTTGCGCGTGCGCAGCATTTCGTAGTCGATGTCGCGATCGTAGATGCAGTTGAGGGTTTGGGCTGAAGCCGCAGCCAGGGTGCCACCCAGTAAGACAATTGCCAGTTGCAAGGGATCGACGCGCCCGCCAGCGGCCAACCACATCGAGGCTGCCGTGGTCACGAGTAGAAGCGGGATGATGCGTGGTTTGGTGAGCTGAATGTAGCTCTGGCAAACCTCGAGGAAGTTGTTGTGGTGTCGGATCAGACTCGTCCCAGTCATTTTGAAATCCCTAGGTAAAAAACGGTCGGTGCGGTTCCGGGCAGCAAGCTGTCAAATAGCAGCGCTGCGGCTTTGAGCGATACGGGTACTAAAAGCCACCAAAACGCCCAAAAGCAGAGCGCCGATGGTTTGGTGGGCTACAGTCAGGGGCTCGACTTGGAGGTGCAGGCGGTATGTCGCCACGCCCAGAATGACCTGGAAGCAGACCAAGCTCCCGGCCAGCAGTGCCAAGCGACGCGCGCCTTCTGGTAGGGCGGTCGATCTCCAGGCGGCAACGGCCAGCAAAATGGCGACGAGGGTTGTCGGAATTACTGCTAGCAGGTGAGCGTAGGTCGGGCCGCAGAGTTTGTCAGCAGCCAGGCACTGGTGAGCCGCCCAGCGCGACCCCACCAGCGCACCGAGCAAGCTTTGCAGGTAAACCAGCCCTGTCGCCGCAATCCCAGCTGTCAGCCAGGCGCTTCGGCCGGAGACGGGGGCCCCAGCGGGCAAGAGGAGAACCCCCATGCCTACTAACCAGCTAAAAAACAACAATGCCGTACCGAGATGGGCCATCACGATATCGAAGCGCAGCAGTTGGGTCACTGTCAGCCCGCCTAGCACGCCTTGAGCGACGATGAGGAGCAGTGCCACAACCGAGGCAGCAGGCATCCACTGAGGCAGCTGGCGGCGGTTCCACCAACTCAGCAGCGCCAGCGCGATCGCACTCAGGCCGATCGCCGAGGCATCCAGACGGTGGAACCACTCCAAAAACACCTGCAGATTGCCCAGCAGGCGAGTGGGGACCAGCTGCCCGTAACATAGCGGCCAGTCCGGGCAAGCGAGCCCTGCATTCATCACGCGCGTGGCGCTGCCAATGGCCATCAGTACGAGGGTCGCAATTGTAATTTTCCAAACCAGCCGACGAGCGCGCTGCCGTGCTTTGGCGTCGCTCTCTGAGGTGCTGGCGACAATTGCGGTGGAAAAAGTAGGAAAAACAGATTCGGCCATAAAAAGCTTTGCATCCTGCAATAAAACCCCTAGTGACGACTCTCCCCGCTCTTCGATGCTACTGGAGCTGCCGGAGGTCATCTCCGAGGTCACTCACCAGCTTAGTGATGGGAATTTCCGAGAGCCGAATTGTTTTAGGTATTCTTCAGGTTGCGCAAGATTTGCATTCGAGAAATTCGCAATCTTTTGCGTTTCTTTACGAGAGATTTGGTGATGGCGTAAAATAGCCCAGGTCCCTTCGGAGCCAGGCATTACGGGTAGTAGAGGCGCGGATGAAGCCGATCGAAGTCGCGATTGCAATTCTTTATCGGGGCGATCGCGTTTTTTTACAGTTGCGCGACGACATCCCGACCATCATTCATCCAGGGCTCTGGGGGTTTTTTGGCGGACACCTCGAGCCAGGAGAATCGCCACAGGTAGCTCTAGAACGGGAGCTAGCCGAAGAAATTGGCTTTCGGCCCCTGCAGGCGGACTATTTTCGGCTGCAAGCATCCGAGCGCGTCAAGCGGCACGTGTTCGCGGTGCCGTTTACAGCCGACCTCGAGATGCTCTCACTTCAGGAAGGCCAAGACTGGGGTTGGGCCGAAGCAAAAGATATTGCCGCAGGATCTGTGTATTCCGAGCGCCTGCAAGAGCGGCGGCCGATTGCCCCGCCTCACAGGGCGTTGCTGGCGGAGTTTTTCAGGCAAAGCCTGCAGCCAATAAAGCTAAACTGAGTGCCGCTCTCGGCACCGATTGCTCGCGCAGTCAGCCTCTCTGCGAGCGATGAGGGTCGCGAGATCGGGGCGTCCCGTCCAAGCCAGGCGGCGATCGGCCCAGAAGTCGTAGGCGCGATCGACCAGAGGCCCCACAAACGGCCACTTCGTTGCTGCGTAGACCCAACCCATACCTAAGATTTCATAAACGCGGCGGAAAACCTCCACATTTTTAATGACACTCCCATCCGGTAAAATGGCATGGATGCGCCCCATCGCCGTTGCAAAGTCAACGCCTCCATGTGCGGTCGGGTCGTAGTTTGGGTCGGCAATGTCAACAAAAGCGACCAGGCCGCGATCGGCATCGCGCCGCTTGAGGAAATTCACCTCTTGCAAACACAAAGGGCACTCGCCATCGTAGAGTAGTTCGATTTGCCAGGTCGGTTTTGCTTGCATGGGTCGCGCTCGATACTTTTCTTTACAGTAGCGCGCCAGCCCCAAGCCGCTCCAATCGAGAACCAGCCTCACGCGCGCAGGGGCACGAACCGCGTGGTTGCTGAGAATGCGCGCGTGTCGAGATCGAGCAATCTGGCCAGGCCAACCGCTGCTTCGGCATCGTCAGACGGAGTCATTACATTGCGGGTGCGCTTGCGGGGATCTGGTTCGGCCGCTGGTGCTGTTATGTCTTCTAGCGGATCCAGGCCGGCAAGGGGTCGGGCGACAGAGTCTTCCATATAGTCTGGGGCGGCAACCGGCGGTGCGGTCGGATCTTCCATATAGTCTGGGGCGGCAACCGGCGGTGCGGTCGGGTCTTCGTCGATCGCCACCTCCGAGAAATCCGGCGAGTTGGCAGCAGGCGCCCCGAGCGCCAGCAGATATCCCAGCGCCCCAGGCACCTCTCCTCGACCGAGATCGGGGCGAGTCTCGAAGGTCATGCTACCCCGCCGCAAAAACGGGAGTAAGGCAGCGGCAACGGACTTCGGACGCTTATGGGTGCGGGCGGCCACGTCCCGAATGGTGCGACCGCGCGTGAAAAGCTGAGTGGCGTGCTTTACGGCTTTAGGCGGCAGTGTAGTGGCCAGCAGATACTCGCTGGCAATCGTCGGCGACAGATCCGGGCTCCAGCGGATCAAGCCAGCGGTTTTCCATTCGCGCCAATCGCGCCGCCCGTACTTGAATGCCAGGCAGGCATCGATGCCCCAGCTCGCAGGCATGACAAACTCCCGATTGGGACGCTCGTTTTTGTGCCAGGCAAACTGACCGTGGCTGCCCCGACGCAGCGAACTGCTGCAGGCTTGGCTGATGTCAAAAAATACCTCGCGCGCGGCGGCCTTCAACCAGCTCTGCAGGCACTCCGGGTCGAGCTGACCTGACTGAATGGCCAGGATCGTTGCCCGCAAGCGATTTGAAGTCGTATCGATCTCGGCTCGTTTGGGCGCGAATCCTCGCGCTTTAAAGTGGCGGTGATAGCGGCGGCGCGGGTGCGCGCCCCCCTCAACCCACACCAAACGGCCCATCTCAAAAAAGAGTTGCCATTCCAGGCCAGCCACTGTGTTGGTGACACCGAGCTTCCCAGACCACTGGTAGCTGCTAGCCTCAACTATGAGTGCGAAGAGTTCCCTGAGCATGGATTGAAGTCCTCAATCACCCGGAGCCTCGCCCCGTATCACTTATAAAATATGCTCGCAGAAACGCTCCGATCGAACGTCGGGAAAAACACCGAACCAATCCTGTTTCAGCCCTATGGCCTACGACGATCGGCTGAAGTATTGACTACCTGCGATCGAGGGCCATGTAAAAGACGGATCTTAATTACAGCTTAAACCAGCCTGCGATCGCAACTCAAAAAAGTAAATCGCGTTAGATGGCTGCCGGATAAAAATAGAACGCCAAACTCATGACCGCGTAGGTTGCCAGCAGCAGAATCCCTTCGAGCCAGTTTGATTTGCCATCGGCGCTGATGGAATTTGCAATCAAAACAGCTATGGCCACCGCCACCAGCTCGAAGGGGGCGAATACCAAGTTCATGGGTTGCCCGATCGCCCAGCCTGCCAGGACAAGCACCGGCGCCACAAACAAAGCAATCTGCATGGTCGAACCGACAGCCACCGAAACCGACAGATCCATCTTGTTTTTCATGGCTACCGTCACGGCGGTGGCATGCTCGGCGGCATTACCCACAACGGGGAGCAAAATGACGCCCACAAACAAAGGTGTCAGTCCGAAGCTGCTGGTGGCCTCTTCGAGGGCGCCTACTAACAGTTCCGATTCAAAGGCAACGCCGAGGGTGACGGCTAACAAAACACCGACCCACAGCCGTAATTTGGAGCGGGATTCGCGCTCTTCTGCAGACTCGGCAGAGGCAGTGTCTTCGCTACTTTGGTTGGCCACGCCTACTTCGTGGAGGTAGGCGTGGGTTTTCATTGAAAAGAGCAGCGTCAGACCGTAGACCACAATGAGAACCACCGCCACGGCCACAGACAGCAGCTCTAAAGACTCTTCGGTCATCTCGCTAGAGGTATAGGCAGCAGCGGTAGGCAGCAGCAGCGAGGCGACAGCCAGGTTCATCGCCGAGGCGTTCAGGCGGGCAATCTCGGGCTGAAAGGTCTGCTCTTTGTAGCGCAAGCCCCCCAACAGCATGGCAAACCCCATCACCAGTAGTAGATTGCCCGCCATCGAACCAACTAACGTCGAGTTGACCACCTCAATTAGCCCCTTTCGCAGGGCAACAAACGCCAGAATTAGCTCTGTCGCGTTGCCAAAGGTGGCGTTGAGCAGGCCGCCTAGGTTGGGGCCGACTGCCACGGCGATTTCTTCAGTTGCAGTCCCCATGAAGGCCGCCAACGGCACCACCGCCAGGCCGGCGAAGATGAAAGTAACGGCTGCTCCCCACTCCAGGCGCTCTGCTGCAAAAGAAAGCGGCGCAAATGCCAGCATGGTGAGAAAAATAATATTTTTCAAGGTCGAGAGCGCCTGCTAATTCTTCCATTCGAGGATATCGTGGCAACCTGGGTGCTATCTTTTGCTAACCACTTCTTAATGTTGCGACAGATTTAATAGCGGACCAGAAGATTTTGCAATAATTGGGGTGCGAGCAAATTGAGTGAGGAACGTGGAAAATGGAAGGCCCGACAGCTCCAGGCGTCTACGTCACACTTCACGGACATTTTTATCAGCCCCCGCGCGAGAATCCCTACCTCGAGACCATCGAGCGCCAGCCAAGCGCTCATCCCGATCGAAATTGGAACGAACGAGTCTACCGCGAATGCTACCGCCCCAACACCTGCGCTCGCGTGTTCGATCCTGTCGGTAATATCGTTGACATTGTCAATAATTTCGAATACCTAAGCTTCAATGTCGGGCCGACGCTCTTCTCTTGGCTCGAGCGCCACGATGCAGAAGTTTACCAACGCATACTAGATGCCGACTGGCGCAGTTGCCAGCGGCTCGACGGCCACGGCAATGCGATCGCCCAGGCCTACAATCACGCTATTTTGCCCCTCGCTAACGCTCGCGATCGGCGCACGCAAATTTTGTGGGGGATTGCTGATTTTCGAGCGCGTTTCGGGCGTATGCCGGAGGGCATGTGGCTCCCGGAGACGGCGGTAGACTACCCGACGCTGGCCGATCTGGCCGCAGCCGGCATCAAGTTTGCCATACTGGCTCCGTCGCAGGCCGCGCGCTGCCGCCCCCTCACCGAAGCCAGAAAAGGCACCTGGCACGACTGCGGCGATGGCTCGGGGGGCATCGACTCGACGCGTCCCTATCGATGCTTTTTGCCCGATGGGGGCTCCCTTGACTTGTTCTTTTATGACGGCGGCAGCGCCCGCGACATTGCCTTCGGGAATCTTTTGCATTCGGCCGAACACCTGAGCGCCCGCTTGGCGCGGGGCATTCGCCTCGATCGCGCCGATGAAGACCAGCTCCTGTGCGTCGCTACCGATGGCGAAACCTTCGGCCATCACAAACCTGGGGGCGAGCGCTGCCTGGCCTATGCTTTCACTCGCGAGTTTCCTGCCCGAGGGTGGATGGCGACGAATTTTGCCCATTACCTGAGCCTGCATCCGCCAACTTGGGAAGTCGAAGTCGTTCCTGAGACGGCCTGGAGTTGCAGCCACGGCCTGGGGCGCTGGCAATCTGACTGTGGCTGCGGGGGTGCCGGGGCCTGGCGGCAACCACTCCGCGACAGCCTCGATTGGCTCAGAGACCGCTTGGCAATTGTCTATCAAACCCATGCCCGGCCGCTCCTGCTCGATCCTTGGCAAGCTCGCGACGGCTACAGCGAAGCCATTCGCAGCCGAGGGCGCGCGCGGGATTTCTTGGCTCGCCACCAAAGCCATCCCCTCTCGCCGACAGAAGCTTCGCAAGCCCTCTGCCTGTTGGAGATGCAGCGCCAGGCCCTGCTGATGTATGCCAGTTGTGGTTGGTTTTTTGAGGAGATTTCCCGGCCGGAGGGGGTGCAGATTCTCTGCCGGGCTGCTCGCGCCATCGACCTAGCCAGGCATTTCACCGATGCAGGCGAGCTAGAGGCTGAGTTTGTCGAACGCCTCGCTGCAGCACCTTCTAACCTGGCCCGCTTCGCCAGCGGTGCGGATGTCTATCGCCAGCTAGTCGCGCCTGCGCGGGTGGAGCCCGCGCGGGTCGCCATCCATTGCCTGATGGCCGCCTTCTTAGGTCCGGATACGGAGCCGCCGGTAACCCAGAGTTACTGCTATCGCATCGAATGCTGCGATTATCGCCTGCACCACAGCGACGAGCGTTCCTTGGCGATCGCCCGCTACCGGCTCGCGTCTGAGATTACCTGGGAGTGCCACGAGTTAATCGTCGTGCTGCTGCATCTCGACGATTGGGAAATGCGCGCCAGCGTTCTCGACTGGACCGATTGCTCGGATTACGAAGCCCTCAAGGCTGAGTTGCTTGCTTGTTTTACCGCAGGCGAAGCGAACATTACAGCAGCGATGACCCGTTATTTCGGCCCCCGCCTTTGGGAGCCAGCCGATTTATTTGACGAGGATCGCCGCCACATCCTGCAGCAGCTCGGCCAGAGCGCGCGCGCCTCTTTGGAGCGCGCCTACGAGCGGGCCTATCGCAACAATCATCGCCTGTTGGTGGCGTTCCAGCGCCATGGGTTGCCAGTCCTCCCGGAGTTAGAACTTGCTGCCGAAATCGTGCTATCCGGTCGCTGCGCCCGTGGGTTGCAGGCCCTCGAACGGGCGGGCGATCGTCCCAAGCGCCGCTCGAAGGCAATGGCAACCATTGCTGCTGCCGTAGCTGAAGCCGAGCAATTGCACTGCCATCTCCGGCTCACAGAAGAAAGCGGCGGGCGACTGTGCCGCCTGCTCTGGCACGCCCTACACCGAGTACTCGAGGCCGAAACTCTGGACCCGGGCGCCCTAGACCACGCCAGTCGCACGATTAGCCTAGCCGAGCAACTACGATTTGAAGTGGGCCTCGACAGAGCCCGAGAGCTCTACTGCGAGTGGCTGCGGACTACTGTCGCTCCTCAGACTGCTGGCGAGCGGCGGGCAGCCGAGCCCTTGTTGGCATTGGGCCGCCTGCTCGGCATCAATGTCGATGTCTGGCTGCAGAACATGTCTGCCAAGCTGGTACTAGCTCCCCAGGTTGCCCCGACTGTAGACTGAGGCATGCTACCTAATCTCAGTCTGATTATGAAAGCACTTTTCGCGGTCGCCCTAGCCTACGGCTTGTTTTCTGTTTTTGAGTGGCTCTTTCACCGCTGCATCATGCACGACTCTGGCAATAGCCTCGCAAACTACCTTCTCGAGCGCGTTGTTGCCTTTGAGGGCGTCCGCGAGCGCCATGCCAGACACCACCTGTGGCGAGATGTTGCCGAACCTCTCGCTTCAAACTATCTCAACGGCAACAATCTCAGTGCGGAGCCTCAGGAGCAATGGCTCGAAAA
Source organism: uncultured bacterium (assembly GCA_964435975.1). GTDB lineage: Bacteria > Cyanobacteriota > Cyanobacteriia > Cyanobacteriales > Rubidibacteraceae > CAYTBI01. Next base: position 8,708 of record CAYTBI010000050.1, read on the forward strand.
ATACGAGGGGCTGTATTTCCTCTGGCCGGCGACCTTGGGGGTCTTTCTGCCGTTGGTAGTAATTTATTTGGCCTTAAATGCTTTGCTATTTGGGTTCCCGCCCCTGGTGGTGATTTTTGGGGCCATGGCCGTTGTGACGTACCAATCTGCCATGTGGAACTCCATGCACCCGGCCCTGCACGGTAAGGAAGACATGCAGCTGCAATGGCACGAAGGTATCGATTTTATTGACAGCCGCTGGCTCCAGACAACGCCCCTTTATCGCTGGCTGTGGCAAAACCACGTCCTCCATCACCTCGCGGCAGGATCCAAGCAAGGCAATTTCAATGTCACTGCCCCGCTAGCCGATTGGTTATTTGGCACCTACAGCAGCGGTGCAAGCCGCTTCAGCGTCGATCGCCAAACCCTGACGGTGAAGCAGCGCTCAGCCGAATATTATGAGGCCCCCCAAAAATAGAACGGCTGCGGCCAGGGCGACCCACGCAAAGCGATTGCTAGCCGTGAGAGCCCGGTCGGGATCGAGAGGTGTCTCAGGAGAGCGAGCGTCGTTGGGGACGTATGCTTGAGAGCCGCGCCGATCTTTGGGGTCGCTCGCGGGCAAATTTGCCAAATCGGGGATCTTGACCGTCCATTCTTCTGGGCGCCTGAGAACCGGGGCTTCCAGAATGTAGCGCAGGCGCTGGCTCTGGCGGCGGGTTGCCTCGAAGGGATGCTGCTCCAAACGCTTGCATAGCGCGATCGCCTCGGCAGTGCGTCCCGCTGCCTGGTAGGCAGAAGCCAACCACACGCCGGCCTCACCCCCCTGGCGCGACCCGGGGCCGAGAATATCCCGTGCGGCCTCGAGCCGTTCGATGCTGGTGCGGTAGTCGCCGCGCTCGAAGGCGGCCTTCCCGAGTTGGAATACTTTTTGGAATGTGGCGTCGGGGCTGGCAGTCACGGTCTTGAAGGCAACGTCTTGAAGGCAACGTCTTGAAGGCAGTGGGCTAGTTACTTTTGGTATCGGCAAACTCGCCTTGATTGGGAGCGGGTTTCACGGGGATATACCAATAAGTTGCCTCAATTTGGCTGCCGAAGAGAATGCGATCGCCGTGGCCCAAGCGGTATCGCTTGATGGCATGACCGTTGACGAAGGTGCCATTAGCGCTGTGTTTGCCCGTTTGATAGTCGCCGTCATAAATGATGTAGTGGGAGCGACCTCGCTCGTCCTGCTGGCGAACCAGCGTTGCGTGCAGGCGCGAGCAATCGTAGCCACCAATCTTGATGTCGCACTTGAGCGAGCGGCCGACGCGCAGCACCTCCTCTTCGAGCTTGAAGGGCTCGCTCTCGGGAGCCTTCAAGTTACCCAAGTCTCGGATGAGGAGCAGGTGCGAAGCAGGCGGTGCCATGATACTACTTCTTCTAGGCAACAGCAGCGACGGGCCGGTCGCGCGTCAACCCCTAGTGAATGAGGGAATTCCTACTCAGTATGGCGTAGGTGTGAGTTGTCGGGTGCGATCGCCGCCCATTTCAAAAGTTAGAGCGCGCGACAAGAGCGCTCGCTCATTCTGTGAGGCCATGTTGGAGCGCGTAGCGGACGAGTTCCGTGCGGCTGTTGGTCCCCGTCTTACCGAACAAGCGGCTGACATATTTCTCTACATTCCGCACGCTAGTATCCAAGCGACGGGCAATTTCTTTATTCATGAGCCCTTCAGCGACCAGGTTCAGCACGCTCTGCTCGCGCGGGGTCAAATCGAGCCGCACGGTCGGCGCGGTCGGTTGTTGCTGTAGGTTCGGCCCCTGCCGGTCGAGCAGGCCGCGAATTTCGGCGAGTTGCTGAGAAATGGCTTCGATGCCTGCGGCCGGATCGAGCCCGAGCGCGGCACTGCGGCGCTCGAGCAGGTTGCGTGCCACCGACACCAGCTCGTCTGGGTCGAAGGGTTTGGAGATGTAGCCATCAACGCCCGCGTCGTAGCCTTGAATGCGATCGGTTGTCATGCCGCGGGCGGTCAAAAAGATGACCGGCAATGTCTGAAAGCGGGGATCGCCGCGCAGTTGCTCGAGAAAAGCATAGCCATTGACCTCGGGCATCATCACATCCGTGACGACCAGATCGGGTAGCCACTGCTGCAGGATTTCCCAGCCTTCTTTAGCGTTGGCGGCCGAGCGGACTTCAAAGCCCCCTTCTTCTTCTAGATACGCTGCGACCGCTTCCCGAACGCCAGGTTCGTCATCGACAACGAGTAACTTTTTTGGGTTTTCTACCGTTTCAGATTCGCCGGCCATACTCGGAGGACCTCCCTCAAGATGCGATCGCCCAACACACCAGAGCCAGCAGGGCAGCGATCGCGTAGAATGCCCCGACGACTTGGGTTTCGCGCCAGCCACTCAGCTCGAAGTGATGGTGCAGTGGTGCCATTTTGAATAGGCGCTTGCCCTGGCCATCCGGGCCTTTGGTGGCTTTGTAATAGCCCACCTGAGCGATGACCGACAGCGACTCGGCCAGGAAAACACCACCGAGCACGAATAGCTCCCAGAGGTGCTGGCTGAGTATCGCCGTGGCCGCCAGAGCGCCGCCCAAAGCCAGCGAGCCCGTATCGCCCATAAAAACACGGGCTGGGTTGCGATTGTGAACGACAAACCCCAAGCAGCTACCACTGATGCAGGCACAAAAAATGGCCAGATTCGGCCAATCTGGCGCGATGAGCGCCCCCAATCCCAGCAAAGCAATGGCGCAGGTCCCCCCAGCTAGCCCATCGACTCCGTCAGTCAGATTGGTGGCATTGCTCTCGGCGGCGAGGACGAAGACCGCCAAACCCCAAAATAAACCGCCCAGAGGCAGCGTCAGACCCAGGGGGAGCGGCAGTGTCGTAATGCTCGCGGGCTGAGTAAAAGCCAGCCACAAACAAAATAAGACGGCGCTCCCGAGCTGTAGGCCGAGTTTCGCGCGCGGGGAGATGCCCTTGTTGGATTTCTTCTGCAAAATTTGCCAATCGTCGAGCCAGCCGATCGCGCCATAGACTGAGGTGATGGCCGCCACCGCGACGACTTGCGAGTCGAATCGAGTCCAAATTAAGGCCAGACCGACGCCGACGGGCACAAAGAAAATCCCCCCCATCGTGGGGGTGCCGGCTTTTTTGAGGTGAGATTGCGGACCGTCTTCGCGCACGACCTGACCGGCTTTGAGGCGCTGCAACCAGGGAATCGCGATCGCGCCGGCAGCAGCAGTAGCGATCGCGCTGGCAAGCAGCGGCAGCCACAGTGCTCCCTGCCACTGACTGAGGCGACCGCTACTGCCATCAAGGACCAGGCTCGTTAAAAAAATTCCCGCCGCCAAGCCAGCCAGCAGCAAGCGACCGGATGGCACCAGCGACGGCTTTAGCGTTTTAGCATCCATAGCAAGGAGTTCTCGCAATTTTTCTGTTGGAGTCTTTCAGTTAAGACAATACGGCTACAGAAGCTAGACGATGGCGCCCGGCAAGCGAGGGTTCCCAGCTAGTTGTCGTCACTCGATGAGGAATCGTCGTCGAAGCTATCGTTGTTGTCTTCTTCAAGAATGAGATCGATGTCGCTATCTTCGCGAGGCTTGCTCTCGTCGAGAACCGGACTATCATCGCGGGGAATGAGGCGATCGTTCGACTTGAGCCAGTCGAGCAGCGCCAGCTCCTGGGTCAGCGGAATGACATCGGCAGGCTCGTGGCGCGGCTTCTCGTAGAGGGCGCGGTTTTCCATCGGGTATCGGGGGTAAAACTCAGTTCTTCATTCTACGGTATCCGGTCGGGTTGGGGCCGGAGGAGGTGGCGCGATATTGACACTGTTGTATTCGTTCATGGCCCGCTCGAAATCGTGCTTGAGGGCAACTTCAACGGCCCGGACTGCCAGTGGCAGCACTCGATCGAGGATTTCGCGCTCGGCCGGCGCAAACTTGCCGAGAACGTGGGAGATCGTATCTTTGTTGGCGCGGTCGGCACGGCCGATGCCGAGGCGCAGTCGCGGGAAGCTCTGGGTGCCCAGCTGGGCGATCGCTGACTTGATGCCATTGTGGCCCCCAGCCGAGCCACTGGCACGCAGGCGCAGGCGACCGACAGGCAAATCCATGTCGTCGTAAACCGTCAAAATCGATTCCGGTGGCAGTTTGAACCAGTTGCAAACCGCTCGCATCGCCTCGCCGGAGGCATTCATATAAGTTGTAGGTTTGAGCAGGCGTACTTTGCCGGCTCCCGGCAGCGGTCCCTCGGCAAAAATTCCTTTGAAGCGTCCCTGCTCTTGCCAGGTTAGCTGCCAATCTTTTGCCAGCAGGTCGAGCACTTCAAACCCGACATTGTGACGGGTGCGGTCGTATTTGCTGCCTGGGTTGCCCAGACCGACAACCAGTTGAATCCGTGTCATGGGGTTTTACCGCGCTCCGGGAGCCATTATCGGGTTTACGATCGCCTCTAGGGGTGCAGTCGCCCTATTGTGGTAGGGGGGCTCGCTCCAAGTAGGCCGCGATTGCTTCGGCTTTGGCCTCGGCCCGGCGCACGCAATCGCCTAGGGCGACGCCGTCGAGATAGTTGGCACACAGGTGCAATCCCGGCAGCTCTTCGAGACCGGTGGCAGCTCGTGCTAGGCGATCGTGATGGCCGCAAATGTACTGTGGAATGGCTTGCCGCCACAGGCGCACGTTTAAAACCTGGGGCTCGACGGGCGCAGCTAGCAAAGTTTTTTGCAAGTCGGTATGGACGGCGGCGGCAATTTCGGTCGCACTGAGACCGGCGAGTTCTGGGTCGGTCGCGCCGCCAATGTAGCTCGAGAGCAGCACCCGGCCGGCAGGAGCGCGACCGGCAAATAAGGTGGAAGACCAAATCGTGCCGAGGGTGCGAATGCCTTGCCCGCGAGGAATCAAGTTGCCGAAGCCGTCGAGGGGCTGGCGGAAAACATCGCTCGGGTAGGCCAAAATAACAGAGGCCACTGCAGGGTAAGGAATTTCGCCAAGGGCCTGACTCGCAGCAGGAGCCAGCTCGCTCAGCAGCGGCGCACTCGCGTGAGCTGGGGTCGTCAAAATAACGCTGCGAGTTTCAAGCTGCTGGGGACCCTCGGGGGTCGCAAACTCTGCTCGGTAATGGGTGCCGCACTCGCTACGGTGCAGGGCTTTCAGGGTCCAGTTGTAGCAGACAGCATCGCCAAGCTCGGTCGCAATGGCTTGCGGGAGCTGCTGCAGGCCCGCGCGCAGGGAGCAGAGCTGGCCGGCTTTGACTGCTGGCAAGTCGGGATTGCGGGGTTTGCGGGCGGCCTTGCGGGCCTTAGCAGTTTTTAGCGCGCCCGGTACGAGGCCGCCTCCCGCTGCAGCCAGACGGTGAATGCGAGCAAAGGCCGCCGCCGCGCTCAGCTCGTCGGCCGCACCCGCGTAAACTCCCGAGACGAAGGGGGCTACTAAGCGCTCGGTCACCTCGCGCCCCAGGTGGCGCTCGAAAAATTCGGCGACGGTCTCTTCGGCGCGATCGCCAAGGCTAGCAGCGGCAGGAACGAACCCCAGCGCTCCGGCTAGGGCCCGAATTTTGCCCCAGGGGCTCAAGAGTTGCGATCCCACAGCAGCGGCAGGGTTTATGGGAACGGGGTGCAGGCGTCCTTGCCAAAAGACATAACGAGGCAACTTGCCATCGGCAAAAACTAGCTCGTCGCGCAGGCCGACATCGACAGCAAGTTGCAAAATCTCGGGAGAGGGAGTGAAGCTATTGGGACCCTCTTCCCACAGGTAGCCCCTGGCACTGCAACTGCTGATATTGCCTCCTGGAGTTGCTTGGGTCTCAGCGACTAGAACCTGCAGTTGGGGGCAGCGTTGCTGCAAGCGATAGGCCAGAGTCAACCCGCTGATACCAGCTCCGATGGCGAGGGCGTCTAGCACGATATTTTTCCTCTTGCGTGGCGGTTCAAGCATCTATTTTAGAGAGCCCGCCTCAAAGGCTTCACGGCTAAGCCTGCAGCCACAAGTCCCGAACGTCACCGGAGAGCAGGTTGGCAATCTCGTAATGGCGCGCGGTGGCCAGTTTGGCTTTTGTGGCGGCAAATACGGCGCTGACAGCGGCTTGGGGCGCGACACTTGTCGGCAAACCTGCCTCCAACTTGACCCGCCGCAGAAATAGCGTGCTGTCAATCTCAAGGGGCGGCCGAATCTGGCTCAGAAATGCCACTAGCGGGTTGGTGTCCTTCCAGAGTTCCGCCAGATCGACTTGCGTCGTGGCTGGGGCGTCGGCCGGTGCAGCGTTGCCGCCGATCTCGAGAGCAATTTGCTCGGCGGTTTCCGCGCGCATCAAATCCCGCAGCGTGCGAAAGACCACCGCAGTGACCGCACGCGCGCTCGCGAGATCCGGCAAGCTAGCGCGATCGCGCACCTGCTCTAGAAAAGACTTTTCTCGATCGGCCCTCGCCCGTCCTTTCATCGATCCTCCTTGGCTGTCTCACAGCGAACGTCTCGAAACGGTCGAGAGGACTCGCTACAGCTCCTGCTCTCTGAGCAGGAGCGAATGTCATCTATCCCCCACGCGCTGTAACTTATCGCAGTGCGACGCCTCCGGTGGTGACAGGAATCGCCTTTACCAAGGTCGGTTGCGCGCGCTCCCGGGCGCATCGCTGAGAGGCTAGGGAAAGACACTCTCGAGGTAGACGCGAGAGCAGTCGCGATAGGCCGGGGAATCAAAGGAGACGCGGCTGCCATCTTGCAACAAAAACAAAGACAGCGCGGCAGCGAAAACTCGGTCTTGGTCCCAGCTGGGGTGGGCATCGAGGTAGCTCTTTAGAGACTCATGTAGCTCCTGTGGAATTTCGGCAAGCAGGCTGACGTAAGCGTTTTTCATACCAAACCCCATAGTTTCGGTCGAGGCAATCGTAGACCTGGCAGCTTTTGAAGGGGCGACCTCTGTCAAGGAGCCGGGGCACTTGTGATGCCTCATTGTCGAAGTCCGCTTGCGGAATTGTCAATGTTGAAAAATATTTCGAGAATGCATTTTAATTTCAATCTCAGACGAGAGAATGGGAAGCCTGGGTAGTTTTTTGTTACACAAATTCAAACAAACTCAGTATTTGCGCGCTCGCAATCGCCACCAACCGCGCGCGACGAGTCCTTACGAAGACAACAGGCGATCGCCGATATTCTCGTAAATTGCCTGGAAAGTTCTGGGGAAAATCTGGGGAAATTGCCAGAAGTTCGGGGAAAAGTTGGGGAATGACTGGGGGAAAGTCCCACCAAAAGATAAAAAATATTACAGTTTTCGGGCGTAGCTGGTAGCTCTTGCTAGGGAACCCAATGAGTTCCCAGTATCCTCCCGGCGATCGCAAATCCGATCGTTAATCATTCGAGCGCTAATCATTCGAGCGTTGGGCTGCAACGGACGCGCTCAAGACTCTCGCTCGGCTAGCTCTAGCCAGCGCTCGGTCGCCGTTTCGATTTGGGCGTCGAGTCGCTCGAGGTCGGTCAGTAGCGCTTGCAAGCGTTCGTAATCGGCGGGCAAGACTCTGCCGATCTCGGCTTCTAGCGCGGTTTTTTGGGCTTCGAGGGCCGGGACTTTGGTTTCAAGTTCCTCGAACTCGCGGCGCTCCCAATTGGAGAGGCGCCGCTGGCTGCGGTCTTGCTTTTTGGCGGGGGGGGCGCTGGCTGGCTGGGCTTTAGGAGGTACGGGCGGTGCCGGTTCTGCAGCGGCTGCCTGGCGCGCGTCGCGGGCGCGCTTGTATTCGAGATAGGTCGTGTAGTTGCCCGGATAGGTGTGAATTTGCCCGTCGCCGGGAAAGGCCAAAATGCTCGTGGCCGTGCGATCTAAAAAGTAGCGATCGTGAGAAACAGTAATGACGCAGCCGCCAAATTCTTCGAGGTATTCTTCTAAGACGCTAAGGGTTTGGATGTCGAGATCGTTGGTAGGCTCGTCCAAAATCAGCACGTTAGGCGCGCCCATCAGTAGCTTGAGCAAGAAAAGCCGCCGCCGCTCGCCACCGGAGAGCTTGTGCAGGGGAATATACTGTTGGTTGCCTGTAAATAAGAAGCGCTCGAGCATTTGGGAAGCGCTAATTTCCGTGCCGTCGGCGAGCTTGACGAAGGCCCCGACTTCTTTGAGATAATCGAGGACCCGTTGGTCCTCCGAGCGCGCGTCGAGATCTTGAGAGTGTTGGTCGAAGTAGCCAATTGCCACGGTGCTGCCAATCTCGACGCTGCCGCTATCGGGTACCAGGCGACCGGTGGCAATTTCTAAAAAAGTAGACTTGCCGACGCCATTGCCGCCGATGATACCGATGCGATCTCCCGGCTCAAAGGTGTGGGTGAAGTCAGCAATAACAACTCGACCGTCGTAGTGCTTGCTGATATTTTTGAGTTCGATGACTTTCTTGCCCAGGCGCCGGCTGGCAGCCGAGATTTCGACTTTGCCGCGAGCTTCACGAAATTCGCGCTCTTGCATCTCACCAATGCGGTCGATGCGGGCTTTTTGCTTGGTGCTGCGAGCCTTGGGGCCGCGCTGCAACCAAGCGAGCTCCCGTCGCAAGACCCCTGCATGTTTGCGTTGGGTGCTCGCCTCGGATTCTTCGGCGGCGGCTTTCTTCTCGAGATAGTAAGAATAGCTGCCCGCGTAGGCCCAAAGATCGCCGCGATCGATTTCGAGAATGCGCTGGGCAACTCGATCTAAAAAGTAGCGATCGTGGGTGACCAGCAGCAGCGCGCCGCGAAAAACGCTGGCCAGGTAATCCTGTAACCATTCCACCGCATCGGCATCGAGGTGGTTGGTGGGCTCGTCCATCAATAGAACGTCTGGCTCGGCGACCAGGGCGGCCGCTAGGGCGACGCGCTTGCGCTGCCCCCCTGAGAGGGTGCCAACTTTGGTTTGTAAATCGCGCACGCCGAGCCGGTCGAGGGCGATTTTGGCTTTGGTTTCGAGTTTCCAGGCCCCGAGGGCATCGAGCTTTTGGTTGACTGCGGCCAGGCGCGCCAGCAGGCGATCGCTAGTGGGGTCGAGGGCGAGTTGCTCGGAGAGCTGGTCGTATTCGAGCAGCGAGGCGGCAGCCTCGCGACTGTCGGCTAAAACCTGCTCCAAAATCGTGAGTTCGGGATCGATGGGTGGCTCCTGGGGCAGATAAATGGCCCGCATACCCGCAGCGGCCTGAATTTCACCGCCATCGATGGGCTCGAGACCGGCGATCGCCTTGAGTAAAGTGGACTTTCCCGAGCCGTTGGTGCCGATCAAGCCGACGCGCTCGGCCGGCTCGAGGCTAAAACTCGCAGATTTAAGGATTGCTTTGATGCCAAAGTCTTTTTTGACATCCCGCAGCACTAACACTGACATCGCACTCTGCGCTCGCTCGTCTTTTGTCTACTGTAGTGGGCTACGGCAGCAGCGATCGCGGGGCTAGTAGATCCCCCACAACACTACCCGAGAATGTCAGGATTGATAAAGTTAACCGTCGCGCGCGCGAGCCCGCCGAGCACGAACTGAATGCCCACAGCTGCGAGCAACAAGCCCAGCAGGCGCACGGCAATATCCAAACCGACATCGCTGAGAACGCGCTTGAACCAGTCTCCAGCCAGCAGACACAACAACACCAGCACCGAGACGACCGTAACGATCGCCACCAATCCCAACCAAGTCTGATGGCTCTCCGCTCGACTGGCATAGAGAATGACCGTACTAATCGATCCCGGACCGACAAAAATCGGGACCCCCAAAGGAATGACGAGCTGGCGGTAGCTCCCCCAAGCATCCTGCCACACGCCTTTGCCCTCGAGCGAGGGTTCTAGCTGCCTGAGATTGGGCTGCACCGGAATCCACAGACCTGCCTGAGGTTCGCGTTGGGGTTGGCCTTCCATCTGGGCGACGGCCTCTTGTTTGGAGCGCCCGGTTTGTCCTTGCACCATGCCGAGACCGATCGATAGCAGCAAGATACCCCCGGCGATTTGAAAGGCTGCCAGCGAAACGCCAAATAAACCAAGAATGGAGCGCCCGAGCACCAAAAAAAGCAGCAGAAATGCAAAAATCGTTGCCGTTAAAAGAACGGCCAGAGCCCGGCGCACGGGGCGGGGTTCGCGAGCGGTGAAGGTAACGAACAGCAGAAGATTGCCCAGAGGGTTAAGCACGGCGACAATCGCCGTAGCAAAGTTCCCGACCAACAACCAATCCATACCCGTCTCCTGCGACTCGCTCTACTGTACCGCGCCCCAAGGTAATTTCAGGGCAACTTGGCGCCCTGCTACCCGCAAAGTGACACCAACGATACAGAACCAACTTCCTGCTTTCTGATTTGATGCGACCGTGCCTGCTTCATACGGGAATGTGGGGCCCGAGCGCATCGAGGAGAAATTTTTCTCTGAAATTGAGGCTTCTGAGTATCTTTAATAAGGATGTTAAGTGGTGTTTTTGCCGATGCGTAGATGGTTTTCCTTTTGTGGGGTTTTTCTGGCAGGGTTAGTTTTGGCGGTCAGTTGCGGGTCTCCCGACGCTCCCGTCGCCACTGACGACGGTTCGGGCGAGTCTTCGCCGGCCGCCCCGCAAGGTGCTCCCGTCGTGATGGGCTATAGCAATTGGGCGGGATGGTGGCCCTGGGCAGTCGCCGAAGCCGAGGGCATTTTTGAGGCAAATGGGGCTAATGTCGAGCTGAAGTGGTTTGATAGCTACCTTGCTTCGATGGAAGCGATGGCCGCCGGCCAGCTCGATGCCAACTGCCAAACTTTAAATGACACGATTTCTTTTGCTGCCGATGCCGTCAACGGCGAAGTCGTAGTCCTTGTCAATGACAACTCTGCTGGCAACGACAAGATCATTGTCAGTGCCGAGATAAATTCCATTGAAGACCTCTTAGGTAAGAAAGTCGCTGTTGAAGCGGGGGTCGTCGATGACTTTTTGCTCGCCCTGGCTCTCGAAGATGCGGGCTACTCCCGCGAGGATGTAGAAATCGTCAATCTCGAGACTGGTGCGGCGGCGGCAGCCTTTGCTGCCGGTCAAGTCGATGCGGTCGGGGCCTTCCCACCTTTCTGGCTGACCGCGCTCAAGCGCGAGGGTAGCAAGGAGCTACTCTCTTCAAAAGAGTATCCCGGTGCCATCCCCGATTTGTTGGTTGCCTCTCAAAAGCTGATTGACGAGCGTCCCGAGCAAGTGCAGGCCCTCGTCGATACCTGGTTTGCCACCCTCGAGTTCATGGAGAACAATCCCGAGCGGGCCAACGAGATTATTGCCGAGCGTGCGGGCGTTACCACCGAGGAACTCAAGCTCTTTGAAGAGGGCACTCGCATTTTCACCATCGAGGAGAATCTAGAGGCCTTCAGCCCCGGCGATAGCATGAAGCACATGCCTTTTGCTGCCGAGGTTATGGCTGACTTTATGGTCGGCGTCGGTTTCATTCCGGCCGCGCCCGATCTCAGTATTCTCTTCGACGATCGCTTCGTCAGAGATTACGCTGACCGGCAAGGTTTGTAGCGCTCGGCCGACTCCGGCTTTTGTCCCCCATGCAAGAGACCCCCACCCTCGCAACGGCCCCTAAGACCGGGCTACCAGTGCCGACTCGCGGCCTGCCGCCGACAATTTTTTGGCGCTTAGCAGAGCCTATCCCGAAGTCGCTGGGCTGGGTGCTCTCGGGTGCCAGCATTTTGCTGCCGCTGGCTCTCTGGTGGTTGGTGGCGGCCCTCGGCGGTATCGACGATGTCTTTTTGCCATCGCCGCCACAGGTCGCGATGGCCTTCGGCCGTCTTTGGGAAAAGGGATTTTTAATTAGCGATACGCTCGCCAGCTTCGGGCGCGTTATTGGGGGCTTTGCCATTGCGGCTGCGGTTGCCTATCCCATTGGCCTAGCGATGGGCGCGTTCGCCAGCGTGCGCGCCCTCGTCGAGCCGCTCTCGGCCGTACTGCGCTACATGCCGGCTCCGGCTTTCATTCCCTTGCTGATTATTTATTTGGGTATCGGTCAAGAGCCCAAGCTGGCATTAATTGTGATTGGGACGCTGTTTTTCAACATCCTGATGATTATGGATGCGGTGAAATTCGTTCCCAAGGAGCTGATCGAGACGACTTACACCCTCGGGGGCTCCCGCTGGCAAGTGCTTGTCGGGGTCATCGCGCCCTATGTTTTCCCGAGCATTATCGATACTTTCCGCATCAACATTGCCACCTCCTGGAACTTGGTGGTGGTATCCGAGCTAGTCGCCGCCGAGCAGGGCTTGGGCAAGCGGATTTTGCTGGCGCAAAAGTTTTTGAATACCGACGAGATTTTTGCCTGTTTGATCGTGCTCGGGGGAATTGGCTTTGCCATCGACCTGACGTTTCGGCTAGTCTTGCGGGCAAGTTGTCGGTGGGCTATCGATTGAGTGAGGGCGGTTAAAGCGCGTGCACCTAGAAGTCAATCAGCTTTACAAAGAATTTCCGACCCCTGCGGGGCCTCTCGTTGCCTTGGAGGATATCAATCTCCACGTCGAGACGGGAGAGCTGGTTTGTGCGGTCGGGGCATCGGGATCGGGAAAGTCAACCCTGTTGCGGGCGATCGCGGGCTTGGAGCGGCCTACCAGTGGCGAGGTGATTGTCGATGGCGCGCGGGCCATTGGGCCGGGTGCCGACCGAGGTTTGGTCTTCCAGCGTTATTCCCTTTATCCTTGGCTCAACGTTGCTGACAACGTTGAGTTTGGGCTCAAGTTGCAAAATATTCCCCGACGGGAGCGGCGCGAGCGCGTCGCCCATTATTTGCGAGTGGTCGGGCTGACAGATTTTGCGCGGGCTTATCCTAAGACGCTCTCGGGCGGCATGAAGCAGCGCGTTGCGATCGCGCGGGCCCTCGCCTGCGAGCCGGGAATTTTATTGCTCGACGAACCTTTTGGTGCCCTCGACGTACAAACCAAAGAAAACATGCAGCAGTTTTTGCTGGAGGTTTGGCGGCGGACGGGCACGACTATTTTGGCCATTACCCACGATGTCGAGGAGGCGGTCTACCTGTCACAGCGCATCTACGTGATGACAGCGCGGCCCGGTCGCATTCGCGAGGAGATTAAAATCGAGTTGCCCGAGGACGAGGCGGGGTTGCGGCCCTACCGAGTGCGGCGCTTGCCTCAGTTTCAGCAGTACCGCGAGCGGGTGACCGATTTGTTGCGTGGCGAAGCTGCTCCTGCAGCCGCAGCGTATTAAAAGCCCAGCTACAGCCTCTCGCGCCCCAAGTACGGCTGCAGCACGGTCGGCACCCGAACCGAACCATCCGGTTGCTGGTAGTTCTCCAAAATCGCCACCATCGTCCGCCCGATCGCCAGGCCCGAGCCATTGAGAGTGTGAGTCAGTTGGGTGCCTTTTTTGCCCGCTTCTTTGAAGCGAATGTTGGCTCGGCGGGCCTGAAAGTCTTGGAAATTCGAGCAGCTCGAAATCTCCCGGTAGGTTTCGGCCGCTGGCAGCCAGACCTCGAGGTCGTAGCATTTGGCAGCGCCGAACCCCAAATCCCCCGTACACAGCTCGACGACCCGATAGGGCAGCTCGAGGGCTTGCAAAATGGCTTCGGCATCGCCGACGAGGGCTTCGTGCTCGGCAGCAGAGGTCTCGGGGCGCACGATCTTGACCAGCTCGACTTTGTTGAATTGATGCAGGCGAATCAGACCGCGAGTATCGCGCCCGTAGCTGCCTGCCTCCCGGCGAAAGCAAGGCGTATACGCACAATGATAAATCGGCAGCCGCGCCCCATCGATCGCCTCGTCGCGATACAAATTGGTCACCGGCACCTCGGCCGTCGGGGCCAGCCACAGATCGTCGTCTTGGCACTTAAACCCGTCTTCGGCAAACTTAGGGAGCTGGCCGGTCCCTTGCATCGAGTCGCTGTTAATCAAGACGGGCGGCATGACTTCTACGTAGCCCGCTGCCGTCTGGCGATCGAGCATGAAGCTGATGAGCGCGCGCTCCAGAGCCGCTCCCGCCCCAACTAGGGTCACGAAGCGGCTCTGGGCAATCTTGGCAGCGCGCTCGAAGTCGAGAATGCCTAGAGCCTCGCCAATTTCCCAGTGGGGCTTGCAGCCGTCGCTTGAGATTTTAAGGTCGTCGCCCCAACGGCGCACTTCGACATTTTCCGTCTCGTTTTTCCCAACGGGAACATCCTCGGCCGGCAGGTTGGGCAGCGAGAGCAACAATGCCTCGATTTGAGCTTTGATTTCCTTTTCGCGGGGCTCGAGGTTGCCGAGTTGGGTTTTAACCTCGTTGCCCTCTTCTTTGAGGGCCAAAATCTCAGCATCGTCGGGCTTTACCCCCCCTTTCATCTTCTGGCCGATGAGCTTGCCAATCTCATTGCTGCGGGTTTGCATCTGGGTGCGGACGGTTTCGAGCTCCCGCTGTTGGCCGTCGAGGTCGAGAATGGCCTGAATGTCGCAGTCCGGGCTGCGGCGGCTGAGGCGCTCCCGCACCCGGTCGGGGTCGGCACGAAGTTGTTTGAGGTCTAACACGCGAGGGATCGAACCAAAGACGACTCAACAAGTGTAGGAGAAATTAAGCTCCCACTAGCGCGTGGTGCGATCGAGGAGCCAGAGTGTCGTTACGATCCCGGCGAAGTGCGCGAGGATCGAATTTAAGAAGGCCTGAAACAGTAAGATATCGAAGGCGTTGACAAAATCTGCCGGATCGGCACCGACGACAATGGTGGGTTGGGTGAGGGCCTTAAACAAAACAATGCCCGTAATCGCAAAAGCCCCCAACAGCGTTAGCGCCATCCCACCGAGGTTGACCAGCAACCCGATGCGCAACAGCCGCAAAATGTCGGCACGGCTGGGCCGATTGGTGGCATCGGCAACGACCAAGCGCTGCGCAATCCGAACGTAGCGACTAAAAAAATAGGTGCTAATGCCGATCGCAATTAGGCCAATGGCAACGAAGGTAAAGGCAACGCTACCGCCGAGTTGGCTCTCTTTGCCCTGCAGATTGGCATAGGCTAAAAAAGCCGCCACCAAAATAAATCCCGAGACGGCCCCCAAAGTCGATTCGGCCCACAAGCCAATGCGACCCCAAATCTTGAGATTCCAGGCGGCCCGCTGTACGGCGGGGGGAATCGCTTCGCCGGTCAGTCTTGTCGAATCGGTCATAGCAGCCCAAGTCCCTCTCTAGCAATTGTAGGGCGTGCCGGGCGCTCGCCTTAGAGCAACCCTTCGGCCTCTAGGCGCGATCGCAGGCGCTCCTGGAACTGGGGCAGTCTCTCTTGGGCCACGCGCTGGCCAGCTTGGAAGCTGTCTTGACTAAAGGCGGGGGTAACCTCAGCCAATTTTTGACCGATGGGGCTCTCGTAAAACTCAATCAGCGCGTCGAGGTCGGCTTCGGTATAGTACTTTGCGTAAACCGGAATCAATGAAGTCACCAACGCGTCGAGATTCTCATCGAAGAAAGCTTCGACTTCCTCAGAGACAATTTGAGCGGCCCTGGGGGGCAGTTGTGTCGATCTCAACAAGCTTTGCGTGACCAAAGACGCCATCGACCGACCGATTGTTTTGCCATCGGTAAGCTCGATGAGCCGCTCGACTTTAGCTTGGTAGGCTGGGTCGGTGGCATCGGCAACGGACTGGGCGGTAACGGGAAGAACGCCGCAGCAAAAAGCAACACAGAGCGTGCCGCCGAGCGTTACGAGGAAGTTACGAAGTTTCACGATCGGGCGGATCCAAATGGGGGACCGACCCATGCTAGCAGCCGGAGCGCGCGACAGCCCTACAAACCCCGGCCTCCGCGCCATAATAGGACCCATATAAACGCTCCTGAGTTGCCCCAGTCCGCCGTGCGGGCTGACAAACTGCTATGAACCCAACCCCTTCCGAATCGACCGCTGCTATGGCGACCCCCAAGCTAGGTTTGCCCGTTACGATCGTGACGGGATTCTTAGGCAGTGGCAAAACCACACTGCTCAACCACATCCTGACCAACAACGAAGGGCTCAAAACAGCAGTTTTGGTCAACGAGTTTGGCGAGATTGGCATCGATAACGAGCTAATCGTTAAAACCGACAACAACACGATCGAACTCAACAACGGCTGTATCTGTTGCACGATCAACGACGACCTCGTCGAAGCAGTCTACAAAGTGCTCGAACGAGACGACAAAATCGATTACTTGATCGTAGAGACAACCGGCGTTGCCGACCCGCTGCCAGTGGCACTGACTTTCTTGGGAACCGAGCTGCGAGATATGACCCGCCTCGACTCGATTGTGACAATCGTCGATTGCGCTAATTTCAGCCTCGACCTGTTCAACAGCGAAGCCGCCCACAGTCAAATTGCCTATGGCGACGTCATTTTGCTCAATAAAGTCGATCTCGTCGAGGCAGGAGATGTTGACGCCCTAGAAGTTCGCATTCGCGATATCAAAGCCGGAGCGCGCATCATGCGAACCACCAATTCTCAGGTTCCCCTGCCTCTGGTGCTGAGCGTCGGCCTCTTCGAGAGCGATCGCTATTTTGACGAGTCGGCTACGGCTGAGAGCAGCCACGACGACCATCACGGCCACGACCATCATCATCACGACGACCATCACCATCATCACGATAGCCACCACCACCACCACGACCATTCTCACCACCTCGACAACGATGGCTTCGTATCGCTCTCATTCCAAAGTGATAAGCCGCTCGCGATTCGGGCATTTCAATCGTTCCTCGATAACGATCTACCCGACAACGTTTTCCGCGCCAAAGGCATTCTTTGGTTCAATGAGAGCCCCAACCGCCATATTTTCCACCTGAGCGGGAAGCGATTCTCGATCGAAGACGCTGACTGGGAAGGAGAACCTAAAAACCAACTCGTCCTCATCGGGCAGAACCTGGATCTGCCTGCCTTAAGGCAGAAGCTCGAAAACTGCATCTACGATGCGGCTGCCGCCCCAGCGTAGGCGGCACAATCGGCAAAAAAAGCCCCCCTGCTAAGCCAAGCAGGGGAGCGCTAATAAGGTCACCAGGGAGTGTGGTTCACTCGCTCGGCGTGAAGCTCACGGGCAGCTCGGGAGGTTCCGAGCCCTCAAACCATTGCTCGTATATTTCGTCGTACTTGCCGAGGTTGAAAAGGCTGCCGAGACTGCCATTGACCACGTCGTAAATACCATCTCGGTCATAGGAGAGGGCAATGCCGTAGTAGGTATCCTCGCTAACTCGATAGTAGGGCCGTGTAAAGTGGACGAGGTCGACGCTCTCAGGTGTAATCGTCAGCGTCCCGATTGCTACATCGATGCTGCCATCCTGGACCGATCCGATCAATTCTTCGGCTGGAACGGGTTTGAGCTCGACAATATAGCCAGAGTCGTCTGCAATGGCGTTCATTAAATCGACATTGAAGCCTTTGAGTTCGCCGCCTTCTTCTGTAGAAAATTCGCCTGCGGCCGGATCGACACCTACAACGAGCGTGAAGTCCTCATCATCAAAGGTCTGCTCTGGTACGGCAGGAGTGTCTGTCGTGCCGGCATTATCGGAAGGTGCGGGGCCGCCACCACAAGCGGCTAGAACCGCAGCAGCAGCCAGACCGGTACAAAAGTGTTTCAGGAAACGCGATCGCGTTAGTTCGAGCATGGTAGGGGTCTTTCAGGTGTTTTAGTCGGTTGTCCCCAATCATTCTAAATTTCTATTGCAATTTTTCTATCAAGATCGCTGAATTCTCCCATCGCGGCGAGATCTGGCCTCCAATCCACGCAACAGGCCATTCAAGGTAAGGGCTAAAAGGGCTAAGGCCAGCGTACCCGCCCAGATTTTGTCGGGACGGCTCTGTTGAATTCCCTCAAACAGCAACACCCCCAAACCGCCAGCGCCGAATCGGGCGCCGATAGTTGCAATGGCAATCGTGACGATTGTTGCCAGACGCACTCCTGCTAGTACGATGGGCAATGCTAGGGGAAGCTGTACCCACCACCATCGCTGCCAAACCGTCATACCCATGCCTCGAGCCGCCTCTAGAATAGCCGGGTCGATGCTGTCGAGCCCTGCCAATAGGTTGCGGACCAGAATGGCTTGGGCGTAGAGCACGGCCGCAGCAACGACCGATTCTGCCGACAGGCCCAGCAAGGGCACCAGCAAAATAATCGCAGCCAAACTAGGAATCGTGTAGAGGGCACCCAGCAGCCCCAGGGTGGGCGCCCTTAGGACCGGTACGGCTCGGACGAGCGCTCCTACCGGCACGGCAACCGCAGCCGCGATGGCGATCGCGGCCATTGTCAGGCGCAGATGCTCCCAGGACAGCTCGCTCACTAGCGGCAAATTCTCCAAAAGATAGCTCACAGCCCCAACACCGGCGGCCTCAAAAGACTAATCGGGCTCCTCGTCGCCAAGGAGGCTATTTTTAGAGCGCTCGAGCTGCTGCCAGAGGCCTTGAATCTCTTTGTAGGCATTGTGAGGTAAGATTTTCCCGGCATTCTCCAGGTTGCAGATGATGCTGACGCGATGGGCAAATTCCTGCAAATTAGCATCGAAGGCCAGGTTTTGTGGCGTGACCTTCCCCCGGTAGCTGTAATAGGGGTTGCTAAAGCGTTCGATCGGTTTATCGTTGCTGTCGTCGGATTCTGCCACCGTGATTTCTGCTCCCTGCAGCTCCTCTATTTCTCTTATTGCCCTTATTGTAAGAGCGCGGGGAAACTGCGCGTAGCATCACCATCGCACAAGCTTGAGGGGAGAAGCAATGGGCATACAACTACTCGCGCTCGATATTGACGGCACAATCGCGGGGGAGAGCAATACAGTGCGGGAGCCCGTACGAAAAGCCGTAGCTGCAGCCAAAGCCAAGGGCATCCGCGTGGCGATCGCCACCGGCCGGATGTTCCGCTCGGCCCGTCGCTTTGCCGAGGCTATTGGCACCGATTTACCTATTATTAGCTATAACGGCGCTTGGATTAAAGACCCCGTAACAGAGACGGTCCACTGGCACCGCCCTGTCGGGCGCGACCTCGCCACCGAGCTGCTGGACTACTTCGAGCGGCCGGAATGGCGGTCGACGGTGTCGGTTCACTTCTACATCGACGACAAGCTCTACGTACGGGAACTCTCCGACGCAAGTCGGCGCTACTCCGAGCGCAGCGGCATCGAGGCGATTGCCGTTGGCGACCTGCGAGAGACTTTGCATACCGAGCCCACCAAAATTTTGGCGCTCTCTGCCGATGCAGCGGAAATTGCGCGGGTGACCGCAGGTCTAAAACAACGCTACGGTCCCGACGAGCTCTACTGCACGCGATCGGTGGCAACTTTCATCGAAGCCTGCCATCCTCAGGTCAACAAAGGCGAAGCCATCCGGTTTTTGGCCCAAAAGATGTTGGGGTTGCGCCCCGAGAATGTGATGGCCGTTGGCGATAACTTCAACGATCTCGAAATGTTGCAATATGCCGGTCTTGGTGTCGCGATGGGGAGCGCCCCAGAAGCTGTCAAAGCTGCTGCTAAGTGGGTCGCTCCCGATGTCGAAGCTGATGGTGCGGCAGCTGCGATCGCTCGGTTCTTGCTCTAGACGCCCGACCCAAATTCCGTGTAGTGCCAGAGCCCCAAAAATCGCCTCTGGGGGGTTGGCCGGTGTCTTTGGGAGCGAGGCTAAAATCGGAGTGCGACCTCAGCGATTATTGCTTATACCAATTCTCTTGGTCTCCGCTACAGATCGTCCGAGCTCCGTAACCCAAGCAACACCAGGCTCTGAGAACGAGGCACAGCCTGAATCTGCCATACGAATAGCATTATCACTTTCGGGGGGGTCTGGGGGCACGTTGCCCCCAGGCGGGGAGAGCTCGAGAGGGGCGATGCCCCTCTCGGGTCCGGTTTTGCAAACAGAACAATCGAAGCTAGCAC
>CAYTBI010000051.1:0-28388 GCA_964435975.1 uncultured bacterium
TCCGTCTAGCTCTGCCCTTCCACCAATCCGATTGGTAAAGGCCAAGGCTTGTTTGAAGTCTGGAAACGAAAATTGGCGCTCCAGATAGAGAGTACCGCTCTGAAACTTGACGCTCCATTCGGGAATTAGCGGCTTCATTTCCCGCACTTCCTCCTCGGTTACTGGCGGCGAGTTGCCTTCACAGGGCAGGCACTTTTCTTGCGTCAGTTCATCTACTATCATAACTTTTTCCTCCTTTGCTTAACTTCAGCCAACCTGAAGGAATCCCGGAGAAGCTTAGCGAATTAGATGGCAATAACGGGGCATGCCGCATTGTGCACCACGTAGTTACTAATACTTCCCAAAAACATTTCACCAAGCTTAGAGCGCTCCGGCTTGCCAACTACAATGAGGTCGGCTCCCCAACTTTGGGCTATGCTACAAACAACCCGGCCTCGATCGCCTATGTCTTGAGCGGTCTCGACATGAATTCCCTGCGATCTAGCCTCTTCAGCTAAGGCTTGCAGCATATTCTGGCCTTGCTTTTCTGCTTGCCTCCAAATTTCTCGATACTTTGTTACCAAATCATCGGTTACGACTGGAGAAGCATAAAGAGCAGCCTCAGGCATCGCTATCCGCGGTATGGAGGGGCTCACCAACTCAGAGGATATTACATGCAAAAGCATTAGGTTGGAGTGCTTCCACTTCGCCAACTCCAAGACATTCTCGAAGATGCTTCGATCCTGTGAATCCACCTCATCTTGAATGGGAACGAGGATTTTTTCGAACATGATTTCCTTCCGAGTGCCTCTCCAACTGCGGTTACCCGTGTGGCCGAGCGACAGGAGTTTAATTTCTGTCATACTCGGCCTCAGAGCCTTGATGAATTTGGCAAAAGACTCAGGTACGCGACCGAGCCTAACCTTGAATCAAGTTGGATTACTAATGTGTTGGCATCAATTTAAAGAGTAAGCCATCCAAAATAGTAGAGTTTGCAGAGAAGTTAAGCCAGAATTGCCTACCCGTACCGCCCAACTCGCCTTGATTCGGAATACAAGCGAGATTCACCAACGTGCCAACCATTGGTACGTACTACAGTCGCGTCAATCGAACCTGTGCGATGATTCATGAATTCACTTTCTCGGCACCTACAAAATTCTAGGGATGGGTCTCAGATACTGTCAGCAGAAGTATTTCCTTTGCTAGAGAAATTACGAGTCCCAAGTGCGGTGCTTCTGACTTTCCCGAGATTCGAAAGACACCTCAGTGCAGCCCAAAGTAGAATCCCCCCGAATAGGACGCTCGTTATCTCGATCCACACAAATGCTAGGATGACCCGCGGGGATTCACCAAGATATTCTGGTAACGACTGCAGAACGCGGCAGCTCGCTCCAGATGCTGTAAACCATTCCATTCAAGTACCTATATTTTTGATTGGGAGCAGCCTGCAGGATGAAGAACTACAGAAAACCCTGATAGCTAGCTCGTGCTGCTTCAGGCTACGCTGAAGTGCTCCTGCAGCTGGGCTTCTTGAGCTTCCGTGAGATTAGACCGGATTAGCGTAGCCTGTTCCCCACTTAGAGCCTCTTCAACTTTATCCAGAGTTACCGAGCCGGTCAGTAAAAATAATGCTGACGTTCCTTCGGTTACCCGCTCTCGCACTTCCTTAATAAAGTTGTCGTTGATGCCATAGTTGCGGAATCGTCCGCTAACAGCCCCAGCTACGGCGCCAAAAGCCGCGCCGAAAAGAGGCATCAAGAAAATCAATCCAAACAACAAGCCCCAAAACGCGCCATCAAGGGCTCCGATCTTGACAAGCGGAACGGCTTGCTCTGTCTTCGGCTTTTTCTTACCGGTTGGCCAAGTCACGACCGCAGCATCAAAAACCTGAATTAAATGCTGCTCTTGCAGCTCTCTGAGGCGGTCGAGGATATCACGCGCCCTGCCCGAGCCGTCAAATTTCCACACGGTTAAGTCTGCCATAGATGTCTCCTTGAGATTTCCTTGCAATTACTATCAAAGGATGACAGCTGCAGAACTGTAGATCCACTCAAGATGGGAAGTTATCGGAGAACTTACTCGAGAGCTTGCCCGCCTGCTGGGGCAATACACTGCACGGATACTGGCACGATCGTGAATGGACGATTACCCTGGCGGGCAATCACCGTCTATTCCAGACCGTGCTCTGCGCCAGTCCGAACGCACTACCCGTCTCAAACGCGCGACAACTTTGGGCCACTGAGATAGGGGTCGTGCCAACCCTGCTCCGGGATCCGAATACTGAAAGTTAACTTTTCTCAATCAAAATCAAAAGATCTCGGTCAGATTAGCCAACGCACGAGAGGTAAAGCTAGCGTTCGACCGAGGGGAACGGACGAGACGTTCCCACCCGGTCATTGCGATCGGCATTACAGCCCGAGCCGGATTTTCTTTTCTAGTTCTTCGGGAGCTTTTTTCGCTTCTTCCTGAATCTGCCTCTCAAGTTCGGAAGGCGAGCTTAGTGCCGGTGCAATTTCTTCGGGGGTCGGTGCGTCGTCGGAGTTGATATCGCCAAGGTTAAACAGGAAGGGGACACCGCTGGAACCCTCACCCCCGGTAACCAAAGTACGAGGCATCTTGGACCCACCTTGGCGCCAAGCCTCGATCGCCTCCTTTTGGAGAACGAGCTGACCGCCCTGAGCGCGAAGCGTCTCGGCAAGCAACCGCTGCGCCTCAGCCTTACCCTTAGCGCGGTTGATTTCGGCTTGAGCGTCTTGCGCGGCTTCTTGGGCGATGTAAACCGCTCGCTGGGCGCTCTGCTCGGCGACCTGCTTCTCTTCAACAGCCCGGGCAAACTCGCTTGAGAACTTTAAGTCGATAACACTCGTATCGAGGACGATGACGCCATATTTTTCCAGGCGCTCGGCAAGTGCCCGGTCGAAGTCTTCTTTCAACTCCGTTCGGCGAGTGATAATTTCTTCAGCAGTACGACGCGCAGCGGCGATCTTGAATGATTCTTGGGTTTGCGGCGCGATAATTTTCGACACAATGTTACTCAAGGTGCCCTGCTTGCGGCGAATATCTACAACTTGAGAAGGGTCGACGCGGAAATTAATCGCAAAGCTCGCGGACAGATCTTGTAAGTCGCGGGTGGAGCTTTCACCGGGCACTTCGAACTTCTGCACCGTCAGATCGTATATGTCAACGACCGAAATAAAGGGAGCTTTGTAGTGAAGGCCTTCGAGTAGAGCACCATCCCGAGCAGAACCCAAAATGCTCAGTACGCCTGCTTGGCCGGGGTTAATGACGACGACGGTATTTAGTCCCAGCAGTAACGCCACGGCGGCAATAATGCCAGCGATAATGGTGATGGGGCTCTGATTGCTAATCTTTTTCAAGGAAACTCTCCTGATGTTGGGGCGCTTGCACGAACTGCAAATACGCGAGGAAATACGGGTCGGACAATTAGCCCAGCCCCGATAGCGGCTCCGCTAGTTATTCGCTCTGTCTCAATTCTGCCTCAACATAGCCCTATTCGATATGACTCAAGTAACAACGGCGGGCTCTATTACCGAGACATTTTTTGATTGGGTAGGCGTGCCGAGCTTTTAAATTCTTCAGTAACTTCCATTCTTGTCTTGTTCCAGTGGAAGTAAGCTGTCATGGTTTTAAGGATAAGCTCGACGATATTAGAAACCAAGTCTGAAATGGCCGGGCTGCTAGATAAGTTTGACAAGGAAATGATGAATCAGCAAGCAACGCAGGCACCCCCATCGAAGTTGGTTCCGGGGAGTAGAGCTCCTCGATTGCACGTGAAGATCGTAGGCGGCGATATTTGGAGACTTTCGGAGCGGGCTCCGGAAGAATTCACCACGATCGTTTTTTACCGAGGGTTTCACTGTCCCATTTGCAAAGCGTACCTAACATCCCTTGAGAGAGTGCTGGGTGATTTTGCCAGACTTGGCGTCGAAGCGATCGCAATTAGCGGTGATAGTTTGCAGAGGGCCAAAGAAGCAAAGTCCGAGTGGGGCTTGAAGCAGCTGACGCTGGGCTACGACCAAACTATCGGTTCGATGAGGGATTGGGGTCTCTACGTGTCGCAGGGTATTTCCGATAGCGAGCCCTCTTTATTTGGCGAGCCCGGACTATTCTTAATCCGGCCAGATGGCACGCTGTACTATGCTGCGATTAATAGTTCTCCATACGGTCGCCCGGCCTTTGAGGATCTCTTGTCCGGCATTAGCTTTGCAATCGATAGAGATTATCCCGCCAGGGGAACGATGTAAGCCTTTCAAAAGCTCGTTCTCCCTGACTGTTTTCTGTCTGCCCGACTCGGGTAACTAGTACCCCAGACAGAGATCGCCTGCATCGATACGCTTATTTCGACGGACGGCAGCTTGTTGGAGCCCTGCTACCATGGAAGACGAACGAATGCAATAAGGTCTTAATGAAAAATTACCTCGTAGCCGTACTTAGCGATCGAAACCAGACGGAGGCTGCGTACGATGCCTTAGGAAGAGCAGCGCTACCCATGGAGCAGGTGTCGATTCTGGGCCGAGGGTACCAAAGTGCTGATGATTTTGGTTTGATTGACCCAGACGACGCTGCCGAGGAGAGTTCGGACCGGTTGGCGACTTGGCTGTTACCCTTCGGTTTTGCGGCCGGATTTGCCTTCAATGCTTTGACCGGCATTGAGATAATTTCCTGGATCGGCAACATTGGCAACCACATCATTGGCGGACTGTTCGGTGCTGCGGCTGGTTTGATGGGCGCTTTTGCGACGGGACGTCTCAGTGGTTGGACTATCGGCAGCGGCGACGCCATCGCCTACCGCAACCGTCTGAACGCAGGAAAGTACTTAATCGTTACCCAGGGAAGTGAGGAACTTGTCCGACGGGCAACGCGAGTGCTTCGCCAGTTCGAGCCTGAGAACTTGCAGGGCTACGCCGAGCGAGCTTAATGCCCTAGGGAATTTAGTTACAGGCCGCGTCTGGCGACGGCACGCTGAGGCTGCTGCGCGACCTGCAACACGGCCATTGTGGCCATTATTTAGTACGCACACGGTGGCGGCTGGGGGCCCTCGCTAGCGACGGCTGCTGCGAAGCCCTCAGGGAGAACGATCTCTTCGAACCCTGCTGAGATCGTGCCGCGCAGAGCTTGAGTTCCGTAGCCTGCAGGGTGCATGTGGGTGCGGACGATCGAGACTTGGCCCCTGGCTACCTTGACGGGGCCGCTCGAGCGAGTGAAAGGCTGCTCGTCGACGTGGCTGTGAGCCAGGACCCGTCGGTGGATGAGCTGGCCTTCTTCTGAGAGCACCTCCCACCAATCTGCATATTGCTCGCAGCCGGTATCTGGACTTCGGATCGTGACGGCAAATGTGCTCTGTCCCCTGACCTCCACTGCTTCTGTGCGAGCGAAGGGTCCTGCCGTCTCATCTGCGGTCATCTCGTCGGGCGCGCTCGTCGTTGTTGCAGTCTCTGTGGGCGGGGCACACCCCAAGCAGGCAACCGATAGTAATACGATTGATAGGCGATACGCGGTCATTGGCGGCTTGGTGGTATCGGGTAGCTGCAGTGTCGGGTATCTTATGAAGGCCCTTCCTCTCGATTGCAATGTTAGCTCGGGAAGTGGATGGTCCTCGAGCCAAGCTAATGAGTGTTCCCCCACAATTAATCTCTCTCAAGTTGCAATGATGAGTTCCGATCGCCTGGCCCTGCCCGCTCCAATTCTGGTTGATGCTGCCCTCAAAGCCTGGTTGCTTGAAGACATCGGCCGGGGCGACCGAGCGACCGAGGCAATCTCAGGAGCGGCAGATCCGGCAGGCACGGCGGTCTGGGTTGCCAAAGAGGCGGGCATTGTTGCTGGCGTGCCGTTGGGGGCTCGGGTCTTGCAACTGCTCGACCCGGCACTAGCTTGGGAGGCCCTCGTTGCTGAGGGAGCGCCCTGCCAGAGCGGCCAGACAATCGCGCGCTTCGCGGGCAAGCGCTCGGCGCTGCTAAGTGGAGAGCGCGTCGCGCTCAATTTGGGCATGCGCCTGAGCGGGGTTGCCACGCACGCCCGTCAGTTCGTCGAGGCGATCGCCGATCTGCCCGCGCAATTTGTCGACACCCGCAAAACCACCCCGGGGCTGCGCATTCTGGAGAAATACGCCACCCGCGCTGGCGGTGCGCGCAATCATCGCATGGGCCTCGACGATGCAGCCATGATTAAAGACAACCACATCGCTGCCGCAGGCGGAATCCTCCCAGCGATCGCCGCAGTGCGGGCGGCCCTGCCCTACCCGCTCTCGATTGAAGTCGAGACAACGACCCTCGCCGAAGTTCGGGAGGCCCTTGCCGGCAGTGCCGACATCATCATGCTCGATAATATGCCTTCGGCCCAGATGCGCGAGGCTGTCGCCATCATTCGGCAGGAGAACCCGCAGGTCAAGATCGAGGCGTCGGGGAACGTTACTCTAGAGACGATTCGCGACATTGCCCTAGCAGGCCCCGACTACATCTCCAGTAGCGCTCCTGTCACGCGCGCGCCCTGGCTGGATCTGAGCATGCGCTACGGGCATTCCGGTTCTTAGGGTTCTTAGGTTGGGCAAAGCGGCGATCGCCGCCACTATTGGCTTGCGGATATTGTTCTACCGCGCCGACAGAAAGAGTTGCAAATAGGCATCGATCAGCGCGTCGCCCCAGAAAGCCGCGATCGCAGACCCCAAGGCCAGGCTCGGCCCGAAGGGAAACGGTTGTCCGAGTCGCAACCGACCGGCAACTAAGTTGGGGATGTTGGCAAGCAACCCGAGGATATTACCGAGAAACCACGCCAGTAGAACCAATTTCCAGCCCAACCAGGCCCCGACGGCAGCCATGAGCTTGGCATCCCCATCCCCAAGGGCGTCTTTGCCCAGCAAGCGCCCTGCCAGCATGATAGTTTCAAGCGTCCATAGGGCTACCACCATGCCACCAATACCCCCCACGACGAAGCGAAGGGCACCCGTAAGCTCGCCAGTAGCCAGCCAACCTGCGCCAGCCTGAAAGACCAGCCCGGTCGCGAGTAGGGGCTGGGTCAGCTCGTTAGGCAGCGTCTGGGTATCCCAATCAATGAGCGATAAAGCCAGCAGAAAGCTCGAGAGCACCCAAATCCCCCAAGTCTGCCAGCCCCAACCGAAGTGCCAGAACGCCAGCAGGAAAATTAAACCCATCGTCGCTTCTACTAGGGGATAGCGGATGGCGATGGACGTACGACAGTAGCGGCAGCGCCCCCGCAGCAGCAGCCAACCCAAGACCGGAATGTTATCTCGCGGGCTCAACCTGTGGCCGCATTTCGGGCAGCGCGAGGGCGGATGCAGCACCGAGAGCCCGGCCGGGACGCGGTAGACGACTACATTCAAAAAACTGCCCACCGCTGCTCCCAAGAAGGCAACGAGTCCATAGATTGCAGCCTGTGCCAGCCAGAGTCCCACCATTGCTTGTATCCTGCCGCCAGTTGCTTATCGATTCACCATCAACCGGTATTGCGCATGCCAGCAGCGATGCCATTGATCGTCAGCATAGCGGCCCGGAGCAGCTCTTCTTTGCTGTAGCGGAAATGAATCGTGCCCGCGGCGGTCTGGGCGCTGTACTGCCGCAGCCGCTTCAAAAACGAAACCTGCAGAAAGCCCAGCGGTACGATGGTGCCATTGCGCAACTGCACGGAGCGCTGCAGCTCGATGTCGCCATCGAGGAGGCGCTCGTTGCCAGTCAGTTTCAAGACCGTCGCTTCGGTCAGTTTGTACTCGCCTTCGATGTCGGCAAAGAGCGCTTCAAAGCGATCGCGGTCTGCAGCAGCCGCCAGCTCCTGCATGTAGTGGCGCGCCAGGCGCAAGTCAACCTTGGCTAGAGTCATTTCGACCTTGGAGATAGCCATCTTGAAAAACGGCCATTTTTGGTAGAAATAGCGCAAGAGCTTGAGATTTTCTGTGGGTTGGGTCTCCAAGAAGTCGCTTAGGGCCGTGCCGACGCCGTACCAAGCCGGTAGCAGCACGCGGCTTTGGGTCCAGCTAAACACCCAGGGAATTGCCCGCAGGCCGCCGATATCCTTTTTCTTACCACCGCGCCGCGCCGGGCGGGAGCTGATTTGGAGCTGGCTGATTTCTTGGATGGGTGTCGCGGACATGAAAAAGTCCAGAAAATCCGGCTGCTCGTAGATCAAGGCGCGATACTTCTGGCGCGATCGCGCGGCGAGTTCCTCGAGAATTTCGTTCCAGGGCTCGATGTCGTCGAAGCTGCTACCGAGCAAGCTGGCCTGAATGGCAGCAACCGTTGCAGTCTCGAGATGGTAGAGAGCCAAATCCGGTAAAGAGTACTTCGAGGCCAAGACTTCCCCTTGTTCGGTAATCTTGATACGGCCGTCGATCGTGCCGCTTGGCTGAGCCAAGATGGCTTCGTAAGCCGGCCCCCCTCCGCGCCCTACCGAGCCACCACGACCGTGAAAAATCCGCAGGTCGATGCCATAGCCTGCCGCTAAAGATTGCAATCGCTTTTGGGCTTTATGAATTTCCCAGTTGCTGCTGAGAAACCCCGAGTCTTTATTGCTGTCGGAGTAGCCCAGCATAACCTCCTGCAGCTCGCAGCTAGAGACTTCCTCGCCGCTGGTGGCGCTTGCCGGGCAATCATCTTTTTGGGTCAAGCAGGCGCGATACGAGGGCAGCTCGAACAACGCCCGCATGACGTTGGGGGCGTGCTTCATGTCATCGACGGTTTCGAACAGCGGTACCACCTGCAGGACTGTTTCTCCGGTTGCCGGATCGTAAATTCCCGCTTCTTTAGCTAGCAGCAGCACTTCCAAGATGTCGCTGACGTCGCGGCACATACTGATGATGTAGGTGCGGCAAATCTCCGGCCCAAACTCCTGATGCAGCCGTCGCAAACAGCGGAAGGTCTCGATCGTCTCGCAGGTTCGAGCGCTGAAGGGCAACTCGCCCGGAATCAATGGACGGCGGGTTTGCAACTCCCCAGTCAGCCAGGCGGTTCGCCCAGCTTCTGAGAGGTCGTTGTAAGGCTCGGGCAAGACCCGCAAGTAATTAGCAATCTCGGCGATCGCCTCAGAATGGCGCGAGGAATCTTGGCGCATGTCAAGCTCGGCCAGGGTAAAGCCATAAATTTCGACCTGGCAAATCGTGCGGTCGAGATCCCGACAACTTAGGTCGGTTTCAGTGAGATTGCGCTGGATTCCCCGCAGATCGGCTAAAAACTCGCCGCCACTGCGGTAGTAATTGGGCGGTCCTTGGGAGCGCCGCTCGTCGGCCTCGAGAACCGGTCGCTGCCCGGCGGCAATCGCTCGGTTGCGAGTCAAGGTATTTTCCAGTCGCTGCTGGATATAAGAGAGCTTGAGCCGGTAGGGCTCCTGGCGATAGCGAATGGCCAGGCGGTCGTAAATCTCAGGCATCAGGGCGCGGTCTTGCTCGAGGGAATCGAGCAAGTCAGGCAACACCTCACTCCAGTGCAAGGAAATACTCAGCACGTCGATCAGGCGCTTGATCGAGCCGATGTAGCGCTCCAGAACCAAGCCGCGCTGGTAGCAGGCTGTCTGCCAGGTAACCTCTGGGGTGACAGACGGGTTGCCATCGCGGTCGGCACCCACCCAAGAGCCAAACCGGCAAAATGCCGCTCTGGGAGGACGCAATGTGGGAAACGCGCCCGAGAGCCCTTGACGCAGGCGTACCGACAGCTCGGGGATGGCTTCAAACAACACCTCATCGAAGTAGTGCAGCGTGTATTCGACTTCGTCGAGAACTTCTGGCTTGAACTGATGGAGCTCGTCCGTCCGCCACCAGAGTCGTAATTCTTCTCGCAGTTGGGCTTTGGCAGCGGCTAGCGCTTCGGTCTCGTGGAGCAACAAGGAGCGACCGCCATCTGCACCGATGTCGCCTTGCAAAGAGGCCTCCGCGCGGTCGAGCTGCTCGAAAATGCGGGAGATGCCGCGCTGTTTGCGGCGAATAGTCTGGCGGACGATTTCTGTCGGGTGAGCGGTAAACACCATCCGCACCTCTAGCCGATCGAGCAGGCGCTGGATAGCCTTAGGAGGCATGTTGAGCTGGTACAGATAGGGGAACAGGTGGCGGAAGTTGCGCGCTTGCTTGGGCAGCGGCAAACTGCCTTCCCAGAGTTTTTCGGGGAGATGCCCTTCGGTAACTCGCTCGGTTGGATTGGTGGCTCCAGCCGAATCCCGCACGACCTCGCGGTCGACTGTACTCGATGCCGTGCGATCGCGCTGTTCGTAGTGCTGCTCGACAATGTTAATTAGCTGGAAGTAGAGCGCAAAGGCACGACCGGCCCGCACCGCCGCATCCATGTCCAATTTTTCGACCAACTCGCGAACGTCTGCAGCAGGTAGCTCGGCAACACCGGCTGCCAAAAATCCCTCCGCCCCCTGGGGCGAGCACATCGTCCGCAACTGCTTGAGCAGATCCACAAGCTCTTGCCCGCACTCGCTCTGCAGAACTGACTCCCACAGGTCTTCTACGAGGCGCAGTCGGTAGCGCAGCAGCAACTCGGCAGTCGAAGACGCCGCCTCCACCGCCGAATCTGTTGTTGTTGCCGATGCCGACTGAATCAACGCACTCATCTAGCCGCTCTCACCTAGGGTTTTGAAATCGATTCCCGAATCGTACAAGCAAATTGTCTGCAGTTGCTGTTGTCGATCGCGCCAAAGCGCTTGCCGGATACTCGTGTCGCCGACAATGTGGCCGAATATTCACAGCCGTTGCCTTCAAATCCCACCACCCGCTTCATGGGGGTTCGTCACATTGCCCGCTTCGCTGGCGTCAGTCGGCTCGCTCGCAGAAACGGGTGGAATCGGCAAGACCGGCAGACGATCGCCGCGAAAGATCTCCTCACTGGTCTCTCCTAGGGCCCTCAAAACCTCGACGGCCGTTGCCGCTGCTGCAGTCCCCAGCAGTACGGGCAGCGTTGCCACCCCCAACACGACAGAGCCTCCCTCGATGGGGGTGCCATGGGCTCGCTCGGATGGCCGCTCGGAATTGTGCTGGCGATCGCGTTCCATAAAGTTAGCAAGAGGGACCGACGTTAAATTCTGCAAGTTCTGCTGCGCGTGCCACCCAACCCATTGCAACTGCCGCTCGGGGAGCGATACTACTTCCAAAAACTATACAAATTCCCTCTCAGCACACTAAAATTTAATAAAGTTTTAAACCCAGTTCGCATATTACCCTTCCGCAGGCAGGTTGCAAGCATGATAGATCACCGCAATAAGTCTGGAATGGGTCGTCTTAGCACCCTCGCAACTGGTTCGCTCTTCTTGTTTGCGAGCGCTGTGGGCCTGCCGACTCCAGTCCGGGCTCAGGATTCGGGGGCTTGCTTTTTATTGGATGAGAGTGGCAAGCGTGTCGATCTGGGCAGTTTGTGCGGCAAAGCCGGCAACGCAAGGCAGGCGAACTCGTTCAAGACACCCATCAAGCGCCGACGCGGTGGCATCCCCATCATTGACGTGACCTTCAACGGCCGCGAAACCTTTGAAATGCTGGTCGACACGGGGGCAAGTGGTGTCGTGATTCCCCCTGAGGTTGCTCGGCAGCTCAATCTTCGCCAAGAGCGAACTGTCCTGGTCTCGACGCCCAGCTCGCGAGGCGTTGCCCTGCCAGCAGGCCGCGTCGAATCAATTGAGGTCGCCGGGATCGTCGCTCGAAATATCGAGGTTATCGTGACCCCAGCTCTAGACTTGGGGTTACTCGGGCAGAGTTTCTTCGGCGATTTCGACGTTATCATCCGCTCGGACAGCATCGAGTTTCAGCGACGCTAGGGCAAGCCCAGGTAAATGCCTGGGCCGGGGGAGGCGTGAGTTCCCCTCTTCGGGTGCGGGCTGGGTATGAATGAGGCTAAGATGAACCCACCTCTAGCGGATTTCGGGTGCATCCCTGCCATGATTGCAGCTCCTGTTGAGACCAGTGTGGGAACTTGCGTGCTGGTTGTCGAGGCAGACAAAGCCTTCGCCCAACGCCTGAAGTTGGATCTACAAGAAGCTGGTTACGCCAGCATCACGGCAGACAATCCCCAGGATGGCTGGCAGCAGTTTCAGCAATTGCAACCTACCCTAGTCGTCGTCGATCGCGCTCGCTTGGGAGATGCGGGCCTCGAATTTTGCCAGCAGTTGCGAATGTCGGGCTCTCGCGTTCCTATCTTGTTGCTGATGGCGCGCGAAACCATGGAAGACCGAGTCGCCTGCTTGGAGTGCGGGGCCGATGATTACCTCGCACGCCCCTACAGAACGGAAACGTTCGTTGAGTTGGTCAGACTTTACCTGCAGCCCGGGACGAGTGCGGCCGAGCACCTGCGTTTCAACGACTTGAGCCTCGATCTGGCCGCGCGGCGGGCGACCCGTGGCAATCGCACCATCGAACTCACTATGAAGGAATTCGATCTTCTCAAGTTGTTCATGGCTCACCCGTGCGAGGTCTTATCACGGGAGCGCATCCTCGAAGGGGTTTGGGGCTACGATTACATGGGCGAATCCAACGTCATTGAGGTCTACATCCGCTACCTACGCCTCAAGATTGAAGGCGAAGGGGAAAAGCGCTTGATTCAGACCGTTCGTGGTGTTGGCTATGTGTTGCGAGAATCCTAGGCAGACATTGTCAAGTGGCGATGGGACGGACAGAAACGAGAGGAAGGCGCTGGGGCGTTTGGGTTGGGTTGGCGGCCCTCACTCTGGCTTGCTGGGGATGCGGAGCAGCACCTCCGCAAGCTGCTGGCGAGGAAGCACTCATCTCGCAAGCTCCTACTGGCGGCCAGATTCTGCCTGTTGAGGCGACGGTTGCTATTGGCAGTCAAGTTATTTATCTAGAGGTCGCCCGCACCCCCGGCCAACAGCAGATTGGGTTGATGTTCCGACAGTTTGTCGGTTCCCAATGCGGCATGCTGTTCCCGTTCGATCCGCCCCGGCCTGTGGGGTTTTGGATGAAGAATGTGCCCATTTTTCTGGATATGGTCTTTCTAAGGGATGGGGTCGTGCGGGAAATTGCAGCTGACGTGCCTCCCTGCATGCAGGAGCCCTGCCCTCTGTACGGTCCTCGAGAGCCCATCGACCGCGTCATCGAGTTGGCAGGCGGGCGTGCTGCCGAGCTGGGGCTCGCTGTCGGCGACCGACTTACCATTCAACCGCTTGCCGAGGCAGAGTCGAACGAAACACCTTGTCCGTAGGTAGACAGGTGATGCTGGGTGGATCTCCCCGTTTTTGTGCTTGTTTTTTTCTCAGGTGACAGTTATATTTTCTGAATAACAAAATTCAGACCCCACTCGAGGCACTTCAGTCGCTTCTCGAGCGGAGCCACGTCACTAAAGTTTAGTAACGTCCGCAGGGTCGATTGTTGACTTGACTGCCGAGCAGGGGGACCTCACCGCTCCCGAGAGGTCTTCTATGGCAGTTAGATTATGCTTTAGGGCACATTGACCGCTTGCGGTTGGCAGGGCATGATTGAGGGAGTGCGTTAGTGTAAACTTGTGTAACGATTCCGCTAAGGAACTCACTCCACCATCCGATGGCTTCGGAGTGATAGGTCGGAAGCTTGGCATCTTTAGGGGTTGCAATAAGGAGGTGAGTCAGAGAAATGTCCCCAGCAGTTTATTCGCGGTTCCTGCAGTTCTTACAGGAGGAACTCTCTTTGTCGCTGAATTCAATCGCGATTGCCGAACGGCAACTGCAAGATAATCCCGGACCGCTGCCAATGGTTTTGTGGCAGTACGGCCTCGTGACTATCGAGCAGCTCGATCGCATTTATGAATGGTTGGAAACAGCTTAGGCCGAGTGAAAAAACAATTTGGAAAAGCTCTCCTATGTTTTGGAACTGCACTAGCAAACCGGTTCGAGCGCGCTCGAACCGGTTTTGCCTTTGGGAGGTGCTTTAAAAATCAACACCGCGCTTGAGATCGACACCGCGCTCGGCATAGTGTTTGTGACAAACCATTTCAGAGTAAACACTGGCGAGATCGAAATAGGGCGGACGATTCTTGCAGCGGCCGGTGATAATAATCTGCGTATCTGGGGGCTTGCGCAATAGGGCTTGGGCTACGGGCTCGGCAGGCAATAATTCCAGGTCGACCGCAGGATTGAGTTCGTCGAGGATGATGGTTTTGTAGACACCCGAGGCGATGGCGACTTTGGCAATTTCCCAACCTCGCTGTGCTTCGACGTAGTCGAGTTCTTCCTGCTGGCCGCGCCAGACGATCGCGTCGCGCCCGCAGCGCTGGTGATCGACGAGACCGGGGTAGCTTTGCTTGAGGGCCGCAATGGCCGCATCTTCGGTGTAGCCGCTGCCACCCTTGAGCCATTGCACGATCGCAACGCGGTGGGAGCGATCGCTGCCAATGCCGCGCCCGATGCCTTGGAGGGCTTTGCCTAGGGCGCTGGTGGACTTGCCTTTCCCAGCACCGGTGTAGATTTCGATGCCCTCGACGGCATAGTCTTTGGCCGCATGGGGTTTCATCTCCGAGTGCAGGTCTGCGAGATCCAATAGCGGTTGCGGCGCGCCCCGACCCGTGACGATGATTTCAAGGGATTCGGGCTTAGTGCGCAGCGCGCGGGTCACGTCTTCGACGGGGAGGAGTCCTAAATCTAGAACCGGACTGAGTTCGTCGAGTACGATTACCGAGTACAGTCCCGAGGCGATCGCTCCTTTGGCAATGTCCCAGCCGCGTTGGGCTTCGATTTCGTCATAGCGAGTGGCTTCGTCTTTGTTGAAGAATTCCGCTCGCCCCGTGCGGACTTGATCGATGAGGTGGGGGAAACCACTTTGCAAGGCGGCGATCGCCGCGTCCTCATCGTAGGTTCGCCCCGGCCCCTTCAAAAAGCGCAGGAGCAGCACGCGATTGGGTTCGCCCGAGTGAATGCCCAAGCCAATGGAGCGCAAGACGACGCCTAGGGCGGCTTGCGACTTGCCTTTGCCCTCGCCGTCGTAGACATGGATCTGCCCGATGTCGCGCTCGGCGCGGGCTTGAGCGGTGCGGATCCCAATTCCAGTCCTGGTCATGACGCTGCACTTCGTTTGAAAAAACCTAGGCTTCAAGTCTATCGCTTTAGTACTAAGGTTCCGCCCCGACTGGCTGAGTTGCGGTTGTCAAAGCGGCACCAAAGCAGCGAAGCTAGGCCAAAGGAGGACGACGAACTCACCTGTTCGGGCAGTAGCCTAGAGGTTCGCCCGTGCGAACTGTAATGATGCGAGGCAGCTATGGTTTTGGGGTTTGGGGTATTCGGGACGGCCTTTTGGCTCTTTATGCTCTACGACTGCATCCAATCCGGTCAGGGCAAGCGCGGCACCTGGCTGTGGATCTTAGTTTTTCTTAATTTTTTTGGTGCCGTTCTGTATTTCTTCGCCGAGTGGCTGCCCAACCACCAGGTTCCCATCCCCCGCTTTGCCGGACGGTGGACGCGCCGCCGCGAAATTCACTTCGCCGAAGCCGAAGCCCGCAATATTAACAAGGCTTACCAGCACATTAAGCTAGGCACTCTCCTGGCCGAGGTACACCTGTTCGAGCGAGCTGCCGAGGCCTTCCGAACCGCCTGCACCAAAGAGCCCGAGAATCCGCAAGCCCTCTGGGGACTCGCCAAAGCAGAAGTGGCTTGCGACCGCATCGATGCCGCGCGCCAGGCCCTCGCAACCCTCATGGACGTCGATCCGGACTTCCGCCACGGCGAGGGGGTCCTAGCCTATGCCGAAGTCTTGGCAGCAGGCGATGATTGGGAAAAGGTGCGCGCACTTTTGCAGGGGGTCATCCACAAGTTTTCCCAACCGCCAGTCTGCTTGCTGCTCGCCGAAGCCGAGGTCTACGCTGGCAACTCTGATGCCGCGCGCGAGATCCTCGAGAAAATGCTGATGCGCGTGCGGGGTACTTACGACTTCAGTTACCGGCGCAACCTGCCCTCCATTCGTAAGGCAGAAAAGCTCCTCAAGCGGATCGAGCGTGCCACCTCGAGGCAATAGGCTCTCTATGGGCTGGCGCTAACCCTCTGGTGGGTTTGCGGTTGCCAACCCCATTGGGGGCCGCGCGCAGTCGCTATAATTTGGGCGACCTTTAGCAACCTGTCTTGCCTCATGAGTCTCAATTCTGTTACTCTCGTCGGCCGTGCCGGTCGCGATCCGGAAGTTCGGTACTTCGATAGCGGCAACGTTCTGTGCAAGCTGACCCTCGCTGTCAATCGCCGCAGCCGCAACGACGACCAGCCCGATTGGTTCAATTTAGAAATTTGGGGCAAAACCGCCGAAGTGGCCGGGAATTACGTCAAAAAAGGCAGTCTCATCGGCGTTCAAGGCGCGCTGAAAATCGACAGCTGGACCGATCGCGAGGGCCGCGAGCGATCTACCCCCGTCGTTCGAGTCGATCGCCTCGATCTGCTCGGCTCCAAGCGCGACACTGACCCCAATGCCGTTTCTGGCGGCTATAGCGGCGACGAATTCTAAATGGCCCAGATCGTTTTGACCAACGACGATGGCATCGACGCGCCCGGCATTCAAGCTCTAGCTGCTGCTGTGAAGCGTGTTTCTGAGGCAACCGTTGCGATCGTGGCTCCGCAATACCAGTTCTCCGGTTGCGGCCACCAAGTTACCACCTACACTCCCATTGCCTACGAGCGCCGCAGCGAGCGAGCCTACGCCATCGCCGGAACGCCCGCCGACTGCGCGCGGCTGGCGATCGCGGAGTTTTTCCCCGCTGCCGAATGGACCATCTCGGGCATCAACGCTGGGGGCAATCTGGGCGTCGATACCTACATCTCCGGCACCGTGGCGGCCGCGCGCGAAGCCACTATTCTGGGCAAACGCAGCATTGCCATCTCCCAGTGGATTAAGCGCCCTCTCCCCCTAGACTGGGGTCGATCGGCGCGGCTGGCCGCTCGCGTTTTGGTGAAGCTCATGGCTGAGCCTTTGCCCGCGGGGGCTTTCTGGAATGTCAATCTTCCCCATCTCGAGCCGGACAGCCCAGATCCCGAGATCGTATTTTGCCCGACTTGCACCGCGCCTTTGGATGTGCGCTACCGCCGCGAGGGCGAGGCGGCGTTTCACTACAACGGTGAATACCCCCGGCGCGATCGTGTTGCCGGAACGGACGTGGATACCTGCTTCGGCGGCCGCATTGCCGCTTCCCAATTGCAGCTCTGAGGCCCCGCCCAAAGTTAAGGGAGAAATGCCTAAGATCTCAGCAGAGATGACGCGATCTTGGGAAGACTCCTGATGAGAATGCAACGCTGGCGCACGAGGGCGATCGCAGTGCTAATGGCAGCCTCAAGCTGGGCCACTCCAGCGCGCGCCGAAGAGAGCGCGCTCGATATCGGAGTAGTGGTGCGGGATCTGCAGACTTGCACCCGCGCGCGCCTCCAGGAGGCGACAGCGACTACCCTAGAATCTTTGCAGGCCATCTCGATTGAGTGCCTCTACCGTACGCTCGTTCTCGATGGGGACGGGCGCATCCGCGACGATGCTAGCGAGCGTCTTTCTGCTCTGGTGGCGGCAACGGGCTTGCAATTACCGGCGGCCCAAGGGCGCGGTTCGGCTTCTGTTCCCGTACGAGTCCTCGAGAATAGCAATCTCCTGGCGCTGGAGGTGGTTCTCAAGGGTCGGCCCCTGAATTTTCTTCTCGATACGGGGGCTTCAAATACGCTGCTTGGCGACGCGGCGCGGGAGCAGCTCGGTCTGAGTGGCATTCTCGTGCCCCAGCAACTGCTAAGTTACTTAGTAGTAGGAGATGATTGCGAGCGCCTCGGGGCTAAAATTCTCAATCTGCCCCCGGCAAGTGTTGAGGGCGCGCGGGTATCCGGCATTACGGGCATTAGCTTGGCGCGATCGCCCGTGTTTGAGGGGACGGGTGCTGACGGGGTGCTCGGTCTCGATTTCTTGCGAAGTTTCGACGTGACCCTCGATCCGGCCGCACGCAAGCTCCAACTGAGCCCCCGCAGCAGCCTCGATCCCACAGCAATCGAACTGGAGGGCCGTTTGGGGGTAATGACAACCATGGTTGAGATTAATGGCAGTGGGCCCTATCGGTTTTTGCTCGACACGGGAGCCAGCCGCAGCGTCATCACGTCCGAGGTCGCTCGCGAGGCGGCAACCGGGCACGGCACGCCAATCGAGGTGCAAGGGTTTTGCGGGCCGGAGCGCGGCCGTCAGGTTCGCCTCAATCGCCTGAGCATTGATGGGATAGCGGCAACCGATCTCGAGGCCGTCATTCTCGATAGCGAGGTGCTAGAGCTACTAGGCATTGACGGGATCGTCGGGCAAAACTATCTCGGTCGATTCGAGCAAATTTGGCGTTTCGGACCGCCCAACGCGTTGGGGTTTCCCGATCGCGGCAGTCTCAAGCTCGCGCCAGTGCAGTAGCGGGGAGGGGTGCGCCTCTAAAATCGAGGCAATAACTTTAACCTTCATAAGAGGTCCCACGATAACTAATGCAGTGGCGCAACCTGGCATTCTCCGGCATCATCTTGGGCACTGCCGCTCTGGGGATAGCGATTGTTGTGGAGTGGCAAAGCCGCCAGCAGGCCCGGACCTTGACCCTCGCTACTGCTAGCGCCAGCGGTGAGTACTACGCCTTCGGTCGAGCCTTTGCTCGGGTTGTTGCCCGTCACCACCCCAAAATTAAAATCGAGGTCATCGCCACTGCCGGGTCGCGAGATAATGCCCGCCGTCTGGAGCAAGGCGAGGTGCAACTGGCGATCGCCCAGAGCGATACGCCCCTACCGGTCACCTCCGAGCTTGTCGCCCAGCTTTTTCCCGAAATATTCCATCTGTTGGCGCGCGCTGAAGCCGACATTCAGCAAGTCTCCGACTTGCGAGGACGGCGCATTGCCCTGATGCCCGAAGGCAGCGGCTCTTACGATCTGTTTTGGCCGCTCGTCGAGCGCTTCGGTCTCGCACGCCACGACTTTACCGCCATAACCCTACCACCAGCCGAAGCCCACCGCGCCTTGGCCGCGGGGGAAGTTGACGGGATGTTCCGGGTATTGGCGCTGGGCAATCCTGGTATCGGCGAGCTGCTGAGTGCGCCCGAGATTCAGTTGCTGCCTGTCGATCGCGCGGCGGCTTTGCAGTTGACCATGCCGTTTTTAGAGCCAACAGTAATCCCAGAAGGAGCCTACAGCGGCGCGCTCCCACAACCGCCTCGCGACATCCCAGT
This sequence comes from uncultured bacterium, assembly GCA_964435975.1. Taxonomy (GTDB): domain Bacteria; phylum Cyanobacteriota; class Cyanobacteriia; order Cyanobacteriales; family Rubidibacteraceae; genus CAYTBI01. Next base: position 19,104 of record CAYTBI010000051.1, read on the forward strand.
GGTGGCGCTGCGATCGCTCCTGATTGCCCACACAGCAGTCGACGCGGACCTAATTTATTCTCTGACCGAAACCCTGCACGACCGGCGCTCGGAACTGATTGCCGAGTATGCCAATGCCGCTCAGATCCTGCGGCCCGATTTACAGCAACAAACAAATATTCCCGTTCACCCAGGAGCGGAGCTGTTCTACACCCAGGAGCAACCCAACTTTTTCGTGCGCTACGCTGAGTTTCTCGGTCTATTGATTACCGTCAGCATCCTGACAACCTCCGGACTCTGGCAGCTCAAGGCATGGTGGTCGGGCCGTCAGAAAAACCGTGCGGACAGCTACAACCTGCAAATTCTAGATCTCATCGACAAGCTCCAACATTGCTCCGATCTAGAGTCGTTAGAAAAGCTGCGCATACAGCTCTTTGGAATCTTGAGAGAGGTTGTTGTCGACCTCGACGAAGATCGCATTACGGCCGAGTCTTTTCGATCGTTCGCTTTACCTTGGGAGGTGGCAATCTCGGTCATGCATCATCGCGAACTCTTGCTCGCAAGCTCGACCGTTATTTCTGCCAAGTCGCCAAACAATTAAGGCGAATTCATGGCGCGAGAAAAATCCAGAATTTAGATATCGTGGAAATGAATGAGAGCGACAGACAAGTCTTTGATAGCCCTAGAGTCGAGAATTCTTGGTCTGGCCTTCCGTTTTTGATGGGTATCGGGCTATTTCTGCGCGTGCTGGTTATTTTCTTCTCGGAGAAAAGCTTCCATCCCGACGAAATCTTTCAATACTTAGAGCAGGCTCACAGGCTTGTCTTTGGCTATGGCGTCATTCCCTGGGAATACGCTCACGGCACCAGAAATTGGCTCTTACCCGGTCTAATTGCGCTCGTGCTTGCAGGTTGCCGCTGGCTGGGATTAGACGATCCGCATTTTTATATTCCAGTCATAGAGTCGCTGGCTTGCGTTGCTTCAATATCGGTAATTTACTGCGCGTATTGGATTGGCCGCCAAATCGTTTCTGAGAGCGTCGGTCGGATGGCCGCCCTTGTGACCTGTTTCTGGTACGAAACCATCATTTTTGCACACAAGGTAACGCCAGAAATCTTTGGGGCGTATCTTTTGCTTGGCGGGCTCGTTTGTATCCTCCGCAGAGGCACGAACAGAACTGCCCTACTTGCCGGAATCTGTTGCAGTGGAGCGGCAGTTTTAAGGATTCAGTATATCCCGGCGGTTGTTGTAGCGGTCTGCCTGCTGTATTCGCAATGGCAAAAAGAAAAGTGGTCGCCCCGTCAGATTGCGATCGCCGCCAGCGGTGGCATAGCAGTCGTTATTTTTGCTGGCTGGCTCGACTATTACGCGTGGGGGACCTTTTTCATTTCTTTCTACAATAATTACGTCTACAACACCATATACGGGGTCAGCAAGCTGTGGGGTGAGGACCCTTGGTGGTTTTATTTGGGTAGGCTAGTATACGCCTCGGCAGGACTTTTTGGGTTCGGAATCTTGAACGGGCTGCTTCGAAGAGGACGCAAGCAGTACATACTGCTCGCACTGTTATTTGCTGTCGTACTGCCGCATTCTTTAATTGCCCATAAAGAATATCGATTTATCTTTCTGTCGATACCCATTTGCTTGTTGCTAGTTGCGATCGCGATTGAAGATCTGTGGCAGGATAATCTCCTCTGGCAGAAATATAATCCAGGCAAAATCGCAATTCGCATGGGAGCCATATTGAGTGCCTACGGGCTTGCTAGTACTCTTTTCTATAATGACGGCGGCCTTGCTGCTTATCTCTATCTCAACAATCAGCCGGAAGTTGTTGCCGTGCTTAATTTAGAGACTGACTGGCCGGGTTCGGGAGGCTACTACTACCTACACAAAGACATTCCCGTTTATTTCTCCGAGCACCTCGAAGCGATTGACATCTCCCAGGAGCGCTTATCCCGCTACGTCAGCCACATTGTTTGCAAGACTCGCCTCGAACCCGTTCCGGGTTTTACAGCACTCGCTCGCTTCGGCACTGTCGAAGTGCGCGTTGCCGAGAGCCCGCCTTCGGAGTCACTCAATCTTTCGACCCATCGCTACCTCCAAGAGGGAGTTGACGATCTGTACGAGCCGACAGTCGTGCCTAGAATTTAGCTTCTGCGCGCGGAAGCATTAACGACGTGCGTGCCTGGGCATCCGGCTGCCGTGCTGGGCCATCGCTCGGAGTACGGTAGCCGGATTGATGAGCTGGCCGTCGTACTTGAGGCCCCAATGCAAGTGGGGACCAGTGGTGCGTCCGGTGACGCCAACCCGCCCGACGATCGCCCCTGTAGGCACGATCTGACCCAGCACGATGAGGCCCCCACTACGGGGATCGCGCAGGTAGGTGCGGCCCCCAGCAGTCTCGACGCGCCCCTGCAGGTGGCAGTAGACATGCTCCCAGCGATCGGAGCGAATGCGGACCATCGTGCCGCAGAGGCGATCGTTGGCGAGGCCCACCACCTGGCCGCCCCACCAGTTGCGAACGATGCTGCCCATTGGGGCGGCCAGGTCGAGGCCGCGATGAAACTGCCGCCTGCCTCCCGTAGGCGAGCGGCGGTAGCCGAAGCCAGAGGTATAAGCTTGAAAATTCTCAACGGGAAAAGATGCTTCGGCCCAAGTTCCGGCAGACCGTCGCCCTGCTGCGACTAGGCCGTCATTTGCCTCGGTCGGGACGACCCCCAGGCCCGAGGCTCCAACTGCGATCGCGCCGACTGCAATCGCACGCGCGATCGCAGCTGCAACTTGTTTCTTCATCGCTCGACACCACAATAAAAGACCCCAACCGCCGCAATCCTACCGCACTTCGGGAACTTCGGGATGGGGGTTTGCTTCGTCTTTGGCGATCGATTTTGGATGTCTGGGCTAATTCTAGGAAAAATAGGCGTAGAGCCAGCTCAGCAAGAAAACGAGCTGGGCCGTCAAGATAAAGAGATAAAAAACCACGCGAGGCTTGAAAATTGAGAGGAGCAAGCCGACGCTTTTGAGATCGATTGCCGGGCCGAAGACCAGAAATGCCAGCAGCGATCCCGTAGTAAACGTTGCCGAAAAAGACAGGGCAAAAAACGAGTCGACCGTCGAGCAGACCGAAACTAGCCCCGCCAGCAGCATCATCGCCAAGATCGAAGTCGTCGGTCCCTGGCCTAAAGCAATGGCCGCTTCGCGCGGTACGAAGGCTTGGATGGCTGCTGCGATCGCGCTCCCTAGAACCAGCATGCCCCCCAGCTCGCGAAACTCTTGAACGACATTATTTAAAAAGAGCTGCCAGCGATCGCTGGCCAGCAGGCGCGCGTCCATAGGGGCAGGGGCTTCGTTGGCTTCTCCGAGCAAGAAAGTGCCGCCCTGCAGCAGCGCGGATGCTCCCCCCGCATCAGCCAGAGAGCGAGCGGCCACCGGTGGTGATGCGACCGGCTTTGGGGGGCGGGCGAATTCAACTCGCCGTGCGAGCGCCGGTTGGAGTAGGGCGCGCGGGTCTGCCTGCCAGCTAAAAATTGCGCCGACAATCGTGGCGACCGCCAGAGAAAACAACACCCGGAAAAGCGGCACCTCTGGCTGGCTGCGAAAGGCAATCCAGGTCGACCAAATCGCAATGGGGTTGATTGTCGGGGCCGCCAGCAAAAAGCCAATGGCTACCGCCACTGGCACCCGCTGCACCAGCAGCCGCCGCGCCACCGGAATATTGCCGCACTCGCACACCGGGAAGACAAACCCAATGGCACTACCAGCCAAAGCCGCCAAAATTGGATTGCTCGGAAACCTCACATCGAGGGGGCGCTCGCCCATCCATACCAGCAACCCGCTCGAAAACAGCACCCCGAGTAACAGGAAGGGTATCGCCTCGACCAAGAGGCTTAAGAACACGGTGAAGGCGTCGTAGAGTCGGTCCATTGGGGCTTTGCTTGGGGTAGGGCTCTTTTTAGACGCCAGCTACCTCCCCGAGGTTGTTGGCGTTGCCATCGAGGGTGCAGCGATCGCGCCAATGCCAGCTAGATTGAGAATCTGCGGAATGAGGTCTTCGCGCTTGACGGCCATCAAGTGCACGCCCTGGCAAATGTCTTTGGCTATTTTGACTTGTTCGGCGGCAATTGCAATACCTTCTTGCAGCGGATTTGCTGCAGCCTCAAGGCGGGCGATCGTGCCCTCGGGAATCTCGACACCGGGCACGCAGCGGTTGATGAAGCGAGCATTTTTTGCCGATTTCAGCAGAAAGATCCCGGCCAGCACCGGCTTGTTGCAACCGGCTGCAATCGAATTCACGAATTTATCGAGCCGCTCGAAGTCGGTGATGAGCTGGCTTTGGAAAAATTGCGCCCCAGCCTCAAGCTTGCGCTCGAAGCGCTTTTGCAGGCTCGACCAGCTTTTAAGCTGAGGATCGACAGCAGCACCAGCAAATAAGGCCGTCGGCGCATCGGGAAGGGGTTTTTCGTTACGGGCAGTGCCATTGTTGAGGTTGCGGATTGTTTGGAGCAGGCGCACCGATTCGAGTTCGAAGACCGCTTTTGAGTTGGGATGGTCGCCTGCTTTGACCGGGTCTCCCGTCAGGGCCAGCACATTGCGGATGCCCAGGGCGTGGGCACCGAGCAGGTCGGCTTGCAGGCCGATGAGATTGCGATCGCGGCAAGCAACTTGACAGACGGGCTCGATCCCGTTTTGCAACAGCAGCACCGAAGCAGCCAGAGACGACATGCGCATCACCGCCCGCGACCCGTCGGTAACATTCACCGCATGGACGCGCCCCTGCAGGCAACGGGCCATCTGCAGCATGTGGGCGGGGTCGCCCCCTTTTGGGGGCGCGACCTCTGCGGTCAGCAGAAATTCCTTGGCCGCGATCGCCTGTTGCAGGCGGCTTTTGGGGGTGGTTTCAACCATGTTTCCAGCTTCTGTAATTCGACAAGGCCCCTCTATCAGCCTCAGTTGGCTCGGGCTCCGGTCGGCAAGTGGCTACCAGCACGGGTCACCAGACATAAGCTTCTAGAAGGGAGGAAGGTAGCCCAAGGCGTTTTTGACCCTTGTAAGAGTCTCGCGAGCGATGGCATCGGCTTTAGCCGCTCCCTCGCGCAACACGCTTTCAAGATAGCCCCTGTCGGCGGCGATGTCTCGATACTTCTGCTGAATAGGCTCTAGAGCGGCGACGGTGGTTTCGGCTAGAAGGGGCTTAAATTGTCCCCAGCCCATGTCTTGACACTCGGCAGCAACGGCCGCTTTCGATTTGCCCGAGAGCAGCATGTACAGCGCCAGCAGATTGTTGCACTCCGGGCGCTCGGGATCGTCGAAGGCCAAGCCGCGCACTGGGTCGGTTTTACAGCGCTTAATTTTCTTGACGATAACCTCGGGGGGGTCGAGCAAGCCGACGCGACTGGCTTCGTTGGGGTCGGATTTGGACATTTTGCGCGTGCCATCGGTCAGGCTCATCACCCGCGCCCCTGCCTTGCGAATGAGCGGCTCGGGGACTTTTAAAATTGGCGACGACGAAGCTTCACCAAATTTGTCGTTGACTCGCGCGGCAATGTCTCGGGTCAGCTCGAGGTGCTGCTTTTGATCTTCTCCGACAGGAACGCGATCGGCATCGTAGAGCAAAATGTCAGCCGCCATGAGTACTGGGTAATCGAGCAGGCCGACGCCAACGTTTTCTCCTTGCTTGAGGGCTTTTTCTTTGAACTGAATCATGCGCTCGAGCCAGTTCAGGGGTGTCACACAGTTGAGCAGCCAGGCCAGTTCGCTATGGGCGCTCACGTGGGACTGCACGAAAATCGTCGCGTGGGCCAAGTCGATGCCGCAGGCCAGGTACAGTGCGGCGATCGCGCGCGTGTCGGCAGCCAGGGTGGCCGGCTCGTGGGGGACGGTAATGGCGTGGAGATCGACCACGCAAAAGAAGTTCTCAAACTCGGCCTGGGCTTCAACCCAATTACGGATCGCACCGAGATAGTTACCAAGGTGCAGATTGCCGGTGGGTTGAACCCCAGAAAGAACGCGCGGTTTGCTCATCGGGTTTTTATGCGGGCTTTGATGCGGGGCTTCAAAAAACAAGCTTACTTTGAAGCGTAAGGCAGTTCGGCCCGCCTTACTGGCGGCCTAGGCGGCAGGTAGGTAGCCCAACTCGGCGAGTTTGGCAAGAATCTTGTCTCGGCACTCTTCGACTGTTTCTTTGTCGGTGCGGCACTCGACTGTTGGGTCTGCTGGCGGCTCGTAGGGGTCGTCGATTCCGGTAAAGTTTTTGATTTCGCCCGCCCGCGCCCGCTTGTAGAGCCCTTTGACGTCGCGTTCTTCGCAGACAGCCAGAGGCGCGTTGACGTAAACCTCGACAAAATCGCCAATACGCTCGGCAACGTCTTCGCGCACCTCGCGGTACGGCGAGATAGCCGACACCAGCACGATGACCCCGTTGCGCGTCAACAAGTTGGAGACAAACCCAATGCGGCGGATATTTTCATCGCGGTCTTCTTTGCTAAACCCCAGGCCCTTGGTGAGGTTCTGACGGACGACATCACCATCGAGAACTTCAAATTTGCAGTCGCGCTCGCGCAGCGCGGCAGCAACCGCCCGACTGATAGTGGTTTTGCCTGAGCCACTCAAACCCGTAAACCAGATCGTTGCGCCTCGATGTTCCATTGTTGTAATTCTCCAGATTTTTTTACAAAGATTTGCCAGGTAGACATCATAACGGCGATCGCCTTGGTGCTGAAGTAGCGGTTGCCGCTTCAGGCAATCGAGCCCGCCCAATCGTAGGCACGCTCGCGGGCGAGGGCCTTAAAGTTGCTGCAGCGCAACTCGGGGACGCCCAGCCACCGGCCTAGAACGGCGAGATCTGCGTCAAAGGTTGCCTCAAGGGCGGCCCGGTTCTCGGCAGAGAGTTCGGGCTTCGCTTGCAGCGTCAGCGACTTGAAGATGCGCTCGCGGATGGCTTTGGGCACCAGGGCACGCCGTAGGGCGGTCACGACGGGGTTAGCAACGATAAATTGAGTCAGCGGCGTTCGCTTCCAACGCTGGCTGGCCGTGTTTTGGGCGTCGAGTTCTTGCCACTGAGGCTGATTGGTGTAGCCCAAAAACGCACAAATGCGCTCGAGTTCAGCTTGGGAGTCGCCCAGGAGACGCTCGAAAAAGACCGGCAAAATATTCTCTTGGCCGTAGGCTGCGACGAAAGGCTCCAACTGATAGCTGTAGCGGCTGTATTCGACGAGCTCCGGCAACTCGTCGAGGGCGCGGTCGATCGGCGACGAGGTCAAGTTCATGCTCCACTCGTGCACGTACTGCGACACCAGGCGATCGACGGGGTGGCGCATGATGTAGATAAGCTTGAGCCGGTCGGGGGCGTAGGCTTGCAGCCGCTCTAGGGTCTTGGGATAGTTTGGCAGCTTAGTGTAGTGGGTACTCGATTCGCCCCGCAAGGCCCCGGCAGGAGCGCCAGCGAAAAGGCCCCCGTACCAGTCGAGCCCCCGTGCGTATTCTTCGTCATTGCTAAAGAAGTTGGGCTCTTTGGGCTCGCTCATGTAGAAACCTGGCTGCAGGGCGAGTTGCTCGTGCAGCGTGCTGGTGGCGCATTTCATCGCACCAATGATGATGAAGTCGGGACGGCTCATGAGGATTTCTTTGCTTGCAGGTAAGGTTGCAGGGGAAAGCGCCAACCAATCCAGATATCGCTGGCAGCGCGCTCGCACAAGTGGCTGTCGCGACCGGCAGCCTCGCGCAACAGAGAAATCCCTCGCCCGAGGTACCAGCAAGCATTGGCAAGGGCCAGACCGATGCGGCCGCCATAGAACTTCGCAAAATAGCGGGCGCGGGAAGCGTACAGATAGGGCCGGGGCCGCTTGCGGCGGGCGATGTCTTTCTTGACGCTGCCGCTGCCACCGCGCAAGTGAACGACCCGAGCGGCAGGCCAGTGAAGAACCCGCCAGCCAGCATCCCAGGTGCGGCGGCAGTAATCGACATCGTCGAAGTACATAAAATACCCCTCATCCATCAAGCCGACTTTCTCAATAACCTCTCGCCGAACCCAAACGCAGGCGAAACTGGTCCACTGTGGCTCGAAGGGTTCGTCGCGAACTGGTACGGGAACGTCAAAATTGGCCAGCAGCTTGGTGATAAGCCCGGTTGCTGCGGTGTTAATTAATTCGCTTGCAGGCGAGTGGTAGCGAAAGCAGCTAATTTGCGGCTCGCCGTCGGGCCACTCCAAGCGCGGGCTGAGAATCCCAGCTTCGGGGTGGGCGGCTGCGGCCGCCACGAGGTTCGCAATCGCTCCCGGCCGCACGATAGTATCGCTGTTGAGCAGCAGGTAATTTCGGGCCTCGACAGCTTCTATGCCGACATTATTGCCCGCCGAAAACCCGCCATTGACCGGAGAAGGAACGAGCCGCGCCCAAGCGCCCCAGGCATTTTCGACCATTGCTGCTGCGATCGTCTCGAGCGAATCGTCGCCGGAGCAGTTATCAACAACGACAACGATCTGAGCAGCTGGGTCGATCTGGCCGTCGAGAGATTGCAGACAATCGACGACCAGCTGGGGCGTGCGGTAATTGAGTATGACAACGGCTAGATCTAGCATTGGTTGCCTGGGTGGTCTACTTTTTTGTAGCGTGGTGCGTACTCTCGACTAGTAGGCTGAATGCAACGGATGATACTCCGACAACGACCGGCAGCAGGCGGGCCACCAGCGGGGCTACTCAAAGCGTAACCGGCTTTTGTTTAAGATACTGACGAGATTGCAAATTTGTCGCGATCGAGGAATCTCTAAAAAGAAATTCAAATCACTTTTTAGACAAAAATCGGCTACCGAGCGGGGTTCATTGCCGACGTTGCTCTAGTGTGTCGCCCCCATCGCGGCATTGTATCTAATAGACATGTAGCAGCAGTGCGGTGACACGATCGCGCTGCCGCACTGCTACATGTCCCTTTTGCCATTCGGTTTCATGCCCCAATCAACAACGATTGCACCCACAACGAGTTCGGCAAGTGACAGCGGGAGGGCAACTGCGAGTATTTTGGGCGTCGCGAGATTCATGTTAAATAAACCGAGCCACAGAATCACGAACGTAGCCAGCCAGAATAGTGTGCCTGCCAAGATTGCGTTTTGCTTTCCGTAGCCGAACCTTTCTAGAAATAACCATGCAAACCCGGTCGTAGAAAATACCAGGACAGTATCCCACAGGCCCCAAATTGCAAATACGCCAGCATTCATTGGTGCAACGTTCTCTACACCCGGAAAAGTAGTTCGCATCATCGGCATTACAAATACAAAATATCGAAATACCTCAGATGCGTTAATCCAGATAAAAT
>CAYTBI010000052.1:0-28173 GCA_964435975.1 uncultured bacterium
AACGCCCATTCTGCTGCCAATCAATATTTTGGAAGATTTCACCAAGCCGCTCTCGTTGAGCTTTCGTCTGTTTGGGAATATTCTCGCAGACGAGCTGGTGGTCGCCGTTTTGGTGTTGCTGGTGCCCCTGTTCGTTCCCATTCCTTTGATGGCATTGGGTCTGTTTGCCAGCGCGATTCAGGCACTTATTTTCGCAACCCTGGCTGCGGCTTACATCGGCGAGGCCCTCGAGCACGGCCACCACGGTGAAGAAGAGCATGAGTAGGTTTTTTCCTACTCAGACGATCGGTTCGAGCCGCCCCTTTTGTGGTGGCGGAGTTTCACTTAAATCTGGCTTAATTTAGTTTCAAAGGAGAGACGAACGTGTCTGATATTACTGCTGCTGCTTCCGTACTCGCTGCCGCTCTGGCCGTCGGCCTGGCTGCAATCGGTCCTGGCCTGGGTCAGGGTAATGCTGCCGGCCAAGCTGTAGAAGGCATCGCCCGCCAGCCTGAAGCTGAAGGCAAAATTCGCGGTACCTTGCTGCTGTCTTTGGCGTTTATGGAAGCACTGACCATTTATGGTCTGGTCGTCGCGCTGGTTCTGCTGTTTGCAAACCCCTTCGCCGGCTAATCCCTCGAGTGATTGTCGCGCATCCGGTTCGGGCGCTCGCTCGGGCTGGATGCCATTGCTAATGTATTGGGTTTAAAAACCATGACCATTGCTTCGATTGTTTTACTCACCAATGAGCTGCTGGCAACTGAGGGGAAAGAAGGCGGATTATTCGACTTCGACCTAACGCTGCCGCTGATGGCCGTGCAGTTCTTGCTGCTGATGTTGGTGCTAGACAAGGTTTTCTTCACGCCCATCGGCCGGACCATCGACGATCGCGCCGATTACTTGCGCCAACAACTCGCCCAGGCCCGCGAAGACGCTCAAAAGAGCGAGCAGGCTACCACGGACTTTGATTCCTCTTTGCGAGACGCCCGGCGCGCGGCAGCTGAGACTGTTGCCAAGGCGCAAGCTGAGGCGCAGGCTGTTGCCGCCGAGAGAACCAGCCAAGCTCAAGCCGAGGTTCAAGCCGAGCGCGAGAAGGCCGCCCGCGAAATTGAGGAGCAGAAGCGTGCTGCTCTGGGGTCCCTTGAGGGGGACGTTGGCTCCCTAAGCCAGCAAATTTTGGAAAAACTACTGGGTGCGGAGTTGGTCCGTTGAGGTAGCTCCAGCCCATTCGGTCGCATTTGATATTAACGAAGTAACTCGCACGTTCGAGCGTTGGGGGAAACGGTATGGGGATAAGTGTTTATTTGCTAGCCGAAGAGGCTGCCGAAGCCGCAGAGCATCATGGGTTTGGCTTCAACCTCGATCTGCTAGAGACCAACCTGATCAACATCGCAATTGTGATTGGGGTTTTAATTTATTTCGGCCGTGGCTTGCTCGGCAATCTCCTCGGCGAGCGCCGCAGCAAAATTGAAGCCGATCTCGCTGCAGCCGAGCAGCGCGCTCGAGCCGCCACCACTGCTCTAGCCGAGACCAATCGCAAACTCGAAGAGGCCCAGGCTGAAGTCGAGCGCCTGCGTCAAGAGGCAGTGACAAATGCCGCGAATATCAAAGAGAAGATCCTAAAAGACAATCTCGCTGAGGTCGAGCGCATCAAAGCTGCTGCCATTCAAGATCTCGGTGCCGAGCGCGATCGCGCCATTGCCGAGATTAAAGCTCGGGTCGCTCTCTTGGCACTCGAGCAGGTAGAAACCCAACTACCTCAGAAGCTCGCCGAGGCTGGCGCTCAACAGCAACTAGTCGACCGCGCTCTGGCGCAAATTGGAGGGTAAGCCCCGTGAAGAGTAGTTTATTGAGTTCTGAAGTCGCCGCGCCTTATGCCGAGGCCCTCATGTCTTTGGCCGATGCCAATGCCCTAGTCGACCGGTTCGAACAAGAAATTCGCCAGCTTGCGGATTTGCTGGAAAACTCTGCCGAGCTGCGCGAGCTGGCAGGTAACCCGGTCGTTGATGCCGAGAGCAAAAAGGCCGTCCTGAAGCAAGTTACCGCCGATGCTCACGCGTTCTTGCGGAATTTCCTGCTGCTGCTGGCCGATAAGCGCCGAATTGTCTTCTTAGAAGAGATTTGCGCGGCTTTCTTGGCGCTGGTCCGCGAGCGCAAAGGCATTGTCTTAGCCGAGGTTACGGCTGCAGTCGAGCTCAGCGATGCCCAGCAAATTGCCGTCCGAGAGAAGGTCAAGGCCATGACCGACGCAAGCGACGTCGAGGTACGAGTCGATATCGACCCGAGCCTAATTGGTGGCGTGATTATTAAAGTTGGCTCGCAAGTTCTCGATGCGAGCCTGCGCGGCCAACTGCGTCGCATCACCTACAGCCTGGGCGTTGCCTGAAGCCCCCGCAATTTTTCAAGACAGAACGCTAAAGGATAACGACAAATGACCATTGGAATTAAGCCCGACGAAATCAGCAATATTATTCGCCAGCAAATCGAGCAGTACGACCAAGACGTCCAGGTTACTAACGTCGGCACGGTCCTGCAGGTTGGCGATGGCATCGCCCGCATCTACGGCCTCGAGAAGGCAATGGCTGGCGAACTCCTCAACTTTGAAGACGGCACCGTTGGTATCGCCCTCAACCTAGAAGAGGATAACGTCGGTGCGGTGCTCATCGGCGACGGTCGCGGCATTCAAGAAGGCAGCTCCGTTAAGGCAACCGGCCGCATCGCCGAAGTTCCCGTAGGCGATACCCTCCTCGGCCGCGTCGTTGACGCCCTAGCTCGCCCCCTCGATGGCAAAGGCGACATCGCCACCACCGAAACCCGCCTGATCGAATCGATGGCCCCCGGTATCGTCGATCGCATGTCGGTCTACGAGCCGATGGCAACCGGCATCACTGCGATCGACGCGATGATTCCCGTCGGTCGCGGCCAGCGCGAGCTGATCATCGGCGACCGCCAAACCGGTAAGACTGCCGTGGCCCTCGACACCATCCTCAACCAGAAGGGCCAAGACGTTATCTGTATTTACGTTGCCGTCGGCCAGAAAGCGTCCACCGTCGCTCAGGTTCTCGGCGTGCTCGAAGAGCGCGGTGCCCTCGACTACACCATCGTCGTTGCTGCTAACGCCAACGACCCCGCCACCCTACAGTATCTGGCTCCCTATACCGGTGCGACCATTGCCGAGTACTTCATGTACAAAGGCAAGGCCACGTTGATCGTCTACGACGACCTCTCCAAGCAAGCCCAGGCTTACCGCCAGATGTCTCTGCTGCTGCGCCGTCCGCCCGGTCGCGAAGCTTACCCCGGTGATGTTTTCTACTGCCACTCCCGCCTGCTCGAGCGCGCCGCCAAACTCAGTAAGGACCTCGGCGAAGGCAGCATGACCGCGCTGCCGATTATCGAGACTCAAGCTGGTGACGTTTCGGCCTACATTCCCACTAACGTCATTTCTATTACCGACGGCCAAATTTTCTTATCCACCGACCTTTTTAACGCTGGTTTCCGCCCAGCCATCAATGCTGGTATCTCCGTCTCCCGAGTGGGTTCGGCCGCGCAAACCAAGATCATGAAGAAGGTTGCCGGCAAGCTCAAGCTCGAGCTGGCTCAGTTTGCCGAGCTGGAGGCCTTCTCGCAGTTTGCTTCGGATCTCGACGCGGCCACGCAAGCCCAGCTCGCACGCGGCCAGCGCCTGCGCCAGCTCCTCAAGCAAGACCAGTTCTCGCCCCTGGCCCTCTACGAGCAAGTTGCTGTCGTGTATGCCGGCATCAATGGCCTCTTCGATGACATTGCCGTTGATAAGGTGGTTGACTTTGTCAAGGGCTTCCGCGAGTTCCTCGCCAGCAGCAAGCCCCAGTACGTCGAGAAAGTCAACACCGACAAGAAGCTCACCGACGAGATTGTCGAAATGATTAAAGGCGCGATCGCCGAGTACAAAGAAACGTTCCAGGCAGCCAACTAGGGCTTTCCCTCGTTTAGCTGAGGCCAAAGGAGGATCCCACCCAAGATGCCTAATTTAAAAGCCATTCGCGATCGCATCAAGTCAGTCAAAAATACGCGCAAAATCACCGAAGCTATGCGCCTGGTGGCCGCAGCGAAGGTGCGCCGCGCCCAAGAACAAGTGACGGCAACTCGTCCCTTTGCCGATCGCTTGGCCCAGGTGCTCTACGGCTTGCAGCAGCGCCTGCGCTTCGAAGATGTCGAGCTGCCCCTGCTGCGGCAGCGGGAGGTCAAGACCGTCGCGCTCGTGAGCGTCGCGGGCGATCGCGGCCTCTGCGGCGGCTACAACGCCAATATCATCAAGCGCACTGACACGCGCCTTCGGGAGCTGAGCGCCGAGGGGCTTGCCTGCCAGCTCGTGACTGTCGGCAACAAAACCTCGCAGTACTACAAGCGCCGCCCTACGCCGATTGCGGCGAGCTTTACCGGCCTCAACCAGGTCCCCACCTCGGAAGAAGCCGCGCAAATCTCCGATGAGATTGGCTCGCTGTTTCTCTCGGAGACAGTAGACAGAGTCGAGCTGGTCTACACGAAGTTTGTTTCGCTCGTCAGCTCGCGCCCGGTCATTCAAACCCTGCTGCCGCTGGACCCCCAGGGCTTGGAAGTCTCTGACGACGAGATCTTCCGCCTCACCAGTCGCGATGGTGCCTTTGATGTGGCTCGGGAAACCGTGACCCCCCAAACTCGCGACTTCCCGCGCGACACGATCTTCGAGCAAGATCCGACTCAGATTCTAGAGGCGCTGCTGCCTCTGTACCTGAGCAACCAGGTGCTGCGGGCACTCCAGGAGGCGGCCGCCAGCGAGTTGGCCGCGCGAATGACAGCAATGAATAACGCGAGCGATAATGCTTCCGAGCTAATTAAAACCCTGACGCGCTCTTACAACAAGGCCCGTCAGGCGGCAATTACGCAAGAAATCCTCGAGGTCGTCTCGGGTGCGAACGCACTCGGCTAATTTCGAGGCCATCGTTATCCTCTAAATATTTCTTTGGCGATCGCAGCTGCGGGCTGGCGATCGCTTTTTTTAGAGTTCAGCAATGGGCAACGAATTCAGTTGGCAAATGTTTGCTCGAAGGTTTTTTCTGTGGCTACATCTTCTGGCACGGCGATTATTCTGTGCGCGACAGCTATTTACTCGGCCAGTTGTCTCAATCTTTCCAGGTTGAGTAACTTGATGCGCGACCCTTCGACGAGAATTGTTCTCTCCTGACTGAGCTTGAGTAGCGTGCGAGACAATGTTTCTGGAACTGTGCCCAGCATTGCAGCCAGCTGTCTTTTGCTAAGGTCGAGCTCTATCTCCAATAAACCCTCATATCGGTAACTTACACTTAGCAAATAGACTGCCAAGCGCTCGGGCACGCCCCTGAGTGCGAGATTATCAACCAAATTGGAAAATCTGCGGAGGTGGCGAGCAAAGCTTTTGAGAAGATTGACAGTCAGATCGGGATTTTTCGCCAGTAAGTCTAAAAAGAATTGCCGTGGGAAGAATAAAACCTCAGTCTTTTCGAGGGCCGCTGCAGAAGCAGGAAAGTGATTCCCGTCGAAGGCAGGAACTTCAGCAAAGTGCGCTCCGGGGTTGAAGACGTGCAAAATCTGTTCGCGACCGTTGCCTCCGACTTGAAACACCTTAACCCGGCCGGAGCGGACAATAAAAAATCCCTTACCCTCATCTCCTTGCTGGAAAATCATCTCGTCTTTGTCGTAGCGCTGCAAGCGGGCGAGCTGGGCTACAGAGGCCAATTGCTCTTGGGAGAGCCCTTGGAAAATCTGCGTATCGCCCAGGAAGTCTAGTAGGTCGGAGAAAGGGTGGTGAGAGACATAGGGCCCTAGGGAGGATTTAGCCATAACCTAACCGCATTTACAGATCGCCAGGGAAATAAAAGATTCTAACAGTCTAACAGACTGCATTCTTGACTTAAGTCAAGGCGATCGCACTTTTGTCCTACCTACAGTGATGGTGTCGAGCAAAGAAACACCCATGTTTTGCGAACAGTGCGAACAGACTGCTAGTGGCGATGGCTGCCATCAATTTGGGGCCTGTGGTAAAAGTCCTCAAGTCAATGCCGTGCAAGATCTACTGGTCCATTGCCTGCGAGGTTTGGCTCCAATCGCGCTTCGAGCGAAAGAAGAGAACCTCGATACTCACGAGGCCGATAGGTTTACTTGCGAAGCCCTCTTTGCCACGATGACCAATGTGAATTTCAGCACCAGTCGGCTGACAGGATATATCAAGGCTGCCATTGCAGTAGGCGAGCGTCTCAAGGCAAAGCTTCGAGACGCCAGCAGCAATGCAAGCTGGCTGGAAACGGATATGTTCGTGCCTAACCTCGAGGAAGAAGACTTGGTGGAGTGCGGCCAGCAGGTGGCGCTCAAATTCCTCAGCCAAGTGGGCAAAGATACAGTCGATATTTTCTCTTTGAAGCTAACGGTGCTCTACGGCATCAAAGGGGTTGCATCCTACGCTTACCATGCCTGGGAACTCGGGCAGGAGGACGCTCGGGTCTACCGCTTCATTCACCAGGCTCTTGAGGCTCTAAATGACGACGCGCTAACGTTGGATGATTGGCTCAACCTGGCCCTAGAGGTTGGAGCGATCAATCTGCGGGCCATGGAGTTGCTCGATGCCGGACATACTGAGACTTTCGGGCATCCGACCCCGACAGAGGTGCCCCTCCATCCCAAGCCAGGCAAGGCGCTCTTGGTCTCCGGCCATGACATTCGCCAGCTAGAAGCCATTCTCAAGCAAACGGCAGGGACCGGCATTACGATCTACACCCACGGTGAATTACTCCCCGCCCATGGCTATCCCAAACTCAAGCAAACCTATCCCCACCTTTACGGTCACTTCGGCACGGCTTGGCAAAATCAAACCTGGGATTTTGGCAAATTTCCTGGCGCCATCGTCTTGACCACTAACTGCCTGATGCCACCCCACGACCGCTACGAAGACAAGCTTTTCAGTCTCGGACCGGTGGGCTATCCCCATCTCTCCCATTTGCCTGGGGTTGACAACGGCATCCCGGACTTCAGCCCGGCAATCGCCAAGTCCCTAGAATTACCTGGCTTCACTGCTGAAGCCCCGCCAGAGAAGTTTGTAAAGGTGGGTTTTGCCCGTAATGCGGTGTTGGCAGTTGCCGATAGGGTTCTCGGTGCGATCGCCGACGGCAAACTCCGCCACATTTTCCTAGTGGGCGGTTGTGATGGCGCTAAACCCGGACGCACCTACTATACAGAGTTTGTTGAAAAAGTTCCTGATGACTGTCTCGTTCTGACCCTAGCCTGTGGCAAGTTCCGATTCTTCGATTGCGAACTTGGAGAAATTGAGGGGCTGCCCCGTCTTATGGATGTGGGTCAGTGTAATGATGCCTATTCCGCTATCCAAATTGCCATTACCCTGGCCGATGCCTTGGAGATAGAGGTAAATGCATTGCCCCTTTCGATGATTTTGTCCTGGTACGAGCAAAAAGCCGTGGCGATTTTACTGAGTCTGTTGCATCTAGGCATCAAAGATATTCGCTTGGGGCCAACATTACCGGCATTTCTTTCTCCGAATGTTCTCGCGCTGCTCTCAAAGACTTATCGTCTCCAACCCATTACAGTCCCCGAGGAGGATTTAGCGGCTTGCTTGGCGCAAAAAATATGAGTTCGGCGAACAAAATACCTAGATCCCTTGCTCTAAGCTAGTTTCACACTTCGAAAGCTGTCGAACTCATGCTGCTATTTATGGGTTCCTACACTCAATCTGGTGAAAACAGACTCACGATGCCGACATAGGCAAAGCCAATTGCGAACATCATCAAAAAAGGCAGCGATAAGTAGTTGCCCCGCAGCGATGCTACGGTAGCCGTGCCCAGAGCATAGGCCGCCATCGACAGCTCCAGGTAAGGTAGCAGACTCTTTTTGCGAGCGCGGTAGCGCTCTGAAGCGATGGCGATCGCGCCACCGCGCACGCTGGCGGCTCCGTATTTTGGGGTGCGCACGAAGGCTGTTTGTTTGCCGAGGAGCCCTTCAAAGAAAGCAATGCTTTGGTTGAGGCTGATGCCAATGCCCAAGCACAGCAGTAGTGGCACTTCGTACAAACTCTGTAGAATGCTGCGGCCGCGCTCTTCTTTTAGCTCGATTTGAGAAGCCACATAGAATAGCGAAATACTGACCGTCGTGCAGAAAAATAAAAATAGATGAATGGCCGTGCCGAGGTCCCAGCGAACGCTCTGGAGCAAGAGCTGATTGGGCAGGGCAATAAGGGCAATCGCCAGCAGCAAAGGATAGGCAATATTGCTGGTGAGGTGAAAAAACGACTCGCACTTCACGCCGAGGTTCTCTTCAGAAGCAAGCACTCCGAGCAGGTGCTTTTTCATAGTTTGCACCGAGCCTTTGGTCCAGCGAAACTGCTGGCCTTTAAAGGCGTTGATCCCCACAGGAATTTCAGCGGGGACGTGGAACTTCGGCAGATAAATACACTTCCAGCCCCCCAATTGCACCCGGTAGGACAAGTCTAAGTCTTCGGTGAGGGTATCGTGCTGCCAGCCCCCCGCGGCGGCGATCGCGCTGATACGCCAGATTCCTGCCGTGCCGTTGAAGTTGAAGAAGCAGTCCGAGCGGTGGCGGGCAGTCTGCTCGACAGTGAAGTGGCTGTCGAGCATTAAAGCCTGGACGCGCGTTAGCAGAGATGCATCCCGATTGAGGTGGGACCAGCGCACTTGCACCATCGCCACCTCCGGATCGACGAAGCGATCGACGACCCGCAGCAACACCTGGGGCGGCGGCACGAAGTCGGCATCAAAAATAGCGACAAGCTCTCCACGGGCCGTTTTGAGACCATTTTCTAGGGCACCTGCCTTGAAGCCAGTTCGATCGTCGCGATGGATGTAATGGATGTCGAGGCCGCGCCCTTGCAAGTCTTTGACTGCGGCTTGGCAAACTTCCTGAGTGCGGTCGGTAGAGTCATCGAGGACCTGGATCTCTAATTTCTCTCGAGGGTAATCGATGTTGGCAACCGCACCGAGCAAACGCTCGATGACATTAATCTCGTTGTAGATTGGCAATTGCACGGTCACCACTGGCAGATCTGCCTCCCCGTAGCGTCCTGCTAGATCGGCATCTTGACGCCGATATTTCCAATATCTCCGCACCAAAGAGATGCGGTTCAAGCTATAAACACCCAGCACGACGAGCGCCAACAGGTTAAGAGTTGGAAAAAACAGTCGCACCAACTCGGGGTTTAGATCGGAAATTATCGAAGTCATTACGATTCAGGGGTCTCCGGACACTCACCAGAGCACGATACACGAATAAAATTAAGCGCGGAAGCGCCGGATTGCTAGGAGAGCTTCGCCAACCAGGCCAGCAGATGCGCGTTGACGGCTTCGGGACGCTCGTCGTGGGGACAATGCCCCGCGCCACTGATGGCGTAAAATTCAACATCATCGCGGTCTCGGGCCAGATTCTGGTAAATTTTGGACCCAGCAATCGGCGTCCAAGGGTCGCGATCGCCCCAGAGCACTAGCAGTGGGCTCTGCAGGCGTGGCAGTAATTCTGAGGGTTTCGGCCCCGGCGGCGCGCTCAGCACCGAAGCGAATACAGCATGGGCTCCCGGATCGCATGAAGGTCGGTAGATGAGTTCGACAAGCTCGTCGGTGACCGCCGCACGATCGCGGTACACCTGGTACAGCGAACTGCGGATGCGGCCGGGCCGCCGGACCAGCTCGAAGATGGCGCGACCGACACGGCGAGAACCCACGACCTTGCTAAAGGTTCCCATCAACAGCCGCAGGGGCAGGTTCAACTCCTCTGGGCGATGGTTGAGGCCGCCCGCGCAGTTAATGAGGACCGTACCGGCAACCAGCTCGGGCGACTCGGCAGCGACCGTCAAGCTCAATAGACCGCCAATGGAGTTGCCAATTAAGACTGCCGGGGCCCCCACCCGCGCTTGCCAAAAATCTTGCAGGAGCTTCTGCCAAAGCTCGATAGAGTAATCGAGGGGTGGCTTGGCTGAGGCCCCAAAGCCTAGCAAATCGAGTGCCAAGACGCGGTAGCCTGCAGCGGCCAAGGCGGGGATGTTCTTGCGCCAGTGACCGATAGAGGCCCCAAAACCGTGAATCAAAACCAAAGGACGCCCCTTGCCGACTTCAATGTAGGCAATATCGCGCCCCTGCCATTGCCAGTGCTGCGTCTCGAAAGATGCGCTCGTGAGTTGTGCGGTCATGAATGTGCTCGACGCCGTAAGATTCCTTAATTTTCATGCCTATCTTACAACCGTTGCGAGGCACTGATAGGCTCACTCAGCAGTTGCAGCCGTTTGGGCAGGTGTTTCGGGCACGGTTTTGGGCACGGATGCAATCGAAAACCACGGGCAGCACAGCAGTGGCTTCTCGGTTGGCGGTACGGCTGCCTGCTTGCCGAGGGGATAGAATCGGAAGATTAATTTCTCGCCAGGGAAGTCAATGATGGTCTTATCCAAGTTGACGGGACCGGCATTGACGCGATCGACGGAGTAGCGCATGGCAGGTATCCTACATAAAACTTCAGAAATTCATGTAAGAGATTAGCAAATAAATTAAATTGAGCAGAATTTCTTAATCTAAATTAAGAAACTATAGCTTTCCGTGTTGGAGATGGGCCCGCGGATCGAACCGGCGCTGGGCGCGAACTTTTTCGTAGAGTTCGCGTTCGCCCTCGGACAAGTCGGATCCCTTGGGAATCGCAATTTCGACCCGCACGAGTTGGTCCCCCCGCTGACCCTTGGGGGCGGGCCAGCCCTTGCCTCGGAGCCGCAACGACTGCCCCGGCCGAATGCCTGGCGGGATCTTCACCGTCACCGGTCCGTCGGGGGTCGGCACGTCGATAGAAGTGCCCAAGACCGCTTCATCGGGGGCAATTGGCAAATCGCAAGTCAGATTGTCACCCTCGAAACGAAAGATTGCATGGGGCAGTAATTCGATGTTGAGATATAAATCTCCTTGCTGTTGGGTGACGGGGTTGTAGCGGCCCTTGCCGCGCAGGCGCAGGCGGCTCCCGGACTTGGCTCCAGGCGGGATGCGAACGGAAATGGTCTGGCCGCCAACGTTAAGGCGCTTTTGCGCGCCGCTAAAGGCTTCGGCGAAATTCAAGCGCAGCGTCGCTTCGACATCGACTGCATCGGCCGCGCCACGACTGCCCTCATAGCCACCGAAGCCATCAAACCCGCCGCCAGAGCGCGGCGAGCCGTCTCCGGCACTGCGGCCGAGTAGCTCGTTAATAAATTCCTCAAAAGAGCCGTACTGGCCAAAATCGAAGCTGCCTCCCCCAAAGCCGCTGCCCGCGCCCGGCGCGCCGCCATAGCTGCCACCGTAACTTGCCGGGCCGCGCGCGGCTCCGGCACGCTCGGCTTGCTGCCAGTACTGGCCGAAGCGGTCGTATTTCTTGCGCTTCTCCGGATCGGAGAGAACTTCGTAGGCTTCGCTAACCTGCTTGAAGCGCTCTTCAGCAGCTGCGTTATTGGGGTTGCGGTCGGGGTGATACTTTTTTGCCAGTTGGCGATACGCCTGCTTGATATCGCTCTCGCTAGCGCTCTTGCTAACTCCGAGAGTGGCATAGTAATCGCGGAAGTCAGTTGCTGCCATTACCGCTGCTGAAGTAAATAATACGCGAGCCGAACTCGACCCTCAATCGCAATAATTAGGGTATCAGAGGCTTGCTGAAGGCGGAGTACGGTTTTCTAGGAGGGCCCTTAGAGCGATCGCCGCCCGCTCGGCATCGGTCGCCCGCTCCAGGCGAGCGAATCCCTCTGCTGCACCAGTGGGAGGCCCTCCGAGTAGCTGGCGATGCATGCCCTCGATAATGTTTGGTGGCACGACTCGCGCTCGCGCCGCGTTGCGCGCCAGACAAACAGACAAGGGCACATCTAGAAAAAGCCCGACCGTACGCGTAAAGCCTGCGGCCTCAAGCGCTGCAATCGTGCTGCGACGCTTCTTACGTGCGGTATTGGTCGCGTCGTAAACCATCGCCCCGAGGGTACCCGCGCGGATTTGGGCCGCTGCAGCCCGCCAACGGGCTTCGACCTGCGCCCAGACCTGCAGCCATTGCCCCTGAATGGCAGCATCGCCATAGAGCTCGGTGCGAATCGCGTCGGTAGACACTACCTGCGTGCCAAGAGGAGCGGTCGCAGCCAAGGTCGATTTGCCACTCCCGGGCAGACCGATGAGAACGACCGCCAGGACCGCTCTCGGCTGCGGGACTTCGCCTCGATGGCGCCGGCTGCCTCCGGCGACTTCACTTATCAGATATCCCATTATTTTTAAGGATGTCGAGATGTATTGTAATCGCTAGCATTGGGTCTAGTAACCAACGTTGGGCAAGAATTGCCATGACTGTTGCAGAAGCGGTGCAACCAGGGACCCAGCAAGAACGGGCGCAGTTAGTCGAGCTATTCTCGGCTATCCAGGGCGAAGGGGCGATCGTCGGGACGCGACAGATCTTCGTGCGCTTCGCGAGCTGCGACTTGCGCTGCCACTACTGCGACAGCGTCAATACTTGGAAACCGGATAAGTTTTATCGCCTCGAGAAAACCCCCGGCGTCCGCGACTTTGAGTTTTTACCCAACCCAATTGGTGCCGAGGCCCTGCTCGCGGCGATCGCCCGCCAAAACCTCCCCCACCTGCACGACGGCATTAGTTTGACTGGGGGCGAGCCGCTCCTGCACGCCCGGTTTCTGCAGTGCTTTCTGCCCCAGTTGCGCGAGCGCGTGCGGCTTCCTATCTACCTAGAAACGGGCGGCCATCGCCCTCACGATTTACGGTTGGTGCTGCCTTATCTCGACTTGGTGGGTATGGATATCAAACTGCCCAGCGTCAGTGGCGAATCCCGCTGGCAAGCCCACACAGCCTTTCTGGAGCGCTGCCACGCAGCCGGGGTAGAAACCTTCGTCAAGGCCATCGTCTCGGCCCGAACGGACTTTGCCGACCTCCAGCAGATGGCAGAACTCGTCGCGCGCCTCGATCCGGCCGTTGAGATTTTCCTGCAGCCGGTGACGCCGCTGCCCGTGCCCCACGCCGAGATCGTCGTGCCACCATCCCCCGAGCAGGTGCTCACCTGGCAGGCCCAGCTCAAGCAGACCGTACCCTGCGTCCGCGTCGTCCCGCAAACCCACAAGATGCTCGGCCAACTCTAGCGAGCCCGACTCGGGCGCGAGATGATAGGCGAGCGGTGGCACTTCTGAGGGCACTGCTGCAAAATCGGAGAGAACCCTTACAAAAAACCACCCATGAGCGAAGCCAACCCAGCCCGCGACCTGTTCCGCACCGCCTACGAAAATCGCTACACCTGGGATGAAAACTTCCCCGGTTACACCGCCGAGCTGACCCTGCGCCAAGGTGAGGAGACCTACACCGCCCGGGTTGAGGTCGCAGCCGACCTAACAGTCGAAGTAAGCGGCATCGACGACGAGAAAGTCCGCGAGAGCGCCTACAACCAAATGCGGGATATTATTACCCACCGCAAGCGCTCGACTTTCGAGAAAGCCCACGGCAAAAACCAGTTCTCTTTGGGAGATCGCGACGCCACTGACGCCGTCGAAATCCGCGTCCAGGGCGATGCGATGGGCTCGAACTACAAAGTGCGAGGCTCTGAAATCTGCCAGGTCAGCCGCGTTATGGGGCCGATGGCTTTTACCATCAACACCGCTGAGAGTCTCGACACCGGCGAAGGCTACATCTCCGTCAAGTACAATGCCATCTTCCGCAATGCCAAAGACGATGCCCTCAAAGGCAAGAGCGAATTTGAAGAGGCCTACGAAAAATTCGGTAATTACTACCTACCCGTGCGCCAGCTCGTCGAATCGATCGATGCTGAAGGGGCCAAAACCGTCACGGAATTCCAGTTCCAGGATGTCAAGCTCCTGGAGACAGCCGCAGTCTGAGGCGATCGCCCTGTCGCCTCTGCGATCGGATTTGATAGCGTAAAGGAAATTCACATTGGAGACTCTGACCGTGAGCGATACCAAACTCGCCTTGACTGCTGAGAATGTTGAGACTGTCCTCGACGAGCTGCGCCCGTACTTGATTGCTGACGGCGGCAACGTCGAACTCGTCGAGATCGACGGCCCGACCGTCAAGCTGCGCCTGCAGGGTGCCTGCGGCTCTTGCCCGAGTTCGACCATGACTTTGCGGATGGGTATCGAGCGCCGCTTGCGCGAATTCATCCCCGAGATTGCAGAAGTCGAGCAAGTTCTCTAGGAAAACCAGCGACAGACTTTTTGAAGCGAGCGCGGCGGTGACAGTCGCGCTTTATTTTTGGGTGCTTAGCCACAGATGCCTTCTTCGACGCTGCCTCTGCAAGCCGAGCTCTGGCGCAATACCTGCAACTGGGCGCCGACTGCCGCCCAGCAGGACGCCTTCGAGCGGCTCTACAGCGGCATTCTGGCCGGCAACCGCCAGCTCAACCTGACGCGCATTACCGATCCCGCCGAATTTTGGGAAAAACACCTCTGGGATTCCCTGCGGGGCCTCGCCCCACTCGGGTTGCTCGACTCCAATCGCAGCCTCAGCGCTATCGACATTGGCACGGGCGGCGGTTTTCCGGGTCTCCCCCTAGCGATTGTCAATCCCGCCATCGAGGTCGTGCTTCTCGATGCCACCCAAAAGAAAGTTGCTTTCCTCGCAGCGCTAGCAACCAAGCTAGGTTGCGATCGCGCGGTGGCTTTGGCCGCTCGCGCCGAAGCGATCGGGCGCGACCTGCGCCACCGCGAAGCCTACGATCTGGCCTGCCTGCGAGCAGTGGGTCCGGCAAGTGTCTGTGCCGAGTACGCCCTGCCCCTGCTGAGCCTGGGTGGCACGGCTGTCTTGTATCGCGGGCAGTGGAGCCCTGCTGAAACCGAGGCTTTGACTCCTGCGGTTACTCAGTTAGGCGGCGAGATCGCTCGGATCGAGTCCTACAGCACCCCCATAGAGGCTAGCGCGCGCCACTGCCTGTATCTCAAGAAGGTGCTCCCTAGCCCCGAAGCCTTTCCCCGGGCGGTCGGCATACCCACCAAGAAGCCGCTATAGCTTCGGTTAACCGTCAGCGCCTAAATTTTCTCAGCTTGGGTAGACAAAGTGCTCGGGCAGGATTAATATATCCCTTGTGTGTGAGAGTGGACCGATAAGAGGAGCCGAGACGAAACATGGAAAGTCGTCGGCTCCTCTTTCGCTTTAGAAGCGCTTTAAGCACTCGAAATCTTCAGGAAGGTCCGGCCTCTTCTCTGGCCCTTCTCTGGCCCTTCTCTGGCCCTTCTCTGGGGATCTGGTTCTCTGGGTTCCGAGCCAGAACTCCAGCCTAAAAGCAGCCGTTTGCCTAGCATACTGGTGGAGCGGTGAATGTTAAATTTATTAAAGCTTCGCCGCATTCACGAGAGCGGAAATTATTTTGGCAAGCTCTCGGGTAGAGTATCGAGCCAAGCCGAAAATTCTTCCACAAAGCGATCGCCTAAGATGGCCGCTCGAATGCGCTGAGTGAAGCGCACGAGTTCTGTGATGTTGTGAATTGAGAGCAAGATGTAGCCGAGCATCTCGCGCGTGCGAATGAGATGGCACAGATAAGCC
Source organism: uncultured bacterium (assembly GCA_964435975.1). GTDB lineage: Bacteria > Cyanobacteriota > Cyanobacteriia > Cyanobacteriales > Rubidibacteraceae > CAYTBI01. Next base: position 15,525 of record CAYTBI010000052.1, read on the forward strand.
CGCGTAAAGTTTTGGCAGGTGTAGCAGGGACACGTCGCATCCAGCGGCGCTAAATCTTCCCGGAATTGGGCATTTTTCAGGTTCCAGTTTTCGCCCCGGACCATTGCCGTTCCGTGGCGCCCCAAACGCGTGGGGATCACACAATCAAACAGATCTACCCCCGCAGCAATCGCTTCAACCATTTCGCGAGGGGTACCAACTCCCATAAGATAGCGAGGCTTGGCTGCTGGCAACAGAGGCGCAGTCTGCCGTACGGTCTGGCGAATGGACTCTGCCGGCTCGCCGACGCTGACGCCGCCAATGGCATACCCCGGTAGATCGAGGGCGACGAGCTCCCGCGCGGCAGCAGCCCGCAAATCGGGGTAGACACCGCCCTGGACGATCCCGAATAGGGCTTGGTCGGCCGGGCGCTGGTGTGCGGCCAGGCAGCGAACGAGCCAGTGGTAGGTTCGCCGCACGGCCAGATCCACCGCTTCGCGAGATGCCGGATGGGGCGGGCACTCATCAAAGGCCATAATGACATCCGCGCCCAACGCATTCTGAATGGCAATCGAGCGCTCGGGGGTTAGCTCGATAATCTGGCCGTCGCGCGGCGAGCGAAAGGTCACGCCCCTATCGCTAATGTCGCGCAGCTCGCTCAAGCTAAAGACCTGAAAGCCGCCGGAATCAGTCAAGATTGGCCCCGGCCAAGCCATAAACCCGTGTAAACCACCGGCGCGAGCGACGATGTCTTCGCCAGGCTGCAGGTGCAGGTGAAAGGTATTGGCCAGGATCATCTGCGCGCCGGCATCGGCAAGCTGGGCGGGGGTGATACCTTTGACGGTGCCCAGCGTGCCCACGGGCATAAAACGCGGGGTCTCCACCAGTCCGTGCGGCGTTGCAAACGTGCCAGCCCGCGCCGCCGTGTGGCTGCAACGGGCTGCAACGGTGTAGGTAAAGCTCACAACCTAGAACAACCCGTCTTCTTCGTCAAACTGAACGTCGTGCTTTGCCGAGAGCACCTGGGCGACCATCGCTTCGAGGTCTCCAGGAGCGATCGTGTCGATGGCATGGCGCTCGTCAAACGGGTTACTCAGGGGCACTAACTGTAGCCGGCGATTGTCTTGGACCAGTTCGAAGCAGGGTTCGCCAGCGGCATCCCGATCCAAACGCAAATAATCGAAACTGCAGACGTTGAGATGGATGGTCCGGTTGGCGACCAGGGTCGCTTGCTGGGGATCGGCAAAAACTTCGGCAATGTAAGCGCTCCCTTCCTGCTGGAGCCGTCCGTCGAGATTGTGGCGGTAGCGGACATAAACTAGGCTGCTCAACAAGCGCCGCATGTCGTTTTTGTCGATTAGGATGCCGACATCGACGATGCAAGGAGCGGGTAGGGGATCGGGAGAGTTGTGATAGCTCATGGCCTCGGGGAAATCGGATCGACGAGCGCAACACAGATCGCGACCAGCCTGTAAGCTGGAGCACAACTCATTGCTCCGATAACCTTAAGTATATATTGCAGTTGTCGGTTGAGATCGATAAATCATACCAATGGTTTGTTTGCCATGTCCGAACTCCCCTCAGACCGACAAAATCCTCCGATCTATGCCTCAGTTCTGGGTGCGATCGCGTTTTATACCGCGATCCCAATCTCTCCACATTGGCCGCTGGCACTAGACCGCATCGCGCGCTGGTGCCCTTGGGTCGGATTTTTATTAGGGGGATCGCTAGTTCTCTGCGATCTAGCTCTAGAAACACTTGAGATTCCAATCTCAGTCCGTAGTGCTGCAATCGTGACTGCTTGGGTCCTGCTGACAGGGGGGCTACACCTCGATGGGGCCATCGACACCGCTGATGGATTGGCTGTAACCGTTACCGAGCGGCGGCTGGCGGTCATGAAAGATAGCACGGTCGGAGCCTTCGGTGCCATGGCTGCTGTCGGGGTTCTCGGTTTAAAAACCCTCGCTCTGATGGAGCTGGCCGGCACCGGTCGCTGGGTGGCCTTGCTGGGCGCACCCCTATGGGGGCGCTGGGGGCAGCTGAGAGCGATCGCAGCCTATCCATACCTGCGTCCTGAAGGCAAGGGACGCTTTCACCGCGAAGCCCTGATACTACCCTGGGATTTGGTAGTCGGAACCCTGCCAGGGCTGGGGATTGCAGTAATTGCCACGATTCTGCAGCCCGAGACCTGGCGGCTGTGGCTGGGGGTCACCCTCGGGGGCAGCACCATTGCCTGGGGGACAGGAGAAGCCCTGCAGCGGCAACTCGGCGGCCAAACTGGCGATACCTACGGCGCGATCGTCGAATGGACCGAAGCACTGCTACTGTGCGCGCTAACCTCGGGTCGTCTGCTGCAGTAAAGTCACCACAGGCGCGCTAGGATTGTCATCTTTGACGCTCTAGCGCGAAGAATGCTTATGAAAGCAGCAGCACCCGGCCCGATTGTCAGTGAGATTTATACCGACGGCGCCTGCTCTGGTAACCCCGGCCCGGGGGGGTGGGGCGCGCTTTTGTATCATGCCGATGGCGCGATTTGGGAGCTTGGCGGCCACGCGGCCGAAACCACCAACAACCGGATGGAGCTGCAAGCTGCGATCGCCGCACTAGAGCACCTGCGCGACCGAGCCCAGCGGGGGAGTGTCACTCTTCATACCGATAGCGAATATGTCAAAAAAGGCATCACCCAATGGGTGCGCGGTTGGAAGCAAAAAGGCTGGAAAACATCCCAGGGCAAGCCAGTTCTGAACCGGGACTTGTGGGAGCAACTCGACCGCCTTAACAGCTCGCAGATTGAGTGGCGGTACGTTCGCGGCCACAGTGGTAATTGGGGTAACGAGCGTTGCGATGAAATTGCTCGGACTTTTGCATCGGGGGGAGCCCCACGATTGCGTCAAGATTCGCCACTTTCGCCGTTAGATACCCAGGATACGGCAGAGGATCCGCATCCGAGGTTACAATCTGCGTGTGACGAGGGAAGGGCAACCATGAAGGAAAATTTGGCTACGGCTACCGAGGACGGACACCAGCTTCCCCGAAGCGAGCGTGTCAATCAGCTCCGGAATTTGATCGATACTCTCCATATTGCTGATGAGATCGCCAGTAAGGGATATTTAATCGGTTCTGCCGAATTGGCTGACTTGATGGATGTCAATGCAAGTGCGGTGACCAGCCGTGGCGATCGCTGGGCTTGGCGCAACTGGATCGTGTCCCGCGTCCGGCGCGAGGGCAACCAAATTCTCTGGCAGCTCGAGCGGGTCGATTAGGCGGCTGGGGCTTGTCCCCGTGGCTGGCAGTAGCTCGCTACCCTGCCATCAGAGCTAGTCCGGGGCATCACTCCAACTGGGGTGGTGTCTCGAGCTGCCATTGTTGGGCGTGATTGGGCGTGGGCGCAGCCTGTCAATTTGCCGGGTTTTTCTCAAAGGAGCCCGCATCCAGGCAATGGCGCCAACCCGATCCTGCCGGGGATCGTAGTTGCGGGGGTGCTAGGATCGACCCTGCGCGCCAATCCAACAAAAAAAGAATGCAGTCGCGCAACAGGCATGGGCAGTATTTTCGGACAGTTATTTCGCATTTGTACCTTTGGCGAATCCCACGGCGGTGGCGTAGGGGTCGTTGTTGAAGGCTGCCCGCCGCGCCTCGAGCTTTCTGCTGAAGATATTCAGTTCGAACTCGACCGTCGCCGACCCGGCCAGAGCAAAATCGCCACCCCGCGCCGGGAAACCGACACCTGTGAAATTCTTTCGGGAACATTTCAGGGCAAAACCCTAGGCACGCCCATTGCCATTTTGGTGCGCAACAAAGACACTCGGCCCCAAGATTACAGCGAGATGGCTCGGGCCTATCGCCCCTCCCATGCCGATGCCACCTACGACGCCAAATATGGGTTTCGCAATTATCAAGGCGGCGGGCGCTCCTCGGCCCGAGAGACCATCGGACGCGTCGCCGCAGGGGCGATCGCCAAAAAAATCCTCCACGCTTGCGCTGGCACTGAAATAGTCGGCTACGTCAAGCGCATCAAAGATATCGAAGCAAGTGCCCTCGATCCGAGCGGTGTCACCCTCGAGGCTGTCGAGAGCAATATCGTTCGCTGCCCGGACCCAGAGATCGCCGCCAAGATGATCGCCGCAATCGAAGCCGCCCGCGATGACAAAGATTCTCTCGGGGGCGTCGTCGAGTGCGTGGTTCGCAACGTGCCCAAGGGCCTCGGCGACCCGGTTTTCGACAAGCTCGAAGCGGATCTCGCCAAAGGCATCCTCTCGCTGCCGGCGAGCAAAGGCTTTGAAATTGGCTCGGGCTTCGCCGGAACACTACTGACAGGTAAAGCCCACAACGACGAATTCGTCCTGGATGAAGCCGGTAACCTGCGCACGGCAACTAACCGTTCGGGTGGCATTCAGGGGGGCATCAGCAATGGCGAAAATATCGTGCTGCGCGCCGCTTTTAAGCCCACAGCCACCATTGGCAAAGAACAGCGCACCGTCACCAACACCGGCGAGGAGACAATCTTGGCCGCGCGCGGCCGTCACGACCCCTGCGTTCTGCCGCGAGCCGTGCCGATGGTAGAGGCGATGGTAGCCTTGGTGCTCTGCGACCGCCTGCTGTGCCACCACGCTCAATGCACGCTACTGCCGGATTTGCCCGTCTAGGGCGCGCTCGGGCCGGCCCGGGGGCCGGAGCGTTTTCTGATAGAATCTCGAAAGAAACATTAAGAAACGCAAAGTTTGAATGAACGTACTAATCGTCGGTGCCACGGGGACTTTAGGCAGGCAGATAGCACGCCGTGCCCTAGACGAAGACCATAACGTGCGCTGCTTGGTTCGCAGCCCTCGCAAGGCAACTTTCCTGCGCGAGTGGGGGGCTGAGATAGTGACCGGCAATTTGTGCGCCCCGGAAACCCTGGCACCGGCTCTAGAAGGCATTGATGCCGTTATCGATGCGGCCACGACCCGCGCGACAGATTCCGTTCGCATCCGCCAAGTCGATTGGGATGGAAAAGTCGCACTCATTCAAGCCTCTAAAGCAGCGGGGGTCGATCGCTACATCTTCTTTTCGATCCTCAATGCCGAGTACTTCCCCGACGTTCCCTTAATGGAAATCAAGCATTGCGCCGAAGCCTTCTTGGCAGAGTCCGGCTTGAACTACACAATTTTGCGCCCGGCCGGATTCATGCAAGGCTTGGTCGGGCAGTATGCCATTCCCATACTCGACAATCAACCCGTTTGGGTAACGGGCGAGAATACCCCGATTGCATACATGGATACCATCGACATTGCCAAGTTTGCCGTCAAAGCCCTGACGACGCCGGCCACGGAGAAAGAAACCTTCCCGGTTGTGGGCACGCGGGCCTGGACGGCCGATGAGATTATCGATCTGTGTCGCCGCCTCTCGGGCAAAGAAGCCAAGATCGCGCGCTTGCCGATGGCGCTGTTGCGCGGTCTTTACCGCTTCCTTAGGTTATTTCAGTGGGGCTTCAATCCCTCGGAGCGCCTGATGTTTGCTGAGGTCTTGGCAAGCGGCCGCCCGATGGAGGCGCCGATGGCAGCAACCTATGAGGCGTTCGGTCTCGATCCGGCCGACACCTCCACCCTCGAGCAGTATTTTCAGGAATACTTCAGCCGCATTCTTAAGAAGCTCAAGGAAATCAACCTCGAGAAGGAAAAGAAGAAAAAGAAGAAGCGATCGCCTTTTAAGTCCCGCTCCTAGATCGGCATGGGCTGCCACCGAGGTTTAAGATTAGAGAACGTCATTTTTCCGCAAACTTTGCAAGCGTATCTGTCGTGCCCAAAGCAGGCATAATCTACAACGACAGCAAGCCCCTTGCCTGTCGCCTGGCTCGAGAGCTGCAAGAAAAACTCACCGCTCGTGGCTGGGAGACCGTCCTTGCAACGGGGGTCGGTGGTATTCTGGGCTACTCGCGCGCGGGTCGGCCGGCTTGCCTCAACCGGATCGAGCAAGTGATTCCGGCTGGGTTCGACCGCACGATGAAATTTGGCATCGTTTTGGGCGGCGATGGAACGGTTTTGGCCGGTTTCCGGCAGGCAGGGCCCTGCGGCATTCCATTGCTAACGATCAACACCGGCCACATGGGGTTTCTCACCGAAACCTTCACCAGCCAGCTCCCCCATGCCCTCGACTGCGTTTTGGCAGAGCAATTCGCCGTTGAAGAACGGGCCATGTTCTCGGTGCGGGTATTTCGCGAAGAAGCGCTGTTATGGGAAGCGCTGGCGCTCAATGAAATGGTCGTTCATCGCGAGCCGATGACGAGCATGTGTCATTTTGAAGTGCAAGTCGGCAACCACGCTCCCGTCGATATTGCTGCCGATGGCATCATCGTCTCGACGCCCACCGGCTCGACAGCCTACGCCCTGAGTTCGGGTGGGCCGGTGGTCACACCCGATGTCCCAATTCTGCAGCTAGTCCCGATTTGCCCTCATTCGCTGGCGTCGCGCGCGCTGGTCTTTTCCGATAGCAACCCCCTAACCGTGCGGGCGGCAACGGCCAACCCACTGGTAATGGTGGTCGATGGCAATGGCGGCTGCGAAATTCTACCCGGCGATCTCGTCTGTGTCGAGAAGTCTCCTTACCCGGCTCGCTTCATCCGCCTGCAGCAGCCCGAGTTTTTCCGCATTCTCCGCGAGAAGCTGGGTTGGGGCCTGCCCCACATCGCCAAACCCACATCAGTCGAGCTGCCGAATTAGTGCTTGCGGGGCTTCTGATACCCTTCTACCGGCCAGAACGGTCGAACAGCACGAGGTTATCTCGGTGCACGACCGTTTCGGCAGCGGCGTAGCCCAGCAGTTGCGGGATTTCAATCGACTGTTTGCCCGCGATCGCCGCTATTTCTTGGCTATTGTAGTTGGTAAGGCCGCGACCGATTTCAATGCCATCGAGATCGCACAGGGCCACGGCCTCCATGGCTGCAAAATCGCCCGTTACTCTGACAATCCCGGCAGCGAGCAGAGATTTGCCGCGCTCGCAGAGGGCGCGCGTCGCACCGCGGTCGAGGACGAGCGTTCCAGCTGGGATGGGGCCATCGGCAATCCAGCGCTTGCGGGCAGGCTCCGGGTCGAGATGGGGCTCGAATTGAGTCCCGATGGCCTCGCCTCCGAGGATGCGCTCGATATTGGCGGGGTTGCGGCCTTGGGTAATGACGGTTCTGACGCCCGCGCGCGTGGCAATGCGGGCGGCGGCCAATTTGGTGGCCATGCCGCCGGTACCCCACTGGGAGCTGCTACCGCCCGCCTCGACTTGGAGGGCGGCGAGTTCTGCTGGGGCCACGCGCTCGATGGGGGCAGCCGCCGGGTCGCGGCGCGGGTCTGCCGAGTAAAGGCGATCGACATCAGTCAGAATGAAGAGCCACTCAGCACCCACCAAGCCCGCAACTAGGGCCGAAAGGGTGTCATTATCGCCAAATTTCAACTCCTCGACAGCCACGGTGTCATTCTCGTTGACAATTGGCACGACGCCCAGATTGAAGAGCTCCTCAAATGTATTGGAGGCATTGACATAGGAGCCGCGCTCCATCAGCTCGCGCCGCGTCAGCAGCACCTGGGCGATGGGCTGCTGCAGATTGGCAAAAAGGTCATCATAGATACGCATCAGGCGGCCCTGGCCGACAGCGGCGATCGCCTGCTTGGCAGCGAGGGTCTTGGGGCGCTCCTGCAGGCCCAGGCGCACTCTGCCAACTCCCACCGCACCAGAAGAAACCAACAAGACGCGGTGCCCCTGCTGGCGCAGGCGCGCGACCGTCTCTACCAAAGCAGCGATGGTCGAGAGGGCGAGCTGCCCGGTCAAGGTGGTCAGGCTAGAGGTGCCGATTTTAATTGCGATTGTCTGGGCCATCGAGCAGAACCCCGCTGCGGCAGGCTCGGGAGTGCTGGCACATGCTAGCTCGCTTCGGAACTTCTGGGCCATCGGCGTCTCAGCCAGGCCAGCGCCCGTCCGCGCAAGGCCGGATCGTACAGAATCTGTGGATGGCGCGCGATCGTGCCCGCCGACTTCAACCAGCGCTGCCAAATCGGGTCTTCTGCTGCCACTGAAGCGGCAACCTGGGGTAAAAAATGGCTCTGGTAGAGCCACTTTGCCTTCATGACCCGTCGCTGCTCGGGAGAAATTGGCACGCTCGCATCCCACAACCAGGGACGAACGACCTCAAGAAGTTCCAGGGCAACTGCCGCACGGCGGGTTGACTTTTGCTCGGCGTAGATCCGAAAGCAGGTGAATTCCGCATCGACGGGCCGCACCGTCCCGCCTAGCAGTAGTATGCGGCACCAATATTCATAATCCATAACATAATAGAGTCCCTCAGAGAATGGCCCTACTTTCTCGGCAATTCGGCGCGTCCAAAAGACCTCTGGCTGCACGAATTGACGCCGCTGCCACCAAACTCCCCAAAGGTTGACAATTTCCTCAAAGCGCTCGATGCGAGCAAACTGCTCGCCGGTTTTATTGCCATCGCGGTCCACATAGCGACAGCGCCCGTGGAGTAAATCGGCTGTTGGATCGGCTTGCCAGGCTCGAGCGACCCGCACGAACGTACCCGGCAGGTAGTAGTCGTCGCTGTTAAGGTAGGCCATTAAGTCGCCACTCGCTTGGGCCAGGCCTTTGTTGATAGCGTCGGTTTGGCCGCGATCGCGCTCGCTAACCCAGTAGGTTAAAAATCGGTCGTATTTCTGGAGAATTTCGACACTGCGATCGGTACTGCCACCATCAATAACGATGTACTCCAGGTTAGGGTAGCCCTGCAGCAGCACGGAGCGGATGGTTTCCTCAAGAAATTCGCCCTGGTTGTAGCTAGGAGTGATGATACTAATTTTGGGGTAAGGCTCTTCCGCATTCGCAGGCAGGGGCGTCACTTCGGTCCAGGGCCAACCGGTCTGCCCTGCTGGGGGAGACGGCAACATCTCGAGAGTTGGGTGGGTACTGGCGTTCATGGCACCAACTGTTGGGGACTAGCTGTCGCACGCCAAGCCGCCCGCTCGATCTCATCGAATTGATGTCTGTAGGTCTGACGCCAGTCCCACAAAGCGACCAACCGCCCGCGCAGCTTCTCCAACTCGAGAACGCAAAACTCGCCCTCGGCAGCAACACCTAGCAGAGCGCGCCAGTTTTGCCGGCATTGGAGGAACCGTAGGACCCAGCTTAGAGCTTGGCGCTGCCAGGAGCGATGAAAGCGGATCTCGGCGGCTCCAGGCAGCGCGGAGAGGGCTTGACGGTAAAAAGCCTGGCTGACCTCGGAAGCTCCGAAACCGCGATACATTTTGCGGAGGTATTGCCAACTGAGCCGCGGCGCCGTCATGTAATGCTGGATCCGGATACTCTCGTCGTACCATAGCTTCCACCCTGCCAGTAACAGAGCCAAACAGAGTTCCATATCTTCGCCACTGCTGAGGCGCTTGCCCGCGCGACCGGTATTGAGAAAGCTTATGCCATTATCGAGCAGTGCTTGCCAGGCCGCGCGCCTGACTGAAATTCCCGCCCCCCAGAGGAAACCGCGTTCCAAGGAGACATAGCCCGTGACGGGGGCCTGGGGGCCGACAGCATAGGCATAGGCATACTGAGAAAACCAGTCGGGAGGTGAGACTTCAAAAGCCCCCTCGCTCGGGCCGCCGCAAACAGCGACCTCTGGATGCCCAGCAAAAACTTCCCCCACGCGGGCAACAAAACCTGGATGGGCCCAGTTATCGTCATCCACAAAACTCAAGATCTCATAGCGAGCCTCCTGCACTGCCCGGTTGCGGGCGTGAAGGAGCCCCAAACGCAGCTCGGACACGACGTACAGAGGTGCTGGGGCATTTTCAGGAGGCCAGCAGGCACGCGCCACCGTAGCGGTATCGTCGGTGGAGGCATTGTCGACAAGGATTACTTCCCAGCGGATGTCTGCCGGAACGCGCTGGGCGTACAAGTGAGCGAGAGTCTTTGGCAAGCGCTTGGCTCCGTTGTGAGTGCAAACGAGAATGCTCACTCCTACGCTCATAACATTGCCCCTAACCAAAAAGCGCTGTGGCAAAACCCCTAAATACTACCGCACTTGCAACCAACAGGGGCTAGAAACTCGAAACCCGAGGTAACCCAAACCAAAAGTCCTTAACTTTACTGGAGATTTTTTAGGTACCTTACTCGAGACATCTCATCACAATTTAGCATCTAAAAGGTACACTCGCTGGCTGCGCAACGCAGATCGGCCGAGCATCGCGCATTACTATTTCGGCCATTATCGACGGAGCCGAGTTATCAACTTGCACCAAAGGTAGTTGGCAGCCCAAAGGTATGCATAGAAGCGGAAGACTAGGCTAGTCTGCTTGAGTGGCTCCGCACTTCGAGCGCGACCCAGAAGCTCTCTACCAATCAGAATTGATAGCTGTGAAGCAAGGGCGTATCTGGGAACGAGGTGCTTGTGGGCAAAGAACTGCTCTGCCATGAAGGCCCCGTACAATTTGGATAGGGTCTTTTGCAAGCGATTGACTTTACGGACGGGTCCATTCCTTCCAAAAAGAAAACTCAAATCTTTGATGGCTTCCGGATCGTTAGATATCGGCGAGCCAACTAAAAGTAGATCGACATCTCTGGCGGTGGTGCGGAAGATCTTCCGGGAAATGAAGGCAAGAGAAGCCTGTGGGGAGAAATAGACGTGGTATTCGTCGAGGAAGTCAACGGATTTACGATAGTCATTGAGGGCACCAATGTGAACTAGCTCGGAACCGTGGTTGCATATTGCTAGAACTTCTTCTACGAAGAGAAATCTCGAGCCATTCTTTTCTAATTTCAGACAGAACCCATAGTCTTGATGCTTCTTTAGCCTTTCATCAAACATGACTTGCCTGGCCAAGGAAGCATATAGAAAAATAGTACTTGTGTGCAGGAGACCCTCGTCACAGAATAGATAGTCTGACAATCGATTCGATTCAGATTTCTCATGCATCGGAGCTCGCAGGACCTCACAGTCTTGACGGAGCTTATCGTCAAGAGCCTCGGGCATTTCCTTTAAGGCCGCAATCTGAGAGTAAGCAACAGTCTGACGAGGTTGAGGGCACGCTAAAATCGCAGTAACTTGAGCGGATATTTTATTGGGAAACCAAGCGTCATCTGAGTCTAGAAAAGCAATATATTCTCCTCGAGCGGCATCTATGCCTGTGTTCCTAGCCGCAGAGCCGCCTTTATTGCAGGAATGAACGATGTAAACAATTCGAGGATCGTCAAAGGTTTCGATGACGCCACGAGTGTCATCTGTCGATGCATCATCTACGATCAAAATCTCTAGGTTAGAGTAGAGTTGCTCGAGGACGCTTTGCAAGGAAGCGCCAATCACCTTAGCACGATTGTATGTTGGTATGATGACACTGACGAGGGGCTGGCGAGCGATTATAGTCTGACTCATAAAAAGACCTCAGCAAGCAGCAAATAATAGGAAAAACAGTTTTAGTGTCTGGGACGCACAATTGCTCTTAAGATCGGCTCGTAGCGATCGTCCTTCACGCTGCACCTCAATTTCTCAACTGCTCCCTCCTCGGCTCATAGCCCTCACCTCCAGTCGCAGCCACTACCTCTACTCCTGACGACAGCCCATCGGCTCTCCCTGGCCGTCCGTCACAGCCCAGATGTTTGTGCCCGACCTGCCCGGCCACAGCGAATAGCCGGAAGCCCCCTTTGCAAACCGCCGCGTGTCGGCTGGCTGGGGCAGTGAAGGCTTGCTCCCACATCCCACATTTGGCATAACGCCAGCGGCAGGAATAAATCGGGGGTCGCCGAAGTACGGGGACCAGCTCAGAGCGTGCCCGCACGACAGTAATGGAGAACGACATCGATAAAGGGACGATTATCCATAATGCGCCCTACCGATCTCCCTGTGAGACGCAGCGTTTGGCACTCATAGATAGCTTAGTCTGCTGGCGACACGCACAATTTAACATCCGATTGAGATACCTCGCCAACCCCATAATTATCCCTTGTATTGTGGATGCGTGGTAGACCGTTCATCCCCTGGTTTCGTCAAACCGTTAAAGAGCTTGGGTCGCCACACCTTCTGGTTCCGTGAACTCGAACAATCGCTTGGGCCTGGGAGGCCGAATTTTGCAAGGTCGAGTGGAATCCAACAATTCATCCGAGGACACTAACTATGACCTTAACCAAACAATGGGTGGGTATCGATGTCTGCAAAAAGACATTGGACGTTTGTATTCGTCCTAGCGGGCAGAAGCTACAACATCCCAACACTCAGGCAGGGTGCCAGTCTCGTCGAATCCCTCCAGACTTTGGCCATCGAGCGTGTCGTACTCGAAGCCACCGGTGGCCTGGAAATGCCAGCAGCCCTCAGCCTAAACCAGGCTGGGATAGCTGTAGCAATCGTCAACCCTCGTCAAGTGAGAGACTTTGCCAAAGCGACAGGCAAATTGGCGAAAACCGATACCATTGACGCCGCTATCCTGGCCCATTTCGCCGCAGCCATCCAGCCTGAGGTCACAGACCCTTAGCCTCGCAGGATGAGCGATTGCTGGGTGAATTAGTTACCCGGCGTCAGCAGCTGGTGGAGATGATGACAGCTGAGAAGAATCGCCTGGCAACAATGCAGGGACCGATGCGAGGGAGCATTGAGGCTCAATCGAGTGGCTCGAACCCAAGTACGGGACAAAAGCTGTAGGGAGTGCTGAAAATCTTGCGAGCAGAAGGCAAG
>CAYTBI010000053.1:0-27899 GCA_964435975.1 uncultured bacterium
TACCTACGAAGGAGGCGCTACCGACTAAACCAGCTGCCTGAGCGGGCTGGGCTAGAACTGCGGAGGCCGCAGCTGCTGCGAGAAGGGTAATGGAGCGTTTCATGTGCGTTGTATTCCTTAAATTGAAGATTGAGTCGCGCGATCGAGTTGAAGATACTTGGCGGCAAGCACACCAAACCTGTGACCGATACCGAGTAAGCACGTAATCAATACACTCTGTGTGCGTGACACTTATATGTAAATGTACCGCATCAGCTTGCCTTGTGGCATAGATCGGTCTTAAATTTAGTCAAAGTCATCTATATATTTGACACGCATACAGTTTATAAAGCCTCCCTGGGCATATCTAAGTTGTGATCTCTACCAAAACTTACGTATATCCCAAGCGCCTGAGGAGAAACTGGAGACCGGGGGAAGCTCCACATTCTCTGCTTAATAGAAAGTAGATTGGCATGCAAAACCTGGTGACACCAGGCTTGAAGCAGCAGTTGCTGCAACTGGTGTCACCAGCGCTAAACGGATAGGCAAGGTCATAGCGACCGCTCGTGCAAACGCTTGCAGGCCGGCCCGCGCGGCCAGCAGGTGGAAGCACTGGCCCAAGCCTGGAAGCCCGCACCGCCAACAGGCGCAGCCATACACAAAACAGCGGTGGGAGGCGAGCTCCCACCGCTGTTTTGTTAAGGGCTTACAACCCTAGTGATTAGGCAAGGCGGCGCTTGGCAGCAGCACCGAGAGCCAGTGCGATACCGGAACCAATGATGGTCAGAGGCTCGGGAACGGCAGTGACGGTGCCAGAGAAGGAAGTGGGGGCGGGCCCGGTCTGGAAGGTGATAACCAGCTCGGATGGGTTTGCCGCGAATGCTCCCCCACCGCTGAAGGTGCCAAACGCCTGGAGCGTGGTTCCGCCATTTGCGGTCGTCTCAATGACGAAGGGAGTGTCATTTACGAAAGAGTCACCGTTAAAGCTCAGAATGGTCTGGCCGATATCACCGACTGTGAAGTCGTTGATGACGCCGGTGTCGGTAACACCATCATTGGTGAAGCCGAAGATCGGAGCAGAGGACTCGTTACCCCCAACGCTTAGGTCGTTGAAGTCAGCCAAGCTGCCATCGAAGTCGATCGAAGCAGGGAAGCCATTGAAGCTAATGGGCGAGAGAACAAAGGTGGCGGCCTCAGCCGGGTTGGCGAGGAGCGCGAGAGTTGCTGTAGTCGCCAGAAAGGCGATAGGACGTCTCATGTATTCGCAATCCTTGTCGTCAGTATATGGTCGAGAGGCTAGACTGGGACATCCCCAGTCGCACGCAGGCCCAAATTTGAATACCCTGACTAGAGTATACGCGATTTGAGTTGCCGCGCGCTTGCAACCTCTACGCGAATGTACTGCATTGACTTCTTATGTGCCACAGATCAATACCTGCATCTAGTTGGAATCATCCGGGTTTCTAGATGCCCCCAATGTTTATAAAGCTTTTCCAAGTGCGCTCAACTGGTGATTTAAATCGCTAGTTGTGTCTATCTCAATCGCTAGAAATGATTGAGATGCTACTCCTCGGTATAAATTCTGAGATAATTGCCCGCAGAGCTGTCTTTGTCTGTTGTCAGCGAACTGTTTAAAAAGTGAGGGCTATTTCTAGAGCAAATGCAGGCGACCTACTCGCACCTTCGGTCGCTGCGAGCCTCTGCCTGAGGGGATTTTGAGTGCCAAGCATTCTCTGGGTAGGGAAGGATTCGATTTTTATAAAAACTTAATATTTTGGATAGAGATGCTGGTAGCCATTGAGACAAAAAAACCAGACCCATACCACCACCCAATGCTCTGCGATCGCAGGATACAGAGAGCCGCAGTAGAGATAAGACGCCGTGCAGGCTAGCCCCAAGAGCGTGGCGCAAGCCAGAAAATCCCAGCGCCAGAAGGTGGCGCGAAAGCCCGAGGGCTTCGCCAGAGCGCGATCGGCGATCGCTGCTGCCGGGATGTGAGACAGCACAAAGAGTAACAAGCCCGGAATCGCTACCAGGCCCTGGCGAAGATCGATCGTGCCGTCTAGCTCTGCGGCGGCAGGAAGCAGCAGACCCCGGTAGAGCCATTCCTCAAAAATTGCGGGAAAAACGAGCAGGCGCAGGCTCACAGCAAGGGCCGCACCTAGCGGCAACTGCGCCAACAACCACTGCCAGCGCAGCAAGCCGCTGGCAAAGCCAAGAACGATAATAGTGCCATTAGTAAGGATGAATGTCCCGAGTAAGGCCTGTTGCTGCCCGGAGGTAAGCTTGCGGATGACAAATCCAAAAGTCGCCCGCCCGCGCAGGCGATCGGCCCAAATTGGCCAGGCACTTTTTGCTGCAGGAACCAGCTTGCCCGACTCGGCCAGCTCCGAGAGACTCACGACCCGGTAGCCCCGCTGCTGTAGCCGAGGAAGCAAAGCCGCGAGCGTCTGGATCGTTCGCCGCCCGCGCTGGTCATCGTTGGGGCCGCGCTCGTGCAGCACGACGATCGCCCCAGGTTTGAGACTGGCCAGCACGAAGCGAGCGGCAAACCAGGGCGGCAACGGCAAGGTGTCGTAGGGCCAAATCGATCCCAGTGCCAAGTGGTAGCCGCGCTCGCTTGCGATTTCGCTCTGGATGCGGCTGCAGAATCCGCTACCGGGGCGCAACCATTGGGAGCGATGCGAGCGAGCTAGGACTTTCTCGGTGGCCGCTAGGTCTGCGGTGAAGGCAACTGGTCCCAGTGCTACTGCCGGTCTATCTTGAGACAAGTGATTGCCGATCTCATGGCCGTCAGCAAGAGTTTGCTCGAGAACCGCGCGACACGCCTCACAATCGGGCTGCAGGTGGCTGCCGATCGCAAAAAATGTCGCGCGAGCCTGATGGGCTCTCAAAACTGCCAGAATGGCTGCCGTTACCGCCGGATCGGCGCTCGGACCGTCATCGAGGGTTAGCGCTACAACGGGTGTCGCGGTTTCGACGTAGAGTGCCGCGCTCGGGCAAATAGCTGGCCCTATCGCGCGCAGCGCCCAGCGTGGCTGGGTCAAAAGCAACGCTCCCACAATAGCGACAGCCAGCACCGCGATGCCCCAGCGTTTATCGGCCACCCAGCTCATACGTCCTCTCCGGCGGGGTTCTCAGACGTGCCAATTGGGGGTGACAGAGCGCGATCTCGAACCCCCGAGCCTATGGCTCTGAGATTAGCGCAAAAAGTCGTTAATCTCTTCTCTAAATTCCCTAAATTCCCTACCGATGTCAGTTTGAAAAATCTAAAGTTGGGTTAACATTGCACTCAGCATGAAAAGATTGATGTCCTTCGCATGACTGCGATCGCCGGGATCGGCCGCGACGGTATGGGCTCCGATGCTCTCCGGACGATCGTCGGATAGTGTCAGTCAGACAGATTGAGTGATGAGACTTGGTTTCTGCTTTTTCGATCCGGAGGTTTTCTCAGTAGGCATCACCGGTCGAACCGCAACTATCTAGCCTCCGAGCGATTACTAACTCGCCTGGTTCGGAGGCAACGGCAATTCCTGCGAATGCCACCGAACGCAGCCCCCGAACGGGTTTCCGCGAAATCTAAAAGTAGTAGAAATACTGAAAACGACGTTGACAAGCTCGGTCGACATCAATTACAAAAGTAGGTGATATCGCGCATGGCCCGCCCCGCCTGAGGACATTACAGAGATGACTTCAATTAGATTGTCTGTCGTGATACCAGTCTACAACGGAGGAGACGCTTTCAAGTCGTGTCTTGAGAGCATTGGGCTGAGTCTGCGCGCGCCCAATGAGGTCATTGTCGTCGCTGATGGCGATACGGACGGATCTTGCCGCGCTGCCGAAGCGTTTGGCGCGACGGTTCGTCGGCTCCCGGCACCGGGAGGGCCGGCACGAGCGAGGAATATTGGTGCCGGGATTGCAAGCGGCG
The DNA here is from genome assembly GCA_964435975.1 of uncultured bacterium. Taxonomy (GTDB): domain Bacteria; phylum Cyanobacteriota; class Cyanobacteriia; order Cyanobacteriales; family Rubidibacteraceae; genus CAYTBI01. Next base: position 3,908 of record CAYTBI010000053.1, read on the forward strand.
ACATTATTTTCTTCATGGATGCCGATGTCACCCTGCACCCCGATACTCTGGGATCTGTCGAGCACCAATTCCAGCAGCAACCGGAGCTGGCAGCCTTGATTGGCTCCTACGACGATGCGCCGGGGGTAGATAACTTTCTATCCCAGTACAAGAACTTATTCCATCACTATACCCACCAGATTTCATCGGAAGATGCCTCGACCTTCTGGGGGGCGTGTGGGGCAATTCGCCGCTCTGTTTTCCAGGCTGTCGGCGGCTTTGACGAGCGCTACACCAAGCCTTGTATTGAAGATATTGAGTTGGGATACCGGCTCAAGCGGGCAGGGCACGCCATTCGCTTGTGCAAGGACATTCAAGTCAAGCACCTCAAGCGTTGGGAACCTGTTTCCCTATTGAGGGCGGAGATTTTTTATCGCGCTCTGCCTTGGTCGGAGTTGCTACTGCGCGATCGCCGTTTCGATGCCGATCTCAACCTCAGCCATGCTAACCGTTGGAGTGTCGTTCTTTCCTTTACACTCTTTGGCAGCCTGCTAGCGGCGCTCCTGTTTCCGTGGTTTTGGGTTGTCGCTGCTGGCTCGAGCTTGGCGCTGCTGGCAATCAACGCCAAGGTCTACGGATTCTTCCGACGCAAGCGAGGTTTGGTCTTCGCTCTGCGAGTTATTCCCTGGCACTGGCTCTACTTCTTATACGGAGGTGCGGCATTTGCTTGGGTGATGTTTGCGAGTGCCTTTCAGCGCCTGGGACCTACCAGGCTAGAGGCAACTCGCTGAATCGACGGGGTCGAGTTTTCCACAAGTGTTTTCCTGGCTTGAAATAGTTAATTGAATTGGAGTAAAGTTCGGTGTCAGTTAATCCTGTTGTAATTATTGGCGGCGGTCCTGCCGGGCTGACTTCCGGATACGAGTTGATGAAGAATGGCGTCAGCTCGATCGTCCTAGAGAAGTCCGATAAGGTCGGTGGTATTTCTCGCACGGAGACCTATCGTGGCTACCGATTCGATATTGGCGGCCACCGCTTCTTTACGAAGGTCGGTGAGGTCCAGGCAATTTGGAAGGAGATCCTCGGTGATGATTTCATCCAGGTGCCTCGTATGTCCAGAATTTACTATGATGGTAAGTTCTATGACTACCCGCTGTCGATTGCGAAGACCCTAAAAAACCTCGGGCCGATCCGGAGCTTTTTGATTCTGGTTAGCTACTTAAGAGCCAAAGTTTACAAGAAGCTCAACCCTGGCTTTAAGCCCGAAACCTTTGAAGAATGGGTAATTGACTGTTTTGGCGAGCGGCTCTACCGCATTTTCTTTAAGACCTATACAGAGAAAGTTTGGGGAATCCCCTGCGACCAAATTCGAGCTGACTGGGCCGCGCAGCGCATCAAGGGAATGTCTCTCAAGCGAGCCGTGATCAATGCTTTGTTTGGCAGCCAAAATGCCAAGAGCTTGATTAAGTCCTTCGACTACCCACGCCTCGGTCCGGGCATGATGTGGGAGCGCTGCCAAGAAATCTTGGCAGACAAAGGCTCGCCCGTGCTTCTCGATACCGAGGTCATCCGAGTCGAGCACGAAGCTGGCCGCGTCACAAAAGTCGTCGCTCGCCAAGGCGATCGCACCTTCGAGCTGACGGGTGACTACTTCATCAACTCCATGCCCGTGTCGCTGTTAATGCACCGCCTCGATCCCCAGCCACCAGAGGAGGTGATGGCAGCAGCTCGCGGCCTCAACTACCGCGACTTTTTGATCGTCTCGCTGATTATCGATCGCGACGATCTTTTCCCCGATAACTGGCTCTACATCCACAGCCCCGAGTTTCAAGTCGGTCGCATCCAGAACTTCAAAAACTGGAGCCCGGCTATGGTCCCCGATGCCGGTAGAACCTGCCTGGGTATGGAATATTTCTGCAGCGAAGGTGACGACCTCTGGGAAATGCCCGATGCCGACCTCATCAAGCTAGCCAGCCAAGAAATCGTGCGCCTAGACCTAGGAGTCGAGCCGGGCGACGTTGTCGATGGTTGCGTGATTCGCCAGCGCAAGGCCTACCCGGTTTACGACGGTGAATATCGCCAGCATCTGCAGGTTTTGCAGGACTACCTCGTTAATACTTTCACTAACCTGCAAACGGTAGGTCGCAATGGCATGCACCGCTACAATAATCAAGACCACTCCATGTTGACGGCACTGCTGGCTGCCAAGAATATCCTGGGCGAACAGCACGACATCTGGAACGTCAATGTCGAGCGCTCCTACCACGAGAACTTCACCGATGCCGAGTGGTCGAAGATCGGGGGACAGCAAGCCGCCCGCTCTGCCGGTGCGAGTGAGTCGCTATCTTCTGCCGTGTAGTCGCGATCGGGTCTGGGAGAGCGATGAAGACATCGGACTATCCGCTGGTTTCGGTTATCGTCCCTGTTTTTAATGATGGCGAGCGCCTGAGGCTCTGCTTGGAGGCGCTCGCCGAGCAAACCTACCCATCCGATCGCTGCGAAATTGTTGTGGTCGACAACGGGTCGGATGCAAGCCAGGGGATCGAGGCGATTGTCGCGTCCTGCCAGCAAGCCCGTCTTGCCCGCGAGGCAACTCCGGGATCCTATGCCGCGCGCAACAAGGGATTGACCCTTGCCAAGGGTGAGGCGATCGCCTTCACTGATGCCGATTGTATTCCCGCCCGCGACTGGCTAGAGCGAGGAGTGGCTCGATTGAGATCCGTTCCCGATTGCGGCATGATCGTCGGACGCATTGAGGTATTTTTCCAAGATCCGGCCCGCCCCACCTCTATAGAGCTCTACCAGAGCTTGACAGCATTTCCCCAGGAGCAGCACCTCAAGGAGTACCGAGGCGGCGCTACGGCAAATGTAATGACTTGGCGGCATGTCATTGAGAGGGTAGGGCCCTTCGACAGCAACCTCAAGTCATCGGGAGACTTCGAGTGGGGGAATCGAGTTTACGCAGCCGGATACAGGCAGCTATACGCCGACGAGGTTGTCGTGAAGCACCCAGCTCGCAGCACCTGGGAGCAGATGCGCCAGCGCACGGTTCGAGCTGCAGGAGGAGTCTACGACCGCTTTGTGGGTGCGAAGAGTTCCTTCATGGGGAAAAACAAGATGCTCGCTCGACTCTTACTTGACGATCTCACACCACCGCTCAACTTCACCATAGGTGTTTTCCGAGAACCCAGCATCAGAGGACTCGGCAAGAAGCTACAAGTCTCGGCGATCCTGCTGCTCATTCGCTACGCAAGTGCCTTTGAAAAAATTAGGCTGCGGCTTGGTGGCATCTCCAGTCGAGCCTGAATCCGTTCGTTCCCCATAGTCTCACCAAGTCCAACGAGCCTCTCTGAGAAGAAATATGTAAGGAGCATACTAAACCTATGGTCGAAGCAAAGGTAACCTTAGTCGTCGTTCCACGGGAGCGCTTCAGTTGCACCCGTCGCTCGTTAGAAAGCATTTTCGAGCATACAAAAGCACCATTCGAGCTGGTGTACGTGGATGGGAATTCCCCTGAAGCCACCCATGAATATTTGCGAGCCCAGGCCGTTGAGAAAGGCTTCGAGCTAGTGCGCGCAGATCGCTACTTGTCGCCAAATGTTGCTCGCAATATTGGACTAGAGCGAGTGCGCACCGAGTATCTGGTTTTCATCGATAACGATGTCGTTGTTTCCGAAGGCTGGCTGGAGCCGTTGCTAGATTGTGCGGACGCAACGGGTGCGGCGGTAGTCGGTCCGCTTGTTTGCCAGAACGAGCCCATTCACGAGATCGTCCATTGCGCCGGGGGCGAGGCCCGGATTCTCGTAGACAAGCTCGGCCGTCGCAAGTTACGCGAAAAGCTCTACCGCCAGGGTCAGCGCGTCTGTGACGTTCTTCAGAAAGTGACGCGCACGCGCACGGGAATCGCTGAGTTTCACTGCGTTTTAGTTCGGAAAAGCATATTCGAACGCGTCGGTGCTCTCGATGAAGCTCTCCTGAACACCCGCGAGCACGTTGACTTTTGCATGGCAGTCAATCAAACCGGGGGAAGCGTTTACTTCGAGCCAAGCTCGATTGTGACCTACGTTCCGGGTCCTCCACTAGAGCCAAGCGACGTCCCCTTTTACATGTTGCGCTGGAGTGATGCCTGGGAGCTCAACAGCTTAGTGCACCTGCGCCAGAAGTGGGATTTCGTCGAGAAGGGATATTTTGAGGTTCGCGCCCGCCGTCGTGGCTGGCGTCGCTACATGATGCTGTTCGAGCCTTCTTGCCAAAAGCTACTTCCAGGTTGGCCAGCGGGCAGTCGCTTCTTGGCAAGAGTGCTTGGCAAGCTCGACCACCTGTTTCTCAATCCCTGTTTGACTTGGCTCCATGCCCGGCGACCCCGACCTGTAGCGCAGATTGTGGTCCCCGCGCAGACGGGTCAACCGCCCTCCGAACCGGTCGCGCTCCTTCGAGGTTAGCCGAGCCATGGTTTTCTCCATGCCATCTACGGCGGGCGACGGTACTGCTTGCAGAGTAGGCTCGGTCGCTCAAACCAACCTACAGCTCTGGAGCCAGTTGCAGGCAGCGGGTTACGACCGAGGCGACCTCGAATATGTCGGCCGAACCTACAAGCTGGCGATCGAGCTGTTTTCTGGATGCTTTCGGGCCTCGGGCAAAACATTTATCGCTCACCTAGTAGGGACGGCCAGTATTCTCGCCCATCTGGGGGCATCGAGAACCATCGTTGCAACGGGGTTAATTCACGCAGCCTACGAATTTGGTGACTTCGGAGGCTGGTATTCCTCAGGGCCAACTCGTCGCAAGCGTCGCTACTTGCAGCGCATCTTGGGCCAACAGACCGAGCAGTTCGTTGCGGGTTATTCGAGCTTGAAGTGGAGCACCCGCACGATTCCCTCGATTCTGGATGCTATGTCGCAGTGGGATCCTGAGAAACGCAATGTTTTGCTCGTTCGCTTGGCGAACGAGCTGGAAGAATACTTGGACCTGGGCTTGCTCTACTGCGGCCAGAAAGGCCAGATTTACAGCGCCCACCAGTCCGAGGCAATCGTCACGATGGCCGAACGCCTCGGACAGCCAGCCCTAGCAGCGGCGCTGGCCGCCGCCCAGGAGCAGATGGCAGCGGCTCGAGTCTTGCCCGAAATGGTGAATCCAACCGAGGTTCCTCGCTCGGCTTTGATGGTGCCCCGCTCCTGCCAGCGGACCTCGATCGATTGGATTTCTAATAGTCGGCCGGGTCGGGCTCTCAGTCGAGTCTTCAAACGTTCGGTGTCAAGTCCGAGGCAAGCGCCCGCACCAAAAGAGGTCGAATCTGGAGAGCACCAGCTAGGGGAAGCAGGATGAGTCTGAGAGCCAAAGTCATTCGTGGCGCTTTTTGGTCCCTCGTTCAGGGTTGGGGGTCGCAATTTGGTTCGCTGGCGGTCTTCTTCCTGCTGGCGCGCCTGCTGACTCCAGATGATTTTGGCTTGGTGGCTTTGGCCAGCGTATTCTTGGCTTTCATGCAAATCTTCCTCACCCAGGGGTTTGCTGATGCCCTCGTGCAGCGCGAGACCCTCCAGCCACAGCACCTCGATGCCGCGTTCTGGACGAGTGTTGGCGCAGGGGGGGGCCTGATGTTACTAGGTTTTGGATCTGCGCCTCTGGTGGCCAGTTTTTTCCAAACGCCCGCTCTAGCACCGGTGCTCTGCGCGCTCTCAAGCCTTCTCCTTGTTAGCTCTCTCGGCAGCATCCAGCAAGCCCAACTCCAACGAAAATTTGCCTTTAAAGCCCTGGCCGCACGCAATTTGCTAGGGATTGCCAGTGGTGGTCTCGCCGGGATTGGGTTGGCGCTAGCAGGCTGGGGGGTCTGGGCGCTAGTCGGCCAGCAGCTCGTGCAAGAAGTAGTCTCGACTGTAGTGCTTTGGCAGGCGAGTGCCTGGCGACCGCGATGGCGGTTTTCCTGGCAGCACTGGCGCGAGCTATCTAACTTTGGACTCAATCAACTGGCCTTCGGCTTTTTAGCCTTCTTCAATAACCGCGCGGATGATTTTTTGATCGGTTACTATTTGGGACCGACGAGCCTAGGCTACTACAGCTTGGCTTACCGCATCCTGACAGCGATGACTAACCTTTTAATAAATAGCAGCAATCAAATCGCACTCCCGGCATTTTCGCGTCTCCAGACCGAACCCGAGCGCTTCCGGGCAGCCTTTTATCGCGCAACCCAACTCACCAGCACGATCGCATTTCCAATCTTCGGCAGCGTTGCAGTACTAGCACCCGAGCTCATTAACACGCTCTTTGGCGAGCAGTGGCGGCCGGCCGTACCCGTCCTGCAAATTTTGGCAGTTGTTGGCGCGCTGCGCTCGGTAACTTACTTCAAAAGCTCGGTGCTTCTGGCCATGGGCAAGCCCCATTGGCGCTTGTACCTGGGCTGCCTGTCAGCAACCTTAAATGTTGTGGGCTTTTACATTGCCGTACGGTGGGGAATTGTCGCAGTTGCGCTTGCATATCTGGCTCGGGCAACGATTGTATTTCCCATTAGCCAAGGTGCGGTCAGTCATTTGATTGACGCTCCGCTCAAGCAGTATATTCGTAATTTTTTACCAACAACTTTGGCTTCTCTGGGAGCTAGCGCGGCAATTGCCGGCACTCGCTTTTTATGGGGTGACCCTCTGAGTGCGGCTGGTACGATTGTCTTGGGCTCGATTCTGGGAGGAGGGATTTATTGCTGCTTGTTGTATTGCTTCGCGCCCGATCTTTTTCGCCAGTTTTGGGACTTGCTGGCGACCGCTTCTAGGCGAGCTAAATCTCAGGGCGGATGAAGCTCTTCATTAAGCTTTCCCGGATTAGAACCATAACATCATTCAGGCCATGGCAAACAGTGACACAAAAGCAAGTGTAAAACCTGCGGTATCGCCAACTCAGCGGCAATCGAGCTGGCGATCGCCCGTCCTATGGTTGACAATCGCTCTCATGTCCGCTGCAGTCCTATCGCGTTGGCCCTACGAACTTCATCGCTTGCTGTTTTCGACTGGCGAGCTTGCAGCCATCGACTTGCGGCAGCGATTTGCAGAGGTGCAGCTTTGGTTCGCTGGCGAGCACATTTACAATCAGCTTCCGAGCGCTGTTTATCCACCCGCGAGCTACGCCATCATGTGGCCATTTATGGGCCATCCATCTTGGGAATTAGCAAAGTGGGTCTGGGCACTCTCTAGTGTTGTCCTTCTAGGCATTTTGATTCGGCTGATGCTGAGTGCTGGCAAGATTTCAAGGCCGCGTTATGTATGGTTTTGGAGCTTGTTTTTCTTCGCCCATTACGCAACCGGTATCACCATTGGTAACGGACAGCTCACCATCCACATCATGGCCGCGCTTGCCGGTTGCGCGGTGCTGCTAAGCGATCGCCAAGTGAATTGGAGAACGAGTCTGGCAATTGGCGCTCTTGCAGCTTTGGCAATAATCAAGCCGACCGTTTCGCTGCCCTTTATGTGGCTTATCTTGTTCGTGCCGCGATCGCTCTGGCCGGCAATTTTTACAGTGGCGGTCTACGGGGGATTGGCAGTACTTGCTGGGTTATTTCAGGCGCGCAATCTGGTGCAATTGCACCGAGATTGGCTGGCTCTCGGCTTGCAGGGAGCAGCTTGGAGTTCGAGAGCCGGTAGCACCGCCTTGAGCCCGGATGTCTCCTCATTACTCAATGATGATATTCCCTTGTTTGGTGATGACATTGGCTACGGCGACTTACACAGCCTGCTTGGCATCTTCGACCTGGGCCACCTGGCGATGCCGCTGTCGCTGGGGCTATTGGGTATTTTCGGGGTTTGGGTGTATTGCCACCGCCGCTGTAATGTGTGGACCTTGATGGGTGCAGCCGCTGTTATTTCTCGTCTCTGGACCTACCATCGCGTCTACGACGACATGCTGGCAATCTTTGCTCTGTTTGCCATCGTTATCGCCCTGCAAAAGTTACCTGAGGCCCTCGGCCCGAGGGCAACAAAGCTAGGGTATGGGCTCGTCGCTGCAACCATTTTCTGCTCGTTGGTGCCTGCGAGCTTGCGCTTGCTGCCAACCCCATTGGACTTGCCGTTCAAATTCGGTCAAATGGCTCTGTGGCTGACCATGCTGGGCTACCTGCTTTATGTCGCCTGGGTCGAGCGGTGCGCTCAGGAGAGCCATAAGCACCAGGTAGCCCTTTAGTTAGGAGGATTAAAGATCGTGCGCTGGATGACCTCTTGCCTGGGAGCCTTTGTGGTAGCGACAGCGGCCGTCACCTCCCCGGTTTTGGCCGAGCAAGCTGTACTGCCGGCAGCAAGCGGACTGGGGGAGCTAGCCCGCCAGCGTGGCGTGCAACTGGGGACGGCTGTTGCGCTCGACCCGCTGGAGACCGAGGCGAGCTACCGCGATCGCCTGGCGCGGGAGTTTGCCTCGGTTGTGGCCGAGAATGCCATGAAATTTGAGTTCTTGCAGCCCGAGATCGGTCTTTTTGACTTTAGGCAAGCCGATCGCCTGGTGAACTTTGCTGCCGAGCAACAAATGCAGGTACGGGGGCACACCCTAGTCTGGCACTGGGCCTTGCCGGATTGGCTCGAAGATCGTAACTGGAGCCGAGACGAGCTACTCGCGATTCTGAAATATCACATCAAGACCGTTGTCGGACGCTACCGGGGCGACATCGTTGTCTGGGATGTGGTTAACGAGGCGATCGCCAAAGATGGCACCCTGCGCGACACGTTGTGGCTGCGCGGAATTGGGCCGGAATACATCGAGCTTGCCTTCCGCTGGGCTCACGAAGCCGATCCGGATGCCCTGCTCATCTACAACGATTTCGGAAACGAGGGATTCAACGCAAAATCCGATGCTATCTATCAGCTCGTACGCTCCCTCCTGGAGAAAGGCGTGCCCATCCATGGCGTCGGGCTGCAAATGCATCTGCGCGCTGACAGACCGCCCGATCCATCAGAGGTGGCAGCTAATTTCGAGCGTTTTGCAGATCTAGGCTTGCAAGTTCAAATTACCGAGATAGATGTCCGCATCCGGCAACCTTCGAGAGCTGGCGATCTCGAGCGACAGGCACAGATCTATCGCGACATGCTACAAGTCTGCCTACAGGCAGAAAACTGCACTTCCTTCACAACCTGGGGATTTACCGATCGCCATTCGTGGGTGCCCACTCACTTCGAGGGCTGGGGAGAAGCGCTGATCTTCGATAAAAACTATCAACCCAAGCCCGCCTACCGCAGCTTGCTCGAAGTGCTGTCTGAAACCCAGGCCGAGCCTTAAATCTTATAAGCTAGGAGATAGATTTAATGAACGCACAAAACGAGCCGCGATTCTCTATCGTCATCCCAACTTACAATCGTCCGGAGCGCTTGGCCGAGTGCCTCGAGAGCCTGACTCACCTCGATTATCCGTGCGATCGCTTCGAGGTCATCGTCGTTGACGACGGCAGCCCGACCCCGCTACAGCCAATCGCCGCTGAGTTTGAGGGCCGCTTGCCCCTGCGCTACTTGCGCCAGGAGAATACCGGCCCGGCTGGAGCGCGTAACGCTGGTGCTGCTGCCGCCCGGGGAGAGTACTTAGCCTTTACGGATGATGATTGTCGGCCCGCTCCCGAGTGGCTTGCCGCTCTCGAGGGCACCTTGCAGGAGCATCCCGAAGCATTAGTTGGCGGTCGCACGGAAAACGCTCTGCCCGAGAACCTCTACTCTAGTGCGAGCCAGTCGTTGGTTGACTATCTCTACGACTATTACAACAGCACCAGTGGCGAGGCTGTTTTCTTCACCTCGAATAATTTCGCCCTACCGCAGGCTCTCTTCCAGAAAATTGGCGGCTTTGACACGAGTTTTCCTTTGGCTGCGGGTGAAGATCGCGAGTTTTGCGACCGCTGGCGGCATCAGGGCTTCTCCATGTACTATGCCCCAGCCGCTCGCATCCGTCATGCCCACACCCTGACCCTTGCATCCTACTGGCGCCAGCATTTCAACTACGGACGCGGTGCCTATCACTTCCACCAAGCTCGCAGCAAGCGAGACTCAGAACCGATCGCCGTGGAGCCGCTGACCTTTTATTGGCGCTTGCTCGGCTACCCCTTCTCACAGCAGTCACACAACCGAACGGCGCTCATCTCGAGCGGGCTATTTTTCCTCTCCCAGGTTGGGACGGTTGCGGGCTTTTTTTGGGAGCGGCGACAGTCCGCCAATCTAACTCCACAACCCTCCAACTAGCGCGCTAGCCGGCAACCACAGCCGACCCGATACTCCCGAGGATTTCTCTATGCTCTCTAGAGTCAGTCATTCACAACAGAAATTTTTCTTCTTAATGGGCGTTGCGGCCATTTACGTCGCCTTGTTTGTTGGGTTGGACTATTTACAAGGCCCACCCTACTGGGATGAGAGAACTTTTTGGAAAACTAGCCTAACCTTTAGCGATCGCCTCATCCCGAGCCTCGACGATCTTCGCAACTACAGAGAGCTGAATACGCCGCTGCCCTTTGTTGTTTTTGGCGCTCTGGAGTATCTCTTCAACCAAGGGATGTTTGCTGGGCGGTTGTTGAATTTTTGCCTGTCGCTGGTGATGGTCGCGATTGTTGGCTGGCCGGATCGCAAGCGCGGCAGTCGGGCCCTACTGTGTCTGTTAGGGTTGTTTGCGTGCCCTTACTATCTCTTTTTGAGCGGGCGACTCTACACAGAAATGATTGCTTGCTTTTGGTTGCTGCTGGGCTTGGTCGGCTACGCCCACAATCGCTACCTGCCGAGCATCGTGGGTTTCGTACTTGCAATTGCCTCCCGGCAGTATATGCTGGCGTTCCCTGCGGCGATTGTCGCCCACGAATTCCTCACAGCCATCCGGAAGGCCTGGCGCGATCGCCGCTTCGCCTGGGCCGATCACTGGCGCTGGCTGGCCCCTGCCTTGGCGGCTGCCTCGATTTTAGGGTGGTTCGTTTTGTTTGGCGGTTTGGCTCCAGCAGCGGGCATAGAACACCGCGCCCCCACTGTCCAAAGGACCCTTTGGGCGCTAAACCCGGGCATCGCCATTAATTTTCTGGCCTTTGTCGGGCTCTACATCGTCATTCCAGAGTTCGTGCTGTTCCGGCCTAGCGTCGAGGCAATAACCACCTATCTACAGAAACAGCGGCGCGAGATCGCTCTACTGGTCGTCGCGCTGGTCCTCGCCATTGCTATCTTTCCGCCCGCCATAGAAGGGCGCGGGCCTTCGATCAACATAGTCGAACGGCTGCCCGACGAGACGATGGCCCTCTTCTGCATTGCGAGCTTGGCACTACTGGCACTATTGCGCTTCGCACGACCCGGATTGATGCTGTGGTTTCTGGTCGCCAACTGCGCGATTATGACCAAAGCCGTCCCCTGGGATCGCTACGTGCTGCCGATGGTAGTCGCCTTTTGGTACCTCAAATCCCTAGAAGAATCGGATGAGGCGCCACCTTCAGGTGATAGCACGGGCTCGGCAACAGAAGTCGCTGAAACCCTCAGTAGCTGAGGCTGCGAGATTGAGCCGGTTGGTATGCTTGCCGAGTCGCAAGACCCACCGGGCAAATATTATTTTTTATTACGAAGCTTGCGACTTAGTCGAACCGATTGCGGTCATCGTACCCAGCTCGTGCAGTTTGAGGATACCGATCGCCCAGGCATATGGATACTGCAATTAACACCGCCAACGACCCAACTATTCGCCCCGACACTGCTGGCCCCATCCGCTCCCTCGAAGATGCATACCAGCGCTGCCAGCAGTTGGGGATGCGTCTGAGTCGACAGCGCCGCGCCATTCTTGAATTGCTGTGGGAAGCTAGCGAACATCTCTCCGCCCGCAATATCTACGACCGTCTCAACCAACAAGGTAAAGAAATCGGCCATACCTCCGTCTACCAAAATCTCGAAGCACTTTCTCGGCAAGGCATCATTGAGTGCATCGAGCGCTGCGACGGTCGCCTCTACGGCAATGTCAGCGACGCCCACAGCCACATCAACTGTCTCGATACCGGCCAGATTGTGGACATTCACGTTGAATTGCCTCAGGACGTGCTCAAAGAAATCGAAGAGCGAGCCGGGGTTTCGATTGCGGAGTACCGCATTGATTTCTACGCCTACCGCAGCGATCGTCAGGATAACGGCACTGGAGATGGCTTAGCCGACATTGTCGCCGGTCCCACGCAGGCTCGCTCCACATGAGGGGGTCGCAGCGCCCTCGGGCCTACAATGTCTAAGGATAAGGATCCCGAACGAATGGCTGCCACCATCAGTTCTTCGTTCGGACGATCTGAGGCTCGTTGGTAAAAAATCAAATGGCAGAACCATCTGCAGCAATTGCAAGCGCGCTCGACCCGGCAGCGCTCTATCCCTTCGACTTAGATAACTTTCAACTGCAGGCCATCGCAGCCATCGATGCGGGCAAGTCGGTTGTGGTGTGCGTGCCCACGGGTTCTGGAAAAACACTGGTTGGCGAATATGCCATTCATCGAGCCTTGGCTCGGGGCAAGCGCGTTTTCTACACCACTCCTCTCAAAGCACTTTCCAATCAAAAACTGCGCGACTTTCGCGAGCGCTTCGGTACGGAAATAGTCGGACTATTGACAGGAGATACCTCCATCAATCGCGAGGCTCCAGTCGTGGTGATGACCACCGAAGTGTTTCGCAACATGCTTTATGGCACGGCCATCGGACAGGTGGGTGTTTCCCTAGAAGATGTTGAGGCAGTCGTTCTCGACGAGTGCCATTACATGAACGATCCCAGCCGGGGCACGGTTTGGGAGGAATCAATTGTCTACTGCCCCGCTCCGGTCCAGATTCTGGCCCTCTCGGCTACTGTGGCCAATTCCGGCCAACTGTGCGATTGGATCGATCGCGTCCACGGCCCGACCGATTTGGTGCGATCCGACCATCGCCCCGTGCCTTTGAAGTTTTACTTCAGCGATCGCAAAGGGCTTTTTCCACTCCTCAATAAAGACAACACCAAAATTGACTCTCGCCTGCGAGCGGCCAAACGCGGCAAAGATAAAAATAAGCGCGTCAAAACCGAAGAAACACCCAGTATCGCCCAGGTCTTGGCCCAGCTGCAGGCAAAAGATCTGCTGCCGGCTATCTACTTTATTTTCAGTCGGCGCGGCTGCGACCGCGCTGTCGAAGACCTCTCCGGCCGGGGCGTGTCGCTCGTGACGCCAGCAGAGCGCCAAACCCTGCAAAGTCGCCTCGAGCGCTTCTTGGCCGAATGCCCAGAAGGAGGCCGCAGCGGCCAGATCGAGCCGCTGACGCGCGGCATTGCCGCTCACCATGCCGGGGTGCTGCCCGCCTGGAAGGCTTTGGTTGAAGAACTCTTTGGCGAGGGGTTGGTCAAGGTCGTCTTTGCCACCGAAACCCTAGCCGCAGGCATCAACATGCCCGCCCGCACGACCGTTATTTCCTCGGTATCCAAGCGGACCGACCGCGGCCACCGCATGTTGCGTGCCTCGGAATTTTTGCAGATGGCCGGCCGAGCGGGTCGGCGGGGCATGGATTTGATGGGCCACGTCGTCTGCGTGCAAACTCGCTTCGAAGGAGCTGAAGAAGCCGCTTTTCTGGCGACGCGCGAGGCAGACCCGTTGGTGAGTCAGTTTACGCCCACCTATGGCATGGCCCTCAACTTGTTGCAAACCCATACCCTCTCCGAAGCGAAAACGCTCCTCGAGAAAAGCTTCGCGCAGTATTTGGCCTCTCTCAAGCAAATTCCCGAACAGCAGCGCGTCGCCGAGCTGACGGCTGAGCTGGCCCGCCTCGATGTCGAGCTAGCCCCCATTCCCATCGCCGAATTCGAGCGCTTTGCCAAGCTCAAAGCCCGTATCAAAGAAGAAAAACGTATCGCCAAGTATCTGCAGCAACAAGCTTGGGAAACAAGCTCCCCGTTTTGGGCAGCAGCAGTCGCCACTGCCGAGATCGGCCAAATTTTTTATGTGCGCGGCAAAAAAGACCGCCGCGCCGCCAATGCTATCCCCGTCGCCCTCTATCGCATTTTTCCCGACCGAGCCTTCGCGGGCCTCGGTGCGGACAACCGCTGGTATGCCCTCGGGACCGACGACATCATTGGTTTCGAAGAAGGTGCGACCGCCCCAATAGGCCCCCTCGAAGCGTTGGAGTTGCCAGCGAATTTTTTGGCCAACCCCGGCCAGCGCTGTGATGGCGACGAGGCCAGTGCGGTGGTAGCCGGGGCCTTGGGCGATCGCGCGGCGGGCTTGCAAGATCCGCCAGAAGTGCTGGCCCAGCTTGCCAAAGTCGAGCGCTCGGAAACGGAGCTTGCCAACCTATCATTATCGCGGCAGAGCAACCCCACCAAACTCCTCAAGCGCCACCAAAAGCGCCAAGCTCTCCGGCAAGAGCTAGGCGATCGCCAAAGTAAATCCCGCGAACATCAATCCCAGCATTGGCAAGAATTTCTCAATATTGTTGCCGTTTTGCGAGAATTCGGGGCTCTTGATGGGGCTGTCCCCACCTCTATCGGTCAGACGGCGGCGGCTCTGCGCGCCGATAATGAGCTTTGGCTGGGTTTGGCTTTGGGATCGGGATACTTCGACGATATCGAGCCGCAAGCACTCGCGGCCATCTGTTGTGCCCTGGTTAGCGAGCCCCCTCGTCCTGATTCCTGGACCAACTACGGCCCCTCAGCAGCAACGCTCGAAGCCCTCAAGGCCATCAAGCCATTGCGGCGCGAGCTTTTTCAGGTGCAGCGCCAACATAAAGTAGCCATGCCCGTCTGGCTCGAGGCCGATCTCGTCGGAACGGTCGAGCAGTGGGTTCTCGGTGCTGACTGGAACGAGCTATGCGAAAACACCAGCCAAGATGAAGGTGATATCGTGCGGGTGCTGCGACGAACGATGGATATTCTCTCTCAAATTCCCCATGTCCCGTTTATCGCCGAGTCTCTCATCGCCGCCGCACAGCAGGCTCTCAGGGCGATGCGACGCTTTCCAGTAGAAGATTGATTCTGGGGCGTACTGCGACAGCTCCAACGCATCGAGCCTGCCTCTATTTGGGCTCGACCTGCTGCTTGCCCTTCGCGCAAAAACTGTACTACAATTGCCTATTGTGCTTGTCTGGCGCGGGTAGCTTAGGGCCGGGTCAAGCGGCGTGCCGATGTAGCTCAGTGGTAGAGCATTCGATTCGTAATCGAACGGTCAGCGGTTCAAATCCGCTCATCGGCTTACAGTAGGGCACTGCGATTAATGGCCTTATTGCGAAGATCGGCGACGGTATACGGTGCTTTTCGCAATAAGATTTGAATTTTTCGAAGTGCCCAGTAATGAGTCCCTCGAGCGGCATCGCGTCAAGATGAAGTTCTTCTTCTAAGCATCCTTCCTGGCGAAAATCAAGCTTCCTCGAGCGATTGCCAGTTTCGCCTAAAGATGGGAATTAGCGTTTCAGGTCCCATTTATGGAGAGGTTCCTGAAGAACAATTGCTTCTCCCTGTCTCCAAGCTAAAGAGTTTTTTAAGTGCGCTGCCCGGGGTGAATGGCCTTAATGGTTAAGAAACCTCCTAGACGGAGTGTGATTAAAATCGTGGCTGTGCTGATAGCTGGTACAGCATGACAGACGTAGAGGGTGGATTTTCTAAACTTCCCTCCCCGTTACAGCTTGAGAAACTGGATTGCGTATGGATTCAAACAGAAACCCCCACCGGGAGCTTTGCTCTGGCAGGGGTTTAAATCTCACAGTGAACTGGGGGGTGTGCGGCTAGCCGGCCGCTGCCGAAGTACCTTCTACCGGGTAACCGGCCGCCTGCCAGGCTTGGAGCCCGCCAACAAGCTCGGAAACGCTCTTGTAACCCGCCTCCCGCAACTGAGCGGCTGCACCTGCAGTCGTCGCCTCAGTCTCGCCGTACAGGTAGATGTCGCGGACAAACTCTAGATTCTGGCGAGCTACCTCCAAGACTCGGCCTACTGGCACAAAGATGGCCCCTACGATGTGCCCGGCATTGAAGGCTTCTAGGCTCCTGACGCCTATAATGGTCAGTGCCGGCTCGCCCCAGTCAATTCGGGCCTTCAGCTCTTTGGGCTGGGATCGCTCCTTCATCAGGTTGTTGGCTGGTGTTAGGTTGGTTGGATTCACGCGATCAGTACTAATTTGCTCCCTACTCGTCCGTTTCATGCAGGCCCGGCTAACGCGGTTCCATCGAGGTAGGCGCTTCGTGTGTGCGGGGCCCGCTCTGCCGAACTCCACGGATGGAGTGGCTGGGTCCCGAACGGGATCGCATCAACATCCGGGACCCCCGTGCGAGCTACTGCGCCAGCTGCCGAGCGCTCGCGGATGCGCTTGCCAGCTCTCGCGGTGATGCCAGCAGCTCTACCTTGACAAGAGAGATCTTGCCACCCTTGTCGAGGAAGAAGCGCCAAGCTACATTCATGTCTACGCTGGCACCGAACCAAGGAGTCTGCACCCTGCCTATTACCTTGACGGGGGCTCGTCCGGCCTCTGCTGGCTCGTCGCCGCCGCGCTCCGGTAGGAGCTTCAAACCCTGGCACTCCTCGCGGAGGAACTGTAAGATATTCTCGCGACCGACAATCGGGCGCTCGAAGGGAGGTTGCAAACCGCCCTCGGGTGCGAACAACCCGACAATCGCTTCAAAATCGTTCGCGTTCAAACCGTTGATGTAATCCAGTACCGCGGGGTGCGTCACGCCAGGAATCGCGATTCGCGTGCGCTCGGCAATGTCTGTAGGTGGCGCCACAGGCTCGGCTACCCGCTCGGACTTGCCAATGCCAGCGGCATAACCCATGCCGACGACGCAGCTCCTAAGTACGGTTATCTGCTGGGCGAAGTCCAGGCTTCGGATGTCCTGCAGTACGCTCGAGGCATCTGCAGACAGCTCGTACTCTTGCGGTATGGGTGCGACGATGCCACCCTTCATCCACTCACCCAACCTGTACCAGAAGCCCAACTTAATATTCGGAGTCCACGTTGCGTAGGTTCTACAAAGGGGAGTGTCAGACCGGTTGACGAGGTCGCACATGACCTGAGACTGCTCCCGGAACGTCATGCTCCGAATGCTCTCGAGGGTCGGCTGGGCGAACGCCATAGACGCGGCACCAGGTGCGGCAGGCGTGATGCTCTTGCCCATCTCAAGGTAGGCAAACCAGATCGACGCTAGCCTATCCTCTGCACTCAGTCGTTCGAATCGTCCAATCGTCTCGGGCACGGCACTCGCTACCCCACCCTCGGTGATGACGTTGGTTGCTGGTTCAATCGTAAAAGGCATAAAAATCGTTGCTTACTTCAGATCCGCGCCTGCCGAAGCATCTCAAGCAGATTCGCTCGCTTCGTGCGTCGTCGGATATATAACAATCTAGAGCCAGCACTTGCAATCTGGGATGGGTCGAACGTGTGGAAGTCTCCTATACCTTTAGATGAAGTTTGGAATTGGCCTCGAAGTTGACGAGTTTCCACACTTTCGTTGCGGGCACGGAAGAAACAGGACAGTTCAAAGAGAAAACGGTTCGAGCGCGTAGTGCTTCCACTCTTGCTGGTAGCGCTCGGATACGTAAGGGCGCAGCGAGAACTTGGGAGGATTTCCGGTTCGTACATCGACGCGCAGAAACGAATACGGTCGGCGTTTGCCGCTGCCATGGCCACTTTTGCCCACAAAGAGTTTCGAGCGGGCCACAATGAAGTCTTTTTTGTCAGGGTGCTCTTCTAGGTCCGGACCTTCGGGCCGCTGTCGGCGCAGACTGTAACCGCTGCCACCACAGACAATCCAGTTGATGTGGGAGTCGCCATGACCCGTATCGAGGGTTTGTAGGTGCTCCAGGCAATGGGCATGGCCATTGAAGACAATATCGACAATCGGACGGTCCCCGAGCTGCCAACCGATGGCAGCAGCTACCTTGTTCAAGACGATCCGCAGTCGCTGGCGAACGCTGCGGGTTTGCTCCTGAGGCCACTTTGAAGCCTCAGTGACATAGGGAGGATGGTGAAAAAAGAGGATGCGGCCGCGCGCGCGGCCATCTCGCCATGAGGCAATCAAGCGCCGTTCGAGCCAGTCGAGCTGTTCTCGGTCGATATCTGTAGTGTTGGGCTCGAGTTGCTTGCGGATATCGCGGCGTATCTCATCCAAGCGCTCGAGCTCTCCTCTTAGCTCATTGAGGCGCTCGGCTCGCTCGCTCGCTGTCAGATGGGTGTGCTCGACCGACTGGAGAAGCTGACAGCGCTCTCGCTCCAATTCGGCCAAGCAAGTCCGGAGCGTGCGGTGCCGATCGCCATCGGTCTTGCCGGCGGGTGGGGGCTCGGGAGCATTGAAAGTATTGGAGTCTAGGGCAAAGAAGTCGATACCGCCCGCTCGAAAGCTGTAGTAGCGGTTGGGCAAGCGGGTAAAGGCCCCCGGTTCGTAGCGCAAGCAGCGGGGAAATTGTCCGGGTTCGACCTCGTCGATTGCGTAATGCCGATCGAGGTGGTCTGCGAGTTCGGTTGGGTCAGAAAAGCGATCGAGGCAATCAATGAAGGCTCGAGCGTAGGCATCGCCGCGATCCGAGCCCTTCCAGCCGATGGATAAATCGACCCGCCATGGGAACCATCGCCTCAGCCAACGGGCCCCTCCCAAAAGCAGCCCGTAGTGCCAGGGAAGGTCGTAGTAGTCGTGATTTCCTGGAACGAGGAAGAAAGGTAAATCGAACGTTAGGGCTTCGGGCGCGATGGACTCGGGGTAATTGCCGTGCTTGAGAAAGTCGCGGTAAGGCTTGATGAAATTTGGCTGGTAGTACTCGCGCGAACCGACTATGTAGATGACATCGCCGGTATGCAGAACGAAGCGAGCATCCTGCTTGTGGAGTGCCATCTGCCGGGCCACTTCGTACTGGGGGTCGTAGCCGCCATATTCTCCAGAGCCGCTATCGCCGATAACCAGAAATGAAAACTCTTCGCCATCGCGATCGTCATCGAGCACGAGGTGAGTTTGCTCGACCTGCCGGTCGAGCAAGGCTGGGTCGCGCCAGCGCACGCGCTCGTGCATCGCTTGGATTTTTGTGGCAATGGGCGGATCGGCAATAAACTTCATGCGTTCAATCCAACTAGCTGCACCAGGTCGGGCTTGATGCACCGAGACACCTTCGCCGCCTGTAATGGTAGCAACCTCGCTCGTGCAACTCGCAGCCAGCGATCGGTTTCGATCGCTCGAAGGTACGGGGTCTACTCCAAACGCACATTTCGCGCCCGTACTTCGCGCCGATGGGTCTTGCCGCGAGTGTCAGCCGATAAACGGCAAGCGCAAGCGGCGGTCGGCCCAGTTGCGGTAGCGCTGCCAAGGAGACGGCTGCGGTAGCGCGCCTGTCGCCTCCCAGGCAGCAACAATCTCGCGGCCCAAAGGTGTCAGACGGAAGCTATCGGTCAAGCCCTGACCGTCAACCTCGCGTCGGAGCAAGCCCACGTTTATCAGCCACATCAGGTGGTCTTCGGCTACCAGCTCGGCCAGGGCTCGAGTCGTGTAGCCCCGCTCGAGACCCGCGCCCCCAGCAATTTTGGGCAGGGGCACGCTGCGATCGCGCATCTCCACAAACAGCTGTAGGCAAAAGGGCAAACAGCCCAAAGCCGAGCGAGCGCGAGCGAGGGCTCGGGAGGAAAAAGTCAGCGGGGCCTCGGGGCGGCGGCAGTCGGTAGGCATGAATTGCAAATGAAACCCAGCAATTACGAGCGAATACTACAAGCGCTTCTGAAAGTCTTCGAGGATGTCGAACAAGCCGACTTGCCCCTGCATTGGCAATAGATCGAGAAGCGATAGCTCTCGCCGGCCGCCCCCTACCTTAACGGGGATCTCGCGCAGGGCGCGCAATACCGACTCTTCGGAGAGGTCGCGCGCTACCAGCAGAGGATAAACTCTTTCGGCAACGCTGGTGTGCAAGCGAGCATCGCGCAGGTAAAGATGCCACTTGGCTACGTCGAGATAGACGCGCTCGCCAATTTCGGCTGCCAGCGCTTCGATGAATTCGGTGACGTTAGGATCGGCCATCGGTACTTCCTCCGGGGACGACGGGCGAGTAATCGGCGATCGCAGCAATGTAGATAAAGTGCCCCACCAAAAGTACTGCCGAGCCAAGGGTCAGCCACAATAGCCAGGGCCACTCGGCCTGCCGGACTCGGGCGGCAAACCAGCACCCGGAATTAACGAACAAAAACGCCGCGACGTGGACGGCAAAATTAATGCGGTCTTCTAGCTTGCGATAGGCCGGATCGCGGCGAGTGGGTTGGCGCGGCCATTTGGGTGGCATTGTGCTGGGGCACTCCTTACCGAGTGGGGTGGGTAGAACGGGCAGTCTCACTCAATTGTAGGGCTGCCGGGGTCGGCGCGAGCGGAGCTCCTGAGATACAATACGACACGCAGCTTTAAAAATCTGCATGCTGCCTTTAGAAATCCTGGAGAAGAAAATCATGTCCGCACAAGAACTTATTTTTACCGGTGCAATTTTGTCCTTTTCGCTTATTTTTGTCGGCCTGGGTCTGGGCTTTTTGCTGCTTCGCCTTCAGGGTGCTGCTGAGTAGTAACCTGCCACCCGCCTGAGAGTTTGAGATTTATTTCCATGCCCGGGAGTTGTCTGCTGTTGGTGGCAGGTGGCTCCTTTTTTCGACTTAGAGACCCACAGAAAAAGTGAGAGCACCGAAATGAGCGAGGAAGTTGCCCCAACCATTGAATTTTTCGAAGGAATCGCTGAAGAACTAAGCGATGTCAGCCTGCGCCGCAATCGTCAGACTGGCGAGCGCATTATCTTAATGGTCTTCGAAAAGTTGCAGGCCCTCGAACGATTCAACAGCTTCACTAATGAATTTCGCAAGGCGCTCGTTCTGCGCGATGCTGAAGGTGCGATTGCCGTCGAGCCTGATGGGTTGAAGATTGTTTGGGGTGGCGATGAAGGCGACGAGCTGCGCTGGGTAGAGTGTAAGTTTGCGATTGCCCGCGACGACCATTTCGAGCGATTTATGCGCTTCATGAACCGCTACGCCGCAGCCAATGGCATGGCCTATGAGGAGAGCCCGAGCGACCCCTCCGTAAAGAAAAGCTAATTTTAAGTAAAGTTTCGTTTTAGGAGCGACCTCCCCTTGAAAATTGCGATCGCCGGTGCGACTGGCTTTGTCGGCAGCCGCTTGGTCGCGCGCCTCGCCCGCGACCCCAATCGCCAGAATTACCGGATCCTGGTCCTCAGCCGTGACAGCGCGCGCGCGCGGCGCCTCTTTCCGGCAGAGGCCTTTGCCAACGTCGAAGCGATCGCCTACACCCCCACCGAAGCAGGGGATTGGCAGCAGGCCATCTCTGGCTGCGATGGAGTTGTCAACCTGGTTGGGGCAGGCATTACCGATCGCCGCTGGACCCCGAGCTACAAGCAGGCCATCTACGACAGCCGCATCCTCACCACCGAGAAACTCGTCGAGGCTATTGCGGCGGCCGCCAAGAAGCCCGGTGTCTTGGTGAGTGCGTCGGCAGTAGGCTACTACGGCACCAGCGAAACGGCCACCTTTACAGAGGCCAGCCCGGCAGGTCCGGACTTCTTGGCATCGGTCTGTGTCGATTGGGAAGAGCGCGCGGCACGGGCGAAGGAATTTGGTACGCGCCTAGTCGTGCTGCGGCTGGGTATTGTCGTCGGCGACGGCGGCGCGATCGGTAAGATGCTTGCTCCCTTCAAACTTTTTGCCGGCGGTCCCCTCGGCGACGGTCGGCAGTGGTTCTCCTGGATCCATATCGACGATCTTGTCGAGGCAATTGTCTCGGCTCTCGAGAACCCGGACTACACCGGCGCCTACAATGCTACGGCGCCTCAGCCCGTCCGCATGAATCAGTTGTGCGATACGCTCGGTGCCGTTTTGCAGCGGCCGTCATGGTTACCGGTGCCGGAGTTTGCCCTCGAGATACTCCTCGGCGACGGGGCAAAAGTCGTGCTCGAAGGCCAAAAAGTATTGCCCGAGCGCCTGCAGGCTCTGGGGTTCGAGTACGGCTACGGCGATTTAAAAGCCGCCCTGACTGATGTCGTCTCGAAGCTCTGAGGGTGCTCCGGCAAGAGAGAGTCTTTGAGGCCCGGCTTGGCAACTTCGCAGGCATCGGTTACGCCTCCCCGGCAGGAGGCCTGCTGGGTTGCCCGCTGGCCATATCGGCAAGCGCTGCTCTGACAAGGCGATCTAGTTCGTTTGGCTGGTCTTGGAGCCCGTTCTCAGGCGATTGCCTGAGATTTTCGACGCGCTCTCGGATGGCATCAGAACAAATGAGCGACCAATCTTCGTGAGGGTGAATCTGCAAATCTAACCAAACATCCGGTGGAATGTCGATCTCATACTTCATATGATTGGCTCGCACTCTGCCTCGCAGAATATCGCGAATGGTCCGGGCGATGCTTCTGCAGCTAGAGATAAGTGGAGCATTCAAATTATCGCGGTGGATGTTTTGACCTGCGACTCCGCTCGCTCCACCAGAAAAGTCTCGTCTAGGGCTCCGTTGGCGGCCGGGTCGCGATTGCCAGGCGGACCCCCGGAATTTTCCGTAATTCGTCCATGACTGCAATCACCGTGCCGTGCTCGACAGCTCGATCGGCGCTGACGATGGCGACGGTCGCGCGGCCGCTGCCGTCTTGCTGGCGCGCTAGAATTTCCGAGCCCAGTGTCACCAGCGCGATGGGGACGCCATCGAGAGAAAGATTGCCCGCGCGATCGATGCTGACGCTCAGCCGTTGCGGTTCTTGCTGGGGCTCGGCCGTTGAGGCTTGCGGCAAATTGACCGGCAAGCCTTCGAGACGGGTCAAATACAGCGATGACACGATGAAGTAGACCAAGATAGCAAAAATAACATCAATGGCCGGGACGATATTGATTTGAGAGGGTTTTTCGGGCTCTTCAGGCAAGCGCATCGGCAGCAGCAGCCTCCTCACAGTAGCGTTGCAAGTAAAGCAGCTCTAGTTGGCCGCCATACTCTTGAATCAAGGCAATTTGGCGCAAATACAGCCCCCGAAATGTATTAGCAAACAATAGCGTTGCGATCGCAACGACGAGCCCGGCCGCCGTCGAGACCAGGGCCTCGCCGATGCCACCGGTTACCTGCGAGGCTTCTGTCGCAGCCAAATCGCCGAGCTGCAGCGACGAGAGTGCGGCGATCAGGCCCAAAACCGTGCCAAGCAGCCCGAGTAGCGGCGAGATGCTAATAACCGTGTCGAAGAAGCCGTTGAAGCGCTTGAGGGCGGGAATCTCGGCTTGGGCAGCCGTTTCGAGGGCAAGGCGAAACTGTTCGGGGGTCGGCTGCCTCAAGTCGATCGCAGCGGCGAAGATCCGGGCGACGGGCAAATTGATGTGGCGCTCTAGTAGGGTACGGGCGAGTTTTGGGTCTCCCTGGTAGAGGCTAAACACCCGGCGGATGACGGCCTGTTGGCGATTGAGGGCGCGCCCCCAGAACAGCAGTCGCTCGAAGACGGCAGTCAACGATAGGACCGAAAGACCCAGTAGCGGCCACATGACGACGCCACCGGCACTTAAGAGAAAATCGAAGGCCTCAGCCAGCTTAGAAACGTCCATTTATGTCTCTGAATATAAATACGCCGTCTATTTCAAATTCGGTATTCTCAGAATCCTGTGGGAGCGGGCCAAAAGGGGCTGCATTTCTGACAGCGGCAAGAGCTTTGCGATCTTCTTCAGGCGAGCCGGAAGATCGCTGAATGCTCAAGTGAAGGATCGCTCCAGAGGGGTCGAGCACGAGGTTAATAGTAGGTTGCCGCTGGTGCAACCTTCGATTGGGTTTCAATCGAGTCCATGCGGCCGAGACGCGCCGCTCTAGCCGACGGAGGTACGGCCCAAAGTCGGCTTTTGGCGCTGCCAGGTTGCCCAGCCGACTGGGCTTGGGTTGCTTGAAGAACTCCTCCGGCCCTCTGGCTGCAATTTGCTGCTGGGAATTGGGCGACAACAAATCGGCAGCTCCCGACGATGTCGGTGTCGGAGGCGTGCTAGGCGGGATAGCAGGAACCGGTGGGGGGCTGGGCGCAGCGGCAACTGGCTGAGGCGGTGGCGGCGGCGCGGGCCCCGGGGGGGGGGGGGGGCGCGGCGGGCGGGGGGGGGGG
>CAYTBI010000054.1:0-27736 GCA_964435975.1 uncultured bacterium
GAGGTTGTCTCCTTTGAGGTTGGCTCCTCTGAGGTAGTCTTCTCTGAGGTTTACTCCTTTGAGGTTGACTCCACTCAGGTCGACGCCTCCGAGGTTGACCCCACTGAGATTGACTCCACTGAGATCGGTGCCATCGAGGTGAGCCTTGGCGAGGCAGGCGCCACTCAGGTCGACGCCACTCAGGTCGGCGTTGATGAGGCAAGCTCCACCAAGGTCGGCCCCGCTGAGGTCGACTCCGCTGAGGTCGACTCCACTGAGGTCCGGCAGCACCTTTTCGTTTTGCCCGCGCCACTGATTCCAGGCCTTAGCCCCCTGCTCCAGTATTTCCAGCTGCTTCTGGTCAGCCATCAATCGTAACCCCCAACTCTACTACTTCAGGCGTTAGACATGACTTTCCGAGTGACCCTCGGTAGACCCTTACAGGCGCGTTAAGCGTATCAAGTATCTCACACTTTTGGCGATTCCTTGCTCGCCCCACCGTACACTGCGTCGGGCAGAGTTTCGGAGACAAGTCTCATTATCGCCGCTCCGACTCCTGACGCGACCGAGCCTACGGCTCCGGTTGCAGTACCTCAGGGGCCTAGAAAGCAGACGCGGCGATCGCTCCAGACACGACTTGGAGGGGCGGCTAGCGAAGAAGACTCGAGCTATGGGATGCTAGAAGTCCGCCCGGTGTAGGTGTACGTCATGCTGCCCCTGGCCTGCTAGTATTCACTCCGAGCTAGCTCTCTGCTGCACTATCTTCCATGAATTGGTAAATACTTTTGCCATCACCTGGAAGGAGATTGAGGGCGCGCGGTGCGATCCGATAACCAAGGCTCACCTCCCACGTCTGCCGCCATTTCTCGATCGCAAGGACCTTGTTATCCGAGCCTTCGTAATCCCAGTAGCGGCAGCGATTCTCGGCTTTGGCAAGATTGCGCGGCGCAGTGTAGCTCACGGAGGCCCAGCCAGATTCCACGCAGCGATAGGTCTCCTCGGCAACGGTCAGATCCTGAGGCGGGTCGGCCTCGAGTTGCAAAGCATCGGTTGGCTCCGAGAGACTCACGATGAGGCGATCGTCCTCATCCACCGCCAGCCAAGCAATGCGATCGCCATCTTGAAGGAGATACTCGAGCCAAGTGTAACCCCCGTCGTCGTAGAGCAAGCGATCTTCGACGGCCCAGTCCGTTCCTGCGTATTGCACGATGTCGCCAATTTGGAGGTTAAATAGCGTGCGCGCAATCGCGGCGGCTGGTTGCGATTGCTTTTGCGGGCGACGAGCCGATTGCTTGGCCTGCTGCCGCAGATAAACAATACCTGCGAGCACCAAGGCAATAACTACGATCCAAAAAAGGGCCACCATGACAAACTGCTGCAACCAGCGCGACACCAACTATTGTGAAGCAGCTAGTCATAGGCGCGCCAGCGCGGATCGTTCTGGTAGCCGACGATTGACGGGTGGCCGAGACGATTGACGGCTGCCGGCTGTCGGGGCATGTCTGCTGGCAACTCGAAGAGGCTCGCGAGCAATGGCTGGGTCAGAAATTGAGTGGTCACGGGCAACGCCAATGTCTCCGGCTGCAGAGACGCCGTTGTCGTACCCAAGACAAATCCCCAGGGGCCAAAGCTAGGAACTGAGACCGTATAGGGATGCGCTTGCAAGCCAGCAGCTTCTAGAGTTGCGGCAATGCAGTTGAGAACTTGGGGCGCAAAAAAGGGGCTCGAGGCCTGAGTGACGAACGTACCCCCCGCTCGCAGGTGCGCTCGAATTTGTTGGTAGAACCCCTTGGTGTAGAGCTTGGCTAGGGCCAGGCGCTCGGGATCGGGGAAATCAGCCACGATCGCATCGAAGGTCTCTGCGAGATCGGGCAGGGTACGGAAGGCATCTCCGTAGCGCACTGTCACTCGTGGGTCGCCAAACGCGTCGCCATTGGCCCGTCTGAGGGCACCCTGATGTCGCGCGATCTCGACCACTGTCGGGTCGAGTTCCACCAGGACCACCCGCTCGATCGAGGGCCACTTCAGCACCTCCCGCAGTGCCATGCCATCGCCTGCGCCCAGCAGCAGCACTTGCCGAGGCAGTCGCGCGGCACTCAGGGCCGGATGTACCAATGCTTCGTGATAGCGGTATTCGTCTAAGGTCGAGAGCTGTAGGCTACCGTCTAAAAACAAGCGCACGTCCCGACCCCAACGCGTCAACACAACCCGCTGATAGGGCGTCTGCTCGCGCCAAACCACCGGCGCATCGTAGAGCCCGTCTTCAAGGCGATCGCTCGCCCAGAGAGTGAGTGGCGCCAGAGCGAGCATCCCCAAACAAACAGCTATCCCCAGATATTGCCAGCGCTGGTGACGGGGGAATGCTCGCCCGAGAAAAAATACCATCAGCGCCGGTAGCGACCCCATAAGAGCCGCTGCCGGAAACAGTCCGACTGTCGGCAGCAGCAGCAGCGGCAGCGCCAGCGACCCGACTAGAGCGCCCACATAATCGAGCGCCAACACCCCAGCTAAGGTGCCGCGTAGCTCCTGCTCGCCCTCGACCGCGCGCACGATGAGAGGAACTTCCATACCCGCTAAGGTGCCAAGCAGCACTGTCGCGAGCCCCAGCCCCAACCACAAAGAACTACCAACGACGAATAGAGCAAAAATCCCCAGAGGCAGCAGAGCTGTTAGCGGAGCAACCCCAAGCTCGACAGCAAAGAGTGCCGTCAAGAGTCGCTCCTGCTGGGTGGCGCGATCGCCTTCGGCAGCGATGAACTGGCTGAGGTAGGCCCCCAGACCCATCGCGGCCAGAAAACCGCCCACTGCCAGGCCATAGGCCAGGGGCTGGGACCCGGCCAAATAGCTGGCCAGAGTGCCGAGCAGGAGTTCTGCGGCCAAGCCAACCGCCGAAGAGGTGGCTGCTGTCAGCAGCAAGAGCTGCTGTTGCCCGCGTGTGAGGGCACCGGTCGCTCGCGGCTCACTTGCCGACACCGGGACCACCTCCTGGAAATCTGGTGTAGCTGCGTCGATTGGGAAACCGCACCCATCGACCGTCGCGGTATTGCCCGGAAGGCAGCGTCCGGTAACGGGGCGAGTACAGGGGCTGATTTTCCCGACCCAATTGCAGAGCAGACTGCTGGCTGTAGGCTAGGGCGACGGCAACTATAGCCAGCAGGAGGGCGGCGATCGCCAAAATGCGGGTCGGCATGGGTCGCAAGCTTAAGAGATCAAGACCGATACGATAATCGCCGTCAGCCCGAGCACGAGGGCAGCCAGCTTGATGCCCGCAGCGATGTTCCCCTTGCGAATCTCACTTTGATAATCGATAGGGTCTAAAAGATCGTAGAGGCGAATACCCATGTAGAGCAAGAGCACGCCTACAAAGGTCCAGCCAGCGGTGGCGGCGACAGTCTGCAATACAATTGGCATGGGCTCGGTCCGGCTCGGGTACGCCTCAACAATAAGCGAACTCGGGGAAAACCCAGCGAAACTGCTTCGAGAGCCCTGGCAAGAATCCTAGAGCCAGAAACCTACCGTGCCCTTCCGCTCCACAACACGCAGAACGTCCCGTTTTATCGACCGCTGGTTGTGGCTGAGTGTGGCTGCCCTCGGCCTGGTCGCTGTGGCTGGGATTTTATCTTTGACACTCCCGGAAATACTCGTCAACCAGCAGATTCGCATCGGTGTTGGCACGACCGGGCGCTTGGCTGCCATGCCGGTTGCCGCTCGAGCTTGGGGGGCACTGCGCATTAACGTCCGGGCACAGCTACCCCGCCAGAGCTGGGTGGCGTTCGAGATCCAGATTTTAGATGAGGGCGGAAATCTGCTCGGGAGCGCTCTCAAGCAAGCGTGGCGCGGCGGCCAAGGCGGACCCGACACCATTGGCATGCTGGATCTGCGTCCGGAGCGCGCTCGGAACTTGGTGCTCGCTATTGCCGTGCTCGATGCCGGTCAGTTGCCAGCCAATCGACCAGTAGCTTTCTCCGTCAGGGTTACCCAAGGAGAAGTAGACGGACGTTACTTATTAGCAGGTTTTCTCGGTTGTACGGCCCTGGTGGTGCTTACTACCCTTGCTTGCCGTTTTACGGGGACTCCGATCGTTGCTAGAACGGTTGCCGATAGCGAAGTCCACGCGCGCGCGATCCTGGGCGGTCGGCAGGTGCTGGTGCGCGCGACCGCGACAGTCGAGACCGACGAGAGTGGCGCTTTCCCCTCTGCAACGACGCTCACTTTTCAGGTGCGAGATGCTTGGGGCGAGCGAGTTTATTTCGCCAACTCCAGCGGGCGCAGTGCGACATTTCTAGATTGGGGCAGGAGTAACAGACAAAAGCAGCGGGTAGAGTGGCTGCTAATCCTTCAGGAGCGCGGCAGCTATGGTTTTTCAATAGTGGCCAGTCCCGAGGATTCGGTCGAGTACGTGTCGCTAACCGTTCGAGAAGGCGCGCGCACCGCTCTGCCGGACTTTGTCACGACGGTCACAAAGCTGTAAGGCCACCGCAGTAGCCTAGAGAGAGCCTGTTTGGAATGAGACACGGGCGAGCGCCGAGATTTTGGCAACTCGACTGGCCTCTAACCCTTCGAGATCCTCAAGGTGCAACCAGTTCTCCCGCAGCAGCTGGGCGAAGACGAATGTGAGAACGGAGTAGCGATAGTCGTACTTACCGTCGATATCATGGCGGCGCGCACTCAAATAATCGTGCAACTGCCAAATCTCGTCGAGATTAGCGATTTTGCTGGCCTTGTCGCGAATTTCTTCCACCAGAGCGCTACTTTCGCGCTCGTAAGCTTTTTGGAATGCCGCTCGGGCTACTTCTTCTTCGGCTGCAGACCAGCCCGTTGCGTTCTCCTGCATGTTTGCTGTCAAGGATTTGAAGGGTCTAGCCGAGGGCGACTGCTCCTCGGCTGATTGTATTTATGAGGAATCTTAACTCATCTTAACGAGAAAGATTCATGAGTTCCTGGGGCGATGCCAGCAAATCGATCGCCACGAAGAAGATTTTGCCCTGAGGGCTCAGCAAAAAACGCCAGGCAATATTCATACCGACGCTAGCCCCAAACCAGGGCGACTGGACCTTGCCGGTTATTTTGATGGGAATGTAGCCGTCTTCAGGAGGCTCGGCCGCGCCCCGCTCGGGCAGCAGCTTGAGATTTTGGCATTCCTCTTTGAAAAACCGCAGAATAGCATCGCGACCGACAATCGGGCGCTGGAAAGGAGGCTGCAAGCCGCCATCGGCCTCGAACAACTCGATGAGGGCGTCGAAGTCGTTGGCGTTGAGGTTATTCATATAATCGAGCACCGTGGGGTTGGTAACGCCCGGAATGGCCACTTGGGTGCGTTGGGCTATGGCAGTCGGGGGCGCGACAGGCTCGGCAACGCGGTTAAAGGTGCCGAGTTTTGCCGGGTCGTAGCCCATCCCGACGACGCAATTGCGCAAGACGGTAATCTGTTGCCCGGCGTCAAGGCCGCGGATGGTTTGCAAGATGGCCGAAGCATTAGCAGACAAGCGATAGCCTTCCGGAATGGGAGCGACGGTGCCTTCATTCATCCACTCGCCGAGCTGGTACCAAAATCCCAATTTGATGTTCGGAGTCCAGGTTGCATAGGTTCGGCAGGTCGGCGTATCGGTGCGGTTGGCCAAATCGCACATCATCTGGGACTGTTCTTGGAACGAACGGCCCTTAATCTCGTTGAGGGTGCGCTCGGCTAGAGCCATAAACGCGGCGCCGGGGGCGGCGGGGGTAATGGATTTCCCCATTTCTAGATAAGCAAACCAGATGAGGGCGAGCTGATCTTCAGCACTGAGTTGTTCGAAGCGGGCGATTGTTGCCGGTACGGCATCGGCAGCCAGCGTGTTGGGGAAAATGCTGCGGGCGGAGTCAATCGTAAATGGCATAAAACAACCTCTTTGAATTAGAGACTTGTAACTTCGCGATTCTTTACAAGCAGCAAGAATGTGCGGTTAACCCCAGCATAAAGTGAATTGTTTGCTGGCGATGACAAGCATCTGCAGAAAATTTGCTGCAGGATGCCCGCGCTCGTCCGACGTACCTCACTGCTGGAGATGGCGCAACTCCTTGGGGGCGCGCTCGGCGAGCGTTACTCAGGGACTGGTGCTGCAGGAGTTACGAAGTCCAGGCGATCTGTAGTGAAAACCACGAGATTCAAAAGTTCGCGAATGCACCTGCGATAATGCAGCCATGGCTTTGAGTGCGACCGAGCGCGAGGCTCGCTTGGCTGCCTGCTTGACAAGCGAGCGGGTAGGCTGGTTTCGCCAAAAACTCCGAACCTGGGCTGATGCAAACTTGCGAGCATTCCCATGGCGGCGCGATCGCTCGCCCTATGCCGTCTTTGTCGCCGAGTTCCTGCTCCAAAAAACTGACGCCACGACCGTCGCACCCATTTATGAGAGCTTTTTGGAGCGCTACCCCGACCTCGCTGCCTTGACCGCCGCCTCCTTAGCAGACCTGCAAGTCCGCCTCCAACCCCTGGGCCTGCGCTTTCGGGCCGAGCGCCTCCTGCAAGCTGCAACTATCCTGCGCGATCGCTACGGGGGCAGCATCCCCAAAGATGAGACTGCGCTTCTGGCCCTGCCTGGGATCGGCCCCTACACGGCTCGTGCGATTTGCTCCCAAGCCTTCGATCTGCCCGCACCAGTTCTCGATACCAATGTGGCCCGGATTCTCGAGCGCTTTTTCGGTCTGACCGGGGGCGACCGGGTAAAGTCTCGCTGCAAACTGCTCTGGACGGCTGCCGAGCGCGTCGCGCCGGCGATCGCAGTCGGCCATTGGAACTTGGCGCTGATTGATTTTGGAGCCCTCATTTGCACGGCCCAACGGCCGCAGTGTGGCAGCTGCCCCCTCCAGTCGCGCTGTCGTCAGTTTGCCGGGTCGCCCTAGTGCAGGGCAACGGTGCTCTTACCTGCAAGCCAAGTCTCCAGATGAGCGGCGGGCAGCGGCGGGCTAAACAGGTAGCCCTGAGCTTCGTCGCAAGGGTACTGGCGCAAAAACTCTAGCTCCGCTAAAGTTTCAACGCCCTCAGCCACCACCCGCAGGTTTAGGCTCGCAGCCATACGGGCAATCGCAACGGCAATCGCGCCATTTTTGGGGTCTTCGTGCAGGTTTTGCACGAAGCAGCGATCGATTTTCAAAATGTCAAAGGGAAATTGTCTCAGATAACTCAAAGATGAGTAACCGGTGCCAAAGTCATCGATGGCGACTTTGACCCCGAGGGCGCGGAGGGCGCGCAACTGCTGCTGGGCGCGTTGGGGATCGCTCACCAGAAGGCTCTCGGTAACTTCGAGTTCGAGCTGGTGGGGGTCGAACCCGCTCTCGGCCAAAATTGCGGCCAAGTTTCGATCCAGATTGCTATCGGCAAACTGCGTACTATCGAGGTTGACCGCGAGTGTCAGGGGGAGGTCGTAGGTTTGCTGCCACCGCGCGATCTGGCTGCTTGCCGCCCGACAAATCCACTCGCCAATTGCCGCCATCAAGCCGAGATCTTCGGCCACGGGCAAAAACCGACTGGGAGCGACGTTGCCTAAAGCAGGGTGGAACCATCTCACTAGCGCCTCGACTCCGATCGGTCGCAGCTCGCGCAGATCGAGGCGAGGCTGATAGTGCAACTGCAGCTCGTCGCGATCGAGCGCGAACTGTAACTCTCGCTCCAACAAAATTTGCTCGGAGTTTGGCCCACAGGCGGTTTCAAAGTAAGTGTTGTAGAAGACATACTGGCCGACACCTTGGCGGCCGGCAACCTTTAGGGCCGTTCGAGCCCGTGTGAGTAGGCGCTCGATAGAAAGCAAATTTTGCCAATGACAGGCCAGACCCAGGTTACAGCGGTAGCCGCGGCTCTCGAGCTGGGCGAGCAGCCCGCTAGCAGCCTCAATGACAGCACGCTGGTGTTGCAATGAGGCCCAAACGATCGCGAAGCAATTATCGCCCAGGTAGGCCAGGCCATTTTCGGGGCCGATGGTTTCTTTGAGATGGCGGGCCACGTCCTGTAAGGCCACTTGGCTATCGGGATGCCCCAAACCCAAACAACCAACCGGTGGCGAAGCTACTTCGCCAGGTGGCGACGCCACTTCGCCACCAGCGGTGTTGAATTGGCGACGTTTGAGAGCCTGGCTGAATTGCTCTCGCAGCGAGAGATGGTTGGGGAGGTCCGTCACGCGATCGTGATAAACCAAATACTGCAGCGTCTCTTCAGCTAGTTTGAGCTGTTGGCCGTAGGTACTCTCGCGATTTACCCGCTCCCTGAGCTGTCGGTAATGGGCGCTCAGGGCAGATTCGATGGTAGCCTGCAAGGATTCTTCGGCGTAGGGCCGTAGGATGTGGCCGTAGTAAGCACTGTTGCCGCGGGCGCGCTCGAGGCGTTCGTCAAACTCATGGCTTGCCAAGTAAACCGTTGGAATCTGACAGCGCTCGTAGATTTCTGCGGCGATCGCGACCACATCGGGGTTTCCAGCGAGCGAAAGCTCCATCAGGACAATGTCGGGGCTTCTGCTAGCAGCACGGTCGAGGGCGACTTGCGGCAAGCTCACCACGTCGGCAATGCTGTACCCAAGCTTCTGCAGCTTGCGATACAGGCTGCGCGCGAGAACCTGGACATCCTGCACGATCAGAACGCGGGTTTTGTCCGCTAGCGCCAGACGCCCAGCCTCCCCAAACTCAGTCAAGTCTGCTGGCTCGGATGCGGCCTCGGTCAAATTGGCTTGCGTTTCCACGGCTGCCGTGTCGGACAGGCCCGATGCCAATGTCGGCTCGTCGAGATCTGCAGC
Source organism: uncultured bacterium (assembly GCA_964435975.1). Classification (GTDB taxonomy): domain Bacteria; phylum Cyanobacteriota; class Cyanobacteriia; order Cyanobacteriales; family Rubidibacteraceae; genus CAYTBI01. The sequence continues at coordinate 8,739 of CAYTBI010000054.1, forward strand.
CGCTGCACTGGCTGCCGTGCCATTGACTCTCGGGCTGGGGGCTTGCGATAGTGTCGTCGCTTCGGGCGATAGGGCAGCGAGGATTTCTCGAGCCGAGCTGAAGCGATCGCGCGGCGCAATCTCGAGCATCTTGTACAGAATTTCTGTAAATCGCGGGCTGACGCGAACGACTTGCTGCCAATCGAGCAGGCCCGTTTCGGGGTCGTATCCCAAGTTTTGGGGGGAGTTCCCAGTCAACAGAAAAAGGCAGGTCACCCCCAAGCTGTAGAGGTCGCTTGCAAAAACAGGCCGCAGGGCCATTTGTTCGGGGGCGCTATAGCCGGGCGTCCAGACCGCGCTCTGCGTTAGCGGGCCGCCGTCACCTTGAGCCTCGACCTCCAGGCGAGCCATCGCATGGCGAACGGCCCCAAAATCAATCAGCACCAGGTTGCCATCCGCTCGGCGGCGAATGATATTTTGGGGTTTGATGTCGCGGTGAATGACGCGGTGGGAGTGAACGTAGTCAATGCAGGGCAAGATGTCGAGCAAAAATTTGCGGGCGCCAGCCTCATCAAAAGGTCCATTTTGCCTGACTTCTTGAGCTAAGGTTTGACCTTCGACATACTCTTGAACGAGATAAAACCGACCGTCAGCTTCAAAGTAATCGAGCAAGCGCGGCAGCTGGGGGTGGCTGCCCAGGGCTCCCAGGGTTTCTGCCTCGCGGGCAAAAAGCTTGCGCGCGGTATCGAGGTCTGCAGGGGTCCGAGCCGTGTCTGGGCGCAGTTGCTTGAGAGCGCAGTGGGGCCTGCCCGGCAAGCCAGCATCTACTGCCAGAAATGTCGCCCCGAAGCCACCTTTACCCAGCAATGATAGAGCGCGGTAGCGATCGCGCAAACAAAGAACTTCGCCACAGGCGTCACAGTTTCGGGCATCCCGGACGTTCTGCGGTGCATGGCAGGCAGGATTGAGGCAATAACTATCGGCAGGCACGCTTACCTCGAAGGATCCCAGTCAAAGATGGCGGCTGCAAACTCGCCATTGCACGCTATAACTACCCAATACCTTAACAAAGCGATCGCTTTCTCTCTCCAATCGGCGGGCAGAGATTGACCGTAAATGTAATGGCCGCAGGAACCACTGCACTAAATGAGTGGCAGCAAGAGGGGAAGGCTCGCTTTTGCCAGGGAGGGGCGTTTTACCGTCCGGCTAGCCGCACCACACGCGACTTGGGCGTGCTCGCTGCAGCCCTCTACCGTCAAGAAACAGGGCATCTCAGCGCGCTCGATGCCATGGCTGCAACCGGCGTGCGCTCGCTGCGATACCTGGCCGAAGCTGGAGCCGATCGCGTCCTTTGCAATGATGCCAATCCGGAACTCGCGCCTCTGCTAGCAGCTAACTTAGCGGGTGAGATTGCTGCGGGTCGCGCTCGGGTGAGTTGCCTGGATGCCAATCGCCTATTTTTCGAGTGTTATTGCCGCCAAGATTTTTTCGACCTCATTGATGTGGATAGTTTTGGGTCGCCGCTACCTTATCTGACAACGGTTTTTTGGGCGCTGAGAGTAGGCGGGTTGGTCTATCTCACCAGTACCGACGGGCGCACGGCCGCCGGGCGCGAACCCACCAAATGCGCGATCGACTACGGTGCGATCGCGCGCGCTCATCCGAGCGCCCACGAGCAGGGGTTGCGGCTGCTTGTCGGGAGCGCGCTCCAGCAGGCCGCCCGCCAGGGATTCGGCCTCGAGCCGATTTTTGCCTATTTCTCCGGTCAGACCTATCGCGTGCTGGTTCGCTTGCGTGCTGGGGTCAACCTGACGCTCCAGAACTATGGTTGGCTGGGGTACTGCCACACCTGCGGCAACTATCAATCCATTCTTGGGAAGCAGCTCAATCGAGCGCGCTGCCCTCACGACGGCAACTCGCTTGCTGTCAGCGGGCCGCTATGGCTCGGCAATCTCCACAATCGCGCCTATCTTCAGAAAATGGGCGATCTCGCGCGTCGGTGGCAGTGGCTGCAACAGGCTCGTCTGTTGGAGATTATGGCGGCTGAGGCCGACATGCCGCCCTATTTTTTGACACTGCAGGCTATCGGTAGACTCGGCAAGCTGGATTTGCCCAAACGCGATTGGTTGCTGCGCGCGCTGCAGGAAAAAGGGTTCCGCGCGACGCCGACTCACATCGAGCCCCAAGCCATCAAAACGGATGCGAGTCTGGCAACTTGTGCGGCCACTGCAGCGGCAATTGGCCCGCCTGCCTGAGATGGCACGAGGCTTTTTCTTTAGGGGGTTAGCGACCCGCCGACTCGCGACTGAGTTGCTGCAGGAGGTCCTCGAGTTCTTGGAGGCGAACGCCATAGATGGCCCAATCCCCACTTTCGGCAGCGCGCCTGGCGGCCTCAAAGGCCGCTTGGGCGCGCCCGACAAGCTCGGCGACACCGCTCGTGCCGGCAGGCGGGCCCACGGGCGCGCCCAAAACCCTCGCCAGCGCAGCTTCCAACGTTGTTTCCATCGCCACCTCGTCACCGTAGGCCACGATGACGCGCTTGAGTTCGGGCAGGCCCTGACTCTCTGCTTTTAGGTATATCGGCTCGATGTAGAGGAGCGATTCTTCCAGGGGAATGACCAGAATATTGCCACGCACCACCTCCGAGCCCTGTTGGTCCCAGAGGGTGAGCTGCTGGGAAATCTCGGTGTTTTGATCGATGCGGGCTTCGATTTGCTGCGGCCCAAAGATGCGCTCTTGCTTGGGAAATTCATAGAGCAGGAGCTTACCGTAGTTCTCGCCATCAGAACGAGCGGCCAGCCAAGCCACCATCGGCAGCTTCCCGGCAGGCGTAAAGGGCAAAATCGTGGTGAATTCGGCGCGATCGCCCCCTGGCAACCGCACGATGGCATAGTAGGGCTCGATGGGGACTTCTTGGGGCGTGCTGTCGCCGTTTTTGACAATTTTATTGGGGAAGCTCCAGAGATCTTCTTGGTAATAAAAACTGCGCGCGTCGCCCATGTGGTAGCGCAGATAAACCTGCGCCTGAGCGCGAAAGAGATCCAGCGGGTAGCGAAAATGCGCTCGCAGCGCCGGTGGAACGTCATCAGCGAATAGATTGGGGAAAAGATTGCGATAGACCTGCAAAATTGGATCTTCTGTGTCGATTGCGTAGAACGTTACCGCACCGTCATAGGCATCGACGACTGCTTTAACTGAGTTGCGAATGTAATTAAACCGGCGCGAGAAACCAATAATCGGCTCGGAATAGGGCAGCCGATCGCTCAGGGTGTAGGCATCGACAATCCATTTCAGCGTGCCATCAATGACGACCAAATACGGGTCAGAATCGAATTGCAAAAAAGGAGCGAGCCGCCGCACGCGCTGGCGCACGTCGCGGTGATAGTGGATGCGGGTTTCCGGCAAAAAGTAGCTCGAGAGTAAAATGTTTCTATCATTAAATACATAGGCGTAGGCCAAGCGCTGGCCGAATCCCGGCATCGGCACGCCCCCAAGGCCGTTATAACGGGTTTCGACCGTACGCTCGCCGCTGCCAGATTCGACAGTGGCCGGGTAATCGAGTTCGTCAACGCCCGCCCCCGTGAAAACGTAGGAGCGATCGGGGCGGAGGCGACCGCTCTGATCGGGGCGCGCATATTCGCCGTAGTAGATGCCTGGCTGGGAAATTTCTAGAGCCGGATGCACGGCACTGGGGGGAATATCTTTGACAAATAACTCTGGCAATCCCTGGGGCGTGACGCGGTTGGCCGGGCTCATGGCAATGCCGTAGCCATGGGTGTAGTAGAAGTGTTGGTTGAGCCAGGTTTGGTCGCGCTGTTGGCCGGACCAGGCATTCTCGCGGGCCGAGAGCAAGACTTGCCGGTAGTCTTCTCCTAGGGCGTAGCGGTCGATATCGGTATCTTGAAAGCGGTAGTAGGGACGAAACTCTTGGATTTGCTGGTATGTGGCCAGCAGCGGTTTGTCGTCCCACAGACGAATATTGTCGATGGTGGCCTGGTTGGTGGCAATTGCCGCGCCATCGAGGGTGTTGCGCACATCAAAAGGCTGCCGTTGCACGTTCTCGAGGCCGTAGCCCTGTAGCGTAGCTGCAAGGTTGCGCTCGATGTAGGGTTGCTCTTTTTCGAGTTCGTTGGGGGCCACAACAGTTTCTTGCTGCAGGATGGGGTAGATCAGCAACAGCAAGATGTAGGCCGCTAGGTAAACACCCGCACCACAGAGGGGCACCACAAACGACGATCGCCCGGCCGTGCCAACGAACGTGCCTGCTAGGGCGGCAGAGACAACGGCCAGCACGCTCAGCGCCAGCAATCGCGCCCGCACGTCGGTGTACCCAGCCCCGTAGACCGTACCTGCTGTGGAATACAGCAGATTGTAGCGCTCTAGCCAGAAGCCAATGGCGATCGAGGCGATTGCCAGGGCCGCCAGCACGCTCAGGTGGGTTTTGGCACTGCCGTAGACAAATTGCCGCCAGCCGCGTCGAAAATCGATAGCGCCGCTGATGCCATACAGCAGTCCCACACCCAAAAGCGCCATCAGAGTCAGCACTAGCGCCCCAGAGAAAACCCCTTCCAAAAAGGGCAGTCGCATGACAAAAAAACTCAAATCTAGCCCGAAGATGGCATCAATGCGCCCGAAGGGTGCAGCATGCCAAAACTCAGCAACGGTGCGCCAGCTACCAGCACTGATGACTGCGGCGGCGGCGGAAATCAAGGCAATTATTAGCGGGGCCGCCCCATGCGGAAGCGAGCGGCGAGAGAGCCGCCACTGGGTTCCAGTCGTGATTCGAATCGAAGGGGGAGGGACGATGTGCTGCGCGATCGCATAGTTGAGCCCTAGAAACGTTGCAAAGATGGCAAAAGTTGCCAAACCAGCGATCGCCTTCCAGAACAAGACCGTTTGCAGCACTTCCGGGTGGCCGAGGGCGCGGTACCACCAAAATTCCGTCAGCAGAAGCGTTAGCTCTCGCGAACCGAGCACCAGGACGATCGCCCCCAAGCCTAAGAACGTGATAAAGCGTCTGAGCGCCAGAGAACGAGTCACAGTATTCGAGCTACTCCACAAACAACTTCATGTAGTATCCCCCACTCGGGGTAGCCCAACCGTTTCGGCAACCGCGACCGGAGCGCCATAATGAGGAAACTATGGAGACTCCCCCGTCCGGCCCCTATCGCAGCCACCTCCTCACTCTGTTGCGGCGGCAGCTTCTGCGTTGGCAGACGCGATCGCAAGTCGCCCTGCGCCAAGTGCGGGCGGCAGGGGTTTGGAGCCTGCAGGTGCTCTGGCAGTCTGCCGCCCGGTTATGGGGAGGCAAGCACCCCAGCAGAAGGCTCGGCGGGCGCGAGGCAGAAACTACGCCTGTCGATATCGACCGCATCCTTGCCACTCTTCGCCACGAACTAGAGACCGAGCCTCCCGTTCGGGCCATTGCCTGCGATTGCCAAAGCCGCAAGCTCGTTGCCATCGCAACGGACAACCGGATCGTTGTCGTTCCGGCCTCGCTACAGAATCGGCTGGCAGCCAGCGTTGGAGTTCCCCAGAAAAATCGACTCCTGCAGCTTTGGGCCGGCACGCGCAGGGCGGCCGCACGCGGTCTCGCCCGCAGCAATGGCGAGACGACTGGAGGTATTTGGGGCAATTTATGGTCCCCTTCGACCCCAGAAGCACCCTTTTCGCTGGCCGCTCTCATTCAAGGTGCGATCGCCTATTTCTTTGGCCTGCGGTCGGCACCGCGGTTAACCGAGGGCGAGCGGACGCCGGCTGCCATCGAGCCCTCCGGGTTTGGGGCTTGGCTGAGCTACGAAGATTTGTTTCCGTCCGAGCTGCCGCCCTCGAATGCCACCAGCACTGCAGCTGCCTTGCCTGCGAGCCCAACGCTCGGCAGCGATCTCGAGTTTTTCCCAGTGGCAACCGAGCCCGCAGGTCATTTGGACTCGGCCGCAATGGCAAACGAGCCAGAATGCCTGGAGGTGCGGGCCGTAACCCAAGGCTACATCCGGCACCCTCTCGAAATTGTCATCGGATGGCTCGATGGTCTACTTTGCTGGCTCGAGAGCCGCGCTGCTGCCCTCTGGCAGGGGACGCGCCGGCTTGTAGAGTTTCGCCGCCGCGACCGCTAAGACCTATGCTTTAGCAGCAACGCTCAAACCATCAAACAAAATGTGGGGAAGCAGCGCGCGAGTGCCCACCCACTCGGCACGGTTGCCGACCGTCCCGAGCTGCTCTTTGAAGGCCGAGAAAATATTGCCTGCGATCGCCGTATTCTTCACGCGCCCGACAATTTTGCCGCCCTCGATTTTGTAGCCGAGGTCGAGGTTGACGGAAAATTCCCCAGCCAGCTGATTCGATTGCCCCGCCCCCAGAACCTGCTCGACGAGCACCCCAGATTCAATGTCGGCAATCGCCGCCTCAATGGGGCGATCTCCCGGTTCCATGCAAAAGTTACTCGGGCTCGGCGAGGGCCGCGAGAGCCCGCCGCGAAACCCATTTCCTGTCGAGACTTGGCCCGCCCGCGCGGCCCAGCGACGGTCCCAATAGAAGTTGCGCACCGTTCCGGCTTCGATGAAGGCCTTGGCTTGGGTGGGGGTGCCCTCATCGTCAAAGCTGCAGGGCGCGACGCCAAGAGTGGGGTCTTCTGTGAGGGTTAGGCGCGAATCAAACAGAGTCTCGCCGAGTTTGTCGGCTAGGGGAGAGGCTTTCTGGCAGACGGCCTGACCGGAGAGAATCGTCCCGAAGAGCCCGCCTAGGGCACTAGCCGCGGCTCGGGGCGAAAACACGACCGGGTAGCTGCCGCTGGCGAGCGACGCTCCCGCTTCGGCATCTCGAAATTTTTGTAGCAGGTCGGCGAGGAGCTTATCGCAGTCGGGGAGGGCCTCGCGAGCAATATCAGAGGTGAAAATCTCGAGCAAATCTTCGCCGCGCACCAGGTTGCCTGCGAGGCTGGCACTGACGAGGTTGTTGCTGCGGCTGCCAGTGCTGCCGGTGCTGGTGGCAAAGCGTACCCGCGAAGCGCGCTGGTGAAAAGTTGCACTCGTCAGAATATCCGAGTTGTAATCGCGCAGCCGCTCGATGAGACTGTTGCCAACTGCGACGATGGCTTCGGTGGGCTCCGGAGTCCAGTTGCTCGCAGGCGCTGCCGGCAGTGGGTCGCGGGCAAACTCAAAGTCAGCGCGATCGCCAATGGCGGCTGTTTGGATTGCAGCTTCGACGAGGGTCTCGAGGCGGTCGAGGTCTGTGGCGCTCGCAAATCCCAGGCGACCGTCGCAGATCACGCGCAGGGCAATGCCCCGAGTAGCCGTCGACTGCAGCGATTTGAGGCGATTATTCTCAAACTCAACGGGGGTGTCGCGTGCGTCGAGGAAAAAGGCTTCGGCAGCTTCGCAGCGAGGGCGAGCCAGCTCGAGGGCACGCTCGAGGGTTAAGTCTTCGGCAATGGCAGTCATGGGCAAGGCAACCGCGCGGGCAATCTGTAAACTTTTTCGTACCTTAGACCAATTCCGCGCCTTCCCGCTATCTCATCTGTAAGCGCGAATTTGTATTAAAAATTTACATTTCACGATACTCTGTTAAGGGAGTCCGTGACAAACGGTCAAACTTTCTATTTAGTAGAGAGCCCACCCCATCATTTACCTGAAGAGGAGAAAAGCCCTGATGAAACGCGCGATCGCTCTCATTTGTCTGATGCTGGGGCTGTGGTGCGCCCCAAGCATCGCCCTTGCCGCCGAGGCTGACGAAGCCAGCTTTGTCTCGCCCTCCCCCGAAGGAGCCTATGTCTACTTCGTCGAACCCCAAGACGGCCAGACGGTCGAAGCACCCTTTGCCGTCAAGTTCGGCCTCTACGGCATGGGGGTTGCCCCAGCAGGAGTCGATAAGAAAAATACCGGCCATCACCACCTGCTCGTCGATCTCGACGAACTCCCCGACCTCACCGAGGCGCTAGCAGCCAACGAGAACATCAAGCACTTCGGTGGCGGCCAAACGGAAACGCGCCTGAGCCTGATGCCGGGGGAGCACACCCTGCAACTGGTACTGGGTAACTACGCCCATATCCCCCACGATAAGCCGGTCGTCTCTAACAAAATCGCCGTAACGGTGCGCTAGTAAAGACTCCCCAACTAAAAAAGTCGCGGCCTCCAGATGCATTCTCAAGGAGGCCGCGACTTTTTTCCTTTAGGCTCGCTTGCGCCAGTAGACCGCCAGGCACGGGCAATCCTTTGAGAGGGTGCTAAGAGGGTGCCAGCTGCAGGACGAGGGCGCGGCGATCGAAAGATTGGATTTTCCCGGCAGCCTCGAGATCGGTGGCAACGCGCTGCAGTAGCTCGGCAGCACGCTCGCGGTGTTGGTGCTCGCGACCCCGCAAGCGGACTTGAAACTTTACAGCGTCTCCCTTGCCCAGCCAAGTTTGGGCAGATTCAATGCGGCGGGAGTAATCAGATTCGCCGATGTTGGGGCGCATCTTGACTTCTTTTAGAGTTGACTTGGAGCTAGCGCTTTGGCGTTTCTTCTTCTGATACTGATGTTTGCCAAAGTCCATCACGCGAGCGACGGGGGCATCCTTGCCTTCAGAGACGACGACGAGGTCGAGTCCGACTTCGCGGGCAAGATCGAGTGCTTCTTTAGTGTCGATGGCACCGCGGTTGGTTCCCTCGTGGTCGATCAGGAGCACTTGGGGCGCTCTAATGTGGTGGTTGATGGGCTGTTTCTTATTGATGGCGATAGCGAGTACTCTCCTTTTAAGTTCGACGATCGCAGCATTCGATGCCTGCACCCCTTCAGGGTAGCACTTGCCCCTCAATTCCTCGAGTCATGATTTCCCCCCAGACCCGCTCGGTCAGAGTCACTGCACCGGCCCGCCGTTGCGGGCGATGGCAATGCGAGGCAAGCGGTGTTTGAAGCCGCAGAGAATCTCCCAGGAGATGGTTCCGAGCTGCGCCGCCCAGTCATCGGCAGTGATTTTATCTTTGCCATCGCAGCCGATGAGCGCGACCGTCTCGCCCACGGCCAAATCTGGCATGGCGCTAGCATCGAGCATGAGCTGGTCCATGGTGATCGTTCCGATTTGCCGCAGTCGCTGCCCCCTGACTAGAACCTCCATCCGGCCGGATAAATTGCGCGGCACCCCATCGGCGTAACCAATGCCGATGACGGCAACGCGCATCGGGCGCTCGGCGATGAAGCGATGGCCGTAGCTGACGCCGTCGCCTGCAGCGATATCTTTGACTTGGGTCACCCGCGCTTTAACTTGCAGGGCCGGTCGGAGGCAGATCGCCCCTTGCAAGTGGGGGGCCGGGTAAAGGCCGTAGAGGGCCAAGCCCACCCGGACCATGTCGTAGTGCCAGCTCGGACCGCACAGCGTTGCTGCCGAGTTTGCCAGGTGCAGTAGCGGGGGATCGCAGGCCAATTCCGCCCTCAGGGCCGCGATCGCCCGGTCGAAGCGGTATTTTTGCGCCCAGGCTGCAGTCAGATCGGGCTCGTCAGCTGTCGCCAGGTGGGAGTAAACTCCAGCAATCTCGAGGGTAGCTTGCTGCTGCCGGAGCGCGCGCGCGCAGGCCACGGCCTCGTGCCAGGGCACGCCCAAGCGCGACATCCCCGTATCGATTTGCAGGTGAACCGGCAGCCGAGCGCCCAAGCGGGCAAGCGTCCGGGCAAAAAGATCGACTTGGGCGCGATCGCACAGAGCGGGCTGCAGGTGCCAGCGGGCGGCGGCTTCGACCTCAGCAGCAGTATGAATGGCCCCCAAGACCAAAATCGGCGCGTCGATTTTGGCTTGTCGCAGCGCGATCGCCTCTGGCAGTGTTGCCACCGCTAGCCAACGCGCCCCCGCAGCCAGTGCGGCGCCAGCGACAGCCGCCGCACCATGACCGTAAGCATCTGCTTTTACTACAGCCAACAGGGCCGTCCCCGGTCGCAACCGCTGCCGCAGTTGGCAGACATTTTCGGCAATTGCACTCGGGTCGATTTCGACCCAGGCTCGCTGCCGGGACTGCAGCACTGCTTCATCCTCTTGTGTGCCCTGCAAACAAATCAAACTAGATGCAATCGGCGACTGATTTGCCAGCACTCCCCAACACTCCCAACCGTTGCCTTCAACTGCGTTAGTTGCCCATGATAGAGCCGAACGCTTGCTTGCTCGAGGAGACGATGCGGGCGGGCGTCCTTGTGCCCGCAGACCAGACGATATGGGAAATTAAAGCTGCTGAGTATTTTGACTTACTCAATTTTCCTGACTCAGTTCGGCAAACGAGCGAACGCCAATAAGCCACAACACCGGGGCCTGCAGTCTATTTACGCGATCGGTCGGCATGCTAACATCTGGAGTAATATTTCAATAAATTTGTCTGGCGCGCCTATGAGCAAGGTCTTGGTGCTGAACGCCTCATACGAGCCGCTCAATCTTACGAGCTGGCGGCGTGCGGTCGTCTTACTCATAAAAGGAAAAGCAGAACAGCTCGAGCACAACGGCAAGTGCATCTATAAAAGCTTCCCGCTGCCTACCGTCATTCGCTTGCGTCACTACGTCCGCGTCCCCTACAAAGAGATTCCCCTCACGCGCCGCAACATCCTCGAACGAGACAGTCATGCCTGCCAGTACTGCGGCTTCCGCGGCGATGGCCTGACCCTCGACCATGTCATTCCCCGCTCTCGCAGTGGCCCCGATAGTTGGGAGAATATCGTCGCTGCCTGCGTTCGTTGCAACGTCAAGAAAGGTAACCGCACGCCCAAAGAAGCGCAAATGCCCCTCAAGCGCCAGCCGCGTCGCCCCCACAGTAGCCTTCACTTCGAACTGTCCCGGCAAATGCAAGGCGATCGCAATCAAGAATGGCGCAAGTACGTCATTGGCGGTCGCGACTAATGCTGCCTAGGCGACCGATCTCAACTGCAATCCATGCCAATCCCCAAGGCTAGAGTGGCTCAATCTCGAGCGAAGGCGATATTATGCTTGAGTACCACAGTCATGCTGTAAGCGTTACCGCCGGGGGTAGAACCTTACAGCCAAGGATGTCGTCAAGCGCGAGCTGCTTGTAATGCCTTCTAACTCACTCGACTCACCAGCTACAAGGGACGAGGCAACTGCCGCTTCTCCATTGCCAAGCAACAGTAATAAGAATAACGGCAATAAAGGTAACAGCACCCCTCAGCAGCCCCAGCCAGATCGGGGGACGCTAGCAGCAGAGTCCCCTACCAATGGTCAGAGTAACGGTCAGAGCAACAGTCAGAGCGTCGATCCCGAGATCGAGCGCATTATCGCCGCGCTGCAGCAGGTTCTCGAGCGCCATCGCGGCGAGCGCCATCTGGCGTTGATTCAGGACTTCCCGGACCCGGATGCGCTCTCGAGCGCGTGGGCCTATCAGCTCATTGCCCAGCAGTTTGAGATTCAAGTCGAGATTGTCTACGCCGGCATTCTTTCCCACCAAGAGAATATTGCACTGGTGAAACTCACGGGCTTGCCTGCCAAGCGCTGGAGCCTCCATACCCTGACCGAGCGCAACTTGTCGGAGTACCAGGGCTGCATTCTGATCGACAACCAAGGCACCACCAGCCAGTTGATGCCGCTCGTGCGCAAGGCCGATCTGCCGCTGGTGGCGGTCATCGACCACCACAGCGACCAAGGCTGCACCAGCGAAGCGGAGTTTATCGACCTGCGCACGCAAGCACGGGCGACCGCGACAATGCTGACGCAATACATGCAGGCAGGCCTGCTGCAGCTGAGCGCCAGCAATCAAAAGCACGTCATGTGCGCCACGGCCTTAATGCACGGCCTGCGCTCCGACACCAACCGCCTGATGCAGGCCCAAGAAGACGACTTCCAAGCAGCGGCCTACCTCAGCCGCCTCTACGACGTGCAATTGCTCACCGCCGTGCTGCAGTCATCTCGCTCGCGGCGCGTCATGGATGTTATCGAGCGAGCCCTCCGCAACCGCACCATTCAGAACAACTTCTCCATTGCTGGGGTGGGCTACTTGCGCTACGACGACCGCGATGCCATCCCCCAAGCGGCTGACTTTCTCGTAACGGAAGAAAACGTTCATACCGCCGTTGTCTACGGCATCGTTCACAACGAAGACGAAGAACTCGAGGTCGTCATTGGCTCGCTGCGCACCACCAAAATTACCCTCGACCCGGACGAATTCATCAAAGAGGCCTTTGGCAAAGATTCTCGCGGGCGCTTTTTCGGGGGCGGGCGCTACATGGCAGGTGGCTTCGAGGTGCCCCTTGGGTTTCTTTATGGCTTCAACGAAGACCCCAAGTACGCCAAACTCAAATGGGAAGTCTTCGATACCCAAATCAAGCAGAAGCTCCTGCGCCTCGTCAACCCCGATGACAATGTCATCCAAACGGATTGAGCTAGAGCCGCCCCCACATTGCCAGTTTCATCTCTCGGACCGCTCGCTCCAAGCCCACCAGCACCGCCCGGCTGACGATACTGTGGCCGATATTGAGTTCCTCCATCCCCGGAATCTGCGCCACCGGCCGCACGTTTCGGTAGGTTAGCCCGTGTCCGGCATTAACCCGCAACCCAGACTCAAGGGCCAGCGCCGTCCCCTCGGTTAGGGTTTTTAGAGCTTGGGCGCGATCGCTTGCGGACCTCGCCTCGGCATACTGCCCCGTATGCAGCTCGATAAACTTTGCTTGGGTCTGGGCAGCTGCCTCAATCTGCTGGGGGTCGGCATCGATAAACCAGCTCACCGGAATGCCCGCCCCCTGCAAGGTCGCCACCACCTCACCGGCCCGCGCGAAAATTCCCACGATATCCAGGCCGCCCTCGGTTGTAATTTCCTCGCGCCGCTCCGGCACCAAGGTGACATAGTCGGGCTGAATTTCTAGCGCGATCGCCACCATCTCTGCGGTGGGAGCCATCTCCAGGTTCAGATGAGTCTGCACCGTCTGGCGCAACAAGCGCACGTCGCGGTCCTGGATGTGGCGGCGGTCTTCGCGCAGGTGTACCGTGATGCCATCGGCACCCCCCAGCTCGGCCAGTGCCGCAGCGGCGACTGGCTCGGGCTCGATGGTCCGGCGAGCCTGTCGAACCGTTGCCACGTGGTCGATATTGACTCCCAGGGTCAAAAGCCGCTTGTCATCCCCGCTCATGTTGGTGCTTTTGCTTCAAAATACTTAATGTCAGGGTCCCATTCTAGCCAGAAGGCGCAGATCCTCGTAGGATAAAATCCAGCTAACTATTTTTTCGCGAGTCAGAGTCCTTCTCCATGAGCAATCGACCGCAGCGCGGGAGCATTCGCCCTAAACTCACTAATATCCCTCGGAAATCGTCGGTAGCATCGACCTACCTTGAGGCATATAAGCTTGCCGTCGAGAAGGCTCGCCTCCAGGAAGAACTAGACGCAATCGAAGCTCGCCAAAAGCAGATCGACTGCCGTATGGCTCAGATCGAAGCCCAGAGCGCCAAAATCTTGGCAGCATCTGCCGAAACTGGCGAGACGCCGGCACCTGCCAAAGCGCCGTCCTCGCCGCGAACGGGAGGCAGCTCCTCCTTTGAGACCTTTGCCATTGACTACTAGCCCGGGCCGCCACGCGGGTTTGACTAGATTTGAGTGCGGATGTCTGCTGGCAAGAGGGGCGGTCGCACGCTCTTGATGGGCGCAAATAACTCATGAAGCTTATCCATGGATAGGGAAACCGAAACGGCACGGCTAGAAGACCTTCTTGCCGTTCCTGCAGAGGCAGCCGAGGTTGCTGCTCGCCCTGACGTTTTGGTCTTGGTCTCACTGACAACGGCGCTGCTGGCAACGTCGTTTTCGGCGATTTTTATTCGAATTTGCGAGTTAGAACTCGAACCCGGCGGAACAATTTTCAATCGCTTTTTTATTTTTTTTGTCGCCTTCGGAGCGGGCAAGCTGCTCTGGCGGCAACCAGCCAGCTTGCAAAGCGATACGGGTTCTGGCCTGGTGGCCTCTCGCTGGTGGCACTGGGTGCTGCTGGTGGGAGTCGGCGTGGTTTCGACCCTGTCGCTGGTTCTGTGGGCGCTTTCTCTGACGCAAACAACGGTTGCTAAGTCGATTTTGCTCAACGACTTCACGCCAGTTTTTACCACCCTCGGCGGATGGTTTTTCTTTGGCAAGCGCTTCGATCGCCGCTTCCTGAGCGGGATGCTCGTCGCGATCGCTGGGGTCGTCGCCATTGCCTACAAAGATTTTGCCATTGCCCGAGACGGGAGCTGGCAGGGCGATCTGCTGGCCTTGTCGGCGGCTGTTTTTTTGGGAGCCTATTTTCTGTTGGTCGAGCAACTGCGCGATCGCTTCGGGGCGACGACCATTTTGCTGTGGCGCTGCGGGGTCGGCTCGCTCCTGCTGCTGCCCCTGGTTTACTGGCAGGAGGGCGGGCATTTCTTGCCCCATTCTAGGCTCGTCTGGATCGCTGCCATTGGCTTGGGGCTCATTTGTGAGGGGATGGGCCAGCGTTTGCTAGCCGCATGCCTCGACCGGCTCTCGTCTGGGTTTGTCTCATTGTTTTTGCTGCTCGAGCCCCTCGTTGGGGCTCTGCTGGCCTGGTCGTTTTTTGGCGAGCGCCTCAGCCGCAGTGATGGCGTGGCCTTTGCAGTCGTGCTCTGTGGTATCTCCATTGCCCAAACCAGTGCCTCGGCTGCAAAAGCTGTGGGCGAATGAAAGATTTTGGCCGGAAATTGGGCTAAATAATAATGAGGGATCGAGTGTGTTGTGGGGCCAGCCGCAATGAAGAATTTTTCATGGGTACTGCCGCAAAGGTTGGCTGTCGGGCCCTTTCCAGGTAGCGATCACGAGATTAGTTACCTGTGTCGCATTGGGGTTACGGCAGTGTTGTGCCTGACCCAAGAAAAGGAAGCGAGGGTCCCTGCCGAGATCCGCAATCGCTTCGTCTGGGAGCGCGTGCCCATGCCCGATGGCGCTCGCGGCGGCATCCCCAAAGTCGGTCAGTTTGATGCCGCCCTAGACCTGCTAGATCGTTGGTTGGCTCGGAAGCATGTCGTTTACGTGCATTGCCTCGCGGGTATCGGGCGATCGCCCTCTGTTTGCGCGGCCTACATTGCCGAATCCCAGGGCGCGGATGTTGAAGAAGCCGTTGCCTTTGTAAGGGATCGACACCCAGCGGCTCGCCCGGACTCCCATCAAATCCGGACGATTGGCGAACTCCTGACTGGGAGTCACTCCTAGAATCGGGCCGCCTAAAAAGCCCATGAAGCTCAAGCAATTCGCCCGCTGGGGAATTTTAGCTGGCACGGGAGTATTTCTCTTGCAGGCTGTGGCCGCGCGTTGGGAAGAAGTGGCCGCCATCGAACTCGGCCGCACGCAGCTTGGCTGGGGTCTGCTGGCCTTCACTCTGACTGGGTTGGCCCACGCTTGGTCGGGGCTAGTGTGGGGGTGGATTTTGGAGTTTTTTGGCTGCTCGGTGCGGCGGGGCTGGCTGTTGCGAGTTTACCTGCAGACTAATTTGGCAAAGTACGTGCCTGGCAATGTCTGGCATTTGTATGGCCGCCTCGAAGCCGTGCGCGAATTGGGCAACCCTCTGGGAACGGCCACCCTGAGCGTCTTGCTCGAGCCGCTGCTGATGGCGGCTGCGGCCGCGCTCCTTGCAAGCGTCACCGCCCGCGTCAATCCTGAGTATGCGGCGCTACAGGTTGCCGCTCCTGCAGTCATTCTGGTGGGCATCCATCCGCGCATCTTGACGTGGCTGCTCGGCTACCTCAACCGCAGCCTGCCTGCCGCGCCGCCCCTGCAGCGCTACCCTTGGGGCCCGCTGCTCGGCGAGCTAGCCTTTGTAACCTTGCGGGGTCTGGGGTTTGTAGCGGCGATCGCCGGCTTCTTGCCGCTGGGGCCAGCAGACTTGCCGGCAATGCTAGGCGCCTTTAGCTGCGCCTGGTTTCTCGGGCTCATCGTCCCTACTCCCGGCGGTCTGGGGGTCTTTGAAGTCACGGCCCTGGCGCTGCTCGAGAACCTGGGGGCGGCCGGTACATTGCTTGCCGCACTGGCCCTATTCCGACTCTCGAGCGTCTCGGCAGAAGCGGCAACAGCAGCTCTGGCCTGGGGAAGTATCCGACTCAAGCAATGAAGCGCTCCGGCTCTTCCCAATCAATATCCTCAAATATCGAGAGGTCGCCTCGATCGGGCACTCTAGAGATTGCAACGGGAGCTTTTTCACTCTCGAACTTTGCCGAGAGCGTTGCCGCCCAAAGTGTGTCTGCAGCTGAGATCGTTAGCATTTGTTGTATCAGCGCAATTAAATTTGTGACTTAGATCTAGTTTAAACGCATAATAGATCTTGCAGCCGAGCGATCGCAAGAAATTAACCTAGAGAAAGAGCGCGCGCTCTAAGCTGGCTGGCCCCAGGCCGCAGCCAACCACAACACGACTGGCAAGCTAAAAAAACTCAGCACCGTAGATACCACAATGGTGCGGGCAACCCGCGCCACATCACCGCCAAACTCACCCACCAGCACGACAGCATTGACAGCAGCAGGCATCGCACTCTGCAGTAAAAATACTTGCAAATCCAAGCCACCCAACCCCACCAACAAGCCGATGCCAGCAGCGATCGCCGGTCCGACCGATAGGCGCAACCCCGCCGCCAAAAACTCGTAGCCGCCAACTTGCCAGCGGGTGGCAGCCAATTGCATGCCCAAAAGTGCCAAAACTACAGGAATCGCTGCTGCTCCCAACATCTGGATGCCACTCTCAAGGTTGTAAGGCAACGTGACCCCCGACAGCCGCCATAGAACCCCGAACGCCAAAGCCCAAACCAGCGGCAACTTCAAAATCGAGCGGAGGCTCTTGCCGGGGCGATCGCCAGCGAGCAGCGCCGGCCCCAGCCCAAAGGCGACCGTAGCAGAGGCGATGAAATATACCAAAGCGCGATCCAAGCCCGGCTTGCCGAAGGCAAACGCACACAGAGGCAAACCCATGTTGCCGGTATTGGCAAACATTGTGGTTGCTAGCAGCCCCTTGTGGGTCTGGGCGCTCAGGTTTCCCCAGCGTCCGATGGCAGCAACAAGGCCGTAGAGACTGCCGCAAAGGAGCAAATACCCCAGCGTCAGCCGCAGAGCACTCTCAGCTGAGAGGCCAGTGCCGTGTACGGTATCGGCCACCAGGGCCGGCGAGAGGACGTAGAGGGAAAACCGCGAGATGCTGGCCCGGTCGAGGTCGAGCTTGCGACCGGCAACATAGCCAACCAAAATAATGAAAGCAACCGGAACCAAGGCGGGAATTAAAACGGCCACGTGCTCGCTACACTCGACAAGCTGTCCGAGACAAGTGACTCGCAGCTTAGTCCGGATCGCTCGGCTGCTGCAGAAATCTTTAGAGATCCTCCATGTCAACACTCGCAACCCTAGAAACTTGGCTCGACGGCGAATTTGAAAACCCCGCTCAAGCAGCAGAGCGACCCGCTTGGTTCGTGCGCCTGCGGCTCTGGCAGCGACGGTTACCCCACAGGCTAGAGGGCCAAGTGGCATTCTTTGCCGAGCAAGCCAACGTTCTCAAGCTAGATCGCCCCTACCGGCAGCGGCTCTTTACCCTGTCGGCAGCCAAAAGTACTGGAGAAATTGCTGTGCAGTACTATGCCTGCAAGCAGCCCGAACGGTGGCTCGGTGCGGGCGCAGCTTGCGATCGCCTCGCAGCGATAGGCCCGACCGACCTCGAGCGACTGCCCGGCTGCGAGCTAATCGCGATCTGGCAGGGCGACCGGTTCGAGGCGCGGCCCCCCGCTGGCTGTCAGTGTTTTTTTAATTACCAAGGCGAAAAGCGGCAGGTTGTCTTGGGCTTTACGGCCTGGCGCGATCGCTTTGCTAGCTTCGACAAGGGGGTGGACCCTGCCAGCGGCAAGGGCTTGTGGGGCGCGCTGCTGGGGCCCTACGAATTTACCCGCGCGAGCTGAGGGGCTGGTGCCTATACTGGCGACGAGCGCCCTATGGATTTTTAATTGCAGGTGACAACCCTATGAGCTTGAAAGACCGCATCGGCGAAGATATCAAAGCAGCCATGAAGGCCAAAGATAAGATCCGCCTCGAAACCGTTCGCGGCATCAAAAAAGTCATTCTCGAGAAAGAATCGGAGGTCCGCGCCAAGGGCCGAGATACCCTCGACGAGGGTGAAGAGATTGCCATTCTGTCGCAGCTTGCCAAGCAGCGCCGCGACTCCATCGAGCAGTACCGCGCCGGCGGCCGCGAGGATCTTGCTGAAAAAGAGACCCAAGAACTCGCCGTCATCGAGACCTACCTACCCGCCCAGCTTAACGATGCAGAACTCGAAGCAGAAGTAGAAGCGGCGATCGCCGCAGCTGGCGTCACCGACGCCAAACAAATGGGCAAAGTCATGGGACCGCTCATGCAGAAGCTCAAAGGCCGCGCGGATGGCCAGAAAGTAAAAGCAATGGTCGAGGCCAAACTGGGATCCTAACTATTGGGGCCTAGCCATTTTGCACATAGGTGGAGACCGACGGGTGAAAGGAGCCAGGCCCCTTCCACCCGTTGCTTATGTGGCTCGCAATTCTAGCGATTAACCGAGGCGGCGCTTGGCAGCAGCACCCATCGCTAGCGCGATGCCGGAACCGATGACGGTCAGGGGCTCGGGAACGGCACCCGTAGATGCAGTCGCGCCGGAGAAGCTTGCGGTGACACCGGAGCCACTGAAGATAGCACTCTCAACATCAGACAAAGCTTCAGTAGTCTGGAAAGAGAAGCTGACAACGCCGTTAGATAGGACAGAGCCACCGGTGAAGACACCACTCGCACCGACGCCAATGACGGTACCAGCAGCTCCGAGATCGGCAAGCGTGATGGTGAAGTCTTCGGTGTTGGTGAATGCAAAGTCACCATCGAGACTGCCGAGATCGAGAAGATCGCTGGTGGAGCCGGCAATATCGAAGTCGAAAACGAAGCCAGTGCCGAAACCAGCGAAGTCGCCACTCGTGCCCTGCAACAACAGAGACGTGGGATTGGAAAGGAAATCTACGCCGGTGCCCGAGACAATGGCTTGACCGGTACCTACGAAGGAGGCGCTACCGACTAAACCAGCTGCCTGAGCGGGCTGGGCTAG
>CAYTBI010000055.1:0-27330 GCA_964435975.1 uncultured bacterium
ATCGAAACAGCTCTGAGGGATAAGGCCTAAGCGAGGCGAAGCCTAACTACTATTCAACGGCCCTGCGCTGTATAGCATCCCTATATGGTTTGCTATACGCCTTCGAGCCGTATAGCACCCTCATACGTCATGTTATACGGCTTGGTGACGTATAACTCCCCTATACGTCGTGCTAAACAGCCTGGAGCCGCATAGCACTCTCTCATTCAGAATAAAGGCGCAAAAACGACCGTTTGTCGGACACCTCAGCCCGCTCACGGCCAGCAACGAGGGGATGGGAGTTGGAGCAGCTCGAACCGTCGGATAACTCGTTGCAAAATCAAAACCCGAAAAGCCTGGAGCATCAACGAGTTTTGCGACATGTGCGAGGTACTCACTCAAGCCACTAAAAGTACAGTCTTTGTCTAACTAAATGATAAATAACTACAATCAGCGAAAGAGGTTTTGGATCTGCTGTATGGTATTTGGTAGATTATCGCCCGGTTGCCACAAAAAGAGATCTCCCCAAAACGCTGAGTTGCCGTGAGGGATTCACTCTGAACTGCGCCTATTGGATACTTTTTGCTGGTAGAAATAACTTTAGTCGTGGGTTTTGCTTATGCACCTATAAAAAAGCCCCCAATACAGCTTGGGGGCTTTTTTGCTCCACCAGATCCTGCGGAAACTACGCTGAAGCCAGGACTCTTTCCCCTGCAGAAGGTTCGTCGGTCGCCTCGGGAGTATCGGCCTCAGAAGGCGGTACCACCTGCCAAAACCGACCCAGGCAAGCGTCCCAATCAGCCAAAAGCGCCTTCGACTTGGCACTGCCGGTGCGCTCGGCGTGGGCTGCAATCAGCTCCTTGAGCTGCTGCTTGCCTGCAGCCGACTCGACACGTTGAATCTTGACAATCTCGGGGTTGACATGCTCGGGGAAGGTACCGTCTTCATCTAGGAAGTAGCCAATCCCGCCAGTCATGCCCGCACCGACGTTGCGGCCGACCTTACCCAGAGCGACGACAACACCACCAGTCATGTACTCGCAGCAGTGGTCGCCCGCGCCAAGGATGACAGCCTTGCCGACAGAGTTGCGGACGGCAAAACGTTCGCCCGCCCGCCCATCGGCGTAGAGCGTGCCCCCCGTGGCTCCGTACAAGCAAGTGTTGCCAACGATCGCGTTTTCTGCCGGGTCGAAGACGGCTTCGGCATGGGGCACGACGATAATCTCACCGCCGTTCATGCCTTTGCCCACGTAGTCATTGGCATCGCCTTCGAGCCTGAGGGTCATGCCGCGCAGGTTAAAAGCACCGAAGCTCTGGCCGGCCGCGCCTTTGAAGGCTAGAGCCACCTCACCGGCAAACCCGCTGTCGCCGTACTGCTTGGCAATTTTGCCCGCGACCCGCGCCCCCACACAACGGTCGGTAGTGACAATCGCGTACTCTCGGCTGACTTTGCCTTGATTGGCAATTGCGGCTTGCACCTCAGCATCGGCCAAGATGCGATCGTCGAGGACATCACCGTTGGTGTGGACCGGCTCGTGCTGCAACCAGCTGCGGTCGGTACGAGTATCCGGCAGCTGGGTCAAACAGTCGAGAATGAGGCCCGAGGTCTTGGTGACTTCTGCCCGCGCGCGCGGCTGCAACAGGTCGGCGCGACCGATAACCTCTTTCAGGCTGCTGTAGCCCAGACGAGCCAGGAGCGAGCGCACTTCTTCGGCGACAAAGTAAAAGAAATTGACGACGCGCTCGGGAGTGCCGGGGAAGCGCTTGCGTAGCTTCTCTTGCTGGGTGGCAACACCGACCGGGCAGTTGTTAGTGTGGCAAACGCGGGCCATGATGCAACCCTCGGCAATCATGGCAACCGACCCGAAGCCGTATTCTTCAGCCCCCATCAGCGCCGCCATCATCACATCCCAGCCCGTTTTGAGGCCGCCGTCGGCGCGTAGCAAGACGCGATCGCGCAGGTCATTTTCCATGAGCACGCGGTGCACTTCCGTCACGCCTAGCTCCCAAGGCGCGCCAGCATGTTTGATCGAAGACAGGGGCGAAGCGCCCGTGCCGCCATCGTGGCCTGAAATTTGGATTACGTCGGCATTGCCCTTGGCCACGCCTGCGGCGACGGTGCCGATGCCAATCTCGGCCACGAGCTTGACAGATACCTTGGCGGCTGGGTTGATTTGGTGCAAATCAAAAATGAGCTGCGCCAAATCTTCAATGGAGTAGATGTCGTGGTGCGGCGGTGGCGAAATCAACGGTACCCCAGGCTTCGAGCGCCGCAGCATGGCAATGTAGGGGCTGACTTTCTTGCCAGGGAGTTGGCCGCCTTCGCCGGGCTTGGCTCCCTGCGAAACTTTAATCTCAATCTGCTGGCCGCTCATTAAATACTCGGGCGTGACACCGAAGCGACCGGAGGCGACTTGCTTGGTCGCCGAGTTGGCAATGTCGCCGTTCTGGAGGCCTTTGAGGTGTGGAAAAGCAGCGGAGTGGCCGCTTTCGTCGGCATCTCGCACGACTTGGTAGCGAGCCGGATCTTCGCCGCCTTCGCCGGAGTTGGACTTGCCCCCGATGCGATTCATCGCAATCGCTAGCGTCTCGTGGGCTTCGCGCGAGAGCGACCCCAGCGACATCGCCCCGGTGCAGAAGCGCTTGACAATGCTCTCGACGGGCTCGACCGCCTCGAGGGGAATCGCTTCGCGATCGCTCTGGAAATCGAGCAAGTCTCGCAGGGCTGTCACGGGACGCTCTTCGAGATGCTTCGTGTAGAGCGAGTAGTGATCGTAGCTCTTTTCGCCGACAGCCTTGTGCAAGGCTTTGGCCATCTCGGGGCTATTCATGTGGTACTCGCCACCGGGCTTGTAGTTAAAGAAGCCGAAGTTCTCTAGCTTTTTGCCCGCAAAAGTCGGGAAGGCGCGCCCGTGGAAGCTCACGACTTCGTTAGCAAGCTCTTCAAGGCTCAGGCCGCCCAGGCGCGAGGTGGTCCCAGCAAAGGCTAACTCTACTAGGGCCGGCCCCAAACCGATAGCCTCAAAAATCTGCGCGCCATGATAGGAAGAGAGCAGTGAAATGCCCATCTTGGAGAGGATCTTGAGCAGACCGCCCTCGACTGCTTTGCGGTAGCGCTTGAGGGCCTCCTGGCAAGAGATTTCCTCGAGCTTGCCGTTGGCCATCATTTTTTGGGTGCGCGGGTCGGCCCACCAGCGCCGGATTGTCTCCAGGGTCAAGTAAGGGCAGACTGCCGAGGCCCCATAGCCAATCAGGCAGGCGTAGTGGTGGGTGCTCCAGCATTGAGCCGTATCGACCACCAGCGAAGCTCGCATGCGCAGGCCCTGGCGGATGAGGTGGTGATGGACCGCACCCACTGCCAGCAGGGGCGGAATGTAGGTGAGCGCTTCGCCGATGGTGCCTCCAGCGCGATCGCTGAGTACCAGAAGCTTTGCGCCCTCGCGGACGGCGGCTTCGGCTCGGGTGCAGAGGGCGCTAACGGCTTTTGCCAGGCCGCTGGGGCCTTCGGCAACGGCAAATAGGGTCGAAAGCTCCACAGCCGCAAAGCCCGAATTTTTGACTTGAGCCAGCTCGGCCTCGTTGAGCAGGGGCGTCTCGATTTTGAGCAGGCGCGCGCGCTGCGGGCTGGCTTCGAGGACGTTGCCTTTGCCCGTCAGGGTCATCTGTAGGGACATCACCAGGCTCTCCCGCAGCGAGTCGATGGCGGGGTTGGTGACCTGGGCAAAGCGCTGCTTGAAATAGTCGTAGAGTAGGTGTGGCTTTTCGGAGAGCACGGCCAAGGGAATGTCGTCGCCCATGCAGAAAGTCGGCTCCTTGCCCTGGAGAGCCATTGGCTGCACGATCATCTCTACGTCTTCGGCGGTGAAGCCGAAGGCGGTCTGAGCTTGCACCAGATTGGCCCAGGTCTCCTGGGGCGCTGCCGAGAAGTCTTGGGGAGCGATGGTTTTGCGCTCGGCGCGAATCCACTCACCATAAGGATTGCTCTTGGCGATGCGCTCTTTGATTTCCCAGTTGCGCAGGACTTCTTGCGTGGCAAAATCTACCACCATCGACTGCCCCGGACCGAGGCGGCCTTTCTCGATAACTTTCGCCTCGTCGAGGTCGACGACCCCTGTTTCTGAGGCGACCACCACTAGGCCATCGCTGGTGATGCTGTAGCGAGCTGGGCGCAGACCGTTGCGGTCTAGACTCGCACCGACGGTTTTGCCGTCGCCAAATACCAGCAGAGCCGGGCCGTCCCAGGGCTCCTGCATGCCGCTGTAGTAATCGTAAAAATCAACGATCTCGGGATAGCTCTTGAGATCGGGCTGGTTTTGGTAGGCCTCGGGCACCAAAATCATTAGAGCGGC
The DNA here is from genome assembly GCA_964435975.1 of uncultured bacterium. GTDB lineage: Bacteria > Cyanobacteriota > Cyanobacteriia > Cyanobacteriales > Rubidibacteraceae > CAYTBI01. The sequence continues at coordinate 4,328 of CAYTBI010000055.1, forward strand.
CATCGGCGATCGCCCCGATTGCACCAGCAGCTCCATCACGCTATCGAGATTGGCCGAGTCGCTGCGGTCGCGATCGACGATGGGCTTGAGGACCTCGAGTTCTTCGGGCTGCCAGCAGGGGGCAGCTAGGTCTTTCTGGCGGGCGCGCATCCAGTTGATGTTGCCCAGGTGAGTATTGATTTCGCCATTGTGGCCCAGCAAGCGCATGGGCTGAGCCAGAGGCCACTTGGGCATGGTGTTGGTGCTAAACCGGCGGTGGTAGACCGCAAAAGCCGTCTCAAAAGCAGGGTCTTGCAAGTCGAGATAGAACTCGCCGAGAACTGCCGAGCGCACCATGCCTTTGTAGACAATCGTGCGCGTGGAGAAAGAGCAAACGTAAAACTCCTCTGGCTGATTCAGGAGGTTTTCGTTGAGGATGCGGTTGCGGGCGCGAGCGCGGGCAACGTAGAGTTCGCGCTCGAGGGCGTCGCCGCTCAAGGCCTGGGAGCGGATGATGACCTGCTCGATGTGAGGCAAGTTTTCGCGAGCTTGCTCGCCGAGAACCTCGGGACGAGTCGGGACGACGCGCCAGCCGATAACCTGCAGCCCCCGGTCGGTCAAGACGCTCTGCATGCAAGCGCGTGCCCGGTCGGCTTCTGTGGCATCGGGGGGGAAGAAAACCATGCCGACAGCGCAGCGCTCGGTGTCGGCGAGATCGATATTCTGCTGAGCCGCCCAATCCTGCAAAATGGCCCAAGGAATGGCGCTCATGATACCCGCACCATCCCCGGAATCGCGATCTGCGCTGCAGCCGCCGCGATGCTCCATGCATCCCAACGCCTTCAGCGACTGCTGCAGTATCTTGTGGCTCGCTCGTCCCAGGCGATCGGCAACGAAGCCGACGCCACAGGCGTCGCGCTCTTCTACCAGCCAGCGCTGGCCGCCATAGGGAACCGCTCCGGCACCAGCAGCGGCAGATGCAAGCAACAGATTCTGGTCGCGATTCATATCAGGTTTTCTCTTCATTCAAGTTACGAGTAAATGTCCGGAGCCGATGACTCCAGGCAAACCCCAGGCCATTGGCGCGGTCGCGTGGGGCTTGTGACTTTAACGCCGGGCTAGCTGCGGGCTGAAGCGCCTCGCGCTCCCCACAAGACCCCCAACAATCTCGTTCGCGAGGAGGAGATTGTTGTCGAGTACCGCTGCGATTGGAGTTCGGCCCCACTCCAGATGCGCGCGGCAATCCCAACTACATATTCGGCAGTAGCAGCATCCGTCCCGTCTGGGGTAGAGCCGCCTGCAAATGACGACCGATCCCCGAGCCCATCCATTTGGATCTACTAAGACTGATTGACTATGGTAGCGAGAAACGCTGGCAGGCACAATCTTACCTGCCGTTGCACTCGAGTATTGTGCCCGGCCATCGTTGTAACCAACAGAACCGTCCGGAAACATTTGCTCGACCTCTTCTATCGAGCCCTGGAGCGCTACCGGAATTTCCATGCCCTCAACTAACCCCGCTACTCGCAAGCCGACACCGATGACTTGCTGCCACGCACTGACGGCAGGATTGCTTGCAGGGCTAGCACTTCTACCTGGAATGGCTGCAGCAGCAGAGCGCGGTAGCAGCCTAGAGCTTGCCACTGCACCGGTCGAGGTGCCCTGGCGGCAAGATGGGCCGGTCCTGGGCCTAGCCGACACCTCAGCTTGGCAGTGGCTCGGCCTAGAACTCCTGGCAACCCCCGACCCTCGGGTACAGCCCGTGCGCTGGTTTGGCGAGATTTATCAGCTCTCCACTCGCCAAGACGGCCCCTACCGCTACGTGGATGTTGCGCCGCTGCTCGCGCGCGCTGGCGGTCGCCTGGAAAGTAGCCGCGATCGCGCGGCGACCCTCAGCTTGCCGACAGCCCAAATTGTCAGGGTGCGACTCGGCCGCCAAGACTGGGGCTGGCGCGCTGTCTTCGAGCTAGACCGACCCACCCTCTGGCAGCAGCGGGTGACACGCCAGGAAGCGACTCTGGGCCTATCAGCAGTGCTAACCCCGGCCGCGCAAGCGGACCTTGCCCGGCTTGCCACTGGTGCTGCTGCTGCCGATCCTGAAACTAATGCCGCGCTCCCAACCTTGACGGCCACCCCTGGGGCTGAGGGTCTGGAGGTGGCCTTGGGCCTGCCTGCAGGATTGAGACTGCAAGTGACGACGCTGGCCGAGCCGCCTCGTTTGGTACTCGACCTGCGGGCCGATGCGGCAGCCGAGCGCGATATTCAGTGGCGTCCCGGTTTGCTGTGGCGGCAGCGCTACGTCGCCCTCGAGAGCGGCGATCGCTTTGCCTTGAGTTGGCTCGAGATCGACCGCGAGCGGGCAGCGGCCCTGCGGCCTTTTTGGGCCGGAGAGGATTGGGCCGGAGAGGATGCATCGCAGTTGCCCGGCATCAAACCCCTGCGAACGATGGCTCGCCAGCGCATGCTAGCCGTAGCAGCTAACGGCGGCTACTTCAACCGCAACAACCAGTTTCCCCTCGGTGCGCTCCGTCGGGATGCGCGCTGGCAATCGAGCCCAATTCTCAACCGAGGCACCGTTGCCTGGGGCAAGGGAGGTGGGTTTTGGTTCGGGCGGGGTCGTTTTTTTGAGGTTTTCGCCCTTGCCAGCCGCCGCTGGCCGAGCATTTTCTTCAACAGCGGCTACGTGCAGCCCGGCTTGGCTCGCTACGATGCTGGCTGGGGCAAGACCTACAGCCCCGCTAGCGACGGCGAAACGATTGTGACGGTCGTTGGCGATCGCATCGCGCGGCGGGCGACGGGTAGCTCTGCTGTTGCCATCCCACGTAATGGTTATTTACTTATTGCGCGGGACGCGCCTGAAGTCGCGCCCGACCTTGCCGTTGGCGCGCGCGTCGATCTCGAGCGTGGTACCATTCCTGCCGAGCTAGACACCTTTCCCCACAGCCTGGGAGCTGGCCCGCTCCTTTTGCAAGCCGGGCGCGTCGTTCTCGATGCGGCTGCCGAAAATTTCAGTCCGGCCTTCGCCCGGCAAGCTGCACCCCGCAGCGTCCTCGCTCGCGATGCCCGCGGCAACCTGCTGCTGGTGGCAATCGGCAACCGAATTGGCAGCGAGACTAGCAGCAGGGGACCGACCCTAGCAGAGGCGGCGCAATTGCTGCAGCGACTGGGAGCCACAGATGCCCTGAATTTGGATGGCGGGAGTTCGGCATCGCTTTACTTGGGAGGCGAGCTGGTCAATCGGCCTCCTGCGACGGCCGCAAGGGTTCACAACGGCTTAGGCTTCTAGCAGGCTCCGAGCCTGGGCGATCGCGCCTTGCACCCGCGCCTGGCAGGTTTGCAGGCGCTGTTGCCGCGTTTGGGGCTGGCGGGCGGCTTGCAGGAACATCAGCTCGGTTTGCAGTAGCCGCAGGTTCCGGTGCAGCTCGGTTTGCAAGGTTTGCCAAGCACTGGCAAGGCCTGACGGCAGCGCCTCGGCTGGCAGTGGGAGAATTACCTGCTGGAATTGCCCGTGCAGCGATCGCCCTCGCTCGGCGAGATCTGTGTCTGCTGGAGTCGCGTTTGCCAGGGCGCTCGCAAAGGTTTCGAGGTCAGATAGCAGATCGCGCAGCGAACGAGTGTAGGGTGTTGGCAGCATTTCGGGCATAGCTGAGCTAAGATTTTGTAAACTGAAGGGATCTAGCCACAGGCTGCCCTCTGCCTATTAGTGCAGAAGCTGGAGCCCTGTGAAGGCTCGGTCGCTGCTGCAGGAGTTCGGCGCCCTTGCAACTTAACCGCAACCTAGTGAGAGTTACAAGGGTCCGGCATTTCAATACCTGCTTGCGACAGAACCAGACTCTGCATCGCGCTCTCGCACCTGGGTCCCCCATGAACGCAACAGCTGTTTCCATTGCCGAAGAGTCTATCCAATTGTTGCCTGCCTGGTTGCAGGACTGTTTGCGCGGTGGCACCGAGGCTGGTAGCGACAAGGATCGCGATTTAATCTGCCGGGCGTTTGAGTTTGCCTACGCCCTCCACGAAGGGCAAACGCGCAAGTCGGGCGAGCCTTACATCGCCCATCCGATCGCGGTGGCAAGCTTGCTGCGCGACCTCGGGGGAGATAGCGCCACCATTGCAGCGGGGTTCTTGCATGACGTCGTCGAGGATACGGATGTTTCCCCCGAGGAAATCGAAGCACGATTCGGCGAAGATGTCCGCCACCTGGTCGAAGCAGTCACCAAGCTCTCGAAATTTAATTTCTCGAGTAAAACCGAGCGCCAAGCTGAGAACTTCCGCCGCATGTTTGTGGCGATGGCGCAAGACATTCGCGTCATCGTTGTGAAGCTTGCCGATCGCCTGCACAACATGCGCACGCTGCAGTATCTCAAGCCCGAAAAACAGCAGCAAATTGCCCTAGAAACGCGCGAGATTTTTGCTCCCCTGGCCAACCGCTTGGGCATCGGCCGCTTTAAGTGGGAGCTCGAAGACCTCAGCTTTAAATATCTCGAGGCAGAAGCCTATCGTCAAATTCAGACGCTCGTCGCCGAGCGCCGTGCCGCCCGCGAGCAACGTCTAGAAGAAGCCGTTGCCCTGCTGCGCGAGCGCCTGGAGAAGACAGGCATTGCGATTCGCGAGCTGACCGGTAGGCCAAAGCATCTCTACGGCATCTACCGCAAGATGCAGCAGCAACAAAAAGCCTTTGAGAAAATTTACGACCTAGCGGGCATTCGCATCATCGTCGAGACCAAAGAGGAATGCTACCGCGCCTTGGCGATCGTACACGATGCCTTCAAGCCCATTCCGGGACGCTTTAAAGATTATATCGGCCTTCCCAAACCCAATCGCTATCAGTCGCTGCATACCACGGTTATTGGCAGCACGGGGCGACCTTTGGAGGTGCAAATCCGCACTTTGGAGATGCACTACATTGCCGAGAATGGTATCGCCGCCCACTGGATGTACAAAGAAAGTGGCGGCAGTAACTTCCAACCCTCGACCGAGGATGAAAAATTTACGTGGCTGCGGCAGCTCCTGGAGTGGCAAAACGACCTTAGAGACGCTCGCGAATACGTCGAAAACCTCAAGAATAATCTTTTCGAAGATGATGTTTATGTCTTCACGCCCAAGGGGGATGTCATCGCGCTGACACGCAATTCAACCCCAGTAGATTTTGCCTACCGAATCCATACCGAAGTTGGCAATCACATGAAAGGCGCGCGGGTCAACGATCGCTGGACGACCCTCGATCGCCCCCTTGAAAATGGCGATATCGTCGAGATTGTCACCAGTAAAAATAGTCACCCCAGTCTCGACTGGCTCAATTGTGCGGCTACTCCCAGCGCGCGCAATCGCATTCGGCAATGGTTCAAGCGCTCTCATCGCGAAGAAAATATCACCCGCGGCCGCAGCCTCCTAGAAAAAGAAATGGGCAAAAATGGCTTCGAAGCGCTGCTCAAATCCGACAAGATGCAAGCGGTGGCCGAGCGCTGCAACTACTCGAATCCTGACGATCTGCTAGCCGCCCTGGGCTATGGCGAAATCACGACCGGTGCGATCGCTAACAAGCTGCGGGAGAGTTCTCTGGCAGTAGTCGAGGAAACCGATGCCAGCACCCTCGAAGCCGAAGCGCAAAGCCTACAAAAGCTGCTGGCCGCTCCCTCCGACCCTAAAAAAGGCAAGTCGCCAATTGTGGGTGTTGAAGGGTTAATGTACCATTTAGCAGGCTGCTGTTGCCCGCTGCCGGGAGACCCAATCGTCGGGTCCGTCACGCGGCTGCGTGGCGTATCAATCCATCAGCAGGTATGCCCGAACGTGGCCCGCCTGCCCGGCGAGCGGCTTTTGCCGGTGAGCTGGAATCGCATTGACGAGCGCGGGCGAGTGCCGACTTATCCCGTCGCTCTAGTAATTGACACGATCGATCGCGTGGGTATCTTTCGGGATATTCTGGCGCACTTTAGCGACCGCAACATCAATGTGCTCGATGCCGGGGTTAAAACGAGCCCTGACAAAACAGCCCGCATCTCAGTCTCGATCGAAATTCGCGACACCAAAGAACTCGCCCAAATCTTCGCTGGCATCCGCAAAATGAGCGATATTTTGAGTCTACGGCGAGTTTCTGAGGCGGCCTAGCCCAACCGGACGCGGTGGGCGATCGCGCCCTTGCCGACGGAGGCCACTATTCCGGGGAAGGGCTCTCCGGCACCGACAGCCTCCATGTTGAGGCGGTACCCCACGCTCCGAACCGTCTGAATGAGCAGGGGCTGGCGCGGGTCGTGCTCGATTTTTTTGCGCAGGGAGAGAATGTGGGTGTCGATGGTGCGCGGGTTGTCGATTGCCTCCGGCCAAGCCCGTCGCAGCAATTCTAGGCGGCTCAGAGCCGCGCCCCGGGCCTGGGCCAAAACGTAAATCAAGCTAAATTCTTGGGGGGTCAGGTCGATGAACTCGTCGTGGAGGCGAATGCGACGCTGGACGAGGTCGATATTGAGCGCGCCATAGTCGAGCTGTAGGGGTGCGGTTGACGCTTGCAAGCGTCGGACCAGCACCTCGATGCGAGCCATGAACTCTTGCATACCGAAGGGCTTGGTGATGTAGTCGTCAGCGCCCATTTTGAGGGCCGTCACCACATCTTTTTCGCTAGCCCGTTCCGAGAGAATGACGACATTAGAGCCTCGCTGCTGATGAATCCAACGGCAGAATTCTATGCAGTTGCCACCGGGGAGATCGGCATCGAGAACGACCAGGGTTGGCTGATGGGCTTCCAGGAAGTTCTTAGCCTGGGCCAAACTAGACGCCTGACGCACCGAGTAGCCGACCTGCTGGAGGTGCCAGCCAAGCAGCGATCGCAGGTGGGGGTTGCCCTCAATAATGAGAATACCGATGGCGTTCACGGCAGGATTTCCAGTGTAAGGGGTATTGACAAAATAAGATACCAAGGCTAGAGAAAATGATTCTGTATCGGAAACATCATTCACCTGTCTAGCTTTCTCGAGTTCGGAGGGCCCGGATATGTCTCGGCAGTGAGAACCGTTCTCGTTTTCGAAGCAGCTCATTGTGAAGGCAAAAAAGAGGGCAAAGCCCTTCACAGCGCGATCGATGCTATCACTGGATCTGCACCCTGCCATTGGAGTGAAGGATCGTGAATGCAATTGAGGCTATCTACCAGCGACGCGCGATCAAACACTACGACTCGAACCACCGTCTTTCTGCAGAAGAAGAGCGCCAGCTCCTCGAGGCAACTATCCAATCGCCGACGAGCTTTAATATCCAGCATTGGCGATTTGTTATTCTGCGCGATCCGCAACTGCGCGCGAAGATTCGTGCCGAATTTGGCAACGACCAAGCTCAGATGACCGATGCCTCGCTGCTAGTCTTGTTTGTGGCCGATATGAAAGCATGGCAAAAAGACCCCCAGCGGTACTGGGCCAACGCGCCCCAGGCGGTTGCCGATCTGCTTGTGGGCTGGATGGGCCCCTTCCACGAAGGGCGCGAGTGGTTGCAGCGTGACGAAGCCCAACGCTCGATTGGCATTGCCATGCAGACTCTGATGCTAGCAGCGCAACAGCTAGGCTATCAGTCGTGCCCGATGATCGGCTTCGATATCGAAAAAGTTGCCGAGCTCATTAATTTGCCCGCAGATTATGTCATGGGCCCGATGGTGGCTATCGGTAAAGGCACGCAAGACCCTTGGCCCAAACCGGGGCAGATCCCTCTCGAAGAACTCGTTTTTGAGAATTCTTTTTAAAACCCCAGATGTTAGCTTAGAGGTCAAAGGAGCGCTCGTTAATTTGAGAAGAAGTGTCGCCAACAGTCATTGATTCGGATAAATATCCCATCCTCGCCGGCGAAGCGCCCGAATTTCTCGAGGCTGTGGCGCGGTTTGCTGGCGAACTCGATACTCTCAGTGAAGACCAAAAGCGGCGATTGGCCCTGTTCAAAGCGGCCGAGCTGCTCAATGCCTTAATGCAACTGCGCGAGCGCGATGACGAGGCCGAAAGCTTTGGCACCGAGAAAGCGGCAGCCTCCTTCAAAATCGTGCGAGCGGTCGTTCGCGATCGCCGCATCAATTTCCCCAGCGGCGAGACCGTCGCCCTGGACGACCCCGAGATTCGGAAAATTATCGACACCGGTTGCCAAGCTTTCCACGCCGGCAAACGCGACCCCGAGCAACAAGAGCGAGCGATGGCTCTCTCGACCGCTCAATGTATCGTGCTGCATCCTTATCTCAAGGAGGCGCTCGACCGCTACGTCGGGCAATTTCGCCAGTTGTACCCCGACAGGCTGGTGGAAGCAGTCGAGCGACACTTCATCGAGCCCTATAAGCCCTAGAGCTGGCCGATAGGCTCTTCCGGCAGCCCCTCTTCAGTTGCTGGTTTGGCTGGAGCGACCGCCAAAGTTTTCAACAGTAGCCCGCCCAAGATAATCGCGCGAACGCCCATAAAAGCGCACAGAGCAAGCCAGAGCAGGTGAGCGCTCTGCCAGTGCCAGGCGGCGATTGCAATCGGGGCAAAACCCCCCAAACAAGCGGCAATAACCGCGTTGCGCAAAGCCTTCCCCTCAGCGAGGCCCAAAAAATAGCCGTCGAGCATAAACGCCAAAGACCCCAACCCCAGCAGCGGCAGCAGCCAGCGTGCGTAGACCGCGATCGGCCCTGTAATTTCTGGGTGATTGGTGAGCAGGCCAAAAAGAGCCTGTGGGAAGAGCGCGAAGGCCAGGGCAAACCCCAAACCCATCAACAGGCTCGTTACCGCTGCCAGGCGCGCGATCTCTTGCAGGCGATCGCGCGCGCCGCTGCCATAGGCGATGCCGGCAACGGTTTCTGTGGCAAAGGAGAGACCATCGATGAAATATATGGCCAAGGTGACGGCTTCGAGGAGCAAAGCTGTCTCGGCGAGGACCTCGGTGCCCAGGAGCGCGCTCAAGCTGGTGAAGGCCGAGAATGTCGATTCGACAAAAAGCGTGCGCGCGAATAAATCCCGATTGAGCAGCAAGGTTTCGCGGAGGGCTTGTCGGCTGGCAACCTCCGGCAGCAGCTCGCGCCAGGGTTCTCCCCAAATCTCTCCTATCGATAGCCCCAGACCGAGGGCGCACATAGCGTACTGACTGACGGCGACCGATAGACCCGCCCCCGCGTTCCCCCAGCCCCATCGCACGATAGTGAGGTAGTCTAAGGCCACATGAACTGCTGTTGCCGTCGCCGTCATGGCCAAGACGCGGGTGCCTTTTTTAAGGCCCAGCAACCAGCCGATTAAAACGAAATTAAATAGCGCGATCGGCGCGCCCCAAATGCGCGCACTAAAGTAGTCGAGGGCAGCGGCCTTGACCTCAGCGGTCGCGTTGAGGAGCGCGAGCCCCACTTCTGCAAGGGGCCGATGCAACACCAAGACTGCGGTGCCCAGCAGCAGGGCGATCGCCCCATTGCGCAGCGCTACCACCAAAGCCGCTCGTTCGTCGTTGCGACCGATGGCTTGGGCGACCACGCCGGTGGTGCTCATGCGTAAAAAACCGAGGGCATGGTAGAGGTAATTAAATAAAATCGCTGCCAGGGCAACGCCTGCCAAATATTGCAACTCGGCCAAGTGTCCTAGAAACCCAACGCTGATGAGCCCGGCTGTCGGCACCATCAAATTGGAGAGGATGTTGACCGCCGCGAGCTGAAAATAGTCGACGAGGGCGCGATCGCGGAGTGGGGTGCTGGCTGCTGCAGGCATGGGGGCGCAGTTGACAAATCTTTACACCACTGTAGCTGTCACACTACGCAAGCGACATCCTCCCGGCGATCGCCTTGTCGATCCAAGAAGCTAGCCGGACAACTTCCAAAGGAAGTATAAAGATTTAGCAACTTTTCGCGGTCGGTACTTAAGATCTTGAGATATTTCGTCAACTATTTGCTTAGCAATGAATCCAGAGACTATCGAAATCGTTAAAGCCACCGCGCCTGCGGTCAAAGAGCATGGCAAAGCAATCACCGAGAGAATGTATGAGATTGCTTTTAACGAGCGCCCTGAGTATAGGAGATTTTTCGAGAATACTCACATGAAGAGCGAAGAAGAGGGGAAGAAGCAAGCCGCCAAGCTAGCAGCCTCTGTTTATGCTTATGCCAGTCATATTGACGAACTAGACAAGCTCGGTGATGCCGTCGAGCACATTGCCAAAGCCCACGTGAATACTCGTGTAATCGCCGAGCAATATCCCGTGATTGGCGAGTGCTTATTAGCGGCCATGAAAGACGTTCTAGGAGATGCGGCCACTCCAGAGGTAATGGAAGCGTGGACTGAAGCCTACAACAGCCTGGCCAGTATTTTTATTAACCGAGAGAAAGAAATTTACCGCGAGCAGGATGCGGCCATAAAAGCCGAGCTGGCCGGTTAATAAATGCTCGAGTTCGCAATCTAACTCTCCTGGGCACTGGCAGCCTCGGCATCGGCGATCGCCTGCAGCTCCAGCAAAATTGCTTCTTCTTGCTCGTCGTATTCTTCTTCGCTAATTTCTTCGAGGTCGAGGGCCAGTTGCAGGGCGAGCAGACGCTTGCTGAGATTCTCTTTGCTATCGAGTTCCTCGTCGGCGCGCTCGAGAATTTTTTCGCCGAGCCAGGTTAGCCCCCAAAGAGGCCCCGTGACTGGCAGGGTTAGTAACTTTAGCAACATAGTTTTCGCTCCAGATCGGTGTTGTTGCGAGAGTCCCTCCTCACAGCAAAGTGGGGTGCGGGATATTAATTGTCCGCGTGTCTGTTGATTGGCTTCACCTCAGGCATGAGTTTGTCTATGGTGTTGGAGCTGGTGGATGGGGGTGCTTGTCTGCGTAATAGACCGTCACCACCTTTGCAGCCTCGTCCGCCGTGTAGAAGACTCGATCGCCCCCAGTTACCTCGTATTCCCAGCAACCCTTATATTTTTTACCCTTCAGAGGAAAAACTCGCCCCTATATCCTTCAATCGTACGTAATTTGCTCGATAGTTAGCAGCGATCGCTACAGCCTGCCGTATCATTCGAGTTCGATGAAGTTGTAAGGCGGCGTAAAGTTGTTGTAGCGAATGGTCAAGCGCGACTCGAATTCGGCATCGAGCGCCTCGACGGCAGCGGCAAACTCTGGCTCGGAGTCCCACAGAATCAGGTAGGCCGCGTTACAAATCATGGTCTCCGAGAGCGGATCGTTAACGCGAGTCTCCAGGGCCAGGGGCTCGAGTACCTCGGCAAAGCGACCGGCGATTGCATCTTGGTGCCGATCCATGCGTCGCTCGATTTCTTGACCGATGGCGATGGTTTCTTCCATGCTCAAAACCCGTCCGGTCAGGGCATTGCGCCGTGCCTCGAGATCGGGATTTTCGGCCAAGAGGCGCTGCAGCTCGGCGTTATTGTCCCAATAAATTTTGAGGCTGACCTCGCGCTTGCCGGCAAGCTTTTGCAGCAGTCGATGGAGGGTCTCGCCTTGCGGCGCGAGCAGGTCTTTTTTAACCGTCTCCCAATCGGGAACTACCAAGCCAAACTGCAAGGGCAGCAGCGTGCGGTGGCCGCTCTCCATCGCTCGCTCTAGCGCTTTAGTGTGCGTCAATAGGTTGCGGCGACTGGCGAGGTAGCGCTCCTGCTGGGCCTCCGAATACAAGAAGGCGAATTCGCCCACCGTTTCGACTAGCACCGGCGCCTTATCGAGCCCCGACTCGGCGAGCTCCACCGGCCCTGGGGGCGGAAAAATGCCGTAGAGATACAGACCGCGCGTCATATGTCGAGCCTAATTTAGAACCTTTAAATCGGTCGTGAGGTCAGCACGAGCTGGAGCTTGGCATGAATTAAATTCAACTGCGCCAACCCCAAGTCGACACTGCCTTCGACCACCACCCCAGTATGCAGCAAGCGATCGAGCAGCTCCAAAATCGATCCCGATTCGGTTGGGGTGCCCGGATAATATTCGCCGTCTTTAGGTAAGAGCGTGCCAAAATCTCCCAGATGGGCGTTTAATTCTGCCGGGTCGATTTCGAAGGTTTCGCAGAGCGCGACGATCTGGGCTTCGAGTTGGCGCAGGCTCTCGGCAGCGCGATCGAGTTGCTCGTCGCTAAGTTGGCCGGCATCCATACGACGGATGACCTGGGCTTCCATGAGCTGCCGCAGCAACTCGGCAACCGTCAGGAGCAAGGGCGCCAGGCCTGCGTCGTTGGGTTTATCGTTGGGTTTATTGGGGGCGAGGCTGCTAGCGTCCGACAAGAACTCATCCTCGAATTAAAACCTGCCCTCACATTATTGGCGGTATTGGCATGGCGGCCTCGCCTCGCCAAAACACTTAAAACTTCTTAGCGGTCTGGGCGACCGGGTCGAACTCCAAGCGCCGCTCGAAATCTGTGACGCCATACAGGTTGAACGAGATGGTTGGTTCGCTGCCAAGGGGTTCGACGCTATGGATGGCCTCGGGGGTAAAACCAATGATATCGCCGGGAACGAGGACTTTTTCAGCTACCAACTCGATGCGGTCGGGACGACCGGGCGCGGGCGATCGCCGATAGATGCGATTTTTCTCTTCGCCACTGACAATGGCGACCGTGCCCCAGCAGGCATGGTTGTGGATGGGGGAGGGCTTACCGGGCAGCCAAGCCACCATTTGCACGGTGAGGGGGAAGCCTTCGTCGCGAAACAAAAACTTCACCGACCAGCCGGGGTTGGGGAGAGGCCGGTCAAATTCCATTTGCAGCCAATAGGAACTCTCGAGCAAAGTTCGCACGCGGGGCACGATTGCTTCTAGACGCTGGCGATCGTCGGGGATGGCGGCCAAAACATCTTCTAGCTCCGTCAAAAAGCGGTAGAGCCGATAGGGCTCTACCGCGGAGGTATGGGGATTGGGAAAAATCTCGTGGCAGGTGGCACTGTCATCGACGATCCAGTTTTGGCAGTCCATGGCGGGGGATAGGTGGCGTTTGGCTCTCAGGCTAGCATTTGGGTCTGAAACGCAGCTTAAGTAGCTGGCCTCGAAGGAGTCGGCTTCGCTCGATAAATTACAAGCCGAGCGCGGGTCTGGTAGATTCAGATCCATAAAAAACAACTGCCGCCACAAAAAACTTGTGAGAGCAGTTGCTGCTTTACATTTCGGCAGTAAGGCCTCCGAGCGCGACCTCAAGTACGATCTCAAGGAAGCTCGGCAGCCTCGCACGATCTTATCTTTCGATCAGTTCTTAAACGAATCCGCACATTTTTATCCCGAAGCAATCGCTTTTTCCTTTGCTGGCGCGATAGACATTTAATGTAAACCCTTTTGCCGAACCCTGCATCTCATTTTTGAGAAAGCCAGGTTTCTGCTCGTCACGAACGATCGGGGTGATTTTTTTGGAAAGATTTCTGCCCTTGCCGAGGCCTCTGGCTGCCCGCCGCCAGACCTTGACAAGGGCAGAAATCTCCAGCGAGTGCCAAGTTCGGTCGCCAGTTTCAATCGAGTTCCCCGCCATCAATCTGCACGAGCTTGATGTGCTTGTAGCCGAGCTTGATCTCGAACTCGTCGCCCGGCTTCAGCCCCATCGCCTTTGTATAGGTAGAACCGATGACGATTTGGTGGTTTTTATGGACGCTGACGCGATAGGTAGCTTCGCGGCCGCGCCCCTCGCGATCGCCATCGGGATCTAGCGCCACCCCCTTGGCCGCCAGCACGGCGTCGTAGAAGTCCGTCAAATTGACACGCACGTCACCCTTTTTCGAGACTGAGTAGTAGCCGCATTGCTTTGCGGTTTCTCGGCGTGGCAAGCTACTTAGATCCTTCATCTTTTGAAGGAGTATTTTTCCAGTCAAGGGCTTCTTCGGTAGTTCTGCAGACATTGATTCGTCCTTTAGACTTTTATGGGGCAATCACGTGGGTTTTATCCTATCGAGTAAAGCCTTTAGGCTCCCACAAGAGCGACTCGCGCGATAGACTTGAGAGTCCCGCAGGAGCCCCTACCAAGATTCTGGCAGTGCTCGCGGGAGATTTGATACTTCGACGCTCGTTCCTGACGACCGACCTCAATCGTTTTGATAACCCAAGCAGGGGCTTCCTTAAAAGAGGAATGACTTCCCATGCGAAGCCCGTCAAGGACGGCATCCAGCATGCTCGAGAGACAGAGTTCGCCTGTCTCAGGTTCCCCGTCAGGATCGACTGGTACCTCAAACTACCTCGCTAGAGCAGCATAAAGGCATTGAGGCCACTTTTTTCAATTCACACTCTGGCGGTGACTCTCAACCAACGCGAGACGCAAACGTTGCTTTGTCTCGAGAATCTTTGGCTGAGAAGTACTCGCTCGCGTGCGGACATCACCAGCAGCCTCCGAGGTGTCCGTACGGCAGCAGGCAAAATGCTCTCGGCAATTCACGCGCGCTTTCAGGGACCCGCTCATCATCTACCGATTATGCCAATCTACATCCATGCCGATGGTTCGACACTCTGCGGTTGGGACTTCGATCTCTAAGGAGATTCTATCGCCAGATTTGCTCGATTCGCACGTAGATGTAAATCGCATTGGAATTATTCCTCGCTCTTTAGCTTAATTGCAACAACATTTCTTGTTAGTATGGATTCTATTGCCGGGATCGTTGCCTTAGAAACCCATTCAAGTCGGAGAACCAAACCATGCCCAGGAAAAAGAAGGCCGCTCAATCTCCTCTCACGGGAGATGCCTTGTTGGCGAAGATTGCCGAACTTGGCGAAGTGCCCAAAGAGGAGAAAGCAAAGGAATGCGGATATGTGACGACTACGAAGAACGGGCAAGAGCGTGTCAATATGATGAAGTTCTACAATGCCCTGATGGAAGCCAAGGGCATCGAGCTAGAAGGGAACGGCGAAGCACCCCGCCGCGGCGGAAAACCTGCTTCCTACCGGATCAGCGTTCAATCTAATGGCAATCTGCTCATCGGATCCGCCTACACCAAGCGCCTCGATTTAAATCCCGGCGATGAGTTCGAAATCAAACTCGGACGCAAGCACATCCAACTCGTGAAGGTCGGTGAATCTGAGGACGACAGCAACTAAACCCCTCCTGGGGCAATAGGCCTTGGAAACCGACACTTCAGTCTCGGCAATTGAGATCGTTCGGATTGCTGTAGCTATCGAGAATCCATATTTCCCGTGGGACCTCGTCGCTACGCAACCGAACGTGGCTGGGCAATGCTGCGGCGATCGCCTGCAGGCTCACTTTGTAGGTCTCAGCTCCTGTAAGCGTTCGTCTTGAAAACCGAGTTCCGAGGGCGATTGCCCGGATTCGCTCGTGCTGCTGAGTTCTCAAGCAACCAGAGCGGGCGTTCCGGGCCGAACGTACCCTCGTCGTATTGAGGGAAGCTTGAGAAGAGCGCCAGCGCCTTCCTCGGGCTTCGGTGTCTTAGAATAACTTCGCTCAAATCGAAGGCTCTCGGGCAAACAGCCCCGTTCCACGCAGCAGGTCGAGAAAGGCAAAGGTTGGAGGCGGATGCATGACATTTGGCAAAATTGCTGCGCCGATCGCTCGTTCTAGGGGCACGGGCAACGAGTAAACGCAAACGCCATCAGGAATTGGCAAGGCAGCCAGACGGGGCAGAATTGCTGCGCCGAGCCCCTGAGCCACCATGCTGACAATGGTCGAGTCTTCTTTGATTTCGTAGGCCACTCGCAAAGACTGTCCCCAGTGCGCCCAATGACCGCGCACCACGGTAGTGCACTCGGCATAGTTGTAGAGAATAAATGAGTAGCGCGAGAGCGCCTGCCAAGTTAAGACCGCTGGCATACTCCGCCGCTGGGGCACGAGCACCACAAATTCGTCGCGAGCAATCTCCCACGTTTCGAACTCCTTCGAGCGCGGCAGGGGCATCAAACCGATATCGGCGCGCCCTTCCCGTAGCTGTTGCTCCACGGCATTAGGGTCGCCTTCGTCGATGGCGACTTCTACTTCGGGGAAGCGCTGGGAAAACCTTGCCAGCAACGGTGGCAGCAGGTGGGTTGCCGCGCTCCGAAAAGAAGCAATGCGCACCCGACCCCCCTGAAGACCGCGAGCCAGGGCAATATCATCATCCATACAATCGCGCAGAGCGACCATCTGACGAGCGTGGATTAAGAGCCGCTCGCCCAACTGAGTTAGCTGAGCGCCAAAGCGGCCCCGCACCAGCAGAGAAACATCCAGCTCGCTCTCTAGTGCTGCGATCGCCCGGCTTACCGCCGATTGAGAAATATCCAGCTCCAGGGCTGCTGCGGAGAAACTTCCCAGCTCGGCAACGGTCGTGAAGGTTCGCAACTGTTCGATATTCATGGGGGCTGCTCTCGGCCAACTAGTACCAGCGGGTTGCTAGGCGCGTCAATGGGGCGAACCGCAAATAGATGTTAGAGATTGCTAACATCTATTCGCTTCCTGCATAGATGTGCTGCCCCTAGGGAGTTGTTCTGGGTCTAATCCAATCGCTAACGTAGCAACATTCGGCCGGGTTTTGAGCTTGAAAAGACCATAGTTGAGGGGCAGGGGGGCAAAGGCCTTATGTATGAATTGATACCGTACGAGAAGTTCCGCGATACGCCGCAGGTTCGCTTCTTCGATGTTACTGTTGCGGGGTCGAATGCCCGCGATTTGGTCTATCACGAGGGTCCAGCAACCAGTCCTAACAATTCCGAAACGGGTGCTTGGCAATTTTATTTGCACCCCCGCCAGGAAGACAATCTTCTGGCCGTCTCGGGGGGACGAACATTCTATTTAGCAAACTTTAGCTGGAACGCTCCTTTTCATGTCGTGCGATTGGAAGCAGGCGGTGCGATTCTTCGCTTGCCACCCGGAACCTTCCACCGTTCTGTCTCCGATCCGGGCGGATCGCTGGTCCTCAATCAAGGCGTGCGCCTTGCTAAAGCAACTATCCAGAGCGAGTTCCGCGTCTACGACAGTGCTAAGATTCCGCGCTTGCGGGAACTGTTAGCCAAGGTCGAAAAGCGCGATCGCACCGACATCTGGAGCTACCCGATGGCCGCGTAGGGAATTGACGCTGGAGCACGCATTATTCCTGCATTACTCAAAAAAAGTTGCAGTGTTGTGGCATTGTCTGCCTCGGGACTCTGCAATGATTCTTAGCTATTTTTGGGGCTGTTGCCTTTGCAGCAGCCCATTTTTTGCGTTGCCCTCGTGCCAGCTGGCATGAGGGCAATTCGCACGGACTCCGGTGCGATACCGGCCCCCATCCGGGACACCTTTAACTTGACAAGCGCCTAGTTGGGCAAATCCTCAACTGTGAAGGCGATCGTGTCCTCACCGAGCAGCGGGCCCTGACCGCCATCGGCAGCGTAGAAGCGCGCCCTCAGCACGTGGCTGCCGGGAGCCAGAGATGTTCCTTGACCTTGAAAACTGCCGTCGAGATCGCCGAAGAGGGCGAAAGGTTCGACGCTCTCGGTATTGCTGTGGCTGCCAAAGACGAACTCCACACTTTCTGCAGAACCTAGCTCGGCATTCGGGACCGCCACAATCGTGACTTGGCGGCCCGCAACGAGATCGATGTCGATCGCAGCACCATTTCCAAACCGTGCCAGTTCTGCATCGGAATTGGCATCAAAGAGGATGTAGGTGCCAGCAGACTCGTTGGCTGTCTGGTTGTCATCAAAGAGGATGTGGGTGCCAGCAAACTCGTTGGCTGCCTGGACTGGGTCGGGCGCGGCCAGCTCGGGCCGGTTGGGTAGATTGCTATCGCGCAGAAAGATAACCCAGTCCTTGTTGGCATCTCGAGGCGCAGAACCCACATCGACCAAGCTGCCACCGGAAATCGTGCCGCCATCAATCAACTCACCACCTTCGCGCGGATCGTACCAGAAGAGATCGAAGGTTTTGCCTGCTTGGTCGGTTAGATCGAAGGTTGTCTGCTGTGCGCCTCCATAGTCTTGATAGCTGACATAGTACTCGCCCGCTTTCGCGAAGACATAGTCGTTGCTATCGGTCGTCACTGAATCGGCATCGGTCATCTCCCAAAAAGGAATATAGGTGTTGAAGAAGTGGGTTGCGGCTTCGGTCCACGTCCATAGCGATTCGAATCCGGTGAAATCATCAATGTTTTGATCGAAGCCGTGGCCTGAGGTGTTGCGCAGATACCAGTTAACCCCAGAGCCGTTGGCCGTAAGGTGCCCCCACAGCCCTTTGCGCAGAACGCGCTCGTTGGGGCTGTCTGGATTATTTGTGCCGGGGTCGATCGCCGAGTTGAATGTCGAGTCTTCGTCCCAGCCGAGGATCCAAGGGTCGCCAGCGATTGCCGATTCATCCCGCGCCTCCAAAGTCTCGCTGCGGATATCTTGAGCGCTGGCTTGGAAAGAAGGGCCGTCAAATTCCGGATCGCCAAGCAGCGGATCGTAAACGCTGTCGTATTGACTCGGGAAGGTGTGCAGCACGACTGCATGACCGTAAGGATCGATGGCCTCTAGGAAGTCAGCCATATCCCTGCGCTCTCGGGTGGTGTTGGTGTTTTCCTCGCCCAGGTTCCACTGCAGGCCATTGACATGGCCGAAACGGGCGACCATTTCGCGCATGTAAATTAGGCGTTCTGCAGAGAGACTCGTGCCCGCAGCGTTCGTGCCTCCATTGAGAAGCTGGTCATTTTCTGTTTCCTGCAACAGGAGATTTGTATAGATCCCGCTGTTGTCGAGATGGTCGAACACGCGGCTCCACTGGTCGAGTTTGGAGACATCATAGGTGGAGAAGTCATCTACACTCAGGCCGTTACCGGCCTGCTCGATGGACCTAACATTTCTAGCCACATCGTAGAGTTCCGGATTGACCCAGGGACCAACATCGCGTCCGTCGCCGCCAATTGTGTTGGTCAAGATGTAAATCGTATTCTGGCCTCGGTCGGCAAGATAATTAATCGCGCCGAAGATATTGGCACCGCGGCCGCCATCCCAGGTGGGGTCAGTTGCTGCAGCGTCGCCCGCGTGGGCGGCAAAATCGTGCCGCCCGGTGTTGCGATGATTAATGCCCGATACTTGAGTATTATCAAAGTCCTCGAAAGCGAGGAAATTCTCCGGTACGCCAGGACCGCCGCGAATGAAAAAGTCGCCATCGCCTTGATGCTGTAGGTAATGGCTGTCCTGGGCTTGAATGATGAGGCCCTTAGAGCGGAAATCGTCGGCAGGCTTGTTACTTGCCGCAATGGCTAGCGACCCGCCGATGTTCTCAAATCCGGCGATCGCCACGCCGGCATTCGGATCGGTAGAAGCAGCCACGAGATTGCCCGTTCGGAACGAAGCCTCGAAAGTCCAGTTCCCCGTGCTTGGCGGATTGAAATTAACCTGCCAAATATTTCCCTCGGTAGCGCTAGTATTGGCCGCATCTCCGTCAGCTGCGAAGAAACCGGGAATAACTAGCACGTCGCCCGTATCTTGGTTGGTGAAGGTAACATCCAACCGAGTGTTAGCAAAAGTATTGCGGGATTCGGTGGCCTGCGGACCTTCAAAGGTAATGCTGACTTTGTGCCACTGCCTCAGCTCGCCTGAGATATCGGCAACTGCACCCGCTGGTGGGGCGGGGTCTGGGGCGACCGGCGCAGCAGCAGCAACATCAACGCTGACAGTCGCAGGCTCGCTCAGACCGCCGCGACCGTCAGCGGCCTGATAGGTAAAGCTATCGATTCCTGTGGAGCCATTATTTGGCGTATAGGTCAGGGTACCGTTGCTGCCGACTGCGACTGAGCCCCTCTGACCTTGGGTGAGGATAACTGCGCTCAGCGAGTCGCCATCAGCATCACTGTCGTTAGACAGCACATCAATATTAACGGCGGTGTTGTGGCTGGTCGAAATGCTGTCTGGTTGGGCTATGGGAGCTGTATTAACTGGCGTAGGTTCTGGTTCGACAGCGCCTTCTACCGTAAAGTTCAGCGAGAGAGTCTCCAACACCGCACCCGAGCCGTCCGAGCCTGAGTAAACCGTGACATTGACCGGATAATTACCCTCAGACAAAACCGCGCCAGTGTTGAAATCTTCGTCAATATCGCCAAACAACGCGTAGGGGCTGACGTTTTCGAGTTGATTGTCGATGCCCGGTGCTTCTAAGCGCACGCTGCCAATCTCTGGGGCACCAGCTCTTGGCACTGCAAAAACCGTTACCGGCCGATCTTGTAAATCTGCCAGACTGAAGCTGCTGCCATTGACCGGGGCAATGATTTCATCGGTATCGGTGAACGCCAGAAAGAAATTCAATAGGCCGCTCGAAAACAATGGATCGATTGAGATAGTTTCCATTTTCGTCTCCTGATTTTTCAGTCTAGCTAGTAGACAAACACTTGGCTCACTCTGATGCGGGGACCCCAAGCTTTGAAGGGGTTCCGGTACGCGAATCCTACTGAGTTAGAAAATGAAGCTTCGCGCTCTATTTTTGCGGGCACTCGAGTGCCCGCAAAGCCTTACTCGGCAAGCAGATTTAGGCTCTGCCGAGCGCGCCACTATTGCCACCAGAGCAGCACAAAACCGTGCAAGCTCGACTCTTGCTCGTTAGGTTGAAGGCCGCCTGTCAAATATTGCAGGCGATCGTATCAATGTATGAGCGGCTCAATGATATGAGCGGCTCTCTTGCCCGCAGCGAACGATCCCCCCAATGAGTGCCTCTTTGCTCGTTTTGAATCTTCGGGCAAGCATTATACAAAGTCTTTAGGATCCTATCTTGCATATATTGCTTTCGGTGTATCGAAATCAATGGTGGCTTGTGCCGCTTCCAAACTCGTTCATAGCGCATCTCATTTCCACCATCAAGCTCATTTCCACAGGTAGTCTCTTGACGCAGCAAATCCTATCGCGAAGAATCTCTCAATGTAGATGCGAAGATATTTTATTTAACAAAAGTTCTGAATTGGTTAGCTAAACACGAAAAAATAGATGCAATAACCCCGGAAAATACTGTTGCTTTTTTGTGGGTCGGTTACCCTCGATGCAAGGGCGTGGTGTTTTCGGTAAATTTCTCAAACATTCTTAAAAAATGCGAGAGCATGAAATCTCGACCGCTCGGAGGCTGTTTGGAAAGGGTTGTTCCGCATATCTCAGGTTATATGACTATTACAAGAGAGGGGGCCGGAGACCCGATCTTCCCGTCGTGGCTTGTAGAATAACTAGGTAGCTGGTGCCACATCAGAAGGCTTTGCAAGTAGCCTCTCAAGGGCGATAGAAAAGCAAAAATAGCGAGGGGACAAGGTGGTTTGCTCCCTCGCTATTGTGTTCTTACTACTAACTCGCCGACAAATCTCAGCAGTATCTTAAGAGCTCGCACCTGCAGTCGGCATACCCAGGATGTCCTCAATGCGGGGCATCTCTTCCAGGGGAATGACGCGACCTTCATCTTCAAAGCCAGCAATGCGATCGAAGTTGAGATAGCGATACAAATCCCCTTCGAAGGGCGCAATTTTCTCGCGCACGATCTCCAGGTATTCCTCAACAGTGGGCATGCGACCCAGCAGAGCACATACAGCCGCCAGCTCGGCCGAGCCCAGGTAAACCCGAGCGCCTTTGCCCATGCGGTTGTTGAAGTTTCGCGTTGAGGTGGAGAAGACCGTGACGCCATCTTCAACACGGGCTTGGTTGCCCATACACAGCGAGCAGCCGGGCATCTCCGTGCGCGCGCCAGCCGCTGCAAAAACCCCGTAAACGCCCTCAGAGCGCAGTTGCTTTTCGTCCATGCGCGTTGGCGGACAGATCCACAACCGGACTTTAGCAGTGCCTGCGCCTTCGAGGATTTTGGCAGCCGCGCGATAGTGGCCGATGTTGGTCATGCAGGAGCCGATAAAGACCTCGTGAATCGGGTCGCTGGCGCAGTCTGACATCAGTTTGATGTTGTCAGGGTCGTTAGGAGCGGCAACGAGGGGCTCTTTAATTTGGCTGAGATCGACGGTGATGGTGTCAGCATATTCGGCGTCGGCATCGGCAGCTAGAAGCTGCGGGTTATCGAGCCACTGCTGCATTTTGGCCGCTCGACGCAGCAAGGTGCGCGCGTCGGTGTAGCCCCGCGCCACCATGTTTTTAATCAGGGCAATATTAGAGCGCAAATACTCGGCGACGGTCTCTTCGCCCAGCTTGATGGTGCAGCCCGCGCAAGAGCGCTCGGCGGTCGCATCCGTTAGCTCGAAGGCTTGCTCGACCTTGAGATCGGGCAGGCCTTCCATTTCCATAATGCGGCCGGAGAAAACATTCTTTTTGTTTTCTTTGGCTACGGTGAGCTTGCCCGCTTGAATTGCCACATAAGGAATAGCGTTGACGATATCCCGCAGCGTAACCCCCGGCTGCAGCTCGCCGGTGAAGCGCACCAGCACCGACTCCGGCATATCCAGTGGCATCGAGCCTAGGGCGGCAGCAAAAGCGACCAAACCCGAACCTGCTGGGAAGGAAATACCTAGCGGGAAGCGCGTGTGGGAGTCGCCACCGGTACCCACCGTGTCGGGAAGCAGCATGCGGTTGAGCCAGGAGTGAATGATGCCATCGCCCGGGCGCAGGGCCACGCCCGCGCGGGTCGAGAAGAAATCCGGCAGCTCGGCATGGGTTTTAACGTCTACCGGCTTGGGATAGGCCGCTGTATGGCAGAAAGTCTGCAGCACAAAGTCTGCGTGGAAGCCCAAGCAGGCGAGCTCCTTGAGCTCGTCGCGGGTCATGGGGCCGGTGGTGTCTTGGGAGCCGACGGTGGTCATGATCGGCTCGCAGGAGGTGCCCGGCCGCACGCCCGGCAGGCCGCAGGCTTTGCCTACCATTTTTTGAGCGAGGGTGAAGCCCTGGCCGGTCTCTGTAGGTGTCTGTGGGCGCACGAACAGCTCGCTCGGGCTCATGCCGAGAGCTTCGCGGGCCCGGTCGGTAAGGCCCCTGCCGATGAGCAAGGGAATGCGACCGCCGGCGCGGACTTCATCGAGAATGGTGTCTGGCTTGAGGGCAAAGGTGGAAATGACATCACCCGCTGCGTTGGCGATCGTGCCCTTGTAGGGATGGAGCGTCACAACGTCGCCAGTATTGAGCTGGGTGACATCGCACTCAATGGGCAGCGCTCCCGAGTCTTCGGCCGTGTTGAAGAAAATAGGCGCGATCGCCCCGCCGAGAATGTAGCCGCCCGCGCGCTTGTTGGGTACGAAGGGTATATCGTTGCCGATGTGCCA
>CAYTBI010000056.1:0-25853 GCA_964435975.1 uncultured bacterium
GCTTGGGTTACGGAGCCCGGACGATCTGTAGCGGAGACTAAGAGAATTGGTATAACGTCGCAATACTGCCAAATGAGGCGCTAATCCCTCCATAGAGAAGGAGGCAACATTGCCGCGAGGCTTACTTATTTAAGACGCAGTCAATCCTTCAAATAATTCAACCTGATATTGAAGCAGACGAAAGTGGTGCATTATAAAGGCTAGACAGTCCCGAGAAAAACTCAGCCTGCCCTCCATAGCTAGGATGCCGAATTTTTACCGGCTCGACTCCAAGCTCAGCTATTGCAGACTGAGCATCACGACCAATTGCAATCACTTGTTTGGGTCTTAAGATTTCAATCAACCAACCATTGAGCTTTTGAAAAGCCGCCCGCTCAATTTTTTTATGACAGCGATTTGACATTGGCTCACCTGGCCTATGAGGGTGAAGCGGAAAAACGTTCCAGAGAAAAACAGGGCGATTGATTGATTGAAGAGCATGCCAAACATTGGCAGCAGTTCGTTCCGTCATGGCTGCACCTTTGGTCGCTCGTATTAGAGGCGGTGTACCTAGAAGCCGCGCATGTAAAAAGAGGCGAACCTCGTCCGTTAAAGCCAAACCTGTGCGACGTCCTCCACGATAGCCCAGGTCGCGAGCGAACCACATCGAATCTACACGCTTGGACAGAGCTGCATCTAATACTAGAGTAAGATTGCGCTGCCTGATGAGAGCCGCGTTGGGTTTGTCATGCGTCGGACAAATATCAGCATATGGATTGAAGACATTCTCGAAACGGAGTGCTGAGAGCTGACGGACAAAGCAAGAAGATAATCTATTAGTTTTGATGGTCATCTTAGAGGGTTGTCTGTGAAGAAAAGGTGAAAACCAAGCTGGAACCCAGGTGCCTCCACCAGCTGCAACAGAATCCTTTTAGGGTTAGCAAAACTTCCGTAACACACCGCTTTGTCGTAAAGTGTCAGAACTCAGTACTCGTCGCCTGATTCTCAATATCCTAAAAAATTTCTCAAGAAGATAAACGAGATTTCAACGGTCTTGACCCCTGACTTAAAGTCTATTTCTCAATAGGTTGTGGGCGGGATCTGAGTCCTGGCACTTCGGACACCTCAAGTCTACTATCAGGACAGTTTCGGGGCTCTCGGCGAGCTGCTGGCGGTGTGCCAAGATGAGGGCGTGGCGCGCGCTTTGCTGGAGGCGATTATGGGTCAGTCATGGGATCTCAGTCGATTCGTACGGACGCTAGCGTTTTTCGATAGTGTGCCACTGCTCAGAGACATCGATTGGCTGAAGCAAATGATTTTGGGAGTCCACCCGCCTGCCACCCGCCCGGCACCGCGCCTGCTGCTTGTCGCGCCTGAGGGATGGGGACCGCTGCCGCCGATTGCTGGTTTTGAGGTCGCGACCGCCCGACCTGACTCGATACCGGCTTTGTCCGGTTTCACTAGAGTCATCGCAGTCAACCCTACAAACGATCTCGTCGAGCGGGCACGCCGGGAGTTGCCGCCCGCAACGGTATTGCCCTTGTTCGACTTCGCGCGGGCGAATGAGGGTATGCGTTCGCTGTGGGGTGCGGTGGACGACGTGGTGATGGGTGGCGTTAGTGAGAGTGGCTTGCGGCTGGCGGGCGATCGCGCGCTCTTTACGGGTAAGGTCTCGACGGAAAATAACGGCGGCTTTGCCTCGATTCGCACAAAGGTTATCGACCCGCCGTTGGACTTAGGCAGCTATGCAGGAGTCGAACTGCGGGTGAAGGGGGATGGCCAACGCTACAAATTCATCTTGCGCGACGAAAGTGCGTGGGATGGGATCGGTTACGCGACGTCGTTCGACACCAGTGGCGAGTGGGAAACAGTACGACTGCCGTTTGCGGAGTTGAAACCAGTGTTTCGGGCCAAAGTCATTGAAGGAACGTTCGCCCGGGAACACACTTGCGCGCTGCAACTGATGCTCAGCAAATTCGAATACGACAAGGAACTCAACCCGCATTTCCAACCCGGACGCTTTACGCTCGAAATCGCGGCGATCGCCGCCTATGGCGAGGAGCCAGTAGTGCAGTTCGTGGCCGTGAGACCGAGTCCAGAAATCCAGCAAATGCTAAATGAAAGTGGACTGGAGTGGGCAATTGTGTCTGGAGAAGGTGCGGATGCCGCCCGCGATTGCGTTCGCCTGCTTGGGCAATAGGACAAAGTGAAGCTGCCACAGTCAGCTCCTCAAACCTCGCTAGAGTTTGATAGCCAAGGGTCGAATGTCATCGCTGGCGATTGTAAAGCACTTCGGCGGACTCGAAGATCGCTCGCTGGACTTCCTCAGCGTTCGGATAATCGGCCTGATGAACCCAAAGTGTCAGAACTCAGATCCTGCCCTCGGTCTATTGAGAAATCTGTCTTAAAGTAGTCGTCAAGACCGTTGAAATCTCGTTTTTCTTCATAAGGATTTTCTCCGGAATATCGAGAATCAGACTACGAGCACTGAGCTTTGACACTTTGAGGAATTTGGGACTAGCACCCCACAGGGTTGCTGGTACAGTAAAACTGACCGCCAGCCAACCCAGCATCGCCCCAGCTAACAACCATGCCTCGCATCCTGCTCATCGGCGCTCGAGGCCAGCTCGGCCACGACCTCCAGCCCCTCCTGGCCGCCCAGGGCGACCTCACCGCCGTCGGCCGCGACGAACTCGACCTCACCCAGCCCGATCGCATTCGCGCCCTGGCGAACCAAGTCGAACCCGACTGCATCGTCAACGCAGCAGCCTACACCGCCGTCGACAAAGCCGAAAGTGAGCCAGAGCTGGCCAATGCCATCAACGGCGCGGCCCCCACGCTCCTTGCCGAGCTAGCCCGCGATCGCGGCGCCACCCTCATTCACGTCTCCACTGACTACGTTTTTGACGGCCAGAAGGGCTCGCCCTACCTCGAGAGCGACCCCACCGCCCCCCTGGGAGCCTACGGTACTTCCAAAGAGCTTGGCGAGCGCGGCATTATCGCCAGCGGCCTAGAGCGCTACGCGATCGTGCGGACGGCCTGGGTTTACGGCGTTCCGGGCAAGGGCAACTTCGTCAAAACCATGCTGCGCCTCGGCAAAGACCGCGAGACCCTGCGAGTCGTGGCCGACCAAATCGGTAGCCCCACCTGGACCGGCGATCTCGCCAGCGCTCTAGCCCAGCTCTGGCCGGCGATCCGGGACGGGAGCGCCTCCGGGGGTCTCTACCATTACACCAATAGCGGCGTGGCGAGCTGGTACGATCTCGCCGTCGCCGCCTTTGAAGAGGCCCGCGCCCTCGACTTCCCCCTACAAATTCAGACGGTCGAGCCCATCACCACCGCCGACTATCCCACCCCCGCCCAACGGCCGGCCTACTCGGTCTTGGCCGGGCAAAAGCTCGCTGCCACCCTAGGTAAGAGCGCCCCCCATTGGCGCGCGAGCCTGCGCCAGATGCTGCGAGATCTGCAAGCGGCGGCCTAACCATTTGCAAAGCCTGGGAAGTTTGGTAGATTGATGCCAACCCACTGCAGGTAGATGCATTTGCCATGAAAGGTCTGATTCTCTCCGGCGGTAAGGGCACCCGCCTGCGCCCGCTCACCTACACCGGAGCCAAGCAACTCGTCCCCGTCGCCAACAAGCCCATTCTCTGGTACGGTCTTGAGTCGATCGCGGCGGCGGGCGCGACTGATATTGGTATTGTCATCAGCCCCGAGACCGGGAACGAAGTGCGCGAGAAAACCGGAGACGGCAGCCGCTTTGGGACGAAAATTACCTACATTCTCCAAGACAAGCCCGCAGGCCTCGCCCACGCCGTCAAAATTGCCCAGCCGTTTTTAGGCGATTCCCCCTTCATCATGTATTTGGGTGATAACCTCGTCGAAGGCGATATGCGGGCCTTCCTGCAGGAGTTTCAGACCGGTCACCAAGATGCCGCCATTTTGCTGCGCGCTGTCGAAAACCCCAGCGCCTTCGGGGTTGCCCGCGTCGACGAGAAGGGAAGCGTTCTCGAGTTGATCGAGAAACCCAAAGTGCCCCCCTCCAATTTGGCCTTGGTCGGCGTCTACTTTTTCACAACAGCCATTCACGAGGCGATCGCCAACATTCAACCCTCGGCTCGCGGCGAACTCGAAATTACCGATGCCATCCAGTGGCTCATTAGCAGTGGCCGTAGCGTTGCTGCCCACCAACTGACGGGCTGGTGGCTCGATACGGGTAAAAAAGATGACCTTCTAGAAGCCAATCGCATCATCCTCGATACTTGCCTGCAAGGCGATCGCGCCAGCGAGCCAGACGAAACATCGCGCGCGATCGGCCGCGTCAGTATTGGCACCGACACCAAAATCGTCAACAGCACTATTCGCGGCCCGGTAATTATCGGCAGCGGCTGTCATATTGAGAATTGCTTCATCGGTCCGTATACCAGCATTGCTGATGGCGCGACTCTCATCGATGCCGACATCGAGCACAGCGTTTTGCTGGCCGGTTCTAAGGTCGTTGGCATCGAGCAGCGCATCGTCGATAGCCTGGTCGGCCAGCGGGCCCAGTTAACCGTTGCTCCCCAGCGCCCGAAGGCCATGCGCTTCATGATCGGCGACGACTCAAAGATCGAATTAGCCTAAATTTTTGTCAGCAATTCCCGACGTGTCGGGCGATAGTCCGTTTGCAATCGTGGTAAGCCTATAGGGTACGCGCCGTCTGGCTGTTTGAGCTGGCAGCGGCGACACCTTCAATCTTCGAACATTGAGGAGTTTGACACCGTGAAAAGACGAGATTTGCTAATGACAGGGGGCGCAGCCTTGGCTGCCCTATCGCTAGGAGCTGCAGCCCGCGCGCGCGCCGGGTCGAGCGTGCTGGCAGCTACGGGCGACGAGCCCTTTGCCTTGCCGCCTCTCCCCTACGACTACAATGCCCTCGAGCCCATCATTTCTGAAGAGACGATGCGGTTTCACTACGACAAGCACCACGCCGGGTACACCAGAAACCTCAACAAAGCAGCTAACACTCAATCCTCACTCAAGCAACTCAGCGCAGCAGCGATCGTCACAAACCTGGGCGCAGTGTCTGCAGACCTCCGCGAAGCCGTTCGCAATAATGGCGGCGGCCATGTCAATCACAGTATTTTCTGGGAAACAATGGCCCCTCCCGGCCAAGGCGGTGGCGGCGAGCCACTTGGCGAGCTGGCAAGTGCGATCGGGGAAGAGTTTGGCAATTTTGCAAGTTTCCAGGAGCAATTCGAAAAAGCCGGCGCCAGTCAATTCGGGAGTGGTTGGGCTTGGTTGGCCTTCGATCCGGCTGCCAAAAAGCTCGTCGTGATGGGTATGCCCAATCAAGATAGCCCCTACATGCGTGGGTTCTACCCAGTCTTGGGGAACGATGTTTGGGAACATGCCTACTATTTGACCTACCGCAATCGCCGCACGGAGTATCTCAAGCAGTGGTGGCAGTTGGTTAATTGGACTGAGGTCGGTCGCCGTTATACCACCGCACTCTCGTGGTCGCCTGCCAGGGTCTAGTGCTCCTGCAGGAATGATGCCCCGCAGCTCGCAAGCGGTTACTCGCAAGAAAATACGCGGTCTCCTGACAAGAAGTCGGAGGCCGCGTATTCGGGATCTAGCTCGAGATCTGGCGCGCTAGTGGTAGTTGGCGATGCGCGCGAGGCTCTCTGCCTCGAGGCTCGCGCCGCCGACGAGTGCCCCATCAATTTCTGGCTGGGCCATAATCTCATCGACGTTGCCCGTTTTAACCGAGCCGCCATATTGAATGGTTGCGTCTTTGTTGTGGAGTAGGGCGCGGATCGAGCCGATGACGCGATTGGCTTCTCGCGACTCGCAGGTGTCGCCGGTGCCGATCGCCCAAATGGGCTCGTAAGCAATGACCAAGCGCGTCTGATCTACTCCGACCAGGTCTTGCTTGAGCTGGTGGGTGACAACGGCCTCCGTTTCGCCAGCATCGCGCTGCTGTTTGCTCTCGCCCACGCACAAAATCGGGATCAGGCCGTGCTTTTGGGCGGCTCGCAGGCGGTAGTTGACCGTCTCGTCGGTTTCGCCAAAATATTGGCGGCGCTCGCTATGGCCGACGACCGCGTAGGTGACCCCTAATTCCACCAGCATCGGGGCCGAGATCTCGCCTGTGAAGGCCCCGGTATCTTCCCAATGAACGTTCTGGGCGCCGACTTTAATGCGGCTGCTACCTACCAAGGCCTCGACTAAAACTCCGAGCGCGGTAAACGGCGCGCACAAAACTAGCTCGCGATCGCCCGGTGTCTGGGCTGTCGCGCTCGCAAAAGCACTCGCAAAGGCCTTTGCCTCGGCTTGAGTCTTGTGCATCTTCCAATTTCCAGCAATAACAATACTTCTCACCGTCAGATCTCTTATCTTTGCAAGCTAAAATTTACAGCCTTAATAGTTTACGTGCCTGCGCCCCTCCCGTCCAAGGCGAGTCCGAGCAACGGAGAGTCCGCGATTCGAACCGATGCTGGCGCTGCGGCGTCTCGGTAGCGAAGGCAATTACTTCTCAGCAAAAGCAAGCATGCAAGCACTCGATTGGTTTGTCGTCATCCTCTACATGGCGATCGCATTGGCGGTGGGCTTGGGCCTTTCGCGGCGAGCTTCCGGTAGCCTAGGAGATTTTTTTGTGTCCGGGCGATCGCTGAGCTGGTGGCTGGCGGGCACGAGTATGGCCGCTACCACGTTTTCGATTGACACGCCCCTCTACATCGCCGGGGTTGTCGCTACTCGGGGCATTGCGGGGAACTGGGAGTGGTGGAACTTTGGCATCGCGCACTTGATTATGATTTATGTTTTCGCGCGGCTCTGGCGGCGATCGCAGGTCATCACCGATGCCGAGCTAACCGAGCTGCGCTACGGCGGGCGCATGGCAGCGATTTTGCGAGCCACCAAGGCCTTTTTGTTTGCCGTCCCCATCAATTGCATTGCCATTGGCTACGCCATGCTTGCCATGGTCAAAGTCATCGATGCCCTCGAAATTTGGCAGGGGCTCGGCTTTGCCGACGCGACTAATTTGAAGCTCCTGAGCGTTATTGGTGTGAGCGCGCTGGTCTTGCTTTACGCGGGGTTTTCCGGGTTGTGGGGCGTGGTTGTCACGGATTTTTTGCAGTTTTTCCTCGCCCTGTTTGGGGCCATCATCGTTGCGGTAGCGGCTGTAAATTCCGTTGGCGGCATGCACGCGCTGGTTCCGGCGGTGCGGGCGGCAAGCGATCGCGATTTGCTTGCATTTTTCCCCTTCACCGATAGCTTGGGCTGGGACGATGCGGCCGGTATTAGTGCGAGCACTTTTGGTGCGTATGTATTGGTGCAATGGTGGTCCTTTCGGCGCAGCGACGGCGGTGGCGAGTTCGTGCAGCGCCTGCTCGCCACCAAAAATGAAGCCGAAGCCGAAGGCGCGGCTTGGTGGTTTAATGTGCTGCACTATTTGGTGCGAACCTGGCCTTGGGTGGTGGTGGCTCTGGCTGCTGCGGTTATTTACCCCGATTTAAGCGATCGCGAATTGGGTTATCCCAAGCTGATGCTGGATTTTTTGCCCGTGGGCCTGCTAGGGGTCGTCGTGGCTTCGCTGGTGGCGGCGTTTATGAGTACGGTTTCGACTTCGATCAATTGGGGGGCGTCTTATCTGACCAACGACCTGTATCGGCGCTTTTGGCGGCCCGGAGCCAGCCAGCAAGAACTCATTTGGGCGGGGAGGCTCGCTTCGGTCGTCGTGACCGCTTTAGGGGCGATCGCAGCATTTTTTACCAGCGATGTGGCAACCGTATTTCGCTTGGTGATTGCTATTGGCACGGGGCCGGGGCTCGTGCTAATGCTGCGGTGGTTTTGGTGGCGCATCAATGCCGCTGCCGAGCTGGCGGCAATGGTGGTTGGGTTTGTGGTGGGCTTGGCGACCAGCGTGCTGCCTGCCATTGAGGGCTTCCCGAGGATTTTTCCAGCAGATTTTGGCCTGCGCCTGACGCTAATCTCGGCTGTCTCGGCGGCTGTTTGGATTGCCGTCATGCTGGCGACTGCGCCCGAGAGCGACGAAACCCTCGATGCCTTTTACACGCGGGTGCGCCCGGGCGGGCCGGGTTGGCAGCGACAGCGACAGCGCACGGGCCTCGCACCCCTACAGGATTTGCGCAAAGATAGCTTGCGGGTAGTTGCTGCGCTCTTTTTGCTGTTTGGGGGCATGTTTGCCGTCGGCGGATTCTTGCTTTTGCAGCCCCTGACGGGGTGGATCGCACTTGTCGTTGCTGTCTTGGGGGGCCTTTGGCTGCGCGATCTCAGCAAGCGCAAGATCTTGCCCGTACCCCGCCCCGGCCTCGGCGACGAGGACATCTACTGAGGCGCGCACCCTGCATTTTTGGAACAAAAGTTTAAGATCTTCTCATAGTTCTTCTTGTCAGGATGCAGAGATATGCAGGGAGCGACCGGACGCGATCGCCGCGTGGCCGTTATTGGGGCAGGCATCGGCGGCCTGACGGCGGGGGCGCTACTGGCCAAGCGCGGTTATGCCGTCGATATTTACGACCGGGCTTGGGTGCCGGGTGGGTGCGCTTCTACCTTCAAGCGGCGCGGCTTTACCTTCGATGTCGGCGCAACCCAGGTTGCGGGTCTCGAGCCAGGTGGCATCCATCACCAGATTTTTGCAGAGCTGGGGGTCGAGTTGCCCCCAGCTCTGCCCTGCGACCCGGCCTGTGCGGTGTATTTGCCGGGCGAGCGCGAGCCCATTAATGTATGGCGCGACCCGCAACGATGGCAGCAGGAGCGGCAGCGGCAGTTTCCGGGGAGCGAACCTTTTTGGTGGCTGCTGGGCAAGCTCTTTGCGATTAGCTGGCGCTTTCAGGCCCGCGAGCCGGTGTTGCCCCCCCGCAACACTTGGGATTTGGGTCAACTGCTCGGTGCCCTGCGCCCGGATACCTTCTTGACGCTGCCGTTTGCGTTGATGACCGTTGGCGACGCTCTGCGACTCTACGGCCTCGATGACGATCGCCGCCTGCGGACGTTTTTAGATCTGCAACTCAAGCTTTATTCCCAAGTTGGCGCTGAAGAAACGGCCCTCCTCTACGCCGCCACGTCCTTGAGTGTCTCGCAAGCGCCTCAAGGGCTATTTCACCTCGAAGGCAGCATGCAGATACTCAGCGATCGCCTGGTCGAAGCCTGCCAGCAACACGGCGGCCGCTTGCACCTGGGCCGTGCCGTTGAGAAAATTCACGCGCGCGGCGGGCGCGTGGCGGGCATCACCGTCCGTAATGTGAAAACGAGCGATACCGAATGCCTGTCCGTTGATGATGTCGTTGCCAACGTCACCGCCAACGACTTGCTGCAGTTGCTTGCCGGCGAAGATGACCTAACGCCCTGGCAGATGACCTTACTAGAAAATTACCAGCGGCGCCTCGAAAAGTTGCCCGCACCCTCGGGGGCGTTCGCGCTCTATTTAGGCGTCGAGGCTGCAGCCATTCCACCCAACTGCCCGCCTCACCTGCAGTTTTTCTACGACCGCAATGGCCCCATCGGCGAGAACAATTCACTGTTTGTCTCCGTGAGCCGTCCGGGCGATGGCCGCGCCCCAGCAGACCGCGCCACCATCGTGGCCTCGTCTTTTACAGATACGAGCCTATGGTGGCAAGACGACCGGGCAGCCTACGAAACCCGCAAGCAGGCCTATACCGCCGGCGCGATCGCTCGCTTGGGCGAGTATTTCAAGCTCAGCGACGCCACCATCGTCCACCAAGAAGCCGCCACGCCTCGAACGTTCGCGCGGTTTACCTCCCGCGATCGCGGCAGTGTCGGTGGCGTCGGCCAGCGGCTCTCTACGTTCGGGCCTTTTGGCTTTGCGACGCGCACCCCTGTTGACAGGCTGTGGTTGGTGGGCGACTCGACCCATCCCGGCGAGGGGACTGCCGGGGTCAGCTACTCAGCCCAAACGGTCGTGCGCCAAATCGAAGCAGCCAGCTCTTCCTGAGGTGTTCGATCCGGGAGAGCGCAATCTCCTTTGACGCATGAGAGCGCATATGGTACATTTAAACTACTTTCTTCGACCACCCCTCGAGCATTACGAGGCACGCCGACTACGATGACGGAACTACTCGAAGTCTTGAAAATTGTGGATGGCTGGATAGGAAAAGATCCTTGGAAATTCTCGATCCTCTTCTCCCTAGCAGTCCTATTCAGGCTAGGTACCATCTACAGGTTTTGGGAAGTTTACTCGGAGCGAGATTTAAGAAAGTGGCAAAAGGCGCTCGAGAGAGGCTATCTAGACAAACAAATGCAAGGAGCGGTCGAGGAGAAAATAAATGCGCTTCATTTCTACCTATTATACAAAATAAAGACTGATAAGTTTCTCCGAAAAGAGATAATAGATTTGTGCGAGTGGTCGTCTGGGAGGCTGAACTATCTTGACTTTAGAAGAGCCCAAGATTTCTTGAGAATCTCTAAGAAAGGCCTAGAAATTAGGGAAACCAACCTCTCAGATCGTTTGCTGAGGTTCAGTGGGTTTTCGTTTTCTGCTGCTTGCTTTGTATTAGCTTTCTCGTGCATGACGGCGGCTACTTTCTTCCCCGTTAGCTCGCCAGCCCTACTCTACTTGAGTTCGATGCCCTTGGTGTCTTCCGCATTTTTCTTCTCGTCGGCACTTGCTACTCCCCCTGCCGCTGCTGAGAAAATCCGGCAGGAACTCATCTGCTTTCGGGAGCGCCGACACGTACTCGGCCCTACGGATAATCCCTCTGAAGCTCGGGAAAGAGAGCTTGGCAGTACTAGCGATTTCCTTACTGAGATTTCAGGGCTGGGTCGCTCCGGACAGGGTGATGTCTCGAGTCGAGATGAGGAGATTCTGGCTAGTGAAGTCGATCCCGTTCGCGGCTGGGGAAACAAGCCGCAGGAAAGCTGATGACCGCGATGCTCGACACCAGCTTCCTGTTCGCGCTGACCGACCGAGACGATCGCAATCACGAAAAAGCATCAGACCTTGCCAAACGTTCCAGAACGAATCTGGTGCTACCGATTGCCGTCCTGCCAGAAATCTGTTACCTACTTGTGTCTAGGCTAGGACATCAGGCAATGCGTCGCTTTCTGGCCAGCTTGGCAGGTACCCGATTCAGATTGAGTGTGTAACCGGCGAAGACTTGGCATGAGTCAATAACGTCTTAGAGCAATACGCCGATGGCAAGCTCGATTTTGCAGACGCCGCAATCGTTGCAGTTGCCGAGCGACTCAACATTACCTGCATCTATACATTTGACCGCCGAGATTTCTCAATCGTGCGCCCTCAGCATTGCAGCTATTTCGAGCTGCAGCCATAGGATTGGGATCCCAGCATAAGCAAGATTACTTAAATTTCATCTCAGCAGTGACGAGTTCGACTGGTAAGGTTCAACGAGTAGAACAAAGTCAACTTAATGTGACTTAAGTTAACTAGCCTAGCCCCGGAGCGCTATCTTTGGTGGACGGATATCTCAGGGGCTCGGGGTAATGTTTGCCAGACTCCCTCAAAAGCCAGTGCATTTTGTTCGCTGGCCCCGCCTAGCGACCAGTTTGTTATTTGGAGGCTCAGCGAGGATTGGGTTATTTAACTGGGCTCGATCCTTTCTACTCTGGCTCAAGCGGGTAGGCCCCGAGTGCCGAGAATGGCGATCGCAGGCGTATCTTCGTCCTCATCACGGTCTTGCCTTCAACTTAGTTTTTTAACTCCGGCCACCAGAAACTAGCCAAAAAACCGACTATGGATATCAAGATCATCAACTCCGACACCGGAACAATTGAGGGAAAGCAGCTATCTGCTGATGTCGGAGAGTACCTCATTGGCAGACATGCTGATTGCGGCATCATCCTAGACCGCAGCGATATCAGCCGGGTGCACGGGCGTATTTTGTGCCGCGATGGGGGGTTCTACTACACCGACCTCGGTAGCTCGGCGGGCTCCTGGATTAACAACGAGGCCGCCGAAATCAATCATCCTTACCTTCTCAAAGAGAATGATACGCTCCGGCTCGGGTCTTATCTAATCGCCATCGAGAACGTTGCTTTCGTGTCGCAGAAGAAGACAGCAAAAGCGGAAGCAGCAGACATTTCGGCTGGAGCGCCCGACGGGTGTTGGTGGCAGGGAGAAGACCTAGAGGTGACCTGCAAGCGCGTCATTTGCGAAACAGAAGATGTCAGAACCTTTATTTTCACCAACGAAGCGGGAAAGCTCTTTTCCTACAAACCCGGCCAATTCATCACGCTGCATCTAAGCATCGACGGCAAGCCTATCAAGCGCTCCTATTCGATTTCGTCGACGCCCACGCGGCCTCATACTTTGGAGGTTACCGTCAAGCGAGTTCCACCCCCAGGAGACGATCCCGAAGCGCCCCCCGGACTCGTTTCTAACTGGTTGCACGATAATATCCAGCCGGGTAGCCGGATTGCCATCGGCGGTCCTATGGGCAAGTTCACCTGTTGCGATCGCGCACCCGACGAAAAGCTGTTCTTCGTCTCGGCTGGCAGCGGCATCACGCCGATGATGTCGATGACCCGCTGGCTGCTCGATCGCGGCAGCGATGCCGATATCGTCTTTTTCCATAGTGCCCGCACTCCACGCGACATCATTTTTCAGCGGGAGTTGGAATTGCTCTCCGTGCGGCACCCAAATCTCAAGCTGGCTATTGCTGCAACCCGCTCGACTGCTGGCAATCCCTGGATGGGCTTCACCGGGCGCTTGGATGCCAAGCTGCTCGAGACGATTGCTCCAGATTTCCGCGAGCGCGTCGTCTACACCTGCGGTCCCGATAGCTTCATGAAGCAGGCCAAAACCTTGTTTGCCGAGCAGGGCTTTCCGATGGAAAACTACTTCCAAGAGAGCTTTGGCGGGCCGAAGCGCAAACCCGCTGCGCCGGCAGCTAGCGTTGAGGCTACCGCTGCGCCGGCAGCCGCACCCCCTGCTCCAGCCGCAGCAGATCCGGCACCGCCTGTGGCAGCGCCGGCAACTCCCGCACCTGCAGCCCCCGCGCCTGTAACCTCTAGTACTGATGGCGCGCCCGTGGTGGTTTTTGCCATCTCTAAGGGAGAGTTTCCCTGTAGTGATGACAAAAGCATTCTCGATGTGGCCCTCGAAGAGGGTATCGAAATCGACCATGCTTGTTGTTCGGGTGCCTGCGGCACTTGCCAGGTCAAGCTGATTTCTGGCAATTACAAATACCTCCAAGATCCGAGCTTCGAGCCCGAGGCAGGCCATATTCTCACCTGCGTGGCAGCGGCCCTCGGGCGCGTTGAAATCGAAGCGTAATCGAAGAGCTTGACCGACACGCGAGTTCGGCGTTACTGCGCCCTTTGCGCCGAACTCGCGCCCTTTGCGCCTAGGCGCTGAAGTTTTCCACGATGCGTTGCATGGCCGTTTCGACATTCTCGCGGCTGTTGAAGGCCGAGATGCGGAAATAGCCCTCGCCCGCCGCGCCAAAGCCCGATCCGGGCGTGCCGACAACAAAGGCTTTCTCGAGCAGGCGATCGAATAGGTCCCAACTGGTGAGACCCTCAGGAGCCTGGAGCCAGATATAAGGGGCGTGAATGCCGCCGTAAACCGACAGGCCCGCAAAGGTCAACTTTTCGCGAACGATCTTGGCGTTTTCTAGGTAGAAAGCGATGAGTTCGGCAATTTGCGCCCGACCTGCTTCGGAGTACGTAGCTTCGGCCCCGCGCTGCACGATGTAGGAGACACCATTAAACTTGGTCGACTGGCGGCGGTTCCAGAGCTGCCAAATCTCGACCTCGGAGCCATCGGCGGCTTTGCCTTTGAGGCTCTTGGGCACGATCGTGTAGGCACAGCGGGTCCCGGTGAAGCCAGCATTTTTAGAAAAAGACCGAAACTCGATAGCACAGTCTCGAGCGCCCTCAATTTCATAAATTGAGTGGGGGAGTGCCGGATCGGTGATGAAAGCTTCGTAAGCCGAATCGAAGAAAATAATTGCGTCGTTGGCGCGAGCGTAGTCCACCCAGGCTTGCAGCTGCACTTTGGTGGCGACGGCTCCCGTCGGGTTGTTAGGGTAGCACAGATAGATCAAATCGACTTTTTCGGCCGGCAGGGGCGCGACAAAATCATTGCTTGCCGTCACCGGCAAGTAAACGAGCCTGCCGTACTTGCCCGTTGCGTCTGCCGGGCCGGTGTGGCCGGCCATAACGTTGGTATCGACATAAACCGGGTAAACCGGATCGGTGACGGCGATTTTGTTGTCGTCGCCAAAGATATCGAGAATATTGCCCGAGTCGCACTTGGAGCCATCGGATACAAAGACCTCTGAGGCATCGATGTCGCAGCCGCGCGCCTGAAAGTCGTGGGCGGCGATTTTTTCGCGCAGCCAAGCATACCCTTGCTCGGGGCCGTAGCCTTTGAAGGTGGCGCGCTCGCCGAGCTCCTCGACAGCCCGCACCATAGCCTGACGGCAAGCAGCCGGTAGAGGTTCGGTCACATCGCCGATGCCAAGTTTGATGATGGGTGCGTCGGGATGGGCTGTCGCGAATGCCGTAACGCGCCGCGCAATTTCGGGAAAGAGATAGCCTGCCGCGAGTTTGAGGTAGTTGCTGTTGATGGTTGCCATGAAGTCTCTTGAGAAAAGAATTGCAAATACCTAGTAGCTTACAACCAGGCCCTCAGCGGGTCTTGCCGGGGGCTGCCGCGCGATCGCATTGCGGAGACTTCCTGATAAGGCCCTCGACTAATTCGGCGCGGCAACAGCCCTGTAGTGGCAAGCATGTCGAAGACCCTCTCGAACTCGATTGCAGCTCCGTTTGCAAGCGGCTGCCGGCTCTCAAGAAGGCCAAACCATTGCCAGCCGGTCTTTGCTGGCGGTTTACTTGTATCGCGCGTGCGCATCACTAATGAAAAAATTTTTCAGCAAGCCATGCTATATTGAGTGAGGCTTAGCAGGCTTCGAGCCGGTAAGTCAATCGCGCTAACTAGTATTCATTTGCATCTAGTGCCCCATGCCGGCACTGGGTTCTGTTGGTGCTGAGATCTTGAAACTGTATTTTTTAGAGAACTTCGGAGACCGAGCCATTGAGAGGGAATAAATTAAAGCGGCGAGCATTTCTAGGGGCTGGAGCGGCCACACTGGCGATCGCAGCCGGACGACTCGGACAACCTGCCGTTGCCCAGCAAGCCGGACAGCTCAACCTCTACTCTTCCCGCCACTACGATAGCGACGACGCACTTTACGAAGGCTTCACGCAAGCCACGGGCATTAAGATAAACCTTTTAGAAGGAAAAGCCGACGAACTCATCGAACGCATTCGCAGCGAGGGGCGCAATTCGCCTGCAGACGTGCTGATGACTGTGGATGTCGCTCGCCTATGGCGTGCCGAGCGAGCGGGAATCCTCAGACCGGTTAGCTCGAACACTCTAGAAAATCGCATCCCGGTCAACCTGCGCCATCCCGACGGTCTCTGGTTTGGCCTGGCCAAGCGGGCGCGAGTGCTGATGCACAACGGCAAGGTCGGTTCCGGCGAGTTGGGGCGCTACGAAGATCTCGCCGACTCAAAGTGGCGCGGTCGTATCGTGGTGCGCTCCTCGAGCCATGTCTACAACCAGTCATTGGTTGCCAGCCTCGTCGCCCACCTCGGGGAGCAAGCAGCTGAAGATTGGTGCCGTGGCTTGGTGGCGAACTTTGCGCGCCCGCCCCAAGGCAACGATCGCGCTCAGATTACGGCGGTCGCAGCCGGTCGAGCTGACGTTGCCATTGCCAACACCTACTACCTACCCCGTTACGCTCCTGGGGGAGCTAACGCCGACCCGGCAGTCTACAACGCCGTTAAGGTTTTCTTTCCCAACCAAGGGGGCCGAGGCGCTCACGTCAACATCAGCGGTGCTGGCGTCCTCAAGACGGCTCCCAACCCCGAATCTGCCATTCGATTTCTGGAATATCTCACCGGCTTCATCGCCCAGTCGATTTTTGCTCGCGCCAATAACGAATACCCAGTTATTGCCCGAGCACCTCTGGCCGCTCCCGTCGAGGCATTTGGTTCTTTTAAAGAAGATACGCTCAATGTTGCCGAGCTGGGTCGCCACAACGCAGCCGCAGTCCGGGTGATGGACCGGGCCGGCTGGCGCTAAAGAAAGAGAAGGAACTCCACCGTTATTTGGAGGGTAGGAGCAATTGGCCCCTGCGGCTCGTCGGAGCAGGGCAGGCCCGATTGCACCGCGAGGGTCCCTTGCTTATGATGAAGGGCAGCTGGAGAGGTGGCAGAGTGGTCGAATGCGGCCGACTTGAAATCGGCTGAGCCGCAAGGTTCCGGGGGTTCGAATCCCTCCCTCTCCGCTCCCAAGCACTGGGGCTCCCACAAAGCTAGTCGCAAGACCCAGATAATGGGAACGGGGAGCCGCGTTTGGAGTTCTGGAGGAGAGGCGCTTGGAAGAGTTGAGATCGGTTTTGGGTCTGGCAACGGACGAGGAGCTTGGTGACATCACGCAGCTTTTATTTTGTCGCAAGCTTAACCCTCTCGATTATTTGAGCGTGCCGGAACCTGCAGAAATTCAGAGTAAGACCCGCGAAGCTCAGTACGCTGCGATCGAAGAGCGTTTCCGATTTCTCGCGGCTGACGGCCTGACGGTATTGCGCCAGCGCACCCGAGAGCTAACCTATCATCAGGTTATGGCCCGGATTTGCAAGCACCTCAAGCTGAAGCTTGCAACCGATTGCCTCAGCGCCTTGGACCTAGAAACCGAAATTTTTCTCCATTTGGTCAATCAGACCTGGAGGGCACTTCCCAAAGCCAAGCAAGTGGCTCTCCTCGATCGCATGGGGCAGTCGATGGCCGAGCTGTCTCCCCCCGAACCTCTGCCGGCGCGCTTTCAGGACAAGCCCATTGAGTTGCTCCTCAAAAGTAGCGGCACGATTGCCGTGAGTTCTATCCTACGGACCTGGCTACTCAAGCAGTTTGCCCGGCAGCTTGCTTTGCAAGCTATCCAACTCGCCCAGTACCAACTGGCCAAGCAAGCCTTGGTCCGTGGCGGTGCGGCTGCAGCCACTCAGCTCCAGAAGCAGTTAGCGTTTTATAGCGCTCGCCAAAATTTGGCGTTTGCCAGCGCCCGCGTGGGCGCAATGCGAGCGGCAGCATCCTGCCTGGGGCCAGTGTTATGGAGTTGGCTGCTGGCAGACTTGAGCTGGCGAGCGATCGCGACAAATTACAATCGCATCGTTCCTTTTGTCTTTACGATCGCTCAGATTCGCCTGACCCGCAGCGACGATTTGGAGCCGCTAGCGGTGGCGGGCCTATA
Source organism: uncultured bacterium (assembly GCA_964435975.1). Classification (GTDB taxonomy): domain Bacteria; phylum Cyanobacteriota; class Cyanobacteriia; order Cyanobacteriales; family Rubidibacteraceae; genus CAYTBI01. The sequence continues at coordinate 17,216 of CAYTBI010000056.1, forward strand.
GCGGGAGCCCTTGTGAAAGTCTCTTCGGCTTGGCGGTGGTTGCAGCGCTCGCTATTCGTTCTGCCCCTGTGGCCTGCGGTCGGGACGGTTGGGTTGGGCTGGAGCGCGCTGCAGCAGTCATTCCGCACGCCCGGGCGCGCTGCCGGTTCTGCCGACCGCCGCTGGCTCCGCTGGGGATTCGGGACCTGGGCTGCTGCGACAATTGTCAGTTGCCTGCTGGCAGAGCACCCCGTCGAAGCCTGGCTGGGGCTGGCTAATTTCTTGCCCTTTTTGGGGTTCTACCTCGCGATCGCCAAGATGCTCGGGGCACCCGAGCGCCTCTACCGGCTCGCGCAGCTCTGGGTAGGCTCGGCCATTGCTGTGGCCCTCTTAGGTCTGGGCCAGATTTTGGCAGGCTGGCAAACTCCCCCAGGGTGGGAGTATGCCTTGGGGTGGGCGCTGCTACCCGGAGGCAATCCACCGGGGCGCTTGGCTTCGACATTTTTGTACGCCAATACCTGCGGGGCATTTCTGGGATTGTCCTGGATCTTGGGGTTGGGTCTGGGGGTTTTGGCGTGGCAGCAGTGGCGGCGCGATCGCAGGTGCTGGCAGTCCCTACTGGGGTTGGCAGCGGGGTTGGCGGCGATTGGAGTGGCTTTGATTTTTACGAGTTCGCGGGCAGTCTGGGGGGTAGCGGGGTTGGCCGTGCTGGCCTATGGTGGCTATTTGGGATGGACCTGGTTGCTCGGCTCGGCGGGTTTGGGGGCGGGCGCCATTCTATGGGCTGCCTTCGGCGTGCCGCCGACCCAACAGTGGTTGCAGCAAATCGTCCCCGCGTTTGTTTGGGCGCGCCTCAACGATAGCCTCTATCCAGATCGCCCCACCCCCGACCTGCGGGCGACCCAGTGGCAGTTCTGCTGGCAGCTCATTGGCGATCGCCCCTGGCAGGGTTGGGGATTGCGAAACTTCACGCCCCTCTACGAAGCAGCTTATCCTGGGACCTGGCTCGGCCACCCCCACAATTTGTTTCTGATGCTCGCGGCCGAAACTGGTTTACCCGCAATGATTCTGCTGGTCGGGACGGTTGGTTGTGTTGTGGCACGCGCGTCGCGCTACCTCCTGGTGGGTTCCCCGACGACAGGGGCAGACCGCACGATCCTGTTTGCTTATCTGGCTGCCTTCGGTGGCTGCGTATTGCTCAATCTTCCCGATGTGACGATCTTCGAGCTGCGCAACAATCTGCTCGGTTGGCTGCTGCTGGCGGCAATTGATGGCGCGACCCAAGCTCCTGACGGCGCTCGCAACGAGCGGCCTGGATAACTCAGCCGGTCGGACGCCTTATCGACCGGTTCGACAAGTTAGGTCGGAGTTACCTCGGCGCTGTGTGCTTTGCCACCGCGCTCATTTGGCTGCGCTGAAATGTCAACACAGCCTAGAGCTCGATCGAATTGGAAGGCCCCAGACAACAAGTCAGGAGCCCAATTGAGCCCCGCGCGCGCATGCTGCGGTCTCACTTTGCCTCGGTCTGAGTCGCTCCGGCGTGCAATCTCTTACACGCCGAAGGATTTGCCGCAACCGCAGGTTTGCGATGCGTTGGGATTGACGAATTCGAAACCACCGCCGATGAGGGCGTCGCTGTAATCGAGCTGTAGGCCGTACAGGTAGAGCAGGCTTTTGCGATCGCAAATAATCTTGAAGCCTTCGGGGTAGTCGTAGACCTCATCATCGGCCCCCACTTGTGAGGGCTCGGCAAAATCCATCGTGTAAGATAAGCCCGAGCAACCGCCGCCTCGCACGCCGACGCGCAGGCATAGGTTTTCTTTGCCCTGCTGCTCGCGCAGCTTCAGAAGGTGGGCCAGCGCGTTTTGCGACAGCAGAATGCTCTGGGTCGGTGCTGTGGTGGCTTGAGTGGTGTTGGCGCTCATGGTGCTCCCTGGGAAATACTAGCTTTGCTTGCATTGCAAGGTTTTACGAGGCAGGCGGGCCGAAGCAACCTACCCATCCTCCAAACCTAATTTATCTTATAAACTACGGCCAGAACTGACGGTCCGATGGCGGGCTCTGAAGTTTCGCCGCCGTTCGGGTCGCGAGTTGGGAGGGGCTGCCTCGAGGCTTGGAGTTCCTTCGAGCTGTCACGCCATCGGTCGGCTGCCGATGGGCCATCTCAGTCGTCAGGCGCGACTCACCAAGCAATCAAAGCCTCTACCTCGCTCTTCAGAGAACTCCTATGTCCGCCTTGCATCCGACGACCCGGCAGCGCCTCCTAAATTTGCCCCAGGTGCCGAGCGTGTGGGAGGGCGATCGCCGCTCCCTTGCCGAAACTGGATCCCTTGCCGATGCCGAGCCGGATGGCGATTGCGTCTTGTGGGTCGATGGTTCGGAGGGAGCCGTGCGGGCGATTGACATCGTTGCCCCCGAAGATGGTCCCGAAGCAATCGTGCGCACCTTGCTGCGGGCGATGGAGAAGCCACATTCCCAAATGCGACCCGCGCGCCCTCGCAAAATTGTCGTGTGCAACCGCGAGATCCAGTTTTTCCTGCGCGGTGCTCTGCAGGGCTTGGAAATTGCCATTGACTACGCACCGGGGCTGCCCCTGATTGACGAGCTATTTCGCAGTTTTGATGGCGATTGCGATGGCTGCCCGCCCGCGCTACCCCCCGAATTTGCACCCCTGCTGCAGCGAGTTGCCAGGGAGCTTTGGCAGGCAGCTCCCTGGGAATTTCTGGCAGACAGCGACATCTTGGCGGTAGATATCGACCGCTGGGAGGTCGGCACCCTCTATGCCTGTGTCATGGGCATGTTGGGTCGCGAATACGGACTGCTTCTCTATCGTTCTCTCGATTCGCTGCTCGATTTTCGGCGAGCGGTCCTCTGCCAGCAATCCTTGCACGAGCTTGAAAAAGCATTCCTGCAGCAGGACTGCTGGTTTTTGAATTTCGAGCCGATTCCCCAAACTGAGTCGGCGGCGGCGATGTTTTCATCAGAAGAGCAGATCGCCCGCGTAGGGAGCGTTCTCGGCCCAGAAGAACTGGCAGTGGAAATGGCGCCGAGCTTTGGCAGCGTGCATCCCCTCGAAGGCATGCGCCCCTACCTCGGCCCGGAGGAGGCACCAGTCGTCTGTGCGGCCCTGCAGGCGCTGCGAAAATTCACCTGCCAGTGCCGCCAAGAGCTGAGTGCCGATCCGATCGAGAAATTAAGCGAGTCATACACCATAACCGTCGAAACCATTGAAGCAAGCGCGACGGTCTCGACGCTGCCAGAGCTAGCAGCGGAGTTTCTGCACATTTTGGCAGAAGCCGATGCTGCCGAGCTGACCCCGCCAGCGGCGGTCGAGCAAAATGGCGCGGCGGCTCCCACCATCGAAGACGATTTGGTGCCCGAGGATGCCCTGGTGAGCTTGAAGATCGTGCCTTGGGATGCGATCGTGCGGCTGCGGGCCAACGCCAAAAAATGCTACCCCCACCAGGCAATCGATATAGTCGGCGAACCTCTGCCTGCTGTGGTCGTGCAGACCTCGCGGCCAAAAGCCAAAACCTTGATCGCGCGCCTGAATCAGGCAAGGGGTTTGGAGGGAATTGGGTTTAACCCCGGTGTCGACCCGCTGGCGCGCGCGGCTTACGATTTGGGGCTTTTGCGGTTGGCTGACGGCAGCCTGCAGCTGCTAGCAGAGTTTGGGGCCGAGCGGAGCGACCACATCCGCGCCAAACAACTGTGGTACGAGCGGGGCACTCGCGTCGCGGGTGCTTGCGTGCTGATCGTCGCTAGCGGCGCGACCGGCCGAGCGCGGGGTAACCCAGGATTGCGGGAGATGATGGCGGTTTTTGAGGCGAGGGTGCTCCAGCCGGAGGATTTTGGCCTGGGCACGTTGCACTTGATGCCCCAAATCGATCCCGATTCGGAATGTTAGGAAACCCTCAAAATTGGCCGAGTTTGCCCGAGCGGCAAGGCCGTAACCGCTCGAGCTTCCGCCTGGGTGGCTGCCAATAGCCGCGATCGCCCGCGCTCCTGTGTTTTGGGCAGCCGCGATCGCTGCTAGTCTATTGATAATGTTGCGATCGCATTTGAGTACCTGCTGCGATCGCAGTCTGGGTCGGGAGTGGATGGAAAACAACAACAACGAAATCTACGTCAATCATCCTAATTTCGGGTTGCTCTATCGCATCTGCGCGCTAGAGGAGAGCCGAGAGCTGTACACGACGCTCTACGCTCAGCGCCTCTTTTTCTTGGCGACCGGACCGGGGTCGAGTCAGGCCTTCGAGCCGATGGGCCGCTCGGATGCCCGCTTGCTCGTCGAGGGGCGCTTGCGACAGTTGCGCCGAGAGGCCAAAACCGGCGAGCGGGAATTTCAGGATCTCAGTGCCGTGCACAAGCGAATTTTTCAGTAGAATTGCCAGCCCGTAGCACCCAAAGATTTGCCATGAGTTTCGATCCCCAGGCCATTGCTACTCGCTGGGCCAAGTTGCGCGCGAGCGTGCCCGCCGATGTCAGGATCGTCGCCATATCTAAGACATTCGGTCCTGAGGCCATCCGCGCGGCCTACGCCGCAGGGGCGCGGGACTTTGGTGAGAGCCGCTTGCAAGAAGCCCTGGCCAAGCAAGCAGCCCTACAGGATCTTGCCGGCGACATTTGCTGGCACTTCATCGGTCACTTGCAGAGTAACAAAGCCAAAAAAGCGCTCGAAAGCTTCGCCTGGATTCATACCTGCGATAGCCTCAAACTCGCCCAACGCCTCGATCGCCTGGCGGCAGAAATCGAGACATGTCCGGGCATTTTGCTGCAGGTCAAACCCCTACCCGATCCTGATAAGTTTGGCTGGTCGTTCGATTGTCTGCGCGCCGAGCTGCCCGAGCTGGCACGCTGCCGGAGTCTCAATCTGCGCGGCCTGATGGCAATTTTGCCCCTGGGGTCGACTCCAGAAGCTGCGCGCGGTGCCTTCGAGCGAGTGCGAGATCTCGCAGGGGAAATTCGTTCCTCCCAGCGGCAACATTTTCCCTTGCACGAGCTGTCAATGGGGATGTCCGGGGATTACCCAGCCGCCATTGCTGCCGGAGCCACGATGGTTCGCTTGGGGCGTACCCTGTTTGGCGATCGCGAGTGAAACCTGGCGAGCTTCAATCTCGACACCGGCTTACAGAAAATGCTTCGGGCGCTTTTTTTCGCACTCCGGCACCTTGACTGCAGCCCTTGCGTCTGCGGATGGGTGAGCGGGGGTTTTGCTTTCACGCCAGCCACGCGAACCACATGGAAGAAGGAGACAAACCGTGAACACTGTCTTTACAAAACTGAAGGACTTTGTCGGCTTTAACGAGCAGCAGGAAGACGACTACAACTACTTGGACGGAGAAGAAATGGAAGGCAACGATTACGCTGTATCTGGCTACTATACCGACGAGACCCCCGCTGCACCTGAAGACGATCGCACCGCCGCCCGCCGCCGCCAGCGCGCTGCCGGAGCGGCTGCCCCGGTGGGGGACGTGCCGCGAGCGATGCCCGGTCGAGATCGCTTCGTTGCTGGTGGCAGTGCCGCTACAGCGAGCGGTTCTGCAGGCAGCAGCAGCGGTCCTATGGGCAATGTTATCGGGCTCCCGACCGCCCAAGCAGGTCTTTTCGAGGTCGTGGTGATCGAGCCGCGCTCCTTCGAGAAAATGCCGCAAGTCATTCAGGCACTGCGCGATCGCAAGTCAGTCATCCTCAACTTGACGGCCATGGAACCGGAGGAGGCCCAGCGAGCTGTGGATTTTGTTGCCGGTGGCACCTATGCGATCGACGGCCACCAAGAGCGCGTTGGCGAGAGTATTTTTCTGTTCACACCCAATTGCGTCCAGGTGACGACCCAAGCAGGCGTCATTCACGAGGTCGCTCATCAGGTAAAAGAGCAATCTGCAGGTACGGGTGCGACCCCCTCTCCAGCTTGGGCTCTCGACGACATGCCCGATTCGATCGCCCAGTAGGGACAAAGTCGTTCGTGGCTGCCAACAGCGCTGGCTGGCCGCTTTTGCCAACAACAATCGACCGAAACCGAAAAAAAAAGACGAATCTTGGCAGGAGGAGCGTTCTCTGCCAGGGTTCGTCTTTTTCGCGCTAGTGTTAGTACCGCACGGCACTCACCGGCTCGAGCTAGGGAATTCGAATCTAAGGGATGCAAATCGATGCAATTGGGGATTATCGGCGGCGGCGTCATGGCAGAGGCTATCCTCGCGCGCTTGCTAGCCAGTAACACCTACAAGCCAGAAGAGGTTTTCGCAAGCGAGCCCAACGCCGAGCGGCAGGAGCACCTGCAGGCGCAATATGGCATCGTCTCTACATTTGATAACGGTCGGGCAGCAGTAGCTCCTGTCGTGCTGCTGGCTGTGAAGCCTCAAATCCTGAGCGCAATCGCATCGGAGATCGCCGGTACGGGGCTAGCGATCTCGATCTTGGCTGGGGTTCCGCTGGCGCGCTTGGCGGCGATTTTCCCCAACCGCCCGGTCGTTCGGGCCATGCCCAATACCAACGCAATCGTCGGCGCGAGCATCACGGCGATCGCGCCAGGGGCGCTGGCTACAGCAGCCCACATGGAGAGCGCTCGGATGATTCTAGGCGCGATCGGGACCGTTGTTGAGGTGCCAGAGAAATTGCTCGATGCCGTGACGGGCCTGTCCGGTTCGGGCCCGGCTTATATCGCCCTGGCCATCGAAGCTCTAGCCGATGGGGGTGTCGCAGCCGGCTTGCCCCGGACGGTGGCCCTACAACTGGCAACAGAAACTGTCTTGGGAACGGCGCTGCAACTCTCAGAAACGAAACTCCATCCGGCACAACTCAAGGACCGGGTCACCAGCCCCAGAGGAACCACTATTGCCGGCGTTGCCGAGCTGGAGCGGGGCGGATTCCGCTCTTCTCTCATTCAGGCTGTTTTGGCTGCGGCCCGCCGCTCTCAAGAACTGGGGCAGTGATGTCCGAATTCTATCTGCTGCTGTAGGCCAATGCCTGACTGCAAACGTAATTGAGGGCCTTCTCTGCAGCCGTACCGGGGCGAACCTCTTCTGCAGGCAGCGTCGTACCAGGAGACAAGTAAGGCTCGACAGACTTGCCTGCTTCGACTAAGACCACGAGTTCGCGGCGGATCTGCAGGTTGCGGTTCGTGCAGTCTGCCAACATGAGGGCCCGCGCCTTATAAACCAGAGCGCCTCTGCCGTTGTGACGAACGGACTCCTGCATCCACGTCACGCGGGAATCTTCTCGCTCGATGCTATCGGGTTCGACGAAGAGCGCGGCTCGCGGACCTCCCCGCAGCACGGGACCATCCGAAAACTGTACGGGCCTAGCCAACGCTGGCGAAGTCAGCATGCTACTTGCAAAGACGGCAGCAAAGCTAATTGGTAGAGCAAATCCTCTCATAATCTCTCTCCCACCCCGTGTAGGTTTTGCAGCAGCCCGCGACTCGTCTCCGGCCCGGTCGCTGTCGGTCGGGCATTCCTCAGAGCGCTGCTTCATGGGTTAACAATATCGCTCTCAGGTAACCCGTGACAATAGAAATAGTGACTAAATACGTCAATGCATTTGCTACAGCGCATGCTTAAATCTCTGGTAATACCCCAAAAGAGTGAGATCTCTTGCGGGCTTAAGACCCGATCGCAATCGGGATTGCCTAGGATCGACCGGCCGTGGTTTCTGGCGCGGTTGCCTGCCGAGCGGCTACAGCGATGGCGACGGGCAAAATTTGGTGCTCTTGAGCCTGAATGCGGGCATGGAGGCTCGCGGCCGTATCTTCAGAAAAGACGGGTACGGCTGCCTGCAAAAGGATAGGTCCGCTATCGACTTCGCGGCTGACAAGATGGGCGGTGCATCCAGAGATTTTGACCCCGGCTGCTAGAGCTTGTTCGACGGCACGGGCTCCCTTGAAGCTGGGCAGCAGACTCGGGTGGATGTTGATGATGCGATCGCGGTAGGCATCGACTAATGTGTCGGTGACAATGCGCATCCAACCAGCCATCACGACCCAATCGACTCGGTAGTGCTGCAGGATCGAGAGTACGGCGCGATCGTGCTCGATGCGGCTGCTGTAGTCGCGATGGTTGCAGAGTTCGGCCGGGATGTTGCGGGTGCGGGCAAGCTCGGCCGCCCCAGCTTGCGGATTGTTATAGATTGTGATGCAAACCTCTGCCTGGAGCTGACCGGCAGCGATTGCCGCGGCAATCGCTGCCAAATTGCTGCCTTTGCCCGAAGCCAAAACACCCAGCCGCAGGCATTGGGGCTGGGGCAATTCGGCGAGGGCCAAATCGGGCGATCGAAGAGCGCGTTCGGACAAGAGTAGGGTCTTTAGGTAAACTAACTCCGCTCGTCCATTTAACCAGAAAGTGAGGGCTGTTTTTTAGCGAGAGGACGTAAAAAAAAGCGCTCCCCGAACTTGGGGAGCGCTTCTTGCTGGAAAATTCAGTCAACTAATTCCCGAGGAACTAGCCTCCGATTGCAGGCGCATCAGTTGCAGCCAAGTCCAGAGGGAAGTTATGAGCGTTGCGCTCGTGCATGACCTCGAAGCCCAGGTTGGCGCGGTTGAGGACGTCTGCCCAAGTGCCGATGACGTGACCCTGCGAATCCAGGATGGACTGGTTGAAGTTGAAGCCATTCAGGTTGAACGCCATGGTGCTGATGCCCAGTGCGGTGAACCAGATGCCGACAA
>CAYTBI010000057.1:0-25825 GCA_964435975.1 uncultured bacterium
GCGCGCTCGGGACCATCAGCGGCCTTGGCGGCAACGACTTCATCGGCGGTACTGCCGCTGGCGACACCATCAATGGCGGTAACGGCAACGACACCATTAACGGTAATAACGGTGCTGACACCATCAATGGCGGTGCTGGCAACGACAATGTGTCGGGTGGCAGCGGCAACGACACCATTTTGGTTGGCGACGGCAACGACACTGCCAATGGCGGGGCTAACAATGACACCTTCATCATCACGGGTGAAATCAACGGCAGCGATTCCATCGACGGTGGCGGCAACTTTAACATCGTCACTGCTGAAGGCGTCACTGAGTTGACTTTCACCAACTACGATGCAGGAGACAACATCCTCAATATCGACGAGGTGCAGCTCGGCGGGATAATCATCAGCGGTAATGGCGGCAATAACACCATCAACTTCGGTAATGTCGCTGGTTCGGTCGAGACCATCAACGGCCTCGGTGGCAACGACACCATCGGCGGCACTGCCACCGGAGACACCATCAATGGTGGTGCTGGCAACGATATCCTCACCGGTGGTTCCGGAAACGATACCTTTGAGTTCGGTATCGGATTCGGCAGCGACACCATCACGGATTTCGATGCTAGTGGTAACGACACGATCGACCTGAGCGCATTTGGCTCGAGTGTTGGCTTCGGCGATCTAGTTATCAGCGTTGATGCCGGAGACACGATCGTCGACAGCGCTGTCGGCGGCTTCGGTCAGATCGCACTCGCTGGCTTCATAGATACGTTGGTCGAAGGTGACTTTACCTTTGCGTAATTTCGCAACCCGACCCAAGCATCAGCAAGGGTTAGTTTGAGCGTTGGCGGGGCTTCGGCCCCGCTTTTTTTATGGCGACGGGCATCACTCGCGCTATTCCTTTGCTCTGGAGAGAATTGCTAGCGGCGGCGCTCTACCTCGGTAGCAACGGCTGCAAGGGTATCGGTGACGGCCTCTTCAAAGATTCCATAGAAGGCGCTGCGACTGAAGGTTTTGCCCGGATCGACCTCGATTGAGTAGGTCAGCAAAATGCGATCCTGCGGCGCGCCAAAGTGAGGGGCATAGGGCTCTAGCTGCCAGCTTCCCTGGCTGGTTTCGAGGTCGCCTTCGATCAGCTGAAAGTCAATGCGCGTCATTGTGGAGTTTTCTTCAATCCGGCTGAGAGTGCGCGCCTTCTTGCTAATGAACAAAACTCGCCCGACACTCACCTGCTCGACGGTTTTAACCGTCTTGTCATTAGTGACGATCTCGCTAGAGACGACATTGGGCAAAAACTCTGAATAGTTGCCGTAGTCTGTCAGAACCGCCCAAAGATTTTCTAGCGGAGCCTCGATTACGATCCGAGCGACGTACTGACCTTCGGAAACTTCCGTCAGATGGGCTTTGCCTTCCCGGAGCGCGACCCGCTCGGCTACCGGCAGCGGATCGAGTGGCGTGCAGAGCGAACCTGCCCGAGCAGGCAACGCGGCAAATGAGGCAAATGCTAGGGCGCAGGTAAACGAACGGGATATGAAGAACATGGGCCGAACCTACATAAAAGTACGATGGGGAGCAATCCTGGAGCATATTCTTCTTAGTTACGCGCTCAAACTGAGGTTCGCCGGAGCGAATCCTGAAAGGTCTCTGTGTAGCTCGGTCGGCTACTTTTCCAGCGGACACGCGCGCACCTTTAGCGATGCCGCCGATCGCCAGTGTGGGCTTTGGGCATCACTCGCGCGGGCCTTTCTACCTCTGAGCTAACTTCCCAGACATTGCAGAATCTGTCGGCTGGAGGTTGCAGCTGAAAGGACCTCGGCGCGATTCTATTGACTTAGGTTGCGTTTTTTTGAAAAATTATGTCGAACCCGCTCGTCATCCGCGATGAAAATACCCTTGGTGGTGTCGATCGCACCTTCGTCCTCGATTTCCTGACGGAGCGCATCACGGTGCGCGAGCTGATTCGCAGCCGTGTCTACCAAGAAGTAAAAGATTACAACACCCAGCGACCGGAGATTTTTCAAGGGCTCGTGCAGCCTACCGATACCGAGCGCGCCCTCAACGGCTACAAGCTGCGTGAGGCACGCTCGATCGACTGGGAGCAACAATTCAAAAAGGCAATTGCGGCTTTTGAAAGCAACGGCTTCTTGATTTTAGTGGGTGACGAGCAAGCAACAGAACTAGACGAAGAAATTGTCATCGCGCCCCAGATGGCAGTGACTTTCTTGAAATTAGTTCCGCTGGTGGGGGGCTAGGATCTGTGACCTCGAAAAAATCTCCTGAGAGAATCGCTCCGAGCGAGCAGAGATATTTAGAGATCGTCGATCGGATTGCCACAGAACACCTCAAGAAATATCAATTCAATTTAAAAGATTATGCCAGCGGGCAAGAGGTTTTGTCCCTGAGCCGGGAAGAACAGGCCGATTTGGTGATGGTCATGCTGCGCCATCCCTGGCAGCCCGAGCCCAACAGTAACTTTAGCAGTCGTGCTGGCGGCGCTCGTAGCGTCCGAGACGCAATGCTCCAACTGCTCGATCGCAATCTACCGCTAACCCACGACCGCATCATCGCACTCCTGCAAAGAGCCTGTGGCGATCGCGCTTTGATTTGGTCCGGCCTGCCGCAGCTGACTAAAGTTGTCGAAAAATTTGCCGCAGAGAACCCCCCGAGCCCCGAACTCCTCAGCCTTATTGAAGAGATTTGTACGTTCCCGGCGCTCAATGCCTCCAGCCACCGCAAATATATCGCCCGCCTCCAAAGTATCATTCGCGAAGATGTCGACGAAGCTCCAATCGAGCCTGGCGAAGCTTGGTCCGACCGGGCGATCGAAGCGCTAGAATCGCTTTCTAAAGAGGTCCGATTGCCCTGGATTCGGCTCCTGGAAGAATGCACTCTCAGCGCGGGCAGCAAGCCAAGCTCGAAGTGGCTCAAAGCAACTAAATCGCTGCGCCAAGAAATTGGTCTCGAGCCCTTCAAGCAAACTTTAATGGCGTGGCTGCCGCTGGTAGATAAGCCCCGAACGCAGCCTATCGAAACTTGGTCGGAGTGGGAGCCAGACCCCAATAATCTCATTAACGAGCGCCATGCCGATATTCTCAAAGGACTCGTTTGGCTCTGTGCCGACTTGCCCGATGCCGATATGGCTCGAGCTTTGAGCAAATTAGCCATTTCTGCCTACAAGAAAGCGCCTGGCGTCGGTCCGCGCTGCGTGCGCTTGGGCAATGCCTGTGTCTGGGCACTCGGCGAAATGGACGCATCCGAGGCTGTCGCCCAGCTTGCGTTTTTAAAAGTCAAAATCAAATTCGGCACCGCTCAAAAGGGCCTCGACAAAGCCCTCACTACTGCTGCCGAGCGCCTTAAGGTGCCGCGCGCGGAAATCGAAGAAATGGCCGTCCCGGCCTATGGTCTCGAGGCGGTTGGCAGCCGTCGCGAGACGCTCGGCGACTTCACCGCCGAACTGATTGTCGGGAGCACCACCTCGGTCGAGCTGCGTTGGCTCAAGCCCGACGGCAAGCCGCAAAAATCGGTTCCTAAAGCCCTCAAAGACAACTTTCCTGAAGAACTCAAAGACCTCAAACAAGCGGCCAAAGACATTCAAAAGATGCTCCCCGCCCAGCGCGATCGCATCGAGAACCTATATCTAGCTCAAAAAACTTGGCGCTACCCCCTCTGGCGAGAGCGCTACCTCGACCACCCCCTCATCGGCACGATCGCCCGGCGTATTATTTGGGAATTTGAGGGGAGCGATCGCGCGGCTGTAGGCATTTGGCACGATGGCACCCTCGTCGACCGCGAGGGCCAACCCCTCGACTGGCTAGCCGACACGACCCAAGTGAGGTTGTGGCACCCGATTGGCAGCTCTAGCGAGACAATTCTGGCGTGGCGTGATTTTCTGGACGACCGAGAAATCGAGCAGCCCTTCAAGCAAGCCCATCGCGAGCTATATTTGCTAACACCCGCTGAAGAAACTACCCGCGTTTATTCCAATCGTTTTGCCGCACACATTATCAAGCAGCATCAATTTAATGCGCTCTGCGCCCAGCGAGCCTGGAAAAATCAATTGCGATTGATGGTCGATGATAGCTACGAGCCCGCCAGGCGGCTTTTGCCAACTTGGGGATTGCGTGCGGAGTTTTGGGTCGCAGGAGTTGGCGACAACTATGGCACCGACACCACCGATGCCGGGACTTTTTTGTACTTGGCGACCGATAGGGTGCAGTTCTACCCCATTGATGCGGCGGCAAACTATGCTCATGCCTATGGTGGCGACTATCAGAGCGACTCGGGGCAACCTAGCGAAGCCATTCCCCTCGAGCGCATTCCTGCCTTTGTTTTCACCGAAATTATGCGAGATGTGGATTTGTTCGTTGGGGTTGCTAGTGTTGGCAACGATCCCAATTGGTCCGATGGCGGTCCTGAAGGCAGGCATCGCGACTATTGGCGCGCCTATTCTTTTAGCGAGCTTTCTGAAGCGGCTAAGACGCGCTACCAAGTCCTCGAAAAGCTGCTGCCGCGCCTTAAAAAAATTCGCAACCGCTGCTACCTACAAGATCGGTTTCTGGTCGCGCGTGGCGATATTCGCACCTATAAAATTCACCTTGGCAGCGGCAATATTTTGATGGAACCCGACGACCGCTATTTGTGCATCGTGCCGGCGTCGTCAGCTGCGAAAAACACCGATGGCATCTTTTTGCCCTTCGAAGGCGATCGCATGCTAGCAATTGTCCTGAGCAAAGCATTCATGCTAGTCGAAGACACCAAAATTAAAGACGAAACCATTTTGAGGCAAATTCAGCCGTGACTAAAAGTCAGCAGCCCGCTCTCGCCATCGAGGACGACCGGCCGGCCCACCAGTAACGCAGCATTGGGGCCATCGTGACCGAAGGGCAAATCCGCCACAATCGGAATGCCGAGATCCTGCAGGCGATCGCGCAATACCTCCTCGACCGTCCAGCTCGATGCCTCGCGAGGTGCCTCACAGCGGCTGAAACGCCCGAGGGCGATGCCGCGCACGCCCTGTAAGGCGCCGCTAGCGCGCCATTGCGTCAAAAAACGATCGAGACGGTAAGGGGTTTCGCCAGTGTCCTCGAAGGCCAAAATCGTGTCTTGGAAGGATAACTCCAGTGGCGTTCGCAGTAGGTGCGTGGCCACAGCCAAATTTGCGGGCAACAGCAGGCCTTGCCCGCGCCCGCGTCCCCAACCCGACCCTTGCAGCGGCAGCAGGGGCTTACCCATCAAGACCGCAAAGAGGCGATCTCGAGACCAGTCAGGTTCGACTGCCAAGGTACCTAACAAAGGGCCGTGCAAGCCAGCGACCCCAGCACCTGCCAGGCTCCAAAGCAACGCCGTGACATCAGAGAAACCGACCAACCATTTCGGGCGAGCGATCTGGTAGTTTGGATTGCCAGAAAAAGTGCTCTCGAGGTCGATCTCGCGATCGGCGGGTTCGACTAATTCCCAGCTCCACCCCTCGAGTAAGCGCGTGCACCCGTAGCCGCCGCGCGCGCACAGCAGCGCCTTGTACTCAGGGTTTTGCCAAGCTCGGCTGAGGTCCGCGCGTCGCTGGATGTCGCTGCCAGCGAGGTAGCCATCGACAGCATCCCAGCAATCACTAAACTCGACCTGGAAGCCTCGGTCGCGCCAGATGGCAAATCCCTGCTGTATGGCTTCGAGGTCGCGAACGGGACCGCTCGGTGCGATGACACAAACGGTGTCGCCGGGTTTTAGGGGAGGGGGTAGGCGAGTGGGAGCCAGTTGCATGGGATAGCGCGGGGGAAAGACCTGCCTGCGAGCTTACCCCAGAACTGCCCTGAAAATTCTTTTCGAAAGCGGGTAACGCGATTCGAACGCGCGACATTCACCTTGGCAAGGTGACGCTCTACCACTGAGCTATACCCGCATGTGCTTTTTTCAGACGATCTCCATTCTATGGAGGCGCCTCGGCCGTGTCAAGAGACTTCGCCCGAGTGCCAGCTCACTCCGCGCTGGGCAGAGCTTCGGTGGTGCCGCCATTGGCCGCAATCCGAGGAACGACGCCGCCACCACTGACCTTACGCATCAGACTGGCCATCTCCAGGGCATTCATGGCGTAACTCCAACCATGGTTGCTCTTGATGCCCGCCCGTTCGAGAGCCTGCTGCATGGTGTCGGCCGTGAGGATGCCAAAAATCGTCGGCACGCCGGTTTGGTAGCCAACTGCCGCGATACCTTTGGCCGCTTCGCTAGCGACGTAGTCGAAATGGGGGGTGTCGCCGCGGATGAGAGCGCCCAGGCAAATGATGGCATCGTAGCGCCCCGAGAGCGCCAGTTGGCGCGCGACGACGGGCACCTCGAAGCTTCCGGGCACCCAAGCATAGTCAACCTGGGTGCCGTGGGGGTTAACATCGACGCCGTGACGTTTGAGGCAATCTTGGCAGCCTGCTAGTAGTTTGCCGGTGACCAAGTCATTAAATCGACCGATCGCCAGCGCAAATCGCAGCGTCGCTGCATTCTCGAACGTACCCTCAAAAACCGCCATGGCGTCTCCTCAAAATGAAGTCAAGGCATCCTCAGAAGCCAGCGCGGCTAAACGACGAAGAAATTAAGAACGCCAACAGCAATCACCAATAGCAACCAAGCCCCGGAGCCAACCCACAGGAAGGGCTTGGCTTGGTTCCAGTTCTGAGGGACGGCGTAAGCAACCGGAACGCCGACGATCAGAACGAAGGATAGAAAAACCAGTGCGAACAGCGCGAGTTGAAATACGATAGCCATGCGTTTCTTCTCCCAATACAGTCGGCCCGGGTCGGCCTGTCAAATCTTTTTATAATTAGTAAACTACCAAAGATCGACCGCTTCTGGGGGAGAGCGCGGGCAAGATCCGGATGCCAAGGCGCGCGCGGGCAATGCACGTTGTTATTTGCCACCAACTTGCTGACTTTGATGCTTTAGGAGCGGCAGTGGGCCTGACTCGGCTGCAGGCTGGCACCCAAATCGTGCTGGCCGGGGGTACGGTATGGGCCGTCCGCAAATTTTTGGCCCTCCATCGCGACGAGCTTGCTCTAGCCGAGCGCCGCAGCATCGACCCAACTCTCATTCGCACCCTGACTGTTGTCGATACCCAAAAGCGCGATCGCCTGGGGGTGCTCGCCGACTGGTTGGATCTGCCCCAGCTCGAGGCCATCATCGTTTACGACCACCACATCGGCGCAGAGGGCGATATTGCTGCCACGCAGGCGATTGTGGAGCCTGTAGGTGCGAGTTCTACAATCGTCGCCGAGCAGCTGGCAGCCAGCGGCTGCGAGCCAACCCCCCTAGAAGCAACGGTTCTTGCTCTGGGCATCCATGCCGATACGGGCTCGCTGACCTTCGATCGCACCACGCTTCGGGATATACGCGCCCTAGCCTGGACCTTGGAGCGGGGAGCCAATTTGCAGGCTATCCGCAAGTACGTCGAGCCGGGTCTTTCATCGCTACAACAGAAACTTCTCCAGCAAGCCCTGCGGCAGTGGCGGCAAGAAGCTTACCAGGGCTACATCGTCGCCTGGGTGGAGTTAGAAACCCCGGCGTTTACTCCCGATTTAGCTGGCATCGTCGGGCACTTGGTGGAGCTAACCGAATGCGACGCGCTGCTTTTTGGGCATCGGTTTTGGCGATCGGGCGCGGCAAGATATGCCATTGTGGCGCGATCGCGCATTCCGGGCACCGACCTCAATATCCTGCTCGCTCCCCATGGTGGCGGCGGTCACCCACGGGCGGCGGCAGCAAGCTTGCCCCGCGACACCGATGGCCGGCAGGTGCTGCAGGAGATTTTGGCCGGCCTCAAAGCTCAGATTCCAGTGGCTCCGACGGCTCGAGAACTAATGTCGTCACCCGTCCGGACCATCCGTCCGGAAACCACCGTCACCGATGCCCAACGGCTACTTTTGCGCTACGGCCACTCCGGACTCTCGGTAGTTGACGATCGCGACCGGCTTGTGGGCGTTGTCTCCCGGCGAGATCTCGATTTGGCTATCCACCACGGCTTCGGTCACGCCCGCGTTAAAGGCTACATGAGCCGAGATCTCAAGACCATTGCGCCCACAACGACCTTGGCAGATATTCAAGCCCTGATGGTGGCTCACGATATCGGGCGACTGCCGGTTCTCGAAGGCGACCGGCTCGTGGGCATCGTGACCCGCACCGATGTGCTGCGGGAAATTTACTCGGGCAAGCTGGGGCTCCCCCCAACAGGCGCTCGAGCGGATGCTCCCGTTGCCGCTTGCTTGCTGCCGCAGTTGCGCGATCGCCTCCCCGACCGCTTGTGGGAGCTGCTCGCTGGGATCGCGCGGGCTGCTGAGGCGCGGGGCTGGCACTTGTACTTAGTTGGTGGCGGCGTCAGAGACTTGTCGATCGCTCCGTCTGAGGCGCCTCTGGTCCTGCAAGACGTCGATCTTGTAGTCGATGGATTTTACCAAACCGCCGAGGTGGGGGCCGGTGTCGAGCTGGCCAAGGTGTTGCAAACCGATTATCCCGAAGCCCGGCTGGAAGTCCATGGAGAGTTCCAGACTGCAGCCCTCTCTTGGCCCGAGCGATCGCCGTTGGGGCCTCTATCGGTCGATATTGCCACAGCGCGCACGGAGTTCTATCCCTACCCGGCAGCAAACCCAGAGGTCGAAGCCAGCTCCATTCGCCAGGATCTCTACCGGCGCGACTTCACGGTCAATGCTCTGGCGCTGCGCCTGACCGAGCCGCAAGCTGGAACGCTCCTCGATTTTTTTGGTGGTCTCCTGGATTTGAAGTCTCGCTCGATCCGGGTGCTGCATGCCAATAGCTTTATCGAGGATCCCACCCGTATCTACCGAGCGGTTCGATTTGCCGTACGCCTCGGGTTCGCGATCGAACCGCAAACCGAGACCTACATTCGCACGGCGATTGCCAGTGGCGTCTACGAAATCTATCGCCACCACAGCGGCCAGGCACCGGCGCTGCAAACCCGCCTCAAAGCCGAACTCAAATACATTTTGCAAGCCGACTATTGGCTGGAGGCCTTGCAGATGCTCGGGCAGCTCGGAGCCTTGAGCTGCTTGCATCCCCAACTGCTCGCACCGCCGCCGAGCCTTTGGGAGCAGATGCAACGAGTCGAGACCTGGGTTGCAGCCCTCAGCAGCGATGATGCTAAGTTAAGCTCCTGGCAGTTGCGCCTAGAAACTCTGCTAGCAGCAGTGCCCCCAGGCGATCGCGCGGCAGTCGCCCGTAACCTGCAGCTGCCTGCCGATAGTAGCAAGCGCCTGGACTTGCTAGCCGAAAACGGCACGGCCATCGAGCAGACCCTGAGCGATCCGCCCCAACACCCGCCCCTGTGGTGGCAGGGGGACGGGGAGCCCCCAGAAAACCACCACTATCCGAGTCAAATAACGAGTTTTCTGCGGCAGTTTAAAACTCCTACACTCGTTACGGTTGGGGCGCGCGCGCCAGCAGCCATTCGCCAAATAATCTGGCAGTATCTGCACGAGTGGGCGCGCGTGCGTCCCTTGCTCGATGGCAACGATTTGAAGGCTCTCGGCTATAAGCCCGGCCCGCAGTTTAAAGAAATTTTGGCGTCGATCTTGGCTGCAACCCTAGACAATCGCGTAAATTCTCGTGAAGAGGTCGAGACAACAATCCTAAATTCCTGCCCCCCCCAGCAGAGATCGCCCTAGACTGTGCGAAGTTGATGGTACCTTTTTGCCGCACGAGTAACTTTTTGTTTGGAACCTCCTCTAGGGAGGCACGGTCGACGTGACTGCTCGGACATCTAAGAAAAAACCCGCATCACCCTTGTCAGCTAATACCCTACCGGCATCTGAGACTGCCCGGCCCTTGCCATTTTGGCGAGCGACTCTGAAGTTCGCTCGGGGGACCGTTCGAATTGCAGGAGGCACGGTCCTTTGCTTTACGCTCGTCGGGACCTCAGCGGTAACGGGTGGCTTGGTTGGGTTGGCTCTGGGTTTTCGCAATTTGCCAGATATCCGGTCCATTCGCAGTTACACGCCCACCGAAACCTCTTACATCTACGACATCAACGGTCGAGAGCTGACCAGCCTGCACGGCGAAGCTCACCGCGTGGTGGTGCCCCTCAGCAAAATGTCTCCAGAACTCAAACAAGCCGTTCTGGCCATCGAAGACAGCCACTTTTACCAGCACATCGGCATCAACCCCGTCAGTATCGGGCGTGCGGCCCTGACGAACTATCAGGCGAGAGAGGTTCGCGAGGGAGCTTCGACCCTGACCATGCAGCTTGTCAAGAATGTTTTCTTGACGCGCGATCGCACCGTCGGCCGCAAGCTTTCCGAGGTCATTCTCGCGTTGCGTATCGAGCAGGTTCTCAGCAAAGATGAGATCCTGGAGCTCTACCTCAATACGATCTACTGGGGTCACAACAACTACGGCGTCGAGACAGCCGCCAGAAGCTATTTCCAAAAACCGGCTTCCGAGCTGAACCTGGCTGAGGCCAGCATGATGGCCGGGCTCATCCAAGCACCCGAGCAGTACAGTCCGTTTGTCGAAGGTGCCTACTCCGACACGAAGCGCCGCCAGGGGCTCGTTCTCGACCGTATGGTAGCCCTCGGTTGGATTTCTTCCCAGGAAGCCACGCGAGTCTATAGCGAGCCTCTGCTCGTGGGCAAACCGACCGCCTGGCAAACCAGCAAGTTGCCCTACATAACCGATGCTGCGACCGCCGAACTCAGGCGGCGCTTGGGGAGCGAATTCCTCTACAAGCAAGGAGGCTTGAGGGTTCAGACAACCGTTGACTTGAACTTCCAGAAGATGGCCGAGGACACGGTCCGTCAGGCTCACGCCAGCGGCAGAACGGGAGGCGATCAAATCGCCCTGGCTGCCGTCGATCCTCGCACGCACTTCGTCAAGGCGCTCGTCGGGGGGGTCGATTACAAAGCCAGCCAATTCAACCGAGCCATTCAGGCGAGGCGCCAGCCGGGCTCGTCGTTCAAGCCATTTGTCTACTACGCGGCCTTTGCCAGCGGGAAGTATACTCCCGATTCGATCGTGACCGATACTCCCGTGAGCTACCGCGATGGCTCCGGCTGGTACACGCCCAAAAACTACGGTGGGGGATTTGCCGGTGCGGTCAACCTGCGCAGCTCCCTGATAGTGTCACGTAACATCCCGGCGGTAAAGCTCGGCCGCGCGGTCGGTCTCGGCAGCGTCGTCGCGGTTGGGGAGTCTCTGGGTATTGAGAGCCCGCTGTCGCCGGTGATTTCTTTGCCCCTTGGCTCTGTCGACGTCACTCCCCTGGAGATGGCCGGTGCCTACGCCACTTTTGCCAACAACGGTTGGCACTCCGACACAACTTTAATTGCTCGCGTCACCGATAGTAACGGCAAGGTCTTGATCGACAATACGCCCAAGCCCAAACTCATTCTGAACCAGTGGGCCGTCGCAACCACGACCAACCTGATGCAGGATGTCATCAATCGCGGCACCGGCAAATACGCACACCTGGGTCGGCCGGCGGCCGGCAAAACCGGGACGACCAACAACGAGCGCGATGTCTGGTTTGTGGGCTTCGTGCCGCAGCTAGCAACCGCCGTCTGGATCGGGAACGACAATAATAGCCCGCTCGGCCGGGGGGTCAGCGGCGGCACCCACGCAGCACCGGTCTGGCGAACGTTCATGCGACGCGCTCTGGCCAACGAACCAGTGGTCCCCTTCTTGCCCCCCAGTAAGTTCGAGCGCCCCAAACCCCAATAGGCGACCTGCTTTACTCTTGGATATCAGCTTTCATCCGCTCTAGCGTGGCGTTCATCTGAGCGAACATCTGCTGCGGCGTGATGCCCAGCTGTCCGAGGTGGGTTTTGAGTTGCTCGACAGCCATCTGGGCCGAGAAATCTTCAGATAGTTCGAAGCGCTTCATGAAGATGCGGTAGCGCTCCATGACCGATTCCATCTGCTCGATGAAAATCTTCTTGCCCGCCGCGTCAAACTTGCCGTACTTGCTGCCAAGTTGCACGAGGGCCTGATAGTCCTCGAAAAGCGACTTAGCCTCGTTCTGGACGACTTCCGAGTCAAAAAATCCCATAGTGTAAGTGGTTAACCTGCAACCCTAAGAGCATTAGCTTTGAGAGCGCGCTCTGCAGCCGACAACCGCCGTTTCTGCAGGCAACTTCTTCTCAACTCGTTCTCCCATGTTACGGGAGAAAAAGAGTGCTCGAGGCCGGGTTTCCACATCCGAATCTTTCGGGCTGGGCCTCTCGAGTTAGAGAAGAGCCACTTGGTAAAAAACCCCCTCTAAAAAAGCATCCCCGCCATCCTTCGGGGTGGCGAGGAAAATTGGAGGTGCCGGTGCAATTTCCGGCCGAGTCCTAGCGGAATAGATCGGGGTTCAGCTGTCGGCGGTTGCCAGTGGGTGTGGTGGGCTGGGCTTGAAGCTGCGTTCCCGTACCCCCGTCGGCAGGGGCGAGGAAAGGCAGCAAGTCGATCTGGCCGCCAGAGCTTTTGCGGCGATTGCCACCAAACAATCGGCCGAGATCGCGACCCAAAGAAGAGCCACTGCCAGCAAAAGTATTGACGCCAACGGTTTGCTGGCCGCTGTCGGCTAAGACGAGAGATTCGAACACGCGATCGAGCGTCACAGTGGCATCTTGGTTCGGGGGAACGGTGAAAACAATGCGGCAGGCGGGGTCGCGTTGGGTCGTGGCACAAATAACCTCGTAGTTATTCTCAAAGGCCGTTCTCAGCTCCTGCAAGCCGTCGGGTCGGTAGCGCTCGAGGCGAGCTGCAATTTCGTTGCAGCGGCGCTCGGGGGTCCAACCCCCCCCCAGCCCGCTGGGAACCGCCCAAGGGTAGGCTACGCTCTGGCCTTCGGGACGGTACATAACCGTAAAGCGACCGCCATCAACTTCGCAGAAAAAACGCGCGCCATCGGTCGCGGTCGGGGGCTGGGGTGCGGGAGTCGGAATGGGGGTGGGGGTGCCACCGCCGCCAGCAGGAGGATTCGTATCGATGATGACGTCGGGAACTTGCTGGGCGTACAGCGCTTGTCCGGAAGCGCTCGCCAAGGCGAGACCGGAAAGTAAGGCGGCAACTGTGAGCTTCATAGATTGTGGTAGTGCAACAAATATTTTTTCCTTTCGCCTCTCATGTTAAGACGCGAGGCTCGATTGGTGGAAGCCAGAAAGTAGTGCGATCGCTTGCGGTTTTGGGTAGCCGAATGTCTCGGGGAACTGACCGATTTGGCGTTGGTTGTCTTGGATTTGGCCTTAAATTTGGCCGACGCGCGCGAAAGGCCAGAAGCGGAAGCAAGCTCGACCGATGATGTTCTTGCTCGGCAAAAACCCCCAAACATGAGAATCGTTACTGTTGTTACGGTTATCCCCCATCACAAAAAAGCGATCGCTCGGAACGGTCACCGGGTCGAGATGGTAGCTGGGGGGCTCGGCGATATAGTCTTCCGGCAGGGGAGTGCTGTTGATGTAGACGCGACCGTTGCGGACGGCGATGGTTTGACCGGGAGCCCCAACGATGCGCTTGATGAAGGCCTGATTGTCACCGTAGCCGTATTGTTGGAGCTGCTGTGGCGGCCGAAACACCACAATGTCACCAGTTTTCGGCGCCCGCCAGCGATAGGAGATTTTCTCGACGGCAATGCGGTCTCCTTCTTCTAGGGTAGGTAGCATCGAGTCCGAGGGAATGTAGCGAGGCTCGGCAACGAACGTCCGAATTGAAAACGCGACGACCAGGGCAATTACGGCTGTCAATAGGTTTTCGCGGAGTTCCGTTTTCCAGGTAGACTGGCGGGGTGGCGTTCCCGGATCTTTCTCCTCGACAGTCATAGCAGGGGCTCTGGGGGGATTATTGCAATGATTTATCGTAAGCCATTGGGATGGGGAATGTTGGCCGGGCCTGCTCTGGCCGGGGCGGGGGGCCTGCTGGTGGGGTTGGCAGCCGAACCCAGTTGTCTGTGGCCGTTGGCTTGGATAGGACTCGCGCCGCTTTGGGCGCTCTCGACAATGCCGGGCACCTCCGGCCGCCGCCAGCTCGCGGCTGCCTCGGTCTGGGGAGCAGGATACCACGGCCTGACACTGCTCTGGATCGTTGGCGTCCATCCCCTGACTTGGATGGGCGTTCCCTGGCTGGCCAGTTTGGCCATTGCTGCCTTTTGCTGGATTTTTATCGTGGCCTGGGGAATGGCACTCGCGATCGCCTGGTCGCTCGTCTTGGGAATGATGGCCCCCCACCTGGGAGTGGCCGCGCGCGTCGTCGTCGGCGTAGCGCTGTGGTGCCTCCTCGAGCGGCTCTGGAGTCTGACGCCCCTGTGGTGGTCCTCGCTGGCACTGACCCAGAGCCCCTACAACCTCCCACTGCTGCAGTGGTCCCAGCTTTCTGGGCCGACGACGGTCGTTGCTGCTCTTGTCGCCTTTAATGCCCTGTTGGCTGAGAGTTGGCGCGCGCGGCGATGGCACTGGCTATTGGGGGCGGTCGGGGCAATTGCGGTCGTGCATGGGGCGGGCTGGGCTTATCTGAGTCGCCCCCTCGCCGACGACCCCAACCTGCAGCTCCGAGTTGGCATCATTCAGGGGAACATTCCCAACGAAATCAAGCTGTACCCCCAGGGATATTTGGCGGCAATCTCGGGGTACGCGCGCGGCTATGCCAGCTTGGCCGATCGCGACGATGTCGATGCCGTCTTGACCCCCGAGACGGCCCTGCCTTTTTTTTGGTCTGAAGACCTCGAGCTGGCCCGACTGCAGCGAGATCGGGGCGTGCCCCTGTGGGTAGGCGCCTTTGGAGAAACCCCCCAAGGCGGCTATACCAACAGCTTGTTTAGCCTCGCACCGGACGGAAGCGTGCTCGATCGCTTCGATAAAGTCCGGTTGGTCCCCCTGGGGGAGTACGTTCCCTGGGAGCGATTTCTCGGTCGGTTTATCGGCCGGCTCTCGCCGATTCAGGCTCGCTTGGTGCCGGGAGCGCGCGCCGAGCCCCTAGAGACGCCCTTTGGCCGCGCGATCGCCGCAATCTGCTACGAGTCGGCCTATGCCGATCATTTTCGCCAGCAGAGCGCTCTGGGGGGGGAATTTATCCTCAGTGCGGCCAACAACGCCCACTACGCGCCAGCCATGCCCGCCCAGCACCACGCCCAAGATGTGCTGCGGGCCATTGAAACCGATCGCTGGGCCGTTCGAGCTGCCAACACGGGCTACTCGGGCATTGTCGATCCGCACGGCCGCACCCGCTGGCGCTCGGAACTCGATCTCTATACCCTCTACGTTGGTGAGATCGCTCGCCGCCGAACCCTGACCCCCTACGCCCGTTGGGGTGACTGGCTGCTGTGGCCTGCTGCCGGCGCGGTCGGTTTTGGATGTATTTCGCAACAAATTTCTTGTCGGCGCGCGAGAGTCAAGATTTAATGAACTATGCAAGAAATGCGAAGTCTCTTAACGAAAGATAATCAAAATGCTCGATACATCAAAATATGGCAACATTCAGAAGTTTATCCTGGTGTGGGGCGGAGCGTTGGGCGTTCTGGCAATCTCTGCTGCCATAGGTGGCCGCATTGGCTTGGCACTGGTGGATTTACTCGTCGCAGCTGGCTGCTACGGCTTCGCCCGCTACGGAACGGCTTATTTCCCGGAATAGGAGGAGGTGGGTGCTTCCCCATCCCTCTGGAGGGTCTGACGTCGCGTGGGGTTCTCTCGACACACAAAGCCCGCGGGAGATTGCGGGCTTTTCAAATGAGTTGTTGGATTAGGGGCTGACGTTGCCGGTCACCTCCAGACTCCCGTCAGGGCCGACCGTCCAAACATCGTAGCTGCCGATGGTGTCGCCATTTTCATCTAGGTCCACATTACTGCTGGCCCCTTGGTAGTCAATGTCCTCGCCTGCACGGAGCAAGGCGATCGCCTCACAGGCATCGGTCACGGGGGTACCGGGGGCGTTTGCCACCTCGCGAATTTTGCTG
The DNA here is from genome assembly GCA_964435975.1 of uncultured bacterium. Taxonomy (GTDB): domain Bacteria; phylum Cyanobacteriota; class Cyanobacteriia; order Cyanobacteriales; family Rubidibacteraceae; genus CAYTBI01. The sequence continues at coordinate 15,901 of CAYTBI010000057.1, forward strand.
GCGATTCCTTCGCCGGTATTGGCATCGGCTGCCTCGGCCGCGAGCATTAGCAGTACCGTTGCATCCCAGGAGTGCGGGACGAATGCCGAGACTTCTTTACCGGTTTCGGCCTGCCATTGTTCGCTCAGGGCCGCTAAGGCTTCTCCGGCCGCCCCAGGCACGGTGCCCAGCGCCCCACTGATAATCGAGCGGCCGTCAGGGGTTCTGCCCACCTGATCGGGGAAGTCTTCGGAGTAGACGCCGTCGGTCAGCATGACCGTGACCCCTTCGCTGAGGCCCTGCTCGTAGGCTGATTTGAGAAGTAGGCTGCCCGTCTCGACGTAAAGCACCCCTAAAACGGCATCGGGCTCGCCATCAAAAGCAGCAGCAGCTTCGCTATCGAAAGTTGTGGCCTTGGCATCGTAGCGAATGGGGTTATTTTCGTTGATAACCTCGCCGCCTAGAGATTTAAACGTCTTGACGAACTCCCGCTCGAATCCCACGCCGTAGTCGTTGTTGATCGCGACGGTCGCCACGCGGGAGAAGCCTTTTTCGCTAGCCAGCGTTGCCAGGGCAGCAGCCTGATAGGTATCGGGGGGGGCGGTACGAGCCCAGTAGCCTTCGAAGTCGCCCTGGGCGGCGCGCTCGGTGAATTCTGGACTCGTGCTACCTGGCGAAATCAGCATGACGCGGTTGCGAACGGCTACATCCACCGCAGCTGAAGAGACGCTGCTGGCGAAGGCCCCGACGACCCCGGCAACTCTATCGACTTCTGCTAGCTTGGTCATGGCCGCCGAGCCTGTATTGGGGTCGGTTTGACTATCCTCTGCAATTAAGGTGACGGGCTCGCCATTGACGCCCCCACAGGCGTTGATCGTATCGACGGCGAACTTGACGGCTACGGGCATGTTCTGGCCGATGGACGCGAGGTCGCCGGTACTAGGCAAAATCGACCCCAGCTTCAGGCCAGACCCTCCGACATCTGTGCCGGGGGTCGGCCCCGTTTGCTGGCAGGCCGCGCCCAAAAAAGCGGTCAGCGCGATCGCCAGAGCCCGATTGTTAAGCTTACGCATGGTTTTGTCTCCTATCTGATGATTCAGCTTACTTAAGGATGGCGGACGCGGCGTTGGTGCCAGCAGTTGCCAGGCTACGAGGTTGCAAGCGCGTGACTGCCGCTCTTAACCAATCGCATCAACTTCACAACTCAAGACACCCTGGCTCGGAAAAATCAGCCCCACTCGTATTCCAGTTCGCCAGCGGCAACTTTTTCTGTGACCAGCTTGCGATAGAGTTCTAGTTCTGCTGGGGTTACCTTGCCATCAGCGCGAACTTGTGCCTGGATGTCCGCAAGTTCCGTGCCGGATAGCTTGCCATCGGAAACGGCGGCCTGAATGACCGATTTGAGACGGTCGAGTTCTTTCAATTCCTGTGAGGAGAGAGCTGGAGGATCGGGGCGCCAAACTTTCATAAAGCCTCCAATGTGATGCTGGGGATATGAAAACCGCCCGCATCCGAGCTATTCGAATCTAAAGACGCGCTACGGTTCGCTACCGCCATGCTAGCTCCGGGGCCAGCGAGAGAGAGCGACCTTCGGCCCGGCTAAAGCCTAAAAATATTCTGAAGTCTAGGCAAGCTCGGCGATGCTCGTCGCGACCGCCTCAACGAGGCGATCGATTTCTGCAGGCGTCGTCAGATAGTGGGTGCAGGCGCGAATGCAATCTGGCTGGGCGAGAGTCCGCAGCAAAAATCCTTTGGTTTCGAGGTGCCGCACGAAGCGGGCATGGTCGGGATCTCCAGACAAAACAAAAGAGACCAAACCACTCGCAGGCGGGCTGGCTTTTAAGCAGCGCACTCCTGGCAGTGCCCCCAGCTTCTGCCAGAGTTCGGCCGCCCGCTCGCAGAGCGTTTCGTAGCGCTGCTGGGGGGTGCCCCAACGGTGATGGGTGGCGATCGCCTCAGCGAGCCCCACGTACTGGGGGTAGGCCGAAGTCGCCACTTCGTAGCGTCGGCCGTCGACTTTAAAACCTTGGGGCTGCCCGCCTGCTGCCTCGATACTCCGCCAGCCAATGAAGGTCGGCCGCAAGGTTTCCCGCCGATCTGGGCGCACGTACAAACCGCCCACCCCTGCCGGGCCACACAGCCATTTGTGACCGGTAAAGGCATAGTAATCGACCTCAGAAGCACCGAGCTTTAGGGGCAGCATCCCCACCGACTGAGCGGCATCGACCACCAGAACGATGGGGCGATCGCGGCGGTACTGGTGGCAAACCTGGGCGATAAGCTCGAGGGGTAAAACCTGGCCTGTATTCCACAAAACGTGGGACACCACCACCGCTCGAGTTTGGGGCAAAAGCGCGCTAGCAATTTCTGCGACCGGATCGCCGCCGTTGAGCGTCGCTTCTATGGTGCAGGTGTCGAGGGCAACCCCGAAGCGCCGGGCAATCTCCTGGCAAATTGCAATGACACCGTGGTGCTCGCAATCGGTGAGCAAAATGCGATCGCCCGCTTGCCAATCGAGGCCCCACAGCGCGATGTTGCAGCCTGCCGTGACGTTTTCTGTCAGAGTCAGTGAGGCTTCTGGCACGCCAATTTCGTCGGCTAAGTGCTGGCGCAGGCGATCGGTTTGGCGGCCGATCCAATCAAAAATTTGATAGGAGAAGGGGCCAGCTTCTTGGAGTTTTTCATAGGCGGCCGTGATGCTTTTGAGCGCGGGCGCAGGGAGCGGTCCTTGCCCGCCAAAATTAAAGTAGCGATTGCGCTCGAGGGTGGGAAATAGCTGTCGGTGGGCGGCGATCTCGCGCATGTTTGCAGTCCGTTTGGTTCGAGTTTGTTGCGAGTCTGGTTGGCTTGAAAGCAGCAGCAGTCTAGATGCTCCTGAGGGCGACGATAGGGTCGAGCTTGGCGGCTTGGCGAGCCGGAATCACCCCAAAGACCAGCCCGATACCTCCCGAAATTCCCACGGCCATAACGACGGCAGCAGCCGGGACGCTACTGTCTTGCAGGGGGCTTGCCACCCTGACGATCCCGACTGCGCCGACACCCAGAATCGTCCCGCAGACCCCGCCCACGGCAGACAAAATCATCGCCTCAATGAGAAATTGCAGGGAAATATCGCGCTCCCGCGCCCCGACAGCTTTGCGCAGGCCAATTTCCGGGGTGCGCTCGGTGACGGCCACCAACATAATATTCATGACGCCGACGCCGCCGACGAGCAGTGAAACCCCCGCCACAAGAACCAACATTACCGTGAGACCATCGGAGACCGTGCCGACAACTTCTAGGATGTCCTTTTGAGTTTGGACGCCAAAATCATCCTCCCCCGAGATTTTGTGGCGCAAACGCAGAAGGTTAGTGATTTGAAACTCCGCTGCCCGAATGCTAGCTTCGTCTTTGGCCGAAACCGAAATAAAGGAAACTTCAATGCCAAAGGGTGAGGTGTTGCCCACCAGCTGGCTCGACATGGTTGTCAGGGGTACGTAAACGCGGTTGTCTTGGTTGTTGCCCAAAAACGTGCCTTTTGCTTCGAGGACACCGATAATTTCAAAGCTCGTATCCCTGACGCGAATCCGCTCGCCAATCGGGTTGCGATCGCCAAAAAAATCTTCGGCAATTTCGGCGCCGAGCACCACGACGCGGCGGTTGCGATCGAGGTCGATATCTTGAATGAAGCGCCCCTTGGCAACTTCGACGCTGCGCACGATCTGATAGTCGGGAACGGTGCCGATTACCGGATCGTTGGTGTTCTGGTTGCGATAGGTGATGACTTGGGTGAGGGTAATTTCCGGGGCAACCGCCGCAACGCTCGGCACCTGCGAGGCGATCGCCTTGGCATCTTCGTAAACCAGCGTTTTGGGGAGGTCGAAGGTCGTGTTGCGGGCTTCGCGGGTCCCCGGAACGACGAATAACGTGTTGGGTCCGAGAGATTCAAATTGCTCGGCTGCAAATCGCCGCGCGCCTTGGCCGATGCCAATGATGGCAATCACAGCAGCATTGCCGACGATCGTGCCGGTCATCGTCAGGGCGCTGCGGAATTTATTGCCCGCCAGCGTTGCCACTGACATCTTGGCGACTTCGAGAAAATCAACCACGCTTAAAACTTCAGCCAAACGCGGCCTGGGGTCGTCCGCGTCTCCTTACTGGCCCTAGTGTGCCAAATTCTCCTCGCCTTGGTGGCGGGTTGGTGGCGGGCACTTTACTTTTGTTGGCGCTTTACAGATGCCTGCGATTCACTTAGGGGTAAGATTTTGCGGCGCCTGGCCGGGAGCCAGGATCGCTCACCCTACAATCGAACCAGACTGCAAATGTCTGGCTCTCAACCGGATTCACCACCGTGACGCAACTGCCCGATCGTCCCTGGCATGCCCGCACTCTATCTGAGACTCTCGAGGCTCTGAGTGTCGATCCGCAAGTCGGCCTCACCGCAGCCGAAATTGCCGGTCGCCTGCAGCAATTCGGGCCCAACGAGCTGACTGCCGCGCCCGGCCGCAGCTCCTGGGAAATTCTGGCCGACCAGTTCAAGAACGTCATGCTGCTGATGCTGATTGCCGTGGCGATCGTCTCTGGCCTGCTCGATTTCGCCAGTCTGCAGGCTGGCGAAGAGATAAGCGTCGTTCCCTTCAAAGACACCATTGCCATTCTCTCAATCGTTTTGCTCAACGGCATTTTGGGTTTTTTACAGGAGAGCCGAGCGGAAAAAGCCCTGGCTGCCCTCAAACAGCTTGCCTCGCCTCAAGTTTGCGTTTTGCGCGATGGCCGCTCTCAAATGGTCGAAGCGCGGGTCCTGGTCCCGGGGGACGTGTTGCTCCTCGAGGCCGGCGATCGCGTTGCCGCCGACGCCCGCCTGCTGGCAATCTCGAGTCTGCAGGCGCGCGAGTCTTCTTTGACTGGCGAAGCAACCGCCACAGCCAAACAAGTCGACCCTGTCGATCCAGATGCAGCCCTCGGCGATCGCGACTGCATGGTCTATGCGGGCACAGAAATTCTCCAGGGCCGCGCTCACGCTGCGGTGGTGGCGACGGGCATGGATACCGAACTAGGAAAAATTGCCCGCTCCCTCCAAGACATTGCCCCCGAGCCCACTCCCTTGCAGCAGCGCATGGACCACCTGGGCAAGGTACTAGTCGCCGGGTCTTTGGTGTTGGTGGCTCTGACGGTGGCCATTGGGGTCGCGCGCGGCGGCTGGGAAAACCTGCGGGCTCTAGTTGAGGTGTCTCTGAGCATGGCTGTGGCGGTCGTTCCCGAGGGACTACCTGCGGTCATTACCGTCACCTTGGCCATTGGGACCCAACGCATGGTCCGCCGCCACTGTTTGATTCGGCGCTTGCCTGCTGTCGAAACTCTCGGCTCGGTGAGTATTATTTGCACCGATAAAACCGGCACCCTCACCCAAAACAAGATGGTCGTGCGGGTCGCCCAGACCGCAGGCGACACCTTTGAGGTGACCGGCGAAGGCTACGTTCCGGAAGGGGCCTTCCATCACGCCGATCTCGGGCCAATCGTGCCTGCGAAATACCCCGACCTCCAGGCGCTGCTCGTCGCAGCAGTGTCTTGTAACGACGCCGCTCTTCAGCAAACCGAAGCGGGCAGTTGGGCTATCCTCGGCGATCCGACCGAGGGCGCTCTGTTGGTTCTGGGAGCCAAAGCCGACCTCACGCCGCGCGCCCTAGCCGCTCGATTCGAGCGACTGCGGGAGTTTCCCTTCGACTCCGATCGCAAGCGCATGAGCGTTGTCTGCTGCCATGTCGATAATCCGAGCGATCGCGTGGCGTTTGTCAAGGGTTCCCCCGAAGTCGTCCTAGACCGCTGCGAGCGCTTCCAGCAGGGCGAAGATACCCTAGGTCTTACCCCCGACATCCGCCAGCAGATCTCGGCCGCCAATCAAGAGATAGCCGAGAGTGGCTTGCGGGTTTTGGGGCTAGCCTACCGAACCCTAGAAGCAGCGCCCGGCCCCAACGAGAGCGATCGCGTCGAGTCTGGCCTGACCTGGCTGGGGGCAGTTGGCATGCTCGATGCGCCCCGACCGGAGGTGGCCGAGGCCGTGGCTCGCTGCTGGCAGGGGGGCATCCGGCCGATTATGATTACCGGCGACCATCCGATGACGGCGATCGCCATCGCCGTCGAGCTAGGAATTGCCAACGAAGCCGACCGGGTCATTTCGGGGCCAGAACTCGATAGGTTCGATGACGGCGAATTGGCGACGGCAGTCACCAGCTCGGGTGTTTTCGCCCGCGTTGCCCCCGAGCACAAATTGCGGATCGTGCGAGCCCTGCAATCCCAAGGAGAGTATGTGGCGATGACCGGCGACGGCGTCAATGACGCTCCCGCCCTCAAACAAGCAGACATCGGGATTGCCATGGGCATCGCGGGCACCGACGTCAGCAAAGAAGCCAGCGATGCGGTGCTCCTCGATGACAATTTCGCCACGATTGTTGCGGCTGCCGAAGAAGGGCGCGTTGTCTACACCAACATTCGCCGCTTCATCAAATACATCCTCGGCAGCAACATTGGCGAGGTGCTTACCATTGCTGCTGCGCCGCTTTTAGGCCTTGCCGACGTTCCCCTGACGCCCCTGCAAATTCTTTGGATGAATCTGGTGACCGACGGTCTCCCGGCCTTGGCGCTGGCCGTCGAACCTGCCGAGGCCGATGCGATGGGCCGCCGCCCCTACAGCCTGCGCGAGAGTATTTTTTCGCGGGGTCTGGGGGCCTACATCGTGCGGATTGGCATTGTTTTTGCTGCTAATACAATCGTATTAATGTTTCTGGCCCACGAATTCATCGACCCGGAGGCCTGGAAGACGATGGTCTTCACTGCCTTGTGCGTCGCTCAGATGGGCCACGCTTTGGCCGTGCGCTCGGATCGGCCCTTTCTCCAAAGCAGCCCCCTGCGCAACCCGTACTTGCTGCTGGCTGTCGCCGTCACGACGCTGTTGCAGCTCCTGCTGGTGTATGTGGCACCGCTGCGGGCGTTCTTCGGGACTCAGCGCCTCGATCCGCTCCAGCTGGCGATCTGCCTGGGCTTTAGTACGTTGATGTTTGTCTGGATTGAGGTGGGCAAATTGGTGCGGTTGCGCCAACAAGCAAGCGCGATCGCGCTTGCTTGCGAGGATGAGGAACTCGCTTGACAGCTCGATCTTTTCTATCGATAATTGATAATCGTGCCTCTTGCAAAGACGGCAAGCAGGGGCGGGATCGGCCAAGCGGAACTGGCGGAATTGGTAGACGCGCTAGATTCAGGTTCTAGTGGGAGTTATCCTGTCGGGGTTCAAGTCCCCGGTTCCGCATCCAACATGAGATGATGTGTTGATTGCAAGCAAAAAAGCCCTAGCTCGTAGCTACCGAGCTAGGGCTTTTTTGGGCTGTGCCGCATCTTTTTGCCTCGGAATCTGGATACCCTCGGATCGTCCGCTGGGCTGCAACAGCACTCTCCCGACCATCTGCAGTGCAAAGCTTCCGAAGCATACCCAGTACGAGCGCTCTGTCACCAGGCCTGTTGGGATACTTAGGGTGGCTAGAGGTTCGTACGAATCCATTTTCTGTAAGGGGGCAGGTTGCCCATTCTGCGCGGCCGACCGATGAGAACCAGTGGTGGGCAGCATCGTGGTGGACGTGCATGGGGTCGCTCAAGGCAAGAAGCACGTTTACGTCCAGGAGATAAACAGTCACAACTCTTCATCCCTAAGCTGATTGACCAGCTCGAGGGTTACGACGCTGGCTTTAGGTCGAACGGGGAAGAGCGGTATGCCATTTCGCTCTGCAGCCTCCGCGCGCTGGGACAAGGCTTGACGAGCCAGGTCGGAGAGGACTTTACCGATTGAAACTCCGCGCTGTCGAGCAATCTGCTTGATGGCTAGTAGTATGTCGTCTTCGAGATCGCAAGTTGTCCGCATGCTATGCCCAACCATAGATACTTCAATTTGAAGGTAGCGCATCAAAACTACGATGAGGCAGCATCACGGCCACAAACATAGCTTAGTAAAGTCAGGCGTGTTTCAAACCTGGCCAATTTTAGGTAACAGTGCAGCAGAAATTAAGCCACCTTTTCGATAGTAAAAATGAACTTTTAGTAGTTAGATTTTGGTCTGAGCTGGGCAGCGATCGTCGAGTTCCGGGCCGTATCCCTGAACCCAGCGGTAGACCGTCGTGCGAATCAGGGAAACACCCCACTCTGCCATCCTCTCCTGCAAATCTCTGTAGGTCAGCGCGTACCGAAGGTCCCAGAGCGTCACGTCGCGATGGCGGCACTCGAAGAGATCGGTCGAGGCAGTCAAGACGGGCACTCTCGCCCAGCACTCAGGCGCCTCCGCCGGCGGCAACAGAACCCGCTGACGCTCCGGTATTGTTTATTGCTCTCGACCTTCTCAAATGTAGAAAGACATTACATTGAGTAGCGCACGACCCAGTTTCAGATGAGAAGAGAAATTTTCTGAAAAAGCTCGGCAGCATCTTTTGTAAGTGACGAGCAAACGCACCGCAAGCAAATTAAGGAAAAATCCATCATGAACGTTCGACAGACCTTTAAGATTGGCGCAACTGCAATCGTCCTGACTGCCGGTCTCGGGCTCGTCCCGACGATGGCCCGCGCGACCTGCCTCAGCCTCGGTGGCGGCGCGATCGAAATTTGTAGCCCCAAGTTGGGTAGCAGCTCTTCCGGCGCGCAGCAGGTGGCGCGATCGACTACCTATATCGTTCGCGAACTCAACCCCTTCACCGGTGGTGTCGAGAGCACCTACAACTTCCGTAGCTACGATGAGGCTGCCCGCATGTACGACCGACTCAGCCGCGTTCACTGGGCAGAATGGAAATATGCTGGCATCGGCGAGCAGTGGCATCGCCGTCGCTTCAGCACGAGTAGCGAAGCTCAGTCCTTCCTGGCTTCCAATCCCTGCCCGGGTCTCGTCTGTGTCATCAAAAGTAAAAGAGTTGTAGCCGGACGAGTAGACTGGCAGAAACGTTAAAGCGCTCAGAACTTAAGCCTTAACTTGTAGTTCTCCCAATGCAATATTGGGAGAACGTTTATTTGCAGTTTTCAATAGAATTTCTCGAAAAAGCCTCGCGATCTGTTTTTGTAAGTGACGGATAAAGGGACCGCACCCTGATAGGCTCCGACTTGTGTCGTTCGCGTTCTTCTTAGGCGAATGCAGCAGTCGCTTTCTCGCGCCATCTACGTAACGAGTTTTTATGAAAGACTACCGCAAGAGCCCGCTTGAGACGATTCTCAGGACAATTACGATCGCCGGTTCGATTCCTATCGTCAGCTTTTTAGTGGCATTTTTCTCGATTGGCTGCTTTTACCGTTACTGTGGCGATCGCTTGCAACTGTCCGGCCCTGATGAATTTCCGCCGGCACTGCAAGCTCGCGGAGCGACCCTAGCAATCGAGCCCGGTGCGGACGAGGTAAAAATGTATGTCCTCTCGTACGAAGGAGAACGGGTTAGCTGGGTAAGAAGCTTCGATCTCGACTGGGGGCTGACACCGACATTTGTTGCTGCCGATCTAGATGGCGACCGGCAACCCGAGATCGTGTTGACCTACACATCATCGGGGAATCGACGCGAGTGCCCGCCGACAAATTCATCGGGCAATTTTTTCAATATCGCGAGTGACTTTGTAGTGTACGACCTCGAAGACGATGGGATTGCGATAAACTGCCAGATCCCGCAGCTCTATGCCATGTATTTCTCAGACGCATATAGAAGCTTTCTCTTCGCTAACTCACCGATATTTACCATCTCGGGATATTTTGCGATCGCAGTAAGCTTCGCCGCTGGCGTCGGCCATCTGGGGCTGTGGATGCGCCGCTCCTGAGCCGCGAGATAAGAGAAGCTTAGGCTCAAATCTTGCAGTGAGGGCAGGGAATCGACTTCACCATCACTGCAAAGAAATGAGCTTGTACCAATTCTGCGAATCAGGGCTACAAATCGATTTGTGGTGCTAGCTTCGATTGT
>CAYTBI010000058.1:0-25561 GCA_964435975.1 uncultured bacterium
GATTAATGGAGACCACGTCATCGCTTTCTTCGCTCAGGAGGTTCCCAGCTTCGCCAACTTCACCGGCTTCGCCGCCTTCGGCAGCTTCGACGGTCTCGAAGAATTCGAGGTCAAACTCATCTGTATCGGGATCGATTGACACACCTTCTGTGAGAGAGTTAATGCTGAAGGTAACCGTCTCAGTTTGGTCTGCAAAGTCTTCGATTGTTCCGTCACTATCCAAATCCCGATCGGCTGGGAAGTTGAAGACGGGAACGGTCAAAGTTGACACTTCAGAGAACAACTGAATTTCAGCACTGGTGAATTCAGAATTTTCAACGTCTACCACCGGCAGGAGACCATCCGCCTCTATTTCTGTTAGAGAGAAACGGGTTAAGCCATCAAGCTCGCTGGAAGCAAGCTCAACAACCGGGAATACACCATCTTCAACGCCGCTGACAGTGAAAGTAATGGTCAATGCTTCAGGTGACTCTAACTCTCCAGGCGTTGTGTTTCCGAGCTCCTCAATGAAGGTTGTACTGCTGAATTCAACCGTCACCTGGCCGTCTTCGCCCACTTCGCCGCCATCATCGACAGTATCGACGAAGGTGAGGGTAGTTGTCTCGGGAGCGAGGGTTATACCTTCTGTCACGGGAGTAAAGGTGAAGTCAACTGTCTCTGTCTCGCCAGGAATATCTGTGGTTACAAAACCCTCGCCAGGCTCATTTAAAAGGGGCAAGGATAGTGAGGCTCCCGTCTGAAAGAGGGTGAGGTCTACGCTAGTGGCCCCCGTTGCAGCGAGATCGGGAATGTCTGGGGCTAGTGCAAAGGGATTTATTAGTGGCAATATGAAGCGGGCGAGCCCGCCTACTTCTTCGGCTGCAAGAGTGATAATGACAGGATCTGCGGGATCGATTTCCTCTGAAGAGGTAAACGTAATCTCGAGGAATTCGGTAGTGTCTGTGGCGATTTCTGTTTCGGGCCCGCCATCTATGAGCATGAGGCCATTCGCCTCATTAAAGGTCGTCATGTTGAAAGTAACAGCAATCTCACCTGCAAAGTGACCGCGATAGCGACCCTGCAGCTCTTGAGAGAAGACAGCCGCGGCTTCTACCGGACCAAACCCTGCTTCTAACTCCCAGTGCGCGCGATCGCCGACGCGACCGACTCGCTCCTCGGAAGCTGCGATGTTGGCACCCGTGAGCAGATGCAACTGCTGCAAAAATAAGGAACCACCGATACCTTTAGCGACTTCACAGCCATAGAGCAGTAGCTCGCGCCCTTGCAGAGCAACAGACCACTTTCTCAACTGCTCGGTATAGGTATTTATCGTCGCCAAACTCAACTGAGTGCTGCCCAAAGACAAAGACCCCGGCGCACCGTGGGAGACCAGGTGAACCTGACTCAGGTGAGGATAGTGGGTCAGAATTGCCGAAATCTGCTGGATGCCATCTTGTTGGGGGTCGAGGACGACGACCTCGCTACCAGCGCTGGCATCGGCTACCAGCATAGAAAGATCGGAAACGCGCGCATCAATGATGACCAGAGATGCTGTAGACGACACTCTCAGTTGCACATTCGGGTTTGGCAATGGAGTGCGACGGGGAACTGATAGTGCGGACGTATCGGGCATAAGCTGTACTGACATGGTCCTTATAGATAGGTTGGTCAAGAAGGTAGAGGAACCTGGAATATCCAGTGAATGGACTCTCTATCCAATTTCGGGCCTTCCATAGTGGGCATCAGGCTTCCCGTAAATCGACTCTTCGGAAAACTCGGGGACCCTCAAAGCCCCGCTGTTGAGGCCATATTGGTTTTTCACACGACGCCTTCAGATCGAGTTTTTAAGTGCTTTATCAAAAGGTCTATGGGGAGCCCGATGTGACGAAAGCCCGAACCGCTGCTAGTTCCTGCTACTGGTTATCATTAAACTGAGCATTTCTAGGGAAGGTATGTTACGCCAATGTGACGTAAACAGCATACACCAATAACTAATTTATTGCGAAAAATAGCTAATAACTCGCTGACCTCTCTAAAGGGAAGCTCGGGAGAAAGCCAGGATCGCAGCCGCACTGGCAATAGGCTGGTCTTCCTAGCAGAGCTGCGAGACTCCTGCGGCGATTCACCATCAGAATCCTGACAGAGTAGGGATGGGGCATCTTTAGCTTTTATTTCGAGATCGAATCTCGGAGGCAGCACTAAATAGTGCTGTCCTCACGCTGCAACAGCGATCGCCCTCTTAACGATCTTATCGACAAAAATTATTAAAAATTGTGTCAAAATCTGGGATATGTTCTCGCCGATTTACTGAGAATGCCGTCAATAGCTACTTGTCAGGCATGCCCCTCAGCAGGCTTGTGGCCAGCAAGCTCGAGACCCCTTTGTCCGCTGAAATATGGAATGCGAGTTCGATCTACGACGCTGCTTCAGGATGAATGGCAAAGGTGATTTCATTCTCTTGAGTGAGTTGCTTGGTTCCGCCTAGCGATCGCCACTGGCCCTGGCAAGCCCGTTGCGAATAGCAGGAAAACTTCTACAAAGTAGATTGCGCCTCTTGTCAGGAGAAGTCGAACTTACAGAAGGTAGTCATCTAAGGCTGCCGAGCCGCTTCGCCAGCTCGTGAGATAGACTCCTGTTGGATTCCAAGGATGAAGGGCTTCTCTGTAAATGCTGCTCGCACACTACTACCACAGAGACGATAAACCTTTCCAAACCCTGTCGTCTTTGGGTAAGGACGAGGCTCTGAGTGTCATATCGAACCTAGGCGATCGAACTGGTGCAGTATATCGCCGCTTCAGAAACCCTCAGAACTATTTGCAGCAAAGACAGGAGACAGAAAATTGGGTCAGGCAAGAATTTATCCGTAAAGGAGGGCAGCCTGTCTCTGACTATCCACAGTATTTCGCGGTCGAACGAGCTATCTGGATTGAAGAAGGTTTCAACGGACAAAGCAATACCATCCAAATGCAACTATCGTCTTTTCGGCCCGAACAAGTCAGCTTCACTTATCCAGATAGCATGATTAGCTACTGGTTAAGAGGCCAGACCGGCAAGGAATTCCACCATCCTGAGTATCATGGCCGGGTATTCACGCTAGACGAAATTCGTGGAATCATTGCCAAATTTGGCATTCCTGGTGAGGAGTGGAGAACGAATGAGGTGCGAAAATACGACCTTTTCATTGAAGCTCAAGTATGGGACTATCTTCCGATCGGCTAGAAATGCCTGAGAAGCTCGCAGATCCGGCAACGCAGCAGTCCGCGCCGCGTCTTCGGCTACGCATCGGACCACTCTCGAAGCAAGTTAGCCATGGATTTCGAGACCCAGTTGAATTCCGGACATTGGCCATTGGCTTTGAAAATAGAGCGACGAGTCTGGTCCAAGTCGTAGAGAATTTCCCGGTGACTGGGGTTACGCAGCAGACTTTGCACCCAACCTACCAGCACTAGCCGCACGCCAGAGGCAACGGGGGCAACCCGATGAAGTGTAGAGGAGGGGTAAACAATCGCCGAATTTGCTGGTAGCTTCACCGCACGCTCGCACTCTCCTTCCTGAATCATGAGCTCTCCGCCCTCATACTCAGAGGGAGCATTTAAAAAATAAGTAAATGACAAATCCGATCGCAGATAATCTTTTCCTCCCATGTGGGCATTGTCTACATGGGTGCCGTAGGACATGCCAGTTTCGTAGCGACTGATAAGCATGGAGTGAATGATGCGAGGTCGAGCGGCAGACTGAAATTTCTGATGGCCGAGCAGTGCTTTTTTGATGCGCTCTTTGATGTCTTTGCCATAGGCAATTTTATTGCTCAACTGGGTGTTGTGCTTGACCTTCTTCGCAGCCCATCCAGCTGTGAGCTTGCCATCAACAAAATCTTCCGGATCCAAGCTGCCGACAATGTCGGCGAGTTCGCCAGCAGGCAGGAGCTCGGCAATGGTGAATATCATCTTTGCTACTTATCTCTCAAGAAAGTCATAGCGCCAAATGAGAAAATATCATAGAACAGATCGACGCCTTCTGCGCGCCGATCTGAAGCGGAGGCGGCACGCAATATTGCGCCGAGGATTTACCTAAAAAGCCTAAAAGCTAGGCGCAGAGACGCATAGAAGGCACCCAAGACAATGCAATAATCTATTTCTTTTCTTTTCGAGCACAAATTTTTGCGATCTAAGTCAGCCTTACAAGTAATCTGAAAAGCAGGAAGCAGTGTCGGCGCCAAACAAGCCTCACATTATAATTTCCCTTAAGAGGAAGTATTTTCAATAGACATGCTGGTCTGATGGCAGGCATGCCGAGCAGTGCAGGGTTAAGTGTCAGGATTCGGATCCCGAAATACGGCCAAGACAGTGCCAATATTTCAGTAGGCAACTTCCCTAGCCCGTCCCAGACCCTACGCCGCCTTCATCATCTCCCTCAACTCCACTACTCGGCTTTGAATCTGCTCCCTAGCCTGGGATAGAGACACGAATTCTCCCATTCGCTGCCGCGGCCGCAAAAACTGAGCGGGTGGTCATTTACAGTAATGATATCCAGCTTTAATCTGGGCATTATAGTGATGAATGAAGAGCCAAATTGTCCCAATATGGTTGGCCCACTTCTTGGAAAAGGATAATGTTTTCCGGACAAGGCGGGAGATTCGCTGTCGTAATGTATTGTTGAGTCTCTCAATGTAACTAGTCTTTCCGGAATCTTTATCTACAGCTTTGTGGCGCTTACTGGGCAACACTGAATTGTAAGCATCCCAGTAGTCTGTATAGCAAGTCGCACACTGTCGATATACGGGGGGTAGAGAATCCCATAGGCGTTGTGCTGAATTACTACTTCGGTCACCGACAAACAGTCCAATTACCTCACGCGTTCTGACATCAATCGCTATCCATATCCATGTTTTCATGGCCTTTTTGAAGATGAAAGGCCACATCTCGTCCATCTGCACGAGGAGTTTCCCCTGCTTTTTTGGCATCACATCTGCCTCTTGAGGTACGGACTCTAGCTTGCGATTGACATAATCCTGAAGGTGGCTCGGTGAAATTCCAGTCACGCGGACAATGCCTGCCAGAGAAATTTTCTCCAGCAAGAGATGATCGACCAAATCCCACTTCTCCCGAGGAATATGCTGGAACTCAGACCCGGCAATGTATTGGCGTCCACAGTCTTTGCACTTATATCGTTGCTTTCCGTAATAGGTTCGCCCATTTTTGACATTTAGGTCACTGCCGCACTCAGGACAACTCATAGGTCACCAAATGGCTTGATATCAATGTCATTACTGTAAATGATCACCCACTTCTCAATTGCGGGAGCGGTGACGAAGTGCCGTCGCAAGCGGTGCTCATTTCGCGAGCACTCGCGAAATGCAGAGCGCATAAGAGATATGAAGCAGCGTTTGGTTCCCCTGCAGGACAAGCTGCTGCTACGCAAGCGAGCGGTCATTGAATCCGTCAACGACCAGCTCAAGAATATCAGCCAAATCGAGCACTCCCGCCATCGCAGTCCGTTCAACTTCCTCGTGAATCTGTTGGCAGGCTTAGTGGCTTACTGCTACCAACCCAAGAAGCCCTCCCTTGACCTCGACCAGAAGGACCTAACCCTCCTCCCGCCAGCTTTCTAGCTTGTCGAACTCACGTTCTCAAACAGCCTCTTACGGTCGAGCGCGGTACGCTCTAGACCTCGGTGCCCCGCACGGGGTAGTTATTCTTCATGATGTAGTCGATGCCACCGATGAGGTCATCCACATGAGGCCGCCCAAAAGGCGTCGTGCCGACGATAGCAAGGGTAATTTGACCGCAGGGCTTAACCAGGAAAACTGCAGGCTCATTAAACAGCTCGGGCTCGCCTTCGAGTGCGCCTTTGGAGATGTAAAGACCCCAGGCACGCATGTCTTTGGGGCTGAGACCATAGCCAATTTTGAGGTTTTGCAAAGACCAGTCTTGCTGGGATTTTTGGGCGCGCTCTTGGGTGTCTCCGCTGATGGCAATAATCTCGATGCCCAGATTGGAAAATTCACTCAATTTTCGATCTAGCTCCGCGAGCTGCGCCTCGCACAACGGGCAATGTAGCCCGCGATAAAATACCACCATGGTATAGTTAGTTGGCTTTTGCTCTGCAAGCTGCCAGAGCTGTCCGCCTACGATATTTACTTCCAGAGCTGGTGCGGTGGTACCGGGCAATAACTTTGCAGAGATAGTTTGCGTTGCCGTCATTTCCGATTTCCTCAGTTTTTGAGTTTCGTAAGGCCAAATCTGGCTTACAAAATCATCATCGCCAGCGCGCTACGATAGAGCAAGCCGATTTTTTCGATGCCCGCCATAGACAGCGTCTATAGGAGATGGACCTCTACCAAATTCGTTACTTTCTGGCAATTGCCGAGACTGGAAGCTTTACACGAGCTGCCGAGCGCCTCTTTGTCACGCAGCCCTCCCTTTCGGCAGGCATCCGCAAGTTAGAAAAAGAACTGGGCATCTCACTCTTCGAGCGAGGCGGGCGCAAGGTGCTGCTGACGGCGGCCGGAGAGTTTTTCAAGACCAAGGCGCAAAATATCCTCGCGGAATATCAGGATGCCCTCAACCAGCTCCGAGGCTTTGAGAGTCGCCCGGTGCTGAAGCTCGGGGCCTTGCACACCATCCAGGCCAGCAGCCTTGCTAAGCTAATCGGGTCCTACCGCAAGTGCAATCCCCACGTCACCATCGAGCTGTTTAACGGCCAAAAAGACGAACTGGCCGATTGGCTCGAAGCGGGCAAAATCGATTTGGCCATTACCCTCCTCGGCAAAGAAGATAGCGGGAAAACGACGCAGCTACTCTTCCGGCAGCGCTTGCGCTTGGCCGTTCCCCAAGCTCATCCTTTTTCCCAGCGCAGCAGCCTACACCTGCAAGATCTCGACGGCCAGCCCTACATCCAGCGCGTTCATTGCGAAATTCTGCAAGCCTGCCCGCAGATGTTCGAGTTGGCCCGAGTTCGGCCGCACATTGTCTACTGGTCCGATCGCGAAGACTGGGTTGTCTCCTTGGTTCAAGTGGGGCTAGGCACGAGCATCATGCCTGTATGGCCTGACTTGCCTGGTGTGGTCTATGTCCCCATTATCGATCTCGACCCCGAGCGCACCGAACGGATTGTCGGCTTGCGCTGGCGATCGCAGCAAGATTCAGAAGTCGCGCGCGGGTTTTGTCACTTTGCAACTAGCCACGACTGGCAGGTTTGAATCTAGAATGCACGGTAGCTATCTCAAAAAAATTTAGCGACCGTAATTCATCACTAACACCTCGGCGACCTTACCGCGCTTGCGCGCGTCGGAGTTGATCGCGCGCTTGGCGGCAATTTTAACAATGCGATAGTCTCGGTACAAATCGAGAATAAACTCCGTGCAGGCATTGCTCAGAAGCACGTGGCAGCCTCTCTGGGTGAGGGCATCGCAGACGGCCTTGAGGCGACGCTGCTCGTCTCGATTGAAGCCGCCAGCATCGTAGCCCACGAAAGAAGCCGTCGCCGAAACCGGATCGTAGGGCGGATCGAAATAGACAAAATCGCCCGCCGTTGCACTTTCGGTCGCGCGGGCAAAATCGACATTCGAGATTTCCACTGCTGCCGAATTAAGATATCGACTGGCTGACTCGAGCGAACTCTCATCGAAAATTCTAGGATTTTTATAACGTCCAAACGGGACATTAAACTGTCCCTTGGAGTTAACTCGGTACAGGCCGTTGTAGCAGGTTTTATTTAAAAACAAGATCCGAGCGGCTCGCTGCCAACTGCTGAGATTGCTATAGTCTGGTTCTCGATCCCAGGCGCGCACTTGGTAATAGTAATCTTTGTCATTTTTATGGATCCTCAGGGCTGCGATCGTCTCTTCTAGAGAGTCGCGAATGGCCTCATAGCAGTTAATCAGTTCGCTGTTGCTGTCGTTGATGAAGGCTCGCTCCGGTTGCAAGGCTAGCAGTAGCGCCCCCGCCCCGACGAACGGCTCGTAATAGGCTCGGTAGCAATCGGGCAAATAGCGACATAGCTCGGGTAAGATTTGGCGCTTGCCCCCCGCCCACTTGAGAAATGGCACGATCTGGGTGGGATGTTTCGTCGGTTGTTTCACAATTGCGATGCGATCGCCCCAATAACAATGTGTTGTCGGCAACCTCCGACAAGTGCTACTAAGTTTAGAATAAAGTCGAATACAGCCGACGCTCGGTTTCTCCTGCAATGCAAGAATTCATCGATAATCTCGGACGCTACTTCCGCTTCTTCATCACGTTTAGCTTGGGGATCTTCTTTGCGCTTTTCGAGCGACTGCGGCCCCTCTTGGGAAATCGTGTTGCCACCATCGCCCTCGCCAGCATTGTGGTGAGTGGCGCTGCCTTTGTTTTTTTCACCCTGCGGGCCATGCTAGGGCTCGCAGAGATTTAGCTTGAGTTAGACTAGTGCCTGGCGCGGGGGCGGTCGCTCGACTACGAAGACCGACCGCAACGTTGTAGCTCGGAGACCGAAGATATCATGGCCAACAGTCGGCGCGTCGCGCGGGTGGCCGCGCTGATCCAGCGCGAGGTGAGCCAGATGTTGATTTCTGGTATCAAAGACGATCGCGTCGGGACGGGAATGGTCAGCATTACGGATGTCGATGTCTCGGGCGACCTGCAGCACGCAACCATTTTTGTGAGCATCTATGGCACCGAAGCGGCCCGCGCCCAAACCATGCAAGGGCTGCACTCTTCGGCCGCCTTCGTTCGACGCGAGCTAGGCCAGCGGATGCGCCTGCGCCGGACGCCCGAGATAATCTTCAGCGAAGATCGCTCGATCGAGCGGGGCGATCGCACCCTAACGCTACTGACTCAGCTAGCGCGCGCGCGCGACACGGGGGCAGCAGGCTCGGCTGCCCCCATCGAAATCGACCCACAGGAGTTCGACCGTCTCGACGAGGAAGAATAACCTTGGCCGATTCATTGTCTCTGGCTGCAAAAGTCGGACAACTCGTTATCGCGCGTGCCTCCGGTCACCTTTTCGACCGCCAGATTGCTTACCCCCACTGGGAGCCCCCTGCCGCGACTTTAGAGCGCTGGCTCCGAGAGCTAAACTTAGGCGGTGTTATTTTGTTGGGCGGCAGCGCTGCCGAGCTGGCCCTGCGGGTCCAGCAGCTCCAGGCGTGGGCGCCCGCGCCTCTGCTGGTGGCCGCCGATATCGAAGAAGGCGTCGGCCAGCGCTTTGGCGGGGCAAGCTGGTTCCCGCCGCCGATGGCCTTAGGCGAAATTGCTACCCAGCAGGGCTTGCCCATTGCTTGCCAGCTCGCTCGCGCCTTCGGGGTGGCGACAGCTCGAGAGGCTCTGGCCCTCGGCCTCAATTGGGTACTCGCGCCGGTGGCCGATGTCAACAGCAATCCCCACAACCCCGTTATCAATGTCCGATCCTTCGGCGACGATCCCAAAGCCGTCGCTGCGCTCGTTACGGCCTTTGTCGCTGGGGTACAGTCTCAGCCTGCTTTGGCCTGTGCCAAGCATTTTCCCGGTCACGGCGACACGTCGGTCGATTCCCATTTGCAACTGCCGAGCTTGGCAGCCGATCGCGATCGCCTCGCTGCGTTGGAGCTGCCCCCCTTCCAAGGGGCAATCGCGGCTGGGGTCGCCAGCATTATGAGCGCTCACCTGCTGGTGCCAGCCTGGGATGCCAACAATCCGGCTACGGTCTCGGGGGCTATTTTGCAAGGGCAACTGCGCGATCGCCTGGGGTTTGAGGGCCTCATCGTCACCGACGCGCTCATTATGGGCGCGCTCTCGTCGGTGGCCCCAGCAAACGAGCTGCCAGTGTTAGCCCTGGCGGCTGGCGCCGATATTCTCCTCATGCCAGCCGATCCTCCCGGCGCGATCGCCGCAGTCGTCGCCGCAGTGGAGGCCGGACGCTTGCCAGAGGCGCGCGTACAGGCGGCCTACGAACGGGTCCAACAGGCTAAGGCCAGGCTTCTACCGCCGCCGCCCCCACAAGCTCTCCCGAGCGAGCTCGATCGCCCCGAAACAGTGGCCACGATAACAGCCATCCTCGCAGGCTCTCTGCGAACGGGCGGACCGATCCCGGCAGCGCCAACGGCCAACCTTGTCGTTACCGACGACTTTTTAGGCTGCGACTATCTGTCGCGCTCGGCACCGGCGGTTGCTTGGCTGCGCGATCGCCCCACCCAAGTCTGGGACTTCGAGCGGTTTGCCGCCTCGGAAATTGCCCCCGGCACCTTAGTGCAGCTGTTCGTGCGGGGCAATCCTTTTCGCGGTCGCGCCGGGCTGCCGGCTGCAGCCTGGGAGCGCCTACAGCGGCTCCTTGCCGCGGTCAGCCTTGGCGGTCTGGCGCTTTATGGCAGCCCCTACCTGCTGGAGTCACTCGGGCCCGACCTCGACAAAATCGCCTGGGCGTTTAGTTACGGGCAGATGCCCGCCGCCCAGGCGATCGTGTTGCAAAAACTACTGGGGTGGGAGCGGCCGCCTGCGACCGCCCCGGAAGCCTTCCTCTAGTTCTCGGCAGAAGGCGGTGCCTCGATAGCAGTCCCGGCATCGCCTAGTTCTGCCTTGAGGGCTTCGATCTGAGCCGTCAGGGCTCGAATTTCTTGTTGGTACTCGGCCTCTGACTTGGTAGCAAAGCCAGTCGGGGACGCATCGCTGCTGCCGTCTTCTTCGTCAATGTCGATGGAGACGGGAGCGGGCGTCACATTGGCTTCGTCAGCAGCACCAGGCTGCTTGCCGGTGACCTGGGCGAGGGTCTCTTCGACGAACCGGCGGGCCTCATCTTCTTGCAGCTTGCCCTTCTCGGCCCATTGCTGGAGCTGGGCGTCCATCGCGCCGCTCTGCAAGCCCTCAAAGAAGCGATCGCGCTTCTCGGGATCGGGCAGGGCCTCAACTAAAGTTGTTGCCGCACCCAGACCGATGCGGAAATTCTGTTGCAGGGTCTCAAGTAGTTTATCTGGATTCATGATGGCTCTATACTCCCGACAATAATTGGCACTCGCCTAAACTCGATCCAAGTACTGGTTGAGATCTTCGACCAAGCGCGTCAGCTCGGCCTCCACGCTCAAGCGCCAACGGTCGTCGCGCAGGGTCACGAGCACCCGCGCGGCAAAAGGCGTCGGGTAGATATTGGGGTTACAAAACACCTCAAAATCGACCTCGCCTCGGTAGCGGTACTCGGCCACCGGCTGCTGCGGTGGCCGCTTGCCTCCACTAGCAGACCGGTCGGCGGTCGTCTTGAGCGACTGCATTAGCTCGGCTAGCTTCTCTTTCAGCTCGCGCGCGGCTTCAGGATCGTAGTCGAACTGCACCGAGCCGTTATCGAGATTGAGCGCGAACCGAGGCAAAGAAGAAGCAGCCATAAACACAAACCCGAGCGATCTGCGAAGATTCCAACCACGAGCCTACCGTATCAAAGATCTTCAGACTCCGTCGCTTGCACCCGTTCGGAAAACCCCCACGCAAAGACCGTGGCCACAGCAATAGCCGTCAGCCACTCCGGGGGCACCACGTCCGGAAAGGCCACGCGCGCCATCAAGCGCAACCCCACAAGGCCGACAGTCACATACCCAGCATCCTCGAGGTGGGTAAATTCTCCTAGCAGTCGGATGAAGAGCCCAGCCAAAAATCGCAGGGCCAGCACGCCGATACCCCCACCAGCGATGACCAAAAGCAGCCGGTCGGAGACGGCAATGGCCGTCGTCACGCTATCGAGCGAAAACGCCAAGTCAGTAAAGGCAATCGCCGGAATGGCTTGCCAGAGCGATTTAAACCGCGGACCTTGGTGGCCGGGCCCGTCTTCTGATTCTGCGGAGGTGAAGTACTGAAACGTCAGCCACAGCAAGTAGGCCGCGCCAACGAGTTCGAATTGCCAGAAACGCACCACCCAAGAAGCAGCCAGAATCAGGCCCACGCGCAGGACATAGGCAAAGACCAGACCGATGTTGAGGGCGCGCCGCTGCTGGGTGCCGGTCGCCAGGCCTTGGGCGATCGCCGCCAAGGCAATGGCGTTGTCGGCCGAGAGCACGGCCTCGAGGGCAATGAGAATAATGAGAATGGCAGGCGCTTCGACGCCGATATTGAAGGGGGAATCGAAAAGTCGGTCGAGCATGGGCAACCAGGCGAAAAGAGAGTCGAGAGCAAGGGACGCAGATCGCCACTGCCCCCAAGCTTAGCGCGTTCGCCGAACTCCCGAAATACCCCGCACGCACGCGTTAGGGGCGGATCGCCACACTTACCAGGGCCGCAACTGAAGCGCCGGTTCCCCCTAGGCGGCCGCTAGTTGCGTGAGGGGCTGCCAATGGACGTAGCGGTCGCCCCCGACTTCTAGGACGACTTTAATTTTGTCGTTGTCTTGGGTGAGTTTTACCAGGTAGCCGATTTCCTGGCGCGAGAGGATATGGCCCTCAATAATCCAGAGCACCAGCCCCTTGGCTTGCGGGGGCAATGCCGCCAACTGCGTCTCGATGATGGGTGGCAGGTAATAGACATCGCCAGCAGCATCGTCGCGGCCGATGTTGCGCTTGCCCAGGTGAGGGGGGCGCACGCCATGTACGCCCGTCAGATAGGCGGCCAGGTCGCCCAGGCCGCGCGCGCTCAATGAGAGGCTGCCGTAGCCCGCCGCGCGCGCGCGCCGCTGAAAGCGGCCCTCGTATCCACCTTCGAGGGGAACGTAGATTCCAAGGGCTCCGTGGCGCTCGAGTTCCCGGACGAACCCTATACCTAGGATTGATAGCATCGGTCGAATGGGGAAATTACTCTGCAAATCTTATCCTAATTGCCCGTCCCTTGCCGAGGGCGCCAGATAGCATCGGCGACGCGCGCGACATCCACCATCGCCGCAACATCGTGGACCCGCAGGAGATCAGCCCCGCCGGAGATCGCCGCACAGCAGCTTGCAGCCGTTCCCCAAACCCGTTCTTTCGGTTCGGGGCGATCGAGAATCTTGCCGATGAAGCTCTTGCGGGAAGTTCCCACCAGCAATGGCAGATCTAGGGCCGCGCGCAGGCGAGGCAGCTGCCTCAAAATCTCGAGATTCTGGGAGGCGGTTTTGGCAAAGCCAATACCTGGGTCGGCCACAATTTGGGCCAACGGTACGCCAGCAGCGACGGCGCGATCGCGCTGCTGCCCCAGCGCGCGGGCAATCTCACCGACGAGATCGCCGTAGTCGGTGAGCTGCTGCATGGTTTGAGGCGTGCCGCGCAGGTGCATCAAGCATATCGGCACGCCCAACTGGGCCGCAGTGGCGAGCATGTCGGGATCGTAGGTGCCGCCAGAGACATCATTGATGAGATCGGCACCAGCGGTGATGGCAGCAGCGGCAACCGCAGCCCGAGTCGTGTCGATGGAAATGGGCAGGGGCAGATGAGCGCGCAGCACCTCGATAACGGGAATGACGCGGTCGAGTTCGGCCTGCAGGGAAATCTGCTCGGCACCCGGGCGCGTCGATTGGCCGCCGACATCGAGAATATCGGCCCCTCCCCTAGCAAACTCGGTCGCTCGGTGGAGCGCCACTGCAGGGGCCTCGAGATCGCCGCCATCGCTGAAGCTGTCAGGCGTGATATTGAGGATCCCCATAATATAGGTGCGATCGCCCCAGACGAGGGTGCGATCGCGGAGTTTAAGCGCGGCTGCGGTCATATCTGAAGGCAGTGAGAGAGGTTGATTTGCAACTTACGAACGCGGGGTGCCGTATTCCATCGTCGACTGCTAGCCCTCGTTCGCCATCAGGTCGCGAAAAATGGCCGATTCCCCATCTTGGCTGCGCTGCAGGGCCTCTACAAAACCATAGCGCGGCTGCCAGTTCAATCTCGCTTTTAGACGTTGGTTAGAGTATTCTAGGGCTTTAAACCGGGCATCCAAGCGAGCTGGGATGAGAATTCCTGGCAGCTGCAAGCGTCTTTTAAGAAGAGTTTTTTGGCTGCTAGAGATAGCTCGAGCGATAGCCGATATCGCACTGCGATCGAGCGCAATCATCTGGGGTGAAGGCGACATCACCGAGCGAATCTGCCGACCGTAGTCGGCTTGAGTGAGTCGGTCGTCGTCAACGACGTTGAGAATCCGGTCTCCAGCTTCGCTGAGGGCCGCACTCACCAATGCATCCGCGCAGTTTTCGACATAGGTCAGCGGCAAGAGGGCATCGCCACCGACAATAAGCCACAGGCGCGAGCCTGCTTTAATTCCCAAGCGAGCGCTCCAGAGGCGGCCGGGACCGTAAATGACCCCCGGTCGCATGATGTCGGTTGCAGTGGTCGATTCGGCAGCAAAGGCCCGAACGCGCTCTTCCTGAAGCAACTTAAGGCGGGCATAGGTGTCGCGCTCCTCCGGTTCCTGCTCGAGAGGACTATCCTCCGTCAAGACCGAGCCCGGCGCCAGCGCCCGGTAGTCGTACACTGAAAACGAACTGACCGCCACGAGCTTGGCAATTCTCAAAGCGCGAATGCTTGCTAGCAACCGCTCTGTCCCCTCAACTGTGGCGGCGTACTGAGCCCGATAGCTCCCAGTCAAGGGTGCCGCTGCATGAATGACCCGCTCGGCCCCAGTCAGTGCCGCGGTAAGTTGCTCGGGATTTTCGAGTTCCGCGTGGCGGATTTCGAGCAGGCGATGGCTGCGCCAAGGGAGGCGTTCGGTCGCCGTCGCAGGCCGCACCAAAGCCGCAACCTGCACGCCCCGGCGCAGGGCTGCAGCCACTGTATGACGGCCGAGAAATCCCGAGGCACCCGTGACAGCAAGCATTACCGAGATCCCCCAGGGGGTAGCGAAGCACCCGGAGTGGCCCCTTTGTATTCGATCAAAGTAGCCTGCTTGCCCTGCCAGCGATTGAACCAATACCGAGCTTGCCCGATTGCTTGGGGAATTTTAGACAAGGTGCAGAAGGCAGCATAGAGGCGGGCTTTGCCAGAGGGATCGCCGCAACCCTGGCGATACCGCGCGATTCGCCATGCTAGCCAGCCATATCCCCCCAGCAACACAGCAGAAACCCCGTGGGTAGGCCAAAGGAGTCCGATCGCGGCCAGGGGCAAGCCCGCTCCCCACAGCCAGCCACTCGCGTGTTCCTTGACCTTGTAGCGTTCTGGGGGAGAGCCGTGCAGCGCATAGCCCTCGGCAACGGCCCACCCCCCCCTTACAGAGCGCTTCCACCACTGACTGAAGCGATATATGCTGGCATCATGGAGCGTCATATCGCGATCGATTCGCCAGATGCGCCATCCTTTGGCGCGCAGGCGGATGCACATCTCTGGCTCTTCGCCAGCAATTAGCGTTGGGTTGTATCCGCCGACTTCTTTAAGGGCCGCAACGCGCATCAGCGCGTCTCCACCGCAGGCCTTCGCCTCGCCAACAGCTGTATTCCACTCCATATCAGCGAGCTGGTTGTAGAGCGAGGACTCTGGAAACCGCTCGCGGCGACGCCCACAGACAATCCCCAGGGTTTCATCCTTGGCGATAAATTCTAAAGCCCCATCCAGCCAGCCCGGTAACAGTTCGCAGTCCCCATCGACGAACTGGATGAAGTCTAAATCTGGGTGCTGGGCCATTAGATACTCGAGCCCGGCATTGCGCCCCCGGGCCATCGTGAATGGAACTGACATGTCTAGGTTGATAACGACAACCCCGAGGTCTCGAGCTGCTTCAATGCTGCCATCTGTGGAGCCGGAATCTACGTACACGACCGGCATGGCTGGGGGCAGTTGAGCCTGTAATGATTTGAGGCAGCAAATCAGGCGCTCTCCCTCATTTCGGCCAATGACAACGACGCCAATCTGGTACATCGATTTTTCTCTAACCCCCCTCAGAATTAGAAAGCGTCGGCGACGGCGGGGTCTGCGCGGGGCTGGCTTCTGGGGCGGGGATCGTTTCTAGGCGCTTGCCAATTTTGAGGCGCTCTAGCTGCCAAGCATGAAGGGAACGGCGGAACGCTGGGTTGTCGTAGCGGCGCAGGCCCTCGAGCCAAGCTTGCACGTACCCGAGAACGATACAGAGGCCGCCAACTAAGAAGGGACGCTCCCACAAACGGTAAACGCCGATGGCAAGGATGTAGAGAGGATGAGTTCCCATAAAGTATTGACCTCGCCCCCAGCGCAGGCGCCCGGTAATGATGCCTTGCTCGGACGACCCCATCAGGCGCTGGTGAATGAAGACGAGATCGGGGTGACTGATACTGCGCGCGCGCCAACCTTCCATGCGCGCTCGGTGGGAGCAGATCCCATCCCAGTGAACTTCGCGCACGTAGCCACCGATGGCTTCGAAGCAGTCGCGTCGGAAGCAATTCACTTGCCCGGCAACAATCTCGTCGTTCGTCCGCTCTTCGACCAGGCGATCGCCCTCTTGGAGGTGAGGCTTGCCGCTAGCCCCGCCGAGGTAGCGATCTCGTGCGAAGAAGCCTACCAAGGTTTCGAAGTATTTGGGCTGGAGTTCTAAGTCGCCGTCGAGCTTGCAAATGAAATCGTAATCTGCGGTTAGAATCCGCTCGTAACCGTAGTAGAAGGCTTCTACTACCCCGGGACCGACAGAACGCTTGCCGCGATCGGACTTGTGCTCGACATGGATCCAGGCATGCTCGGCAGCGGCGCGATCGAGTATCTCGGACGTGCCATCTGTCGAGCCATCGTCAACAATTAGCCATTCTACTGGCCGCAGGGTTTGGGCGACCATCGAAGCAATCGATCGCTCGATGTAATCGATCTCGTCGCGCACGGGTGAGATTGCAACAATTCTACTGGGGTGAGTCATCGCACTAGCCTAGGTTACGGAGCTTGCTCGACAATGCCAGAAAAAATTGACAGCAGTCGATCGCAGTTAACTTTTAGATCGAACTCTGTTTCGATACGCTTGCGGGCGGCAAGGGTCATCGCCGGCAAGCGCTCTCGCTCTGTCAGTAGGGCGCGAATCGTGGCCGCCAAGGACTCGGGATTGCCGGGCTCGGCCAATCGCCCGCCCAGGTTGTCTTCGATGAGTTCTGGGATGCCCGATAGCCGCGTAGAAACAACCGGGGTACCCACAGCCATTGCCTCCATCAGAACGACGGGGATGCCATCGCGATCGCCGTTGGCATCGGTCTTGCAGGCCAACGCGAATGCATCGAGGCCGCGCATCCACTCTAGGGCGCGGCTATGGGCTACAGATCCTAGAAACTCGACCTGATGGGCGATCCCCTCGTCGACGGCTAACTTCTCGAGAGCGGTTCGCAGCGGGCCGTCGCCGGCGATCGTCAGATGGCAGCTCAGCCCCTCTCGCTCGAGCAGCGCAACCGCTCGGATCAGGTCGTCGAAGCCTTTCTTCTCGACCAGACGCCCTAGCGAGCCCACCACTGGCGGCTCGTTAAATTCAGTTCGCGACACAAAGGTATGGCGCCCGCTATCGACGCTGCAGCGTAGGATGTGCAGCTTGGTCGGGTCGGACTGCTGCTGCAGAAATAGCTGCCGGTTGTACTCAGAAATCAGCAGGGCGCCACTGGAGCGAGTAACTTTCTGGGGTAGCAAGCAGCCGCGCTCGAAGAGGTCGTTGGCATGGCCGACGAAGGTGAAAGAAAGCCCAGCCAAGGGAGCCGCATACATTGCTATCTGCGTCGGCGTATGGGCGAAGTGAACGTGCAGGTGTTCGCACCCCGCCTCCTGCAACCAGAGGGCAAGCCGGCAGGCGTGAAAAAATTGATGTAGTAGCTTGTAGGAAGCAATCTCGAGCGCCCCCAAGCGACCAATGTCCGCAATGACGCGGACGAGGACGCGCAGGTAGCGGCCCGGACGCCGCACGAGCAAGGCCAGATTGCTTTTGACCAGAGACCAAGGCTGGCCGTCGTAAAGCACGCGAACGGCCTCCTGCAGGGAGCGCACCTCTGGCTCGGTGGCCGGAATTGCAGGCCGAACTACCGAGAACGGCTGCACGGCAACGCCCAACTTCTGGAAAGTTAGGATCTCAGCGTAAATGTAGGTAGCCCATAGGGCGGGAAGCTCGGGGGCAAGATAAGCAATTGACTTCACGACCATACAAACACCAAGCCATGGCCCTCCCCAACTTATCACAGTTATGCTAGAGACCTAAGGGTATCTCGGCGGCTCGACTCACCCAATCCCCGCAGCGCAGCCTCATTCGTTGGCCCAAGAAGTTGGCCCAAGAATTCGACGAGCTTTTCCTCGCGCGCGCTGCCTGGAACTCTAACAGGCCCGAGCGCGTCGCGGTTGCAGGCTTGATTGTCATATCGCAATTCAAAAAAACGTCTCTCCAACGCCTTGTTGACTTTATATTTTTTAAATTACTGCCATGAAGATTGCTATCGTTGGGTGCGGCTACGTTGCCGATTATTATCTCAACAATCTCCGTTCCCATCCCGAGTTCGCCGTTCGGGGTGCGTACGACCGCAACCTACAGCGCCGCGACCAATTTTGTAAATATTACTCCCTCGATTCTTATCCCTCTCTCGAAGCCGTCGTCGAGGATCCGACGGTGGAAATGGTCCTCAATCTCACAAATCCATCGAGTCATTTTGAGGTCTCTGCAGCCATTCTTAAGGCTGGGAAACACCTGTACACTGAAAAACCACTGGGCATGTCGCACTCAGAAGCCAAGGCATTGCTCGAGATGGCTCGAGATAATGGCGTCCGGGTAGGTTGCGCCCCTTGCAATGTGCTGAGCGATACCGCGCAAACGCTTTGGAAGGCCATCACTGCAGGTGCTATTGGTAGAGTGCGCCTTGTCTATGCCAACTATGACGACGGGATGATCGCTCCTGCCCGGAAACCCTGGCAGTGGAAATCCGAATCTGGCGCCCCTTGGCCCGCTCAAGACGAATTTGAGGTCGGTTGTACCTACGAGCACGCTGGCTATTTTTTGACGTGGCTCGCAGCATTTTTTGGGCCGGCCCGCAAAGTTACTGCGTTTTCTTCCTGCCAGATTCCGGATAAGGGGATTCCTGTTGGGAAGATGGCCCCCGACTTCTCTGTCGGTTGCATCGAGTATGATAACGAGGTTGTCGCCAAGGTAACAACTGGCCTGGTCGCACCACGCGATAAGTCCATGACAATTATCGGCGATGATGGCGTGCTCTTCGTGCGGTTCCTACGCAACGATCGCGAGCCCGTCTTTATTCGCAAATATCCGCTCGAGGGAAGCCAGCGCGTAATTGAGTTCGGCTTCAATTCAGTGCAGTCGAAATTTCAGTTTTTGGGAAGTTACCTGCCGATTCCAGTTGCAGACCTGGCACTCTACAAAAAATACCCCATGTGCGAGGGGAAAGATTTTGCCCCGGCCGCACCCCGAAAGCCCGTGGATTATTTTCGCGGCCCCCAAGACATGCTAGACGCCATTGAGAAGCAACGGCCCCACCGACTCTCGGGCGAGCTCGGCCTCCATATTTTTGAGCTGATTGAGACGCTGCAGTATCCGGAGCGCTTTAATTACCATCGTGAAATTAGCAGCACATTCGCGCCAATCGAGCCTCTTTTCTAAGGCTTCGAGACTTGTGAAGTTAGCTTGGCGACGAGTGGTTCTCAGCTTCTGCTAAAGAAGCCGGCGTGAGGCGCCGGAACGAGTAACCCGTCCCTCGCTCGGTAACGATCAGCTCTGGAGATTTCGGATCGGTTTCGATTTTGCCACGCAGGCGCGAAATGTGAACGTCAACGACGCGCAGGTCGCTCTGGCGCTGTGGAGCGTAGCCCCAGATTTTTTCGAGGATTTCCGCACGGGAGACGGAGCGCCCGGCGCGCCCGGCCAGCAGACTCAAGAGCTTGTACTCGCGCTCGGTCAAGCGCACGGGCTGGCCGTCGACGTAAGCGCGTCGCTTATCGGCATCGAGATATAGCCGCCCGGCCACGACCTTTCCGATTAAGGGCTTGCTCGGCGAACCTGGCTTTCGAATTCGACGCAGTACCGTGCGAATTCGCGCCTCTAGTTCTTTAGGAGAAAAGGGCTTCACTAAGTAATCATCGGCGCCCATTTGCAGGCCAGTGATGCGATCGGCAACATCTCCCAATGCCGTGAGCATTACAATCGCAACATCAGACTCTTTTCTTACCTCCTGACAGACATAGTACCCATCTGCTTCGGGCATCATAATGTCGAGAACGATGAGATCGGGCTTTTCTCGGGCGAAAACTTCCAGTGCCTCGCGGCCATTTGCGGCCGTTACGACCTCGTAGCCCACCATGCTCAGCCGTGTCTCAAGAATGCGACGAACCGCCGCCTCGTCATCAACAACCAGAATTTTTCCGGCGTTTCGACGCGCTTCAACCACAGACTAACTCTCCTCACATTACCTGGCCCGCCGCAACTCACTCAGCAGCTTTTCTGAACCTCGAAACCGTCGCGAAACTAGCACAAAGCCTCGGATCGATGGCTGCAGGTTTGCCAGTTTCTTCTGGCAAGCTCGGCCCGAACCCAGGTCGCGACTGTCAAGCATTGCTGATTGTTAAGCCGACTCATCAAGAAGCATAACACACAAGAACTACGCACTCGGTTGTATGGCCTTGGGGATAATTGCTCGAAAGATAAAGAGCCATGACGGCTCGTATTAACTTTGCTAATTTGAGATCTTCATCGCCTCGGTAACTGCGCCCAGGCGTGCAGCTTTTGCAAAGCCCGCTATCCTAGCTGGGGGCATTCTCCCTAGCTCGCACCACCGAATATGAATGCGTTTGGGTTTCTCAATCTCAACAAACCGGCAGGCTGGACCTCTCACGACTGCGTTGCCAAGGTACGCCGCCTGCTGAAAATGCGGCGCGTCGGGCACGGCGGCACCCTCGACCCGGCGGCAACAGGAGTACTCCCCATCGCGTTGGGGCGCGCGACGCGCCTCCTGCAATTTTTGCCGACCGAAAAAGCCTATCGCGCTTGCTGTCGTCTGGGGGCGCGCACTACCACTGACGATCTCGAAGGCGAGCCCCTCCCTTGTCCGCCCGTCGCACCCAAAATTGGCCCGGAGCAAGTGCGTGCGGCTCTGGCCACATTTGTCGGTCGCATCGAGCAGGTGCCTCCCGTTTACAGTGCGATCCAGCGCGACGGCCAGCGACTGTACGATCGCGCCCGCGCTGGAGAAACCGATATCACCGTACCGCCGCGTCAAGTAGAGATTCGAGCCATCGAACTCATTAATTGGTCTGGCGGTCCCCAGCCGGAGGTCGAATTTCAGGTTGTTTGCGGGCCGGGAACCTACATTCGGGCGATCGCGCGCGATCTGGGTACGCTGCTGGGGACAGGCGGCACCTTGGCTGCCCTGACGCGCACCCTCAGCTGCGGGTTTACGCTTGCCGAGAGCGACAGCCTCGATGAGCTGGGAGACCAAATTGCAGCAGCGCCAGGAGCCTTCACGCCAATTGCCCCCGAAATTGCCCTGGGCCACCTGCTGCAGCATCGCCTCGAGAGTGCCGACGCGGTTCGGTCGTGGCAGCAGGGCCGATGTGTGGCAGGGGCGGCAGGGGCCACTCCCGAGACGGCTGTATGCGTTCTGGGTCTCGAGGGGAATTTTCTCGGCGTCGGGTTTACCGATGGCGCGGGTGCGATCGCGCCGCGCGTCGTGATTCCGATGGAGTGAGGATGGGGTATGATCTCACTCAGCCGCTCGCAAAACCTCACAACTCATGCAAGCTACGCCCCTCGCAATTTCCGACGTTGTCATCCTCGAGCCCAAAGTCTTTGGTGACGATCGGGGCTTTTTTATGGAGAGCTACAACCGGCGCGCTCTAGCGCAGTTGCTCGGCATGGACCTCGAATTCGTCCAGGACAACCATTCGCGCTCGGCACAAAACGTTTTGCGCGGCCTGCACTACCAAATTCAACAGGCCCAGGGCAAGCTCGTCCGCGCAATCGCGGGAGAAATTTTTGACGTGGCAGTCGATATTCGTGCCAGCTCCCCCACCTTCGGTCAGTGGGTCGGCGCTCATTTGAGTGCGGAAAATAAAAAACAAATTTGGGTCCCGGCGGGCTTCGCTCATGGCTTCTTGGTGCTCTCAGAATCTGCTGAGGTCCTCTACAAAACCACCGACTACTACGCCCCCGCCCACGAGCGCTGCATTCTCTGGAACGACCCCGATGTTGGCATCGTTTGGCCGCAAACTCCAGACGAGATAATGCTCTCTGCCAAAGACCGGGCGGGTAAGTCTTTTACAGAGGCTGAGACTTTTGTTTAGGCAACCCCTCAGAGCACCGGTTGCTGCTGGTGCCAAGCGGTAGACTGCTCGTAGGCATAGGCCGTCCGGAACAGCAGGTCTTCTCGCAAGACATTGGCAATCATTTGCAACCCTACAGGCAGCCCCTTACTGTCGAATCCGCAGGGCAAGCTCAGGGCCGGGAGCCCAGCTAGGTTTACCGGCACCGTCGCCAAATCTGTCAGGTACATGCTCAGAGGGTCGTCAACTTTTTCGCCAGCGGTAAAAGCTGTCGTCGGTGCCGTCGGGCAAACCAGCACGTCTACTTCAGCAAAGGCAGCATCAAAATCTTGGCGGATGAGCGTGCGTACCTTTTGGGCCTTGAGATAGTAGGCATCGAAATACCCAGCCGAGAGGGTGTAGGTGCCGAGCACGATCCGACGCTTGACCTCCGGACCGAAGCCCGAGGCGCGGGTTTGCTGGTACATCGAGAGCAAGTTATCGGCATCGGGAGCGCGCGTGCCGTATTTCACCGCATCGTAGCGCGCTAAATTCGAAGAGGCCTCCGAAGGCGCAATGATGTAGTAAGCCGGCAGGCCGTAGCTAAAGCGCGGGCAAGAAATTTCGCGAATCTCGGCACCGAGATCTTTGAGCTGGGCGATCGCAGCCTCGACGATTGTTTTAACTTCCGCATCGAGGCCCTCGCCGAAGGTTTCTTTTATGACACCGACCCGCAGCGGGCGGCTCTCGCCCTGCAAATCGGGGATGAGGTACTGCGTGTAATCGGGGATTTTTACATCCAGACTGGTCGAGTCGCGCGGGTCGCGCCCGGCGATCGTCCCGAGCAAAAATGCCGAATCTTCCACGCAGCGACTAAAGGGGCCAATCTGGTCGAGAGACGAGGCAAAGGCCACCAGCCCGAAGCGGGAGACGAGGCCATAAGTGGGCTTGAGGCCGACCACCCCACAAAATGAAGCAGGCTGTCGGATCGAGCCGCCAGTGTCAGATCCCAGAGAGACCACGCATTCGCCTGCCGCCACCGCTGCAGCCGATCCCCCAGACGAGCCCCCCGGAACGCGCGTGGTATCCCAGGGGTTTTTCGTGGGGAAGAAGGCCGAGTTTTCAGTCGAGCTGCCCATGGCAAACTCGTCGAGGTTAGTTTTACCCACCATCACGGCCCCAGCGGCGGCAAGCTTCTGGGTCACTGTCGACTCATAAGGGGGCACGAAATTTGCCAGGATGGCCGAAGCGCAGGTGGTTTTGATGCCCGCAGTGCAAAGATTGTCTTTGATGCCGACGGGAATACCCGCGAGGGGGCCGATTTCTTCGCCAGCAGCGATTTTGGCATCGACAGCAGCCGCCGCCGCGCGGGCGCGATCGGCTGTCAGGGTAATAAAGCTCGAGACTTTGGCTTCCACGGCCTCGACATGGGCCAGCGTCTCTTCGAGGATCTCTGCTGCCGATCGCTCTTTGGAAACCAGTTGTTGATGTAATTCTCGAATCTGCAGCTCTCGGATCGATGCCATGCCTGTCGCCATCTGTAGCAGTTTACTCCTGCATATCTTAGCTCTCCCGCTGGCTGTCAAATGTCAACCCTAGCTCGAAGCCCGCAACAACTGCCTGAAAGCCGGGCCTCGGGAAGAGGCTGTGTGTGGAGGGGGTGGCGACGGCACCCCCATTAGTTCGAGCTCGTGCGAGGTTAGTTCGGAGCGATTGCCGACTCATCCAGCCGGCCTACTTTTCGCTGAAGGCGTCCTTGAAGTAAGAAATGAATGATGCTGCCGTCAGTCTCTCATCATAATTAGACTTACTTTGGCTTCTGAGCAGTTCGTACATCTCAGCAAGGCTGCCAGAGAAGCCCCGATCGCGCAGAAAGTCTTCTAGCGTTGCATCGGCATTCTTCAGCACTACAGGATCGACATTAGAAGCATTGCCCCAATTGTGGTAGACGTTATCGGGAAAAAGGTCCTCCTGTCTCTGTACGCCACTTCTTTTGGCTTGGGAGCCGCCATCCACCTCTAGGTTCCCGAAGGCCACGCGACTCAAGTAGGGACCTTTGCCACCGTAGTCAAATCCCCAACCTCTGGGCCCGGGGTGGTTTTTATCGCGTAGTGGCGTCAAGCTGGGTCTCAGGGCCAGATTATTGATGAAGATTTGGTGCTCTACCGTATTGCGATCGCTCGATTTACTGATGTTGAACCCCGCGATCGCATTCTGGATAGAAACATTGGCAACTGTTATTCCTGCCGAGCGCTGCTGAAAGCCGTGGGAGCTAGCCCTAGAAACTATGTTCCCTCTAAAAATGAGCCTATTGTTGGTGTGCTGCAGGTAGGCATTGTGGGAGAAGATGTTGGGCTCGACAACGCCTTCTCCAGTAGGCTCGAGCGCTCCAGAGTTCCAGCCATTGTGGTCGAAGATATTCTCTTCGAGCAGGCAGTCATTACACCCCGAAAGGTATATGCCACTTGCCTTCTGCCTGGGGTCCTTTTCGTTATAGTTGTCAATGATTACATTTCTGCGAAGGTAAATATTACTGCTGGCATTTTCCACTTTGGTCTGAAATATAACCCCGTCGTGGAAGCCTTCAATTTTGTTGTTTTCTAAGAGAATATATTCGTGACGCCCTAGAACTCGAATGCCACTGCGCTGGTAATTGCCCTGGCAATGAAAATCGACAATCGCCAGATACTGAGACATGGACCGGCCGTTGTCCTGGAAGCAGATATTGGCCCTGATTAGGGGTCGGGGACCTTGGCCGTAGGAGCCGAAAACCATCAATTCTGATGGCGATCTTCCTCTGGCTCCACCGATGTAAATCTTGCGGGTCCAGACATCACCCCTTTTGAAGAGAATCTGGTCGGGATGACCATTTCGCACTAGCTCTTTTGCCTTTACAAAAGTGGCAACTGGGTCTTGGGGAGATAACCCAGAATTATCGTCCGAGCCCTGACTCGAGCTGACGTAGACAACCTTTGACCCCGGCTTGGGCTTGAGGTCGCTCCAGCCCCGCTCGTCTTTGGCAAGCTCCCAGAATTTGTAGAGATCCGGAAACTCAATTGGCTCGTAAAGATCGCCGGTACGGTTGCGCCCTTTCGGTGGCGATTCTGCAGATGCGCCGAGCGGAACTCGTACCAATCTTTCTGTCCGAGGCCCATCGCTGGCTGCACTATCGCCCCAGGCATCCTGGGGAATCGTAGAGTTTTTGTATAGCAAGCTACAGGAGAGACTCAACATGCAGGCTCCTGCAGAGAGGCCCAACCCCAGCAACCGACCGAGCATCGACATGTCGCTTACCTCCTTGATATTCGCCGAATAATTGTCATTATGGAGCGTCCCGAGTCACCAGCTCCGATCGACATCACCAGCTTAGCAAGCCGCTCGTATCGGCGCCCACCCTTGGGTAGGTCAATATTCGCCCCTAGCAAGAAGCTCGAATGGCGAACCCGACATCCGAGCCTTGCTAACAACCTCGTTCGCTAAATATACCCCCAAGGGAATTCGAATCCCTGTCGCCTCCGTGAAAGGGAGGTGTCCTAGGCC
>CAYTBI010000059.1:0-24494 GCA_964435975.1 uncultured bacterium
GCGCGCGCGACACCAGCATTTACCTCAATCCCCTTCTGGCGGCCGTTTGTGGGCGTATCACTTTCCGTGCGATGGCGGTCGAGAGGTAGCTGCAGGGGGGGTAAATCCGCCAGGCGATCGCGCCAGTACTCCAGTTGCGGGGCCAACGCCTCCGAGCGGCCCTGTTGCCAGAGGGCATAATCGCCGTATTGCCAGGGAAGGGGGGGGAGTTGCGGGGGCTTGCCTGCAGTTGCCGCACGGTAGCAAGCAGCGAGCTCCCCCTCGAAAATTTGCAGAGACCGACCGTCAACAGCCCCGTGATGAAAGGTTACGAGCAAGAGATGGTCTCGCGCTCCGAGCCGTAGGAGCAGCGATCGCCAGAGCACTTCTCGAGCGAGGTCGAAGGGTCTTTCGGTTTCGCGTCGGGCGCGTGCCCAAACCTCGTCAGGTAGATTGCGAGTCCCATTGCAAGCTAGCGGCTCGGTGAGATGCTGCCAGTCCTCCATGGGCAATGCCACCGCAGCCGCTGGCAGAATGACTTGCACCGGCTGGCCTTCTCGCTCTTGCCAGAGGGTTCGGAGAGTTTCGTGGCGCTCGGCCAAGATCGTCAAACTCTTCTGCAGGGCCGTGGCATCGCAGATCCCCCGCAGGCGCAGGTAAATTGGAACATTGTAAGCGCCGCTGGGCTGGCTTTGTCGCTCGCTTAACCACAAACGCTTTTGGGCAGCAGACAAAGGCAGCGGCCGATCGCGCGGCGCGGGGCAGAGTGCGGGAGCTGGAGTACTTTCGGGAGAGGGATTGTCCTGAAAGTAAGCGATTAGTTCGGGTTTGCGGGCAGCCATCTCGGCCCGTAGGGCGTCGTTAATGGCGCCAACAGGAGAATTCAAGCGCAGGCGATCGCCCTCGGCGCGAATGCGCACGCCAAGGCGATCTAGCTCCGAGAGGAGCGCGTCTACCGTCCGAGAAGATTCGCTCATAACTCGATTTCTTCGTAGGCTTTATCGGGCCTGGCAGCGGCATCTTGGCGAGCTTCGATTTGTGCGGCCAAATCGCCTGGGGTCGGGGCTTGAAAAAAGGTGCTAAAGGGAATCTCGACACCGCAGGTTTCCTGGATGCGTGCGATTGCTCGTGCTGCCAGCAGGGAGTCGCCCCCGAGGGCAAAAAAGTGCGCGTTGCGATCGATTGCCTCGATTTGGAGGATATCAGCCCAAATTTGCGCCAATGCTCGCTCGGTTGGGGTTTGAGGAGGCTGGCTCTGGGAGGGTGCTGCCGGGGATTGGGCAACGGGCAGAGCTGCAGTGGCCAGCGCCTGGCGGTCGACCTTGCCGTTTCCGGACAAGGGCAGCTTATTGAGGGGCACGTAACGGGCAGGGACCATGTAAGCCGGCAAATGATGCTGCAGGAATTGGTGCAGGGGTTGGGGGTCGATTTCGCGTATCTGGGTCGGGCCGCGGGCAATGAGTACGTCGAATCCAAGGGCGTGGCTGAGGCTGCCAGGCTGGCTCGGGCAAGCGCACTCGCTAAAGCCAGCTCGCTCTAGGGCCCGTGCCCACCCCTGGCGCGATAAGAGCGGATGCTCGGGACGCAGCTTGCGATCGCGAAAGTTCTCGAAGCCTTGCTGGAGCCCCATCAACAAATCGAACCACGGGAAAAATTGCGTCTCCTCAATCAGCAGCAAAATACCGCCAGGGACCAGCAACGACTGCAAGTATTCAAGGGTCGCCTCGAGATCGCAGGCGACGTGGAGAGCAGAGGCCGCAATGACAACATCAAAACTGTGGCGCGGCACCCCCTGCAAGGCCGGATCGCAATCGAAGTTCACCTTGGCATAGTGCATGGCGGGGTAGTCGGCAAACTGCGCGCGCGCCCGTTGCTCGAAGAAGCTAGAAATATCCGTAAACCAGTACTCGGGCGAGGTTGGCCCTTGGGCTAAAACAGGCAGGAGATGCTGGGTCAAAGAACCATAGCCCGCGCCAACTTCTAGGATGCGCTCGGGTCGGGCGGCTGCACCAATCGCGCCCAACACTGCCTGGGCGATCGCGTGATTCTGCGCGAAGAGTTTTTGATACAGGCTCGGGGTGGCCTCGCGAGCATACAGCTCTCCTGAGTGGGTGCGCTCGGCCAAAATATCGGCAAGATCGACCGCCGCTGAGACCAGCACTTGGCTCTCGGCAGCGCTCAACCCCCAAATTTGCTCGCTCCACTGCCTCGGGGCATCGAGATCGAGTTCGATGTCTGGCAAGCCTGCCACCGCG
The DNA here is from genome assembly GCA_964435975.1 of uncultured bacterium. Classification (GTDB taxonomy): domain Bacteria; phylum Cyanobacteriota; class Cyanobacteriia; order Cyanobacteriales; family Rubidibacteraceae; genus CAYTBI01. The sequence continues at coordinate 2,235 of CAYTBI010000059.1, forward strand.
CGAAAATAACCGTCGCCATCGGCTTGCAGCCAACCGGCACCCACCAACACCTGCAAGCTACGGTGCAGCCAGCAGCTGTAGCGCGGGACGATTTCCCCGAGCAACGCCTCGATACCGTGGCGCTCCCCTGGCTGCCGGAAGAATCCGAGCTGCCTCAGGGCACAGCAGGTAGCGTCTCGATGCAGGCCATCCAAGCTCTCGTGCAACCGCGAGATTGCCTCGGTATCTGCTGACGGCAGGATCCGGGCTGCGTCTAGACCGCCGGCCAGGGCCTGCTGCCAATGGCGACCGCTCGCTTGCGGATCGGGCGGGGTTCGAGATTGCCAGAGGCTGCCGGGAGCATCTGGCGCTGCGGGCACCAGAAAGGCAACTAGTTGCTTGTTGCCCCCGGGGGCAACTGTCAGGGTTGCCACGGCTTCTCGGATGCCGGGGTGCTGGCTCAGTCGCGCTTCGACTTCGCCAATTTCTACGCGGAAGCCATTGATCTTGACCTGGTTGTCTTCTCGGCCGAGGAATTCAATCGTGCCATCGGGCCAAAAGCGCCCAAGATCGCCGGTTCTATAGAGCCGTTCGCCAGTTTGAGGGTGCTTGATGAAGCTGGCGGCTGTTTTCTCGCCGTCGCCCCAATATTCGCGTGCCAAGCCCATTCCCCCAATGTAGAGCTGGCCTGGCACCCAGTCCGGGCGATCGGCTAGATCGCCATCGAGCACGTAGAATTGCTGGTTGGCCAGGGGCTTGCCGTAGGGAATGCTCTTCCAGTGAGGTTCAATTGCGTCGATGGGATGAAAAATCGACCAAACAGCCGCTTCGGTCGCGCCCCCCAGACTGACGACCCGAACTCCCTCGCCGCCATAAGCCCGCAGACGCTCCGGCAGTGACAGCGGCAACCAGTCACCGCTCAGCAGGGCCAAGCGCAGGGGCAAAGGCTCGGCCGGCTCATTACCGGTCTCCAGGCGCTCGACGAGCATTTGCATCAGTGCGGGCACGGAATTCCAAAGGGTAATGTGGTGCTCGACGAGCAGATCGTGCCAGCGCGATGGTTCTTTGAGCTGGCAGGCTCCAGGCAAGACGAGAGTCCCCCCGGCAGCGAGCAGGCCAAAGATGTCGTAGACCGAAAGATCGAAGCTCAGGGCCGCTAGTCCCAGCAGGCGGTCTTGGGGACCGACTGCAAAGCGTCGGTTGATATCAAGGAGCGTATTGGCCGCACTTTGGTGGGAGACGGCGACACCCTTGGGTTTGCCGGTCGAGCCAGAGGTGTAGATAACGTAAGCCAAATCCGTGGGTGCTTGCACGGCAGCCAGCGGGGCCGCATCGAGTGCCTCCCAATCTTCTGGTGCGTCCGGGCAGTAGCAGGCCACATCTTCTGGCCAAGCCAGGCGATCGCGCAGGCTCTCCTGCGTCAGGACGATCCGCACCTGCGATCGAGCCAAAAGCTCCCACTGGCGAGCCGTCGGCCAATCCGGATCGATGGGCACATAAGCAGCCCCAGCGGCGAGGATGCCCAACACCCCCGCAATTTGAGCGGTACTTTTGGCGGCGACAATCGCCACGAGGTCGCCAGGTCCCACGCCCTGCTGCTGCAGGCCGCGACCGATGCGATAGCTCCAAGCTGCCAGCGCTCTGTAACTAATCTGGCCATCGGTAGCGATGACGGCAGTGGCTTCGGGCTGCTGGCGCGCGCGCTCGAAAACCATCTCCTGCAAGAGTGGCTCCCCCGTTGGGGGGGCTAGGGGAGCGGCCGTTGCATTGGCTTTTTCGCGCTGCTGGCGCTGGGCAACGGGCAGCCAGTCGCGCGGCTGCCGGTCGTGCCAGGCCCCGTCGCCAACAGCTAGATCGACAAGCAGTTTGCCAAAGGCTGCCAGCATGTCATCGAGCATTCCAGCAGGAAATAACTCCTCAACGGCATCCCAGCTAACATACAAAATGCCCTGGCGCTCCATGACCTGGCAATCGAGCCAAACTTGGGGGGTTTGCGTGATGCCGTAGGTTATTCTGCCGAGGGTCTCCACCGAGGCTGTCATGTCGGCAAACGCCCGCCCTAAAAGACTGGTAAAGACGACAGGCATGGAGACAGTGTCGGTATCGCGGTGGCGAGCGAACTCTCTGAGTAAGGTCGTGCCATCGACCTGGCGATACCGCAGGTCGCGCCGAAACTGGCGCTGCAAGCGCTTGGCTCGCTCCAAAAAGCTTTCGTCCCCGTGGGAATTATCCACCTCCAGCAGCAGCAAGGAAGTAAAGTCGCCAACGATTTCCGCAACCTGGGGATGGTAGGGCTGGCGGTTCAGCAGAGTCAAATTCAGGCAAAATCGTGGATTTTTGCTCCAAGCGGTCAAAATTTCCGCGTAGGCTGCCAAGATCGCCCCCGAAGGCGTCAGGCCGCTGTCTGCAGCTCGCTCTCTGAATTGCTGCCAGTGCGAGGCATCCAGCCGTACCTCACGCCGCACGAAGACAGTCTGCTCGATTTGTTGGGGAGCTTTCTGTAAGGGGATCGCGGGGGCGGGGGGCAATGTATCCAGGCGCTCTAACCAGTAAGCCAACGATTTCTGATAAGCGGTTCCCTGCTTTCGGCTAGCTCGGTCGGCCAAAACGTAATCTCGAAAAGAAAGGCTCAAGGGGGGCATTTGCACCGCCGAATCTTGGTAGCGTCGCCCCCATGCCTGCAGTAATGAAAAAACACTTTGGAAATCAACCGTCAGCCCGTCAAAGCTTAGATGCAGGTAGTCTCCTGCAGGCAGACGGGTCGCACGGATTTCGAACAGCGGCCAGCGATCGCTGGTCACGACCTGATGGGAGAGTTCGTCCCGAACGGCAGCCATCGCTTCTGCTCCTGCAGCAGCCGGGCGATCGCGCAGATCGAGGGCTGCAATCTTGTAGGAGGGGACTTCTGCGAGAATTTGCTGCTGCCCTTCGGGCAAGACAATCGCTCTCAACATACCGTGGCGCTCGACGACAGCTTGCCAGGCAGCTTCCAGGCGAGCGAGATCGAGGCGGGGACACCTCAGCTCCCAGTAAAGGTGAGTTGAGACACCCCCCAAAGCAAACGCCGTGCCGCGTCCGAGCCAATAGGCCTGTTGGATTTCTGTCAGCGGAAAGGGTTTGGAGCGGTTGGGAATATCCGGAACCACCAGCGGTGGGCGCGACGAGTTCGGAGCCGATGCAGAAGTGTGAGGAAGACAGCTGAGATCGGGCTTTGTGGGATGCATGAGATGCTGCTCGCAGCGAACTTCAGAACGGGCATGACCTAGTAATACATCGCTTCCGCTCGGGGTACGGCTGGGAGTCAAAAGTCTTACATTCCAAGCTCCCCGAACGGACTCTCCCGACGGTAGATAGATGCGCGACGCCTACAAAGGTAGGCGATGATGGCTCGACCGAGGCACCATCAACAGCTTTTTTTTAGACCGAGAGCAATTGATGCGATCGCAGTCAAAAACACTTGCACGATCCGCAAAATTGACGCCGCAGCCCCGAGAGTTATGAAGATGCTCCATCCGGCCCCGATTCTCTCGCAGCGCGTCGGTTAACCTAAGCAGGAAACGCTTGGTGGCGCTCCGGCAAAACCCTACGTGATGGTGAATGTCGCTTTTCCCGCATCTCTTCTGCGATCTCTAACTGCTAGTTTCTTGACTCTTGGGAGTGCGAGTTGCTCTCTCATCCTGTTGGCTCTACCTCTGCGGGCTCAACTTTCGGATCCTTCCGGGCCCATCGTGCCCGATGGGTCTCTGGCAGAAGAAAGCTCTAGGTTGCGGCCGGTTACAGAGACCGAAACTTTAATTGAGGGTGGCGCCAGGCGCGGCACCAACCTCTTTCATAGCTTCGAGCGCTTTAATGTTGGCGAAAATCAAACCGTCCGCTTTGTCGTACCCGATGCCGGAGCCGTCGAGCGCATTTTCTCGCGCGTGAGCGGGGGAGAGGCGACTCAAATTCTAGGCACCCTCGGAACCACTGCAGCAGCCGATCTCTTTTTAATTAACCCCAACGGGATTTTCTTTGGCCCCAACGCCCGATTAGATGTGCGCGGGTCCTTTGTGACGACCACTGCTGAGAGTATCCTTTTTGAGAATGGTTTTGCCTTCAGCACAGTCGACCCGCAAGCCCCACCCTTGCTGACTGTTAACGTCCCCATCGGGCTGCAGCTAGGCCAGAATCCGGCCCCGATTGGCGTCACGGGGACGGGGCAGAACTTCAGCGTCCAGCTCGGCGCGCAGAATATTCCCTCAATCGTCCAGACGATCTTAGGCCCGCTTTCCCCATCAGACGAGGCCGACCGGGCCCTGAGCGTGCCTGCAGGCAATACCTTGGCCTTCATTGGCGGAGAAATTACCTTCGACGGCGGTCTGGCAGTTGCCGAGTCGGGGCATGTTTTCCTAGGAGGGGGCGCTTCGAGCGTCCGCATCGGCCTCTCTTCTCAACCCCAAGGCTGGGATTTTAACTTTTCGGGGGTCTCCCAGTTTGCTGATATCAATTTGAGCAATCGAGCCTTAGTCGATGCCAGCGGGACCACAGCCGGGTCGATTCAAATTATCGGCCGCAACGTCACTCTAGCCGATGAATCCATTGCCTTCGTCCAGCAGCGCGACCTCCGAACTGACGTTATGCCCGGGGGGATCGACGTTTTTGCTACCGAAACGCTGCACCTCGATCGCAGTGTCATTTCAATTGAAACTCTAGAGGATGGCAATACTGTTTCTTCCCAAGGGTCGGGCAAGATTGCAATCGTAGCTCGCGATCTCGTCGGACGTAATGGTGGTACAGTTTCCTCTGTCAATCTTTCCAGTCGAACGACAGCCTCGATTGAAATAGATGTCAGTGACTCGATCGATCTCAGAGGAATTTTTTCCGAGGAAAATCCCCTTCTTGCCCCCTTCTCTAGCTTGCCCAGTCGAATCATTTCTCAAGCCACACAGACGGGTGATTCGGGAGATATTAGCGTCACTGCAGGAAATATCCGCTTAGTTAATACCGGCTCGATTGGAAGCATTAGCAGCCCTCTGCTGAATTTCGAGGGTGGTGAAGTAACGGCCGATGCTGGTGATGTCACCATCTTGGTAGATGACACTATCGAGATTGACGGAATCACGCCAGGCACGGCCTTTGGCATCTCGCAGATATTTTCTAGCACCTTTACGGCGGGCAATAGCGGCCGCCTGCTAATCGCGGCCGACAACATTTTTATTCGGAATGGCGGGCTAATTAATAATGCCGCCTCCGGTGTAGGGGCGGGTGGCAGCACTACAATAATTGCTCGCAAAAAACTTGAAGCGACCGGGAGTGGGCTATTCTCCAGTGGTGAATTGGAGGATCCCATCCCCAATCCCAGCTCTATTCAGGCAGGGGCAGATCTCACAAACGTGTCGCCCGATCTCTTGCTGACAGACCTTCAAGGTGAAAGTGGAGACTTGACCATTGCCACTCCCCTTCTTAAGGTCAACGACGGTGCGGAGGTGAGCGTTGGCAACGAAGGTCTTGGTAACGGTGGCGTGCTTCGCATCTTCGCTGACGATGTTTTCGTTGGTGCGGGTGCTCAAATTCAAGCAACGACTCTTGAGAGTCAGGGCGGCACGATCGAGATCCAGCCTCTGGCCATAGCCGAGTTGTCCGACGTAGTTGATGCGAGCATCCGTTTGCCCGTTACTTTGGGGCCATCTGGGGCGCGGCTGACACTCGATGGTCTTGGCGCCCTAATTTCCGCTCAGGTCATCCCTTCGCCCATTACAAACTTACTTGCAGAAGGCGATGCCGGCAGCGTCACCATCTCCGTCGATGAGGTCGTCGTTCGCAACGGAGCTAGTATCAGCGTCAGTAGTCCCCTTGGAGGGGCGGGAATCCTCACCGTCAATGCCGGCACCCTCGAGCTTGAGGGCGCCAGCCTGACTGCTGTGGCCGGCAATAGCGGCCCCGATGGCATGACAGTGGGCAGTATCGAATTAAACCTGAGCGACACGCTGTTCTTGCGGGATGAAAGCACGATCTCCGCAGAAGCCATTGGCACGGCCAATGGCGGTAACGTCACTATCAAGGCAGAGACGGTGGTGGCTGCATTCCCCGCGACTGGCGCCAATGGTAGCGACATTATCGCTAGCGCCCAAGACGGCAAGGGAGGCAACATTGACATCACGACCCAAGGCATTTTTGGTCTGGGCCTCGGTCAGGCTGAGGCCGGTAACCAGCGCAATGACATTGACCCAAGCTCGGAATTTGGATTGGACGGAACGGCGGCGCTCAACACCCCCGAGATCGATCCGAGCCAAGGGCTGGCCGCGCTCGAGACCGAGCCCGCCGCTGCAGCAGAGAGCAAACTAGCAGTTTGCGCGGCTGCCGATCGCTTCTTGTCTCAACGCTATCGCGGTCTTCCTGCCACGCCCGACAACCCAATCGATGCGATCGCCCTACCTTGGTTGCCTGCCGAACTCCTTGGTAACAGTACTGATGGCCACACTGCCGAGGCTCCCTTGCAAGAAGCCACAACTTGGCAAATTGCAGCCAACGGCACTGTGGAGCTGGTCGGACGGGCCCCGATTGCAGATGCGGTCACGCTAGCCGATCGAGCGCGCGTGCTTTACTTGAGTGGCGATTGGGCCGGAGCTGCCGCGCGCTGGCAGCTTGCTGCCAAGGTCCTCGCAAGCACCGGCGATCGCGCGGGCGCTGCCACGGTTTTGGGAAACTTATCGCTGGCGCTCCAGCAAGGGGGCCACTGGACCCCAGCCCGGCGAGTCCTGGCTGCTGGAGAGCAACTTCTGGCGCAGGCACCCGAAGATTTGCCGAAGTTGGCCGCTGCCCGAGCCGAGCTACTCGGCATCCACGGCCAATTGGACTTTGCTACGGGAAATGCGGGCGGCGCGGCAGCCCGCTGGCAAGAGGCAGCTACTCTGCAGGTGCAGCTCGGCAACGTGCGAGGAGCGGCTCGCAGCCAGCTCGCTCGCGCCATTGCTTTGGGAGACCTCGGTGCTTATGGCGAAGCCGAGAGTCTATTGGTTCGGCTCCAGTCCGCGCGCTCCGCTCGGGGCCTGCAATCTGCGGAGTTGCAATTGCCTGCAGGCGATGGCGACGACGACGACCTGGAAATTCTTGCTTTGCAAGCATGGGCTAGCTTGCACCGCCGCCAGGGGGACTTTGCTGCCGCCCAATCGGCTTGGCTACGATCGCTGGCGTTGGCTCGAGCCGAGGGGAATGCAATCGGCGTTCAGGCGGGCCTGCTCGGCTTGGGAAACCTCGCCCGAGCTCGCGGCGACGATCGTGCGGCTCTCGAGTACTACCGGCAAACTCTTAGCGCAGCGCCCGAAACCCTGCTGCAAATCCGGGCCCAAATCGAGCAGCTCTCGCTGACTCGCCGTATCGATGCTTGGCCGTCAATCCGCGATCGCCTCGAGAGCCTGCCACTCAACCATGCCAGCCTGTACGCGCGCCTGAGTCTGGCTCGCACGCTCATCGAGCTGCTGCCTGTCTCGCAGCAGCAAGCCGCAGTCGAGCCGCTCTTGGCAGTGGCAGCCCTTGGCGCTCGGGAGCTTGGCGATGCCACGGCCCTGGTTTGGGCGCTCGGCTATCGCGGTCGTTTGGCCGAGCGGATTGGCGATCTCGCTGGCGGGTTACAGTTTACCCAGCAAGCACTCCTGTTGGCTCAGGCCCAATCCGCACCCGAATCGGTCTACCGCTGGCAGTGGCAGCTCGGGCGGCTGCTGGCGGCAACCGGCGATCGCCCCGGAGCGATTGCGACCTACAATCGCGCTCTGGACGCGCTGCAATCGCTCCGGGGCGAGCTGGCAGCAACCAGTCACGATGCCGAGTATGCCTTCCGCACGGAAATCGAGCCCCTCTACCGCCAGTATGCCGACCTGCTGCTGCAACCCGACACCAGCGGCCGGGTCCCTCAAGCCCACCTCAGGGAGGCTCGGTCGGTCATGGAGGCCCTGCGCTTGGCAGAGCTCGACAACTTTTTTCACGATGATTGTCTGGCATCGACTCCCGTGGCAATTGACAGTCTCGATCCCGGCACGGCAGCTATCTACCCAATCGTGCTTCTAGACCGACTAGTGGTTATCGTGGGCGTTGCTGGCAGGCCCCTGCACTATCACGTCGTCCCCATCGCAGCCCAGGACCTCGAGCGCACGATTGACGAATTTTCGTCCTCGCTCGTGCTCTACCTTCAAAATAACCGTCAGCCGGGCCGGCAGCTCTACGAGTGGCTGGTGCGCCCCGCTGAGGCTTGGCTCGAAGACGGCGGGGTCGAGACTCTAGTGTGGATTCCGGATGGCAGGCTGCGCGAGATTGCGCCAGCAGCCCTCTCCGATGGCCAGCGCTATCTGATTGAGAAGTTCGACATTGCCCTTTCTCCCGGGCTGACTCTGTTGCCTCCCGAGCGACAAGTTATTGCTGGCAACGCCAGCATCCTGACTGCTGGTCTATCGGAGGCTCGCCAGGGCTTCGCACCACTGCCAGCCGTGAGTGAGGAGCTACAGGTTATCGCAGCAGCCATCCCAAACCACCGGCAGCTCTTCAATGAAACCTTCACCGACCGAGGCTTTGCCAGCGCCCTAAAGCGCAAGCCCACGAGCATTCTGCACCTGGCAACCCACGGACAATTTGGCGGCAGTGCCGAAGAGACCTTTATTCTGACCTGGAACGAGCGCATTGGCATCGTGGAGCTGGGGCAGTTGCTCGAGCGCCGCGATCGCAGGCTGGCCCAAACCCTGGAGCTGTTGGTGCTGAGTGCGTGCAGCACGGCAACCGGCGACGATCGCGCTGCTTTAGGGATTGCCGGAGTTGCAGTGCGATCGGGCGCGCGCAGCACGCTAGCCGGCCTTTGGCCCCTCAACGACGAAGCGACGGCTGCATTTATGGCGGAGTTTTATCAGGCCTTGACAACTCCAGGCACTAGTCGCGCCCAAGCCGTGCGCCGCGCCCAACTGGCGCTGATGCAAAATCCGCGCTACGCCGAGCCTTTCTTGTGGGCCCCGTTTGTGCTCGTGGGCAATTGGCTCTGATAGGTTCTAGCGCCGTGATAAGTGCCGGGGCATTCTCGTTTACCCTCAATAAAAAAGCACCTTTTTCACGGATCGCACCATGCTCGTTGCCCTAACTCGCGAAAAATTCGAGCAAATCGTGCCGCTCGCCGCCACTGGCCCCCAATACAAGCTGCTCTGGGGCGGCCCGCAGGATCTCGTCCGTCGGGCCATCATTACCTTTGCAGGCATTTTGACTGCTGTGGTGTTGGGAACCATCGCTGGCGGTGGCGTAGCAATCGTCGGCAGCTCGATTATGGGAACCTATATCTTGTGGGCGCCGGTTTTCTGGGCGTTTCTGCGCAACCGGAAGTTTCGGGAGTTTGCTTACAGCGGGTTTTGGCGCGGTCGTGTATTGGATGCTTTTGTAACCGAGGAAGCTGTCGGCACCGAAGAAACAGTCAATCAGTACGGCGAGTTGACCGTCGTCGAGAGTCGCGAGCGCCGTATCGTGCTGATCCTAGGCGATCGCACGGGCTTCGAAGTTGAGGTGCAAGCTCCGCTGGTCCGCGAGCACAAGGCGATCGCGCGCGGTCAAGTTGCCGAGCTACTGGTAGCTTCCAATCGCGGCGATTTGAGCCGCATCGCCCAAACCAGCGAAGCCTATCTCCCTCAGTTGGGACTGTGGGTAGGGATCTATCCCTATCTGCGGCGAGATTTATTTGTAGAGGTCAGTCGGGAGCTTCGGCGCCGACGGGAGCCCGCGCGGCGACGCCGGACACCCGATTGAGTCTCCAAAGAAGCCGGCAATCTGGCTCCCGGGCTCTAGGTTTTTATCGAACTACTTTTTACCGGACTACGCCTCAAGAATTGACGAGAAATGTCTCGACTACATCAGTGGGTAAGGGCTCGGCGAAATAAAACCCCTGACCGAACTTACAGCCGAGGTGAATGAGGAGGTTATGTTGCTCTTGGGTTTCGATCCCCTCAGCGACTGTCTCGATCCCCAAACGATTGCTCAAGGCAATAATCGTTTCAACAATCTCGCGGGAGCGCCGGTCTTCGAGCATCTTGCTCACAAAAGAACGGTCGATTTTTAAGCTATCCACAGGCAACCGATGCAGGTACGCAAGCGAAGAGTAGCCCGTGCCAAAGTCATCAATACTTATGCGAATGTCTCGCGCCTTGAACTGCTCGAGCAAGCCAATGGTCGCTTCGATGTTGGAAACAAGCATGCCTTCGGTAATTTCTAGCATTAGGCTTCTCCCCTCCAGCTTCGTTAGAGACAAGAGCCGATCGATGCGAGCGAGCAGATCGGGGGATTGCAAGTCGCGATCGCAGAGATTGACACCGATTTTGATGTCTCTGGCGAACGGATGGCGTTGATGTAATGCAGAAAGCTGCCGACAAGCCGTTTGCAAAACCCAGTCATCCAAAGATACGATCGTGCCAATCTCCTCTGCAATGGGTACGAACTCCCCTGGAGAAACGCGGCCTCGCTGCGGATGCTGCCAGCGCACTAGAGCCTCGAAGCCAATGGTCTGCCCATCGAGCAATGCCACAATGGGCTGATATTCGAGGAAAAATTCTCCCCGTTGTAGTGCCTTGCGCAGGTCGTTTTCCAGGTGTAACCGCTGCAGGGCGCGCGAATGCATGTGGCTGTCGAAGATAACAACTTTGTTACTCGTCCCGCCTTGGTTCTTGGCGCGGTACATGGCCAGATCGGCATCGCGCAAGATATCGTCGGCGCAATCGTAGCGATTGCTGCCGAGTACGACGCCGATACTCGCACCAACGACGACTTCTCCCCCATCGAGAGAGATCGGACTCTGGAGGTTGCGCTCGATTCGCTCGGCTGCGCGTAGGGCTTCGTCGATTCCATCTACTGCGTTCAGTAAGATTGCAAATTCATCGCCCCCCCAACGTGCGGCCAGATCGCTGCTGCGAATCGAGCGGCATAACGTTTGGGCAACCGAGGTCAAGACACGATCGCCATAGGTGTGGCCGAGACTATCATTGATGACTTTGAAGCGATCGAGATCGAGAAAGAGCACGGCGAACTTTTTCTGGGGATCGCGCTTTGCTAGCTGCAGAGCAAGCTCCAGGCGCTCGCTCAATAAAGTGCGATTGGGCAGGTTCGTCAGCTTGTCGCGGCGCGCTTCGTGCAGGAGGCGATTCTGGGCCTCGATACGTGTCGTAACGTTTCGCGAGGTCGTTTGCAAGCGCGTGATTTGCCCCGCCGCATCGTAGATCGGCCTGGTTAAAGTTTCCAGCCAAATGTAATTGCCAGATCTCGTGCGCATGCGGTAGACAGAAGGGGTCTCCCTGGCCGCCAATCTTTTCCCGAAGGATTCGCAGCACAGGCGATGTCGATCTTCAGGATGCAGAAACTCACAAGGGTTGCAGCCGACCAACTCGCTGTGGTGGAAGCCCAAAAGGGCTTCACAAGAGGGACTGACAAATAAATAACAGCCGTCCGGCTCGTGCAAGCACACTAGATCGTTGCTATTTTCAGCTAAGAGCCGGTAGCGCTCTTCACTATCGCGCAGGTCTTCTTCGGCTTGCTTGCGCGAGCTGATATCCGTTACGGAGCCTGCGACTCGAACGGGTATTCCCGCCTTATTCCAAACAGCCTTCCCCCGCGCAGAAAGCCACATGTAGGTGCCATCTTTGCGCTTGAAGCGATACTCGCAAGAGTAATAGGGTGTTTCTTGTCTGATATGACGTTGAAGAGTTTCCCAGGTTCGCTCCCGATCGTCGGGATGAATTAAATCTCGCCATTTTTCATAGGTGCTCAACTCCTCATAGCCATACCCCAACATCTCCAGGTAGCGCGGAGAGAGGAAGTGCTCGCCGGAGATCAAACTCCGATCCCAAATGCCGTCATTGCTGCCTTCAATCGCAAGTTGCCAGCGCTCTTCGTGCTTTCTGCGCAGACTAACATCTCGACAGATACAGATAATCAGCCCATCAGCATTCAGTGTCAGCGAAATTTCTTGGGCAAAGGTCGAACCATCTTTTCGCATTGCGATTGCCTCACCCTGCCAAGGCTCGCCCGGTCTTAGCTTTGAGAAGACATCTCGTTTGAGGCGCGCTGCCTCTAACGGAGAATACATCGCCTGCCAAGAGGGCATCTCCTCGAGGCGCTTACAACCAAGGAGTTTGAGGAGTGTTTGATTGGCAAAGGAGAAAATGTCTCCCCGAATGAGACCGATGCCGTCGCCGGCCGACTCGAGGGCCGCTAGCTTCCCCACGGTCTGCTGGCGCTCTAGCTCGGTGGCCGCACGAGCGGCGAACATTCTCAAAATCCGCTCGGCACGCTGCAGGTTTTGAATGGGACCTTCATCAAAGATAAAAAGAGTGCCAATGGCATTGCCACAGGAATCTCGCAAAACTTCACCCAAGTAGATTTCTGCCCCGAGGTCTACTAAGGTCTTACAGGAGGGAAACTGCCCTCCCACGTCCTGGGCGCAATAAAAATTCCCTCGAGTAAGCGTTTCACCACAGGGCAAGCGAGCATTTTTTGGCAAGGAATACCCGGGTACTAAAGCACCATCGTGCCAGCAGGCAACCGACCAAATGCGGCCATCGACGACCTCGCAAACGCCAACACCAGAAACCTGCAGGGCCGTTGCCAAATATCTAACCAGCGTCGGGAAAAAATCTCGGCCGGTAGCTACGGCAATCTCAGAAAACAGGCTATCTAGGTCGGCTTGCTGCGTGCGTCCGTAAGGACGGGCCCCTAGCGTTTCAGAAGAGTCTCGCCTGGTGTGTCTGCCGTTCGCTGTAATTGCTTTATTGAGGCTCTGATAGTTTGTAGCCACCATGAAGGATGTACCCACAAGTTAACCGTTATCGATCGCTCGAACTTTGCGTGTTTTCTCGGAACTGATTTTCAATAGAATCTAAGACTAAATTTAAAGACATAAGTTTGGATAATAATACATATAAACCTTAACAATCCTCATAGAATACCGGAACCACGGCCCTTCAGAAAAGTGACAGCTTTCTTAGAAGAAGCTTAGAATTACATTAAACACTAGCACGAATAAAGAATGTCTGCAAAGAGGGCTCGCTACCCACAAATAACCCAAGGATGCTTGCAAATAGAAGGATTCGAGCAGTTCTGCTACAAGGTTATTCTGAGGATCTAGCAGGGGTTATCCGAGCGCAGATCGAGATAAACCGGTCGGAAGCCGCTTAATGTCCTAACTAGTCGATTTCACTGCTATTTGATGTATCAAAAACCGCGAGCCAGCGCGCAATTTTCCCAAGCCAAACCCCAAAGAATTGAGGGCTGGCAAACCGTAATTCCACGCAGGCTTTCTGAAGCACGCGAGCTAACTAGCAAAGAGCGCCCGGTCCTTTTTTAAGCGTCAGAGATGGGCACCCAAAATTTACAAAAACTTCTCCAAAAGCGCGGCTGTGGCCGCTCCCGTCTGCGCCCAATCAAAACAAGCGGCGCGCGCAATCCCCGCCTGTTGCAATTGCTCGCGCAGCCCGCGATCTCTAGCCAAGGCTTTCATTGCTGCTGCGATCGCATCTATATTCTCTGGGTCCACCAGTAGTGCCGCATCGCCGGCAACCTCTGGTAACGCCGAGCGCTGGGAGGTTACCACCGGGGTCCCGCAAGCCATCGCTTCGAGTACCGGCAAGCCAAACCCTTCCCACAAGCTCGGAAAAATAAACCCCAACGCTTGGTTGTAGAGCACTACCAGGCGCTCTGGCGGCGCGTAGTCTAAAAATTTGACCCTGTCGGCAATACCCAATTCAGTGGCGAGCGCCCGCAGCTGCGGTGTAAAGCGCGTATCTTGCGGCCCAGCCAGCCAGAACTCCACATCGCGAGTGCGGCAGGCTCGCGCGAAGGCCCGAATTGCGCGGTGGAGATTTTTGTGCGTGTTGTGACGGCCGAGATACAAAAAATAATTCTTCTCGGGCAGCGACAGCGGCCGAAAGCGATCGCGATCTGCCGCCAGCGGGATAGCCACCACTTTGGCTGCTGGCACCCCACACCAGGCCACCACATCGCGGGCAGTCGCTTCGGAATTACAGATGACAGCTTCGGCCTGGGCGACAACTCGAGGCAGATAGTACCGAAAATAGGGATAAAGCGGCGAGCGACGCGGGAACCGCAGCGGGATGACATCATGAACCATCACCACCGACCGACAGCGACTGTAGAGCGGGGCCTCGGGCACGGGCGAGAATATCAGGCGGGCCTGGAGCTGGCGATAAATTTTCGGAAGTTCCGACTGCGTCCAGGCCAGGCGTCGCAAGTGACCGAAGTTACCATGGGCGGGGCTGAGGTTCCCTGGAATGGGGAAGTGGAGGCTGCTACCTGCTGCTAGCGGGCGATCGCTCAGCAGCGTCGGCCGCAACCCAGCCAGATGAGGAACGATCTGCTGGGCGTAAACACTAACCCCCGTCGGTCGATCCAGCAGAACCGATAGATTGACGAGTAAGCGATGGGACGGGCTCATGGGGCCCCCACGACCGTTGCGACTGAAATTGATACCAACTGGCAGCGTCTTACATCCATGGGTTTGCTGCGATCTGAGTCAATTTTGCAAGCGGTCTGTTAGAGATAGTCCGGGGGAGAAGCGATACCATTTGCCTTGTGTCTCCAACGCAGCCAAATTCAATTTTGGTGAAGATCTCGTGCTGCCAAGCCTTGCAGAGCCCTGCTATGCCTCGACTCGAGAGCGCACCCAACTCCGCAAGCCCAACTCTGCGGCGACTTCGTCCTGCCGAGCCTGGGCCAGAAATGCGTAGAGCTTTTCTTTGGTTGCGAGGGGAAACGTCGGGCTAGCTTCGACCTCTCGATACGCGCCTTCCTGCAGCGCGAAGATTCGCCAAACTTCGCCGTTGTAGCGCCACAACTCCCGGACTCCCATGCTGGCATAGAGTCGGGGCTTGTCTATATCTGTGTGGGTGATGTCCACTTCAACTACCAGATCGGGCGGGGGGTCTCGATCCAAACAGACCTTCCGTCCTGCCACCAGAGGTTGATTCTGGATGTAGTAGGCATTGTCAGGCTCTGCCGAGCGATCTAGGTTTTCCCGGTCGAGGGTTGTCGATCCCATCGTCTTTAACTTCATGCCTAGCTCCACTACCAGCACGCGAATGAAGAGTTCGAGCATTCGCGTGGCAAATTCGTGGTCTTCCAGGGGCACAGTAACCTCTAGGATGCCCCGGTCGTAGGTCAATCGGGCAATACGGCGCTCCCCGAGGGCTTGGCGAATCGACACGTATCGCTGCCAGTCGAGATGACAAAACGAGACGCGCCGTTCGCCGACAGGGCGAGCGATAGGCTGGGTGACGAGCATAGGCTGCGCGGGATGCGATCGCTATGTAGCTCCAGTGTACTCTCCGAACTCGGTAGGACGTGCCGAGTCCCCCTCTATGGGAGGTAAAGTCCGCGCAAATACCACCCGCTCCACCGCGGCCAAGGCCAATGGCGAGGGTGCGTTAAGATTCTGCAGGAGCGAGCAAGCGCTCGGGCAGTGCAGCCAGAGTGCGCTCGAAAGCTGTCGTACTGTCGAGGCCGCGGGCGAGCACTAGGGCACCCTGAATTTGAATGACGGCTTCTTCCGCTCGCTGGCGAGCGATGGGTGCTTCGATACCCGCTTCGATGGCCACCTCCGCCAGCGTGGCAATGAGCTGCCGCAGCGATCGCGCGACCTGCTTGCCAAATAAGTCGCGCGCCGAACCAAGGGTCATGGTATTGAGGAGGCAATTGCTTTGGCCGCCTTGATAAAACTCCAGCAGCCGCGCGCTAAATCGCTCCAGGCGCTCCCGCGGGGCTGAGGTGCGATCGCCAAGGGGCTCGAAAATATTGGCCGCCCACCACGCACTCACGTAGGCCAGCACAGCAGCAGCCATACTTGCTTTGCCATCTGGAAAGTGATGGTACAGGCTCGCACGCCCCAGACCACTGGCGGCTGAGAGGCGCGAGAGGGTCGCGCCGTCGTAGCCCCACTGCTGGAAAACCGCTACTAGCTTGGCGACTGCTGTATCTCGAGACATGGCCTCAACTCAAACTCTGTGAGTCTATTTTACCGAATGTTCTGTTGGGTATTGACGGCTGGCCGAACGTTCGGTATAGTTAACGCATTGGAACGAACATTCGGTTAGTTCCCCAATCTTACTCCCCAATCTCATACAGGAGAACTCAAACCATGTCGGTGAAACTCTACGGACACGAACTCTCGGGTAATGCCTATAAAGCTCGCTTGCTGCTGAGCTTGCTCGGCGTCGAGCACGAATTCATTCGCGTCGACTTGATGGCGGGCGAGCACAAACAGCCCGAGTTCTTGGCGCTCAATCCCTTTGGCCAGGTGCCCTTGCTCGTCGATGGCGATCTTGTTTTGCCCGACGCTCAAGCAATCTTGACCTATATTGCCCGTCGCTACGGCAACGAAAGCTGGCTGCCCCTCGAGGCCGAACCCCTCGCTCGCGTCGTCCGCTGGCTCTCCACCACGGCCGGTGAAATCCGCCAAGGTCCGGAATTTGCTCGCTTGTATCACCTTTTTGGAGCAAAAAGCATCAACGTCGACATTGCCACGCAAAAATCCGCTACCATCCTCGGGCTCTTGAACGCTCGCCTGGCCGATCGCGAGTGGCTTGAGTGCGATCGGCCTACCATCGCCGATATTGCGGCTTTTCCCTATGTCGCGCTCGCACCTGATGGCAAGGTCGATCTGACGCCGTACCCTCATGTTTTGGCCTGGATCGAACGGGTGAAAGCTCTGCCTAATTTTGTGGGCATGGCTGGCATTGAAGCGCCTGCTGCTTGAGATCTGGTTTTTGAGTGCGGGACCGCAATCCCCGTTGCTTTGTAGTGTGTGGCAACCCCTCGTCCGGTTTCGTCGAGCCAGAGCGTGGGGTGTCGCACATTACGATAGACGACCACTCTAGAGGGCAGTCACCGTCTACTTTTTGTGCTCGGGGTTGGCAGTCAGCGCTAGCATCTATTGGGAGGGGAGACCTCCGCAGAACCAAGAGAACTTCCGAGAGAACGAGCGATGTACCTCGTGTGGCTTTGGGTCGGAATTGGTTTGGCAGCGAATGACCTACCACCTCTTCTCGCGCAAGCAGAGCTGAGCGACTACAGCTACTGGGCGCGCGCCTGCGAGACGCAGCTGGCAGCAAGAAACTATGCCGAAGCAGTGCAAGCGTGCGATCGTGCGATCGCGCTCGACCCGACCGATCCCCGCGCTTGGCTCGGACGTGCCGCCGCCTCCCTTGCCCTTGAAGATTACTCGGGAGCGCTCTTAGCTTACGAACGAGTGGCGCGCCTCGACGGCACGAGTTCCGAGGCTTTCGCAGGACAGTGCGAGAGCCACTATCTGCTAGAGCAGTATCGGGCGGCGATTGCCGCTTGCAGTACGGCTCTACAACTCGACCGCAGTTGGGGTCGCTTTTCCCCGCCGCGCGCCTGGTACTACCGGGGTCAAGCCGAAAGTGCGCTGAGCCAAATTGAGGATGCGTTGGTTTCCTTTAGCTGGGCAATTCAACTCCAACGAGATTATGCTCCAGCCCTGGCTGGGAAGTGTCTTGTCCTCTTGCAGCAAGGACAACCCGAGGCCGCTCTCGGCGCGTGCGAAGCAGCCTTGCAAGGCGACTGGGACAACTTGAATCCCTCCCTGGCTCGAGGGTACCAGGCCCTCGCCCTGGCAGAGTCAGGACGCCACTCGGAAGCCCTTGAGAGCTACAACAAAGCTCTTGCCCTTGCTCCCAACGATGCTGCCTTGTGGACGGCCCAGGGAAGGATACTGGGCCAATTAGGCCGGTACAGAGAAGCCGTCGCTTCTCATCGTTGGGCGGTAACGCTGAGCCCCAACAGTTCCCCGGCCCTGACGAATCTTTGTGCCTCTCTTAACCGCCTCAATCAAGAGGGAGCGAGCGAGCAGGCTGCTGGCGGCTACCAAGAAGCATTGGAAACTTGCGAAAAGGCCCTGCGGGAAGGAGACGGGCGCTGGCAAGAGGACGGCCCTGCCTTTGCTTGGGCAGAGACAGGAAACGCCCTCGTTGGCTTGGGAAGATACGCAGAAGCTCTGTCTTCTTTCGAGCGATCGCTGGCTTTGGTCTCCACGCGAGCGGAAACCTGGAGCGATCGGGCCGTAGCTTTGTGGAACTTAGAACGCTACTCGGAGGCCCTCGATTCGGCCGAGACTGCCTTAAAAAACGATCCGGGCTTGTCGCGGGCTTGGTACAACAAAGGGAGAATCTTTGTCACTTTAGGTCGAAATGCAGAAGCGATTTCTGCGTACCAAAATGCCTTGCAAGGGGACGGACGCGCCATCGATCCCAACGAGCGGGTGGCGATTCTGATTAACTTGAGTGCCCTACAATGGCGATCTCAGTCTTATCCAGAAGCACTGCAGCGAGCCCAGGAAGCCCTCGCTCTACGGCCCGATTCGGTAGATGCCCTTTTTAACCAAGCTCTCGCCCTCGTTGCCCTCGAACGTTATGATAGGGCGCAAGAGACGCTAGAGCGCTTGCTCGAGATCGCACCCGAGTATCCCAATGCGATGCGCGTCACGGCAGTCGTGCGCGAGCTGGCTCCAGCGACTCAGCCGTTTGCGGAGTGAGTGCGGGAAGGTCCTGGTAGATCGAGATGGGAATCCAGGTTGTCGCCGGTGCAACGCTGCAATGTTCGTTTGGTGCGGCACCCAGCAGTCTCCTCGTTGTCCCCAAAGGTCCGCCGGTGATGGCTGGAGGTTCTCTGGCGGCGACCATTATGGATTACGTGCCCATTGTTAATGTCCTCCCCTTTGGGCTGTGCAGTTCGTTAGCGAACCCGACTGTTGCCAGTGCCACCGCTGCAGCCCTAGGCGTGCTGACCCCAATGCCATGCGTGCCCGTCATTCCCACGCCCTGGACGCCGGGGGTGCCAACCGTCTTTATTTATAACTTTCCGGCCCTCAATAACAGCTCGAAGTGCTTTTGTACGTGGGGAGGCGTTATCTCCATCCTCAATCCCGGACAGCTGACGGTTCTGGTGCCCTGAGCGGCTCGAGGTAGTTCCTGAGAGATAGCGGGGGAGGCTCCGGTAAGAATCTGAGTGCTGGCTTCCCTTCAATTGATTTTTACGGCCGCACCATTCACTTTCACAATCGCACCACCTTTGAGGTCGAGACTTGCCGTAGCAGAGATTTCAATTTGCGGAGCAGAGAGAGCTATTTTGGCACCTGCTTGAATATTAATTTCTCCTGAGGTTGTTTTCAGAGTAATGGCGTTGGGACCGCCTTTGACTTGAATTTGTTGCTGGCGATCGTCCAGCACGATTGTATGGCCTCCCTGGGTTTTCACCGCAATCTGCTTATTTGCCTCGTCAAGGACGAGCGAGTACCCATTAGGGGTTTTGATGGTGATACTTTTATCTAGATCGTTTGCTTGTATCTCGTGGCCAAAAACGCTTTTGATGTAAACTCCCTGCTTCTGGGCATCTTTGGCTTCATCAACAAACTGCAAGAGATGGCCGGTGCGGGTCTTGAAGGTCCGCAAGCGAACTTTTCCGTCCACCACGCTATCGGCAACAGCTGCAGGCGGTGCGTCCTTGCCGTTCCAAAGTCCGCCGACAATGAAAGGACGGTGGATGTCTCCCCCCTCAAAGCAGACAAGAACTTCGTCGTTTACTTCTGGCAAGATATCCCAGCCTCGATTCGGTCCGGCCCCAGCCCCGACCGTTCGCGCCCAATAACTTTCGTGCTCTTCAGTCAGGGTCGGGAATTTTACTCGTACCCGCCCCCATCCCTTGGGGTCTTGGTTGTTAGAGACCACTCCAATCAGGGGCATCGTGCCGCCCCCTTGTGCGGGAGGAGTCAGCATGGGGCCGAGTTCCGCTCCTCGAATGCCACCAACGCTGAAGTCAGTCGTGTATCTACCCTCAACGAGGTGATGGCGAACGCGGGTGAGATAGTATGTCCCGCTATATTTGCCCATCTCAGTTAAAGAGATTGCTTTACCCGGAAAAAGACGCGGATTCCCGCTGGCGGTGGCTTCTACTTGAATAAAGTCTCGCGCGGTCTCGTCGCAGAGGGCCTGGGCGATGCTTTCCCCTTCAGGCTGACTAAAAAAAGTTTGATTGACAACTTGTAAGGTTGGCGAATTCGGCTGACCGTTGAAAGCAGAGCTAGTATTTCTGCCCTGCCCGAATTCATTTGCTGTAATAACTTGATTCGATGGCGTACTCTTCTGGGCAATGAGAGCTTGTTTTTGGTTATAGTCCCAGGCGCGCACTTCCGTATCGTTAACCTGCTCGCTGCTGGTGACGCGAACTTGAAATTTTTGAAAATCTTGCAGCCACTTGAGGGCTAGAGTTTGGCCGGAAGTGGGTTTGCGAAAGTAAAGCTTCCCGCCTTCAACAAACAGTTCGAACCCATGACGGGCAGCACGCCCGCGCAGAAATTCCATATTAGTCTGGTTGTGCTGGAAGACATAGCCGCTGGCATCATTGATATCCTCGTAACCGTGAGGGCCGCCCGTATCGTCAATCTTTCCTATAGGAATTCCCGTCTCTCTAGCAATGTCCTTAATGATATCGCTATCTTTCTTGTTCTGAAACGAGCGACTGTGGCGGCCGCGATAGAGCCGGTGGCTGATGTCATAGCCTCGGACTGTCATCGTAGCTTGCGAGCTTTCATTGAAGTCCGCCTCGATTGCCGCGATCTCTCCTAGAATGACGGTTGCCCGCTCGCTCTCTGCAAAAGCTGCATCTTCAGTCGTGGCAGTGGATAAGCCAATCTCGATTGCCTTACCAATCGCAAAGAGATCCTGATATTGCCAGGGACCTGCGGCCGTACCTGGGAAATAATCATTATTGATGATGAGGGTAAAGGCGGCTGGTTGATACAGACTGCTCTCGACTACGATCTCTTGAATATCGCGGATGAGTTGCGCGGCAGCGTCCTGGCCGTCAATTTTTAGACTATAGCTTGCAAGATAGTTAGACTCTGCCATGGCTTACCATCGTGAATTTTGCTGGCGATTGGGTTGGGCGGCTGTGCTACCGGCAACAACAGCACTATCGACTTCTTTAAGGACGAGATCGATGCGGGCCTGCACTGGCGTACCGTCTTGCAAAAAGCGGGTCAAGCGATAGGAAATCCGTTCCACAAAGCAGCGCATATAGTTTTGGGTTCCCCAGGCAAAAACATAAATCGGCGGACGCTGTCCTTTTGCATCGCCGCTCGTCTCGAATTCAAGGGCTGCGAGAAGCTTTTGCAGTCGGGATATGAGATCTTCCTCAACCTCAGAAGTATCGAGGATTAAATCAGAGATGGTTAGAATGCAAGGCTCGGGAGAGGCAAAACTAATTTTTGGGTAGCCCTTCTCAGTGCGAGCGCCTCCTTCTTCATTCACTCGAATCGATCGCGTAAAAGCAAGCTCGGTGGGGTTGAAGAGAAATTCAATATTTTTGCTTAGGTCGCTAGGCTGGTAAATCAAGGTTGCTTTCTCGATTTTTCCTGCTGCGACTGGGCCGGTCCTAACCCTGCCATTGCTGCTAAAAGTCATAGGTTACCTCTCCTTAAGAATTCCTAGAGTAGGCGATGGGGTCGCTGGTAACCGGCGGCTTGCCAATTCGGTTGCGATCTCGGCTCGCGGGCGACCGAATTCCGGACAACGGTGGTGGTAGCCGTTGGTGGTGCTGCGGGCGGTGGCGCAGGCAGTGGTGGCGACGGCGGAACCTGCAGATCGTCGAGGGAGGGGGGAACGGACGGTGCCGGCCGCTCCTCATGCAAGCTGGGTTCGAAGCTCAGGAGAGATCGCAAAACTGTCAGCGGGCGGTCGCGACCTAAAGGGGGCGGGGGCGAGAGGGGATCGGTCAAGCCGAGGGGGCGCAGGGGTGAGGGCATGAGGTGGGCTAGTTGCTGCTAAAGAAGCCGCCAGTACTCGTCGCTCTCCCTTGCTCGTGAATGGTGGCACCGCCACCGAGGGAGTTGCCATCGCGGGCGGGATCGAGATTGACAATCACTTTTAGGCCTTCGTAGGCCAGGGTGAGTTCTTCGATAGCGACGCTGGCGGCATCAGCTTGGAAGGGAGAGGAGCGCCAACCGACAGGAACGGCCCCGATGAGAGTCCAGCAATGGACCGTTTCACCGGCTTGGTTGAAAAGGAGGATATTGACGTTGCGCCGCTTGGGGTTGATGTTGCGATCGTCGGCAGGTTCGACGCTGCCGAGCATCCGACTGGCCCAACCCAGAAAGACCGTGTCGTTGGCGAGCCCGCGCTTGAGGGTCACTTCTGAGAAAGTGGTATTGCCCAGGAAGATCCGCTGCTGGCGATTGACTCCTCCTTCGAAGTAGGTGTCGTAGTT
>CAYTBI010000060.1:0-24268 GCA_964435975.1 uncultured bacterium
TTGTGCACCGGCTTCGCTCGTACTTCTGACCACGCCGCTAGCCTCAAGGCCGTTATCTGAATATGGGTCGATGAGATATTACATTATTAGCGAGGAGGAAGGTGCGCAATCGGCTCCTGTTGGGTCGAAGGAGGCGCAGTATTTATTAAAGGTTCTCCCTACCTTGAAGCTATTATCGCTCGATAAATATGCTAAGTCATTTGCAGGCATTCTTCATACCGCGGCAAGATATTCATATGTAATACACGAGAATGCAGTTCTTTGGTGCATAGAATGGGATCCTGGATTATTGGTTTTGTGTTTTAGGAATAATGAAATCAGCTTTTCATCTATCCGGAGCCCAGTGCCAGGTTTCGGTGGCAGGCCTGAGTTAGACAGTGAATGGGATGATTACGATGAAGATGAGGATGATCATCAGTATAAGATAGTTTTCTCTTCGTGGGATAGCAGATTCGACCCATCAACTCGCGAATATTATGGTTTTCTTAATGCATCAGAGTCTGAGATAGCATTGGTTTCAGTGGTATTCGAGTGGTTGAATTCAATAGATGTTCCAGAGTTTGATCTGAGTTCAGCGAAGTCTATCATCTCTGTTCTTGCTGATCCTGGTTTGCCTCACGGGGATTTCAGATAACTAATAGATGCAACGGACGTTGCCTTCGGCAACGCCGCTGATCATTGGTCGTTAACCCTATTCACTCCCGGAGCGTGTTCGATAATTCAGCTTTTCGCACCCTCCCGTGGTTACGATAACTGGGGTTTGTGTACCCTGTGCCACTCTGTTTGGGGAACGATGGGCTGTTGGTGACCAGAGGTCACCAGTGAGGAACCAGTCAACTCAGGAAAAATCTACATTGCTTTTTATTACAAATGCTTGCCAAGCGCCCCAATCCATGACACGGGATTAAAATCACCGTTATCGTACTCTTTATAGCTACTGGTTTATAGATACACATTTGTGTGAATGCACATTTGTGCTATCCTTGTGATAGGCAATAATATTCTGTAAGAGTTATGAGTAGGCTTACTGTTGAGCTAACCGACGAACAGCACCAGCGAGTCAAGGCGATGGCTGCTTTGCAGGGAAAGTCGATTAAGCAGTATGTGCTGGATAAGCTGTTCGTGACCGATGGGTCTCCTGACGAACAGAAGGCGTGGGATGAATTGCGAGACTTGCTGCAAGAGAGAGTGGTAACTGCAGAACGCGAAGGGTCATCAAAGCGAACAATCCAAGAGATAACTGAAGGGGTTCTTGGGGAAGCGGTCCAGTAGAGATGCTGTACGAACTGAGCCCCGGAGCCGACGAAGATCTCGAAAACATTGCCCGCTACACGCTGAAGACCTGGGGTGTGGAGCAAACCCGCAAATATATGAGCGCCCTGGAGAAGTGCATTGAAAACTTGGCGCAAGGAGTGGGTCGATTCAAGGAGCTGGAGGGCTTGCAGCCAGGGATGCGAATGGTGCGCTGCGAGCATCACTACATCTTCGGTTTGATGCGTCCGGAGTCCCCCATGCTGGTGGTTGCTGTATTGCACGAGAAGATGGACACGATCCGGCGAGTTCGGAAGCGCCTGGATTAACCCTAGGCATACAAAGGCCATTATTGTACGCATCCTAACTACTGAAAGTAAATTAAATCTGACCTATGAATGTGTACCTAAGCGCCCATTCCTATACTCACCGTGCACAATCAGGTCACATTATGTGATTAATGTCACTCTGAGTACGAAAACAGCCATTTAATTACTCTTGGCTGGTGTACTGCAATGCCGATTATCACAAGCTTGAGTCCGTCTGAGTTTCTTCTCATGGGTTGGCAATAAATTTAACAGGTCAGCTACCTCTCAGAAGAATATCGATTTTCTTGTATTAAATTGCCCTGTCAGTAGGAGTTTCTTGCGTGTCACCTTTTGTGCATTACAAGAAATTAGAAATCCTCACACACATTGCCGAGCATAGGTTTCAGGACTTCTTGTATATATTCTGGTAGAAACACCTTTAGTCATGCGGAGTGTCAATAACGGGACTCGAATCCAGCTCCAAGCAAGCAGCCAACTCCACAGCATCGAGCGAGACCGCACTCAGTCCTGTGGTCGGCTATTCGATCTCCTTGTCGCCATCCTGGCGCGCGGCCAAAGCCAGCACCATCCTGACATGGCGAATACCCGCTTCCTCAAAGCGATCGCCCTCGACCTCAAAGCCGAGCTTGCTGTAGAGCGCGCTAATGTAGGCCTGAGCGTGAACCACAGCGTGGTGGTAACCCGCCGCGCGCGCCCGCGCAATCGCAGCTGCCATCAGTTGCGTGGCCACACCCCGACCCCGAGCGGCCGGGAGCACGGCCAAGCGCTCGAATTTGATGGTGTTGCGGTCGAGGCCGCGCAGGCGTGCTGTCCCCACGGGCTCGCCGTCAAGATATGCCAGCAGGTGCTCGGCTGCCTCGTCGCGACCGTCAAACTCCAGCTCGGGAGCGACACCTTGCTCTTGCTGGAAAACCCGAGTCCGGATGGCTACGATCGCCGCTCGCTCTTCAGAAAAGCGGATTAGTTTGATTTCGTTCACGACTGCATTTAAGTAAGGTGCGATTCAAGGATCTAAACTGAAAAGCCATCTAGCAACATACGAACAGTTGTGACTCAGGTGCAACGGAGCAAAGTTTATCTGGTCGGTGTCGGTCTGGGGGCCAAGCAGTACCTGACGCTGCAAGCCCAAGCAGTTCTCGCAAGAGCAGACGTTGCCATCTATGACGCGCTGGTGGACCCAGAAATTTTGTCGCTGCTGCCTGCCGGCTGCGATCGCCTCTTTGTCGGCAAGCGTGGCGGCCGACCCAGCACGCCCCAAACCGAAATCAACCGCCTACTAGTGGAGCGTGCGATCCGAGGCCAGCAGGTGGTGCGTCTGAAAAATGGCGACCCGTTTGTGTTCGGGCGCGCTCGCGAAGAAATGGCCGCCCTCACTGCTGCAGGAATTCCCATCGAGGTCGTGCCGGGGTTGTCGTCGGCGCTAACCGCGCCTCTACTTGCGGGCATTCCCCTCACCGACAAATATCTCGGGCACAGCTTCGCAGTTTGCACGGGCCACCAGATCGATTGCCTTCCCTGGCAGGCTCTCGCCGAGATCGATACGCTTGCAATCTTGATGGGGGCGCGCAACTTGCCGCAACTGCTCGACAAGTTGCAGCAAGCCGGCAAACCCGCTGCGACCCCTGTCGCGGTCGTACGGGCAGCAGGCACTCCCGTTCAGCAGGTTTGGCAGGGGACGCTGGCAACAATTCTGAATGCCGTTGCCGACGCGCCCCTCTCGCCAGCGGTCATTATCGTGGGGGAAACGGTGCGAGCAATACAGCACAAAGAGATACCGACAATGGCTCCTCTAGCAGGTAAAACAATCTTGGTAACGCGGGCAGCCCAGCAAGCCGATACCTTCGGGCGAATGTTGCGAGAACGGGGCGCCACTGTCGTTGAAACTCCGGCATTGGAGATTCGCCCGCCATCGAGCTGGAACGACCTCGATCGCGCCCTTACCGCCCTGGATGAGTTCGATTGGCTAGTGCTGGCCTCGGCCAATGGTGTCGAATGCTTCTGCGAGCGGCTGCGCGCCAAAGGTCTCGACGCTCGGGCCCTGGCGGGCCTCAAAATCGCCGTAGTCGGGCGCAAGACAGCTGCCGTTTTGGGGCAACAGGGCCTAAAACCAGATTTTGTGCCCGCAAATTTTGTGGCAGACGCCCTAGTGGATGAGTTTCCCGAACCCATTGCCGGGCGGCGCTTTTTATTTCCCAGGGTTGAGAGTGGCGGCCGCGAAACTCTCGTCGAGGCGATCGCTGCCTGCGGGGGTGAGGCCATCGAAGTAGCGGCCTATGAGTCTGGCTGTCCGGCAACACTCGCACCCACGGCACGCGCCGATCTCGCGGCCGGCCGCATCGATGCAATTACCTTTGCAAGCTCCAAAACCGTTCGCAATTTCAGTCGGTTGGTTGCCTCAGCAGGGCTCGAGAAGCACCTATCGGGAATTTGCCTTGCCTCAATCGGTCCCCAAACCTCCCAAGCTTGCCGGGAAACTTTCGGTCGCGTCGATCTCGAAGCTGCCGAGTACACCCTAGAGGGGTTGGCAAACGCGCTTGCTACTTGGGCGACTCGGGCGACTCGGGCGACTCGGGCTACTGCCGCCGATTCTGCTGTCACTCCCTCAGAACCTGCGTGAGACACCGCCGCCATCCCTTTCCCGTGCTGCTTTACGTGGAGTGGATCCTCTTGGCGATCGCGCTGCTGGTTGTCTTCGCGCCGCCGTCACCACCCGGAGTGCTGCGCCAGCTGGTCGCCAGATCGGCAATCGAGCGGCCTGCCCCCGACCGACTGGACCGACCGGGCCGATTGGATCGACCGGACCGACCGCCACCCGACAATCTGCGCCAGCGCCGCCGCTGGCAGCGAGCCAGAGAGCGCCAGGCGCAACGAGCAGCCCACAGAGCAGCCCAGCGCTGGCGAATTCTGCCCTGTATTTTGGCTCTCGGCTTGAGCGGTCTGCGCGTACCGCAGGCCCCCTGGCAGCGGCTGCCCCATATTGCCCTAGGCTTCGGAATCTGCTGGCTGGCCCTGTTTTTGGGTGGTTATCAAAATGGCACGCTCTTTCCGGCCCTGCTGTTGGTTGTGGTCATTCGTGCCTGCCTCGTCTCGGGTTGGTTCGGCCGCATCGCAGCAGTGGCAGCAGCTTACATCTCTTTTTTGGTGCCGCTGGGAATTCGCCTGTCTCTCATACAAACGCGCGTCCCCAAGGTTCCTGCCGAGCTTGCTCCTGCGATCGAGCAAGCTCTTTATAGTTTTGCCCTCAACTCGGCACTGCTCTACGCCTTCGTATTGGCTTTCGTGCTGCTGCTGGTAGGAGCGCTCCTGGCCGAGCGCCAAAGCCAGCAACAACTCACCCGAGCCAATCAACGCTTGCGAGATTACGCTCGCCTCAGCGAGGAGCGCGCCACCCTCCAGGAGCGCAATCGCATCGCCCGCGAACTCCACGATTCCATCGGCCATCACCTCATCGCCCAGAGCATCCAGCTCGAAAATGTCGCGCTGTTTTTGAGCGAAGCGCGCGATCGCGCGGCCGATCACCTCGAAAAAGCCCGCCAGCTCGGCAAAGCGGCCCTCTCAGATATTCGCAACTCCGTCGCCACCCTCAAGGCTCGCCCTGCTGCTGCCAGCGGGCTGGCCGACCCGCTGGCTATTGCCGTTAGCAAACTCCTGCAAGGCTTCGACGATCCCGGTCGCTGCCAGGCCATTGGGCGCATCGATCTAGCGGCAGAGCCCTCTCCCCCGGTCGCTATGGCGCTCTACCGAGTCGTGCAAGAAGCCTTGAGTAATGTTGCCAAGCACGCTCGCGCGAGTCGCATTGAAGTCTCCCTGGGCGATCGTGCGGGCACGCTCGAGCTGACGGTTACTGATAATGGCTGTGGCTTCGAGCCCGCCGAAAACGCCACGGGCTTCGGCTTGCAAAACATGCGCGAGCGCGTCGAGGCCCTGGGCGGCCACCTGGAGGTCCGCAGCCAGCCTGGCAGCGGCTGCGCGATCGTCGCCAAGGTCCCGCCCCCCTAGTGATGGCGGCGCTCGCTGCGGCCGTGGGCGTGGGCCGTGCCCGAATAAACCAAACCGCGCTGGGCGTCTAGGGTCAAGATGGTCCCCTCGCGAATGTGACGGGTGGCATCTTTGACACCAACGATAACCGGCACGCCCAATCGCAAGCCCAAAACCGCCGCGTGGCTGGTGAGGCTATCGTCTTCGGTGATAATCCCGGCAGCCTTGCGCATGGCTTCGACGTAGCCCGCATCGGTGCTGGGAGCAACTAAAATTTCGCCCGAATTAAAGTTCCCGGCTTCGCGAGCGGTCGCCGCAATGCGCGCGCGCCCGCTGACGGCAGCTTGCCCGATGCCCGTGCCGCGCCCGAGTACGGCTGTGACCACTTCGACTTTGATGAGATCCGTCGATCCGGCCACGCCTTGCAGGGTACCAGCCGTCATCACAACCAAGTCACCTTCGACGAGCAGGCCGCTTTCTTGGGCCATGGCGATCGCCGCTTGGGAGGTCTGACTTGTGGAGGCCAAATCCAGTACCAGCAGTGGTTTGACGCCCCAAACCATCTGCAGGCGACGCGCCACATCAACGCTTGGAGTCACCGCTAAAATCGGCTTGGCCGGCCGGAATTTCGAGACATTGCGCGCCGTTGCGCCGGTTTTGGTCAGGGTCATTATGGCCGCTGCATCGAGCTGCCCGGCAATTTGGCCGACCGCACCAGCAATTGCATTAGGAATAGTCGCGCGCGGGGGCAAACCAAACTGCGGCGGCCGGGCAACGAGGCCCTCGCGCTCGACGCGCTCGGCAATGCGCGCCATCGTGGCCACAGCTTCGATGGGATGCTCGCCAACGGCCGTTTCATTAGAGAGCATGACGGCATCGGTGCCATCGAGAATGGCATTGGCCACATCAGACACCTCCGCGCGGGTAGCGCGGGGACTCTTCACCATGCTGTCGAGCATTTGGGTGGCTGTAATAATCGGAATTCCCAGCTTATTGGCGCAGGAGATCAAACGCTTCTGCAAAATCGGGACTTCTTCGGCTGGCATTTCGACCCCGAGATCGCCCCGGGCCACCATCACACCGTCACAGAGCGACAGAATAGCCTCCATCTGTTCGATGGCCTCGTGCTTTTCGATTTTGGCAACGACAGGCACGGATTTGCCTGTTGCTGAGATGAGTTCTTTAATCTCCAGGATGTCTTGGGGATTGCGCACGAAGGAGAGAGCCACCCAATCGACACCGCAATCGAGGGCAAAGACTAAGTCTTCGCGATCTTTGTCCGTGAGGGCTTTTACCGACAGGTAAACACCCGGGAAGTTAACACCCTTGTTATTCGAGAGGGGGCCGCCAACGACGACGCGGCAGTGAAGTTCCTTGGTAGCTCGGTCGATTTTTTCAACGAGCATCTCGACTTTGCCATCGTCGAGCAAAATGGTCGAACCCTCGGGCACTTCTTCAGCAAGGCGATCGTAGCTCACGAAACTTTTGGTTTGGCTGCCGGGGATGGGTTCGCTCGTGAGAATAAAGGGGTCGCCCTTGGCTAGCTGGATCGGGCCATCGGCAAACTTACCCAGGCGAATTTTCGGACCTTGCAAATCTGCCAGAATGCCAACGGGCCGGTTGAGTTCGTTGGCGGTTTGGCGAATGAGGCGAATGCTGCTTTGGTGGATCTCTTGGGTGCCGTGGGAGAAGTTGAGGCGCAGGGTAGTCGCCCCAGCCAAGATCAGCTCGCGCAACACGTCCGGCTTCAAGGTGGCCGGACCTACGGTGGCGACAATTTTCGTACGGCGTAGGGACTCTGTCGGTGGCATACCCAAACTATTTTCTGAGATCTCGATTTTTCTAAGACACAATTCTCCGGCAAAAGCTGACGCCTGGCAAAAAAACTTTATATCACCAGGCATTTCAACAAGTCTGGCAACAGGACGATCGCCCGGCGAGTCCGACAAAACTGGGCCCAGGCAGTGCCGGAGCGGCTCTCGAAATCTTCGCAGAAACCAACTACCGCCAGCCAAAGCTCCTACTTCTCTTCAGATTCTTCCCGCCAATGCCCCAGCCGAGATAGCAAAATCGGCATAGCAAGGCCCGACGCCGAGATTTTTATCCCACGGAAGATTCGGCACCTTCGCAACAGGGTCTATCCTAAAGTGCGCGAGGGGCAAGCTCGGGATAAAGCTCCAAGACACTGATTAAGAGAACGCGAACGACAAACAAATGCGCCTTTGGCAGAAGTGGATCGCACTCGACCCGACCGACAGCCGCTATGCTCTAGTTGAAGCCTGCGCCATTGGGGGCATCTCTGCCCTGGCAGCCCTGGCACTCAAAGATGGAGTCGGCTGGCTCGGCACGTTTCGCATTAGGATCGCCGGCGAATTTGGGCCCATCGCCCTGCCTGCGATCGGCATCTTGGCAGGGGCGATCGCCGGGATCTGGCTGCAGTGGCTCTCCCCCGATGCCAAAGGTGGCGGCATCCCCCAAGTTAAGGCAGCTCTGGCTCAGTTTCCCGTCCCGCTGTCGCTGCGCGTCGCCCTTGTCAAACTAGTCGGTACTATTCTAGTGTTAGGTTCGGGGCTGGCGCTCGGACGGCGCGGTCCCACCGTTCACATTGGGGCAGCGTTGGCTGCCCAGCTCAGCGCGTGGGTGCCGACCTCTTCCGAGCACCGCCGTCAAATGATTGCCGCCGGGGCTGCAGCGGGCCTAGCAGCGGGCTTCAATACGCCTTTGGCTGGGATTTTCTTTGTCGTCGAAGAGCTGAGTCGCGATATCTCGCGGCTGACTTTGGAGACGGCCATCTTAGCTTCTTTTACCGGAGCGGTCGTCTCGCGCCTGCTGGGCTCGACAAGCCTGGACCTCAACTTCACCCCTCCTGGCACGGCGGCTGCGATTCAAGCCAGCTTTACCGGGCAAGATTTACCCTTTTTGATCCTGTTGGGCATCGTGGCAGGCGTGCTTGGGGCGACCTTCAATCGCGGTCTGCTAGCGAGCGCTCGCATCTACCGCCGCCTGAACCTGTCGCTTGCCGGCTCGATGGCCTTAGCTGGAGGAATCACGGGCATTGTTGTGGCAATGCTCCCCCCTTTCTATCGCAACTACGCAGGCTTGCGGGAGCTGCTGCTGACGGGAGTTGAAAACTGGGAAACGGCTGCAATCGCTCTGGGGGCTCAGCTCTTTTTGACGGCGATCGCTTACGGCTCTGGGGCTCCTGGCGGCCTCTTTGCCCCGGCTCTGGTCTTGGGGGCATCTTTGGGTCAGCTCCTGGGAGTTGCCAAGGTTGGCTTGACCGGGGTCGGCCTGGCCTACCCCTATGCCTTGGCGGGCATGGGGGCATTTTTCACCGCAGTCGTCCGGGTGCCGGTAACCGCTATTTTGATTGTCTTCGAGCTGACGGCCGACTTTAATTTAGTGCTGCCGCTGATGATTGTCTCTGTCGTTGCCTATGCGGTGGCCGAGAGCATGTTCGGCGGCTCCCTCTACCAGCATTTGCTAGCCATCAATGGCATTCGCCTGCAAGACGATGTCGATGATAGTTTTTTGGTGCGGCTGACGGCTGCCGACATCATGCAGTCGCGGGTAGACACGCTGTCGCCGTCCCTGAGCCTCGATGAAGTGCGGCAAGCCTTTTTGCGATCGCCCCACCGCGGGTTTCCCGTCGCCGAAAATGGTACCTTGCTCGGGCTCATTACCCAAGTCGATGTGGCGCGCCTTTCATCGCGACCGGGCTGGCTGTCTCTGCAGGAGATCATGACGCCGAGGCCAGTATCGATTGCCCCGACAGCCTCGGCGCGGGAGGTGCTGTATCTGCTCAATCGCTACCAGCTCTCCCACTTGCCCGTAGCCGACACCGAGCAGCACCTCCTGGGCATTGTCACCCGCCGCGACATCATTCGCACCGAGGCACGCTTGCGCTTCGGCAACGATACGGGCTTGAGCCAGTTTGCCGCCGAGACCGCACCGACGACAACCGCTGGCTCCTATGTGGTCTACCAAACCCGATCGCCTACCGTCGGCCGGGGGCGGGTGCTGGTGGCTTTGGCCAATCCCGATACGGTGCCCTTGCTGGCCACTATCGCCGGGGCGATTGCCCGCCAGCGCAAAGCCGAACTCGAATGCTTGCAAATTGCCGTCGTGCCTGCAAACCAATCGCCAGACCAAACCTGGGTCGATCTGGTGCCGCGCCGCCAGCTTCTCGATGGCGTGACTGCAGCCCTCGACAATGGCACGAATGGCACGGGGCAAATTCCCGTCCACACAGAAATACGCATCGCCCATGACGCGACCGCAACAATTCTCGAGGCGGTCGCCGAGCGACAAATCTCTCTGGCCGTTCTGGGTTGGCGCGTCGGTGGCGTCTCGCCTTTGTCCGGGCAGCCTAGCATCGCCGAAGGGGCAATTCGACAGGCACCCTGTGATGTGGTGCTGGTCAAACCGGGCAAACAGGCAGCAACTCTCCCGCGCCGTTCTCAGACGCGCTGGCTCGTCCCGCTTCAGGGTAAATCGACCCACCTCCAGCGGGCGTTGCGGCTGCTGCCTGCCCTCTCGAGCTGGACGCCCCAGCTCGAGGTCTGGCTGGTGCAGGTGTTTTTGCCCGACGATACGGAACCGGACTTTGCTGCCCTCGAAGCCGCAGCCGAAGTCCTGCGCAAGCGATTGCCCGCCAGTAGCAGCCTGCTGACCGTGCCCGCACGCGCTCAGAGCCCGGTGGAGGCCATCGTGCGCCTTGCCAATGGTGAAGGCTGCGATGTTATCTTGTTGGGGGCAACCCACGAAGGACTGCTCCAGCAGGCACTCCACGGCAACTCCGCTACAGCGATCGCGCGCCAGGTTGATGCCACGACCATTCTCGTTCGCGGCGCTCACGAATAGTTATAAATGCTTGGGGTTTTCGTCGGTGCATGCGAATATTTTGTCGGCGGGCGACGCAGCACGCGCCCGATTGTCATGAGTTGAGCAACTGAAAATTCTGCTGCTGCTTTTCCGATCGTTGCATCCCACCTACCTGCTAACGTGACCCACCTTCCACATTCCGTCGGCCCGACATCACCCTACGATCCCAGCCAAATTGCCAGCGTCATGCGAGTGCGCGAGAACGGCAACGTCGATTTGCGCCTGCGAATTTATTTGCCCAAGGCCTATGGGGTTGCGGCTCGGGAGCGTGGTGCCAATGGAGGAACCGAAGCTGCGGGAGCTGACGGCTGGTCGGTCCAGGTAAAGGTGGGCAAGCGCGATTGGCAAAATCTCCAGGCACCCGATCGCGAGGAAGCGTCTTGGTGGCTCGATCTCGAAGACATTGCGGCAGGAACCCCCCTCAACTATCGCTACCGCGACGCGCGCGGACACTGGCAGCCCCTGGCGCCCCTTGAAAATCTCGAGCAAGTTTGCGGGCAGACTTACGTGCCCAAACTTAACTACACCTGGGAGCATCCCACGCCGCCGTACCTCCGGGCAAGGGTCCTCCTCGAGACAACTCTAGAGGGCCTTCTCTGCGGCTACAAGGGTGGGAAATTTGCCCCGCGCAACAGCCGAGAAACCTTTCAAGGATCTCTCGCGCGCCGCATTCTCAAAACCAACATTCCCCAGCGCCTGGCGAGCTTGTCTATCGACGAAGTGATGGTCCCGGTGTGCGCCTCCATCGCCGATCGCGCCCAACTCGATCCGAAATTCAACTATCTGACCTACAACATTGCCGAACTCGACTGGCAAGTCGGTCGCGCCGACGAGTTTATGGCCCTGGTGGATGCTTTCCACGGTCAGCGCTTGCTCCTGATTCCAGATATGATCTTCGTCCACCAGGTTAAAGAGCCCTATCCGGGGTCTCTCGATACGGTCGTAGGATCTGACGGGGAAGGTCTCTTTGTCGATCCCGACCCCTTTTATTTCCGAGATTACGGCACCTGGATGGTCCGACTGCAAGATCCGCAGGTGCGCCGCCAAGTCGTCGAAAAAGTCGTTGCCCTGGCCGCTCGCTATGGCCTGCAAACCATTCGTATCGACTATGTCGATGGCCTAGTCAAGCAATATTGCCAGCGATCGCACAACTACGCCGAAGATCTCATTCGCGAGCTGCGAGCCGAACTCGCGCGTGCGGTCCCAGCGACGTTGGTGCTTGGCGAAACCTTTGAAGAAGCCGGCAATCCGGCCGTCCAAGATCTGATCGATATTTTTTACATGCCTGCAGGGTTCACCATCCTTGAAGAACTCTATCGGCCCATCGAGCACCGCGATCGCCCCCTGGTGCCCAATATCGAGGCCATCGTCGGCACCATCGCCAACGCTGCCTACTCCAATCGCCAAGAGGCTATCTACGCCCAGCTCCACGACGAAACCTGGGAAGACGAACAAATCACTCTCGGCCGGCCCGAGGTGCCCTGGGCCTATGGAGCCAACCCGGCGCAATTAGCCAAAAATCATGGCGAAACCCTGGTGCGAGCGGGCCTGCTCTCGCGCGTGCAGCTCCTGGATTTCGTGCGCCGAACCGTCCGCGCGGCAGAAGCCATGACCATGTTTGCCGCCAAGCTCAAATACATGTACTCTCCTGGCGTCGATTCCCTGGCTCTCAACGGTCTCGATGCCCCCGGCTACTGGCGGGTTATTTGGGATGGCGTCCCCGACGATGCGATGGCTCAATGGGTCGAGACGGGCCTCTCACCTGGGGCAGTCTTTGACTTGCACCAGCAGCACAGAGCCGACATGATTCGCCTGCGTAGTCTCTTCCGGCGCTACAGCCCCGTCGATCCCGATGGCCTCAAGCCCCTGGTGCAGCCAGAGCCCTATTATCAAGATGTCGATAGCGGCTTGCTCGCGATCGTGCGGCGCAACCAGGTGGCCCGCGATGCCACGCTGCTGGCGGTCTTTAACTTAGGCGATCGCCGCTTCCATGACGACTCGGCCTACGAGCTACCGGTCCCTGAAGATTTGGGCGGACCTTGGGAAGTTCTCTTTGATGGCGATCGTGGCTCTGGGCCCAGTACGGCGTACCCAGATGCGGCCACTCTAGAGACAGGTTACGGCCGCTACTCGGGCCGAGCCGAGACCCTGCGCCTCAATATCGGGCCCCGCAGCCTGCTGGTGCTGCGGTCGCTGGTGACCTCCTCCTGATTGAAATTTGTTGACAATCGCGATGTCATTGCCTCTTGCTATCACCGTGACCTCCTCTGCCGTCAGCTACGGCGGGAGCAAGCTCTTCCAGATTCTTGCCCCTTTGGGCATTTACATATTCTTTCGCGAGGTGCCCGTCGCTCGCGAAGGCCTCTGGCGACTGTTGCGCGCGCTCGTCGGTGACGAGCGTCGCGGGCGCTACGACTACTATTTCGATTTAGCCCTCGGCTTTGCGAGTTGGAAAATCGGCTGCGATTTTGGATTCTTAATCGTGGCGACAGGCGTTGCCGAATGGCAGCGAGCCTTTACGCTGGCCGGATTGATTCCCTATACCATCGCGCAATTTTTGGTTTACTACTGGATCGGCCAAAAAATCATCATTCAAGGCCAGCTCAATCCCTTCAAAGAAGAACTCGTGCCCCCCAAGGTGACCGGACGGCCTTCGCCATGGCGGCAGCTCGCGTCGCGCTGGCTCCACGAAAGCGGCAATGCCACTAGCCCCAACGTGCCGCTGCGGCAGGTTTTTCTGAAGCCCTTCATCGATTACGGCGGTATTGTGGTGAGCTGGTCGATCTACACCAGCGGCCTGCTCTACCTACAATCGGGCGAAGTGAGTGTAGAGCCGCTTTACGATTTCATGTTTTTGGAAATCTTCGCGTTCTACGTGGTTAACGTATTCGGTTTTATCATCGGCTTCAACTTGGGAGAGTGGATCTATCTATGGGCTATCGACCTAGAAGAGTTCGTCGAGCGCTGGCTCCACCAGCAGGCGATCGTCCCGAGTAATGAGACCAACGTCCTCAGCCGCCCTCTGGAAGCGACGCGCCGGGCCTGGGTGCGCTTCAAAACGACCG
The DNA here is from genome assembly GCA_964435975.1 of uncultured bacterium. Lineage (GTDB taxonomy): Bacteria > Cyanobacteriota > Cyanobacteriia > Cyanobacteriales > Rubidibacteraceae > CAYTBI01. Next base: position 13,508 of record CAYTBI010000060.1, read on the forward strand.
CCACCTGGCAGATTCAGCCTTTTTTGCGGCGCTACGGCCTAAATTGGCGCTGGTTTGTCTGTTCGGTTGCAGGAATTATTGCCATTATCATCATCGAGCCCTACCTGGCAGACCCGATTTTCAACACCAGCGCTCGCTTGCACGATACGTACTACCAAGAGTTTGGTGAGATGAACCCCACTCGCGTCGAGCAGGTAACTTATGCAACTCCCGCCCAAGAGATGCCTCCTTCGGAAGAACTCATCGACGAATTTCCCATCAAATGGGGCTTTTTATATTTCCTGGATTAGAAAATGCGCTGTTTAATTTGCTGGTTGATTTCTCTGTTTCTAGCAAGCGCTGCCTTTGCCGCACCAGTGAAGGCAGGCCCCTCAGACTATCCTTCGGCTCGGGGCAACCTTGGAAACGACATTCTCTACTACATCGTGGTCGATCGCTTCTTCGATGGCGAGTCGGGAAACAATATTCCCCTCTACGCCTTCCCTTACGAAGATGGCATGAGCAATCGCGAGCTGGCTTACCAGGATGTCAATCGCTTTTTGAGCCAACATAGCTACGATCCCACCCAGCGCTACATTGGCATGTACTGGGGCGGCGACCTCGAAGGCGTGATCCAAAAGCTCGACTACTTGCAAGATCTTGGCGTCACCAAGCTGGTGCTCTCGCCAATTCAAGATAATGCCAACGGCTTGCTGTACTCCCCCGGGGGGTCGAGCTACGTCTACATGGATCCTGGCGAGAGCGAAGAGGGCATCGATTTATTCTATGCCCACGCCTCCTCAGCGTTCCATGGCTACTGGACCAAGGATTGGTTTGAGATTGACGAGCATTATCGCAATCCTGCCGACCAATGGCTTGGCGAGCGCGATCGCTACAAGGTCTTTCGGTGCCTGCTCGATGCTGCTGGCGAGCGGGGGATCGATATCATTCTTGATTTGACGCTCAATCACACCTCACCGTTTAACTACAGCAGCCTGCATCCCAGCTTTTATCCCGACGAGATCGGCTTTTGGTTCGCCGACAACGGGGCAATCTACCGTCACGGCAAAAAAATCGTGACCTACTGGGATCCGGCCACCGAGCAGCTCGATCCCCAAGGGTGGTTCCACCCTCTCAAGGGCATCGACTTCAACCGCGCCACTCAAGCCGAAATTGAGAACGGTACCCTGCCGGGCGGTTTGCCCGACTTGGCCCAAGAGAAACCCGAGGTCGCCGATTATCTCCTCGATGCCGTGGAGTTCTGGCTGAATTTCAATCAAGGTCGCGGCACTCAGATTGCGGGCTTTCGCTTGGATGCTGTCAAGCACGTCAACGTCAGCTTTTGGCAGCAACTCGAAGAGCGCGTGCGTCAGGTGCGCCCCGACGCAGTTCTCATTGGTGAATACTTCAGCGCGGGCTACACCAATCCCGGCAGCATTAACTGGTACGACCAGACCAGCAACTACAGCCTGTTTAACTTTGCCTTGAGTATGCCCGCCCGCCGCTTCTTTGCCGGAGAGCGCGGCTGGGACGGCCGTGCGGCCGTGCTGCGCGAGATGGTACTGGGCCGCAAGGGCAAATATTACAACTACCCCGCCCCCTTGCGCTGGCTCCACCGTTTTCTAGATCCGTCTGAAACCCTCGAAATTCCCCGACAATCCCTCGACACGGTCAGCGATGAAGATGCCCTCGGCTGGGTGACCTTCGCTGAGAATCACGACGAGCCTCGCCTGCTGACCAAGTATCCCGACATGAGCCCGGCGGCCTACGATAGCCTGGTGAAATTTATCATGACCGCGCCGGGGGTGCCGATGATCATGTATGGCATGGAGACAGGGCTGGCCGTGCCCTACCATCCCCAGCATCGCGGTCTCTTTGGCATTGGCGGCGACCCCTTTAACCGGCAGATGATGATTTGGCCGGGAACGACGGGTTGGGATGAAGATCTCTATCAAACGACCCGCGCTCTGTCGCACCTGCGCTTGGATTACCCGCTGCTGCGCTATGGCGGTACCCGCTTTCTGTACCCAACTGGCTCCCAGCAAGAGGATGATATTTTCATGGCGCGCGAGCCCCGCACTTGCACGGTAGGCACGGCTTGCCCGCGCGTACTCTATGCCTACTCCACCCACGGTGGCAATTTCTCTTTCGATCTCGCCAAAGAGTTCGGCAGCGACCGGTTTGCCCGCTATGCCGAAGTCGGCTCCGGTCGAGAGTTCTCTCTCACCGATGGCTTGCTGGCCGTACGCCTACAGCCCGAGGAGGCCAAGGTCTTTCTGTTTCCCTAGCAGATCTCGATTTCGGGAGTTGCTGCTAGGGCTGCCGCTCGATCTGGGGCATTATTAGTCTTGTCGTGGCAGCGGCTGGCAAACTGGCAGCTTTGGCAGCGCGCATCTGGGGCCGGAAGCTGCGGAAATGCCGCCTCGCGCCGTTCGGGATCGCAGTAGGCGGCGAGCCAGCCTTGAAACTGAGAGACGATCGCTTGCAAGTCTTGATGGGTAGCACCGTGGCGCTCGCAATCGTAAGGGAGCGTCACGCTCTGCGGCGCGGTCGGCGGCCGCACGAACCAATAGGTCATCGACAGGCTCTCCGGGGCGATCGCCAGCGTCTCGGCCAAAATGTAGAGATAGAGCCGAGTCTGCCAGTCGGCAGCCAGCCGCTCGGCACTCAGAGGGCGTGGGTAGGTTTTCCAGTCCAAGATACGGGCTCGCGAGGGCTCGACAATCGCGAGATCGCAAATCGCCGTTAGCAAAACGCCTGCGAACTCGAGGGTAAAGGCTCGCTCGGCCGCGCGCCAAGCCGAAGGCGCGATCGCGCCTACAGCTGCCGTCAACCCCTCGAGAGCAGTCGCCAAAGACGCATCATCGGCCGCCTTTGCCAGTGAGAGTGCGGGCAGCCCCAACTCCTGCTGCTGCATCAACTGGTGCAAGCGATTTCCCCAGTCCAGGCGCTCCTGTTGCTCGGGGGAAGCCGGGACCTGCAGGCGATCGAGGAAAATATACCGGAACTTGCGCGGGCACTCGCTCAGGAGATTGAGATGGCCCTGCGAGAGACGCTTCATGCTTTAGCCAGGACAAAAACGCTGCCTTCATTGCCGCGCCCGACGCGCAAATTCTCATCGAGGTAGGTAATCTCCAGCCAGCCTTGGCGGTCGCGATTCTCAATGCTGAAGTCGAGGGGACCGAATTGCTCGCCCGACTCGAGGCGATCGATGAGATTGGCGACACTCTCGTATCGGAGCAGGCGCTGCAGCCCGAAAATCGAGCGCTCGAAGCGAACCTCGGCCCGGGTGGGGCTGGCGGCCTCGAAAGACGCCACAACCCCCACAAGGCCCTCGAGCCAAGGGATGCCGACAAGCTCCGCCAGGTTGACAATTTTTTGAGTCTCGGGGCGCACGTGCTGGTAAATTTGACCGGCTTGCAGCAGCGGCAACTGGCCCAAGCCCAGAATACCCTTGCTAGTGGTGTAAAGTAAGCGCCAATTGCCATCAAGCAAGTCAGGGCGCTGCAGGGGAGCGGGCGTCGGATTGGTATCTTCCAGGCGAGAAATCGCCCCCAGCACGGTGACTTTATCGGCTTCGGTCGCCAGCAGGCCGCGATTGCACCCCGCAATAGCACCGAGGAGGGCTTCTTTTGCACTCATGGGTGGTTACTCATTGAGATAACGAAATCCTTCTAAGCATATTATCGGGGGATCGCCAGCGTCGAACCCCCGATCGGTAGGTGTGTCGGGCGTTATGGCTCGAAGTTTACACTTGAGGGATGGTGCGCTTAACGATCTGCGAACATTAATGGCTCAAATGGCTCAAACTGGCAACGTCCCCGAACACATTCAAAATCGGCGAGATACAGTCTTTCTAGTACTTTCTGGCTTATTCCTCGGCACGCTCGCAATGCTCAACATTCTAGGTATCAGTCGCTTTGTCAACGTGTTTTCGACGGGCGATTTCGCCGTTACGGTTGCTGTCGGCGTTTTGCCCTACCCGCTGACCTTCTTGTGTACGGATTTGATTTGCGAGCTTTACGGCGAGCAAAAAGCCAATCGAGTGGTGTGGACGGGCTTACTGCTCAATGTTTGGGTAGTTTTTATCATCTGGCTCGGGGGCGCGCTCCCCGGGCTCGAGCCCGTCGATCCGCAAACCGGCGAGCTGCTCAGAGACGCAGCTGGCCGGCTGCCCGTGTTTTTTGAGGTTCGCAACTTGACGTTTGGGGCCGTAACCGCCTCGATGGTTGCCTATCTGACGGCGCAGTTTGTGGACGTGCGGCTCTTTCACTTCTGGAAAGATTTGACCCGAGGGAAATACCTATGGCTGCGCAACAATGGCTCGACTCTCTTGAGCCAGCTCGTAGATACCATCTCGGTGGTTTTAATCACGCATTTTTTGGCAGGTGCGCTGCCTATCGAAGCCAATAGCGCCCTATGGCCCCAGCTCATTCGCTTCATCGGCTATGGTTATGTTTTCAAACTAATCGCCGCTCTACTAGATACTATGCCGTTTTACGCTTGCGTCTACTGGCTGTCGGATTACTTGCAGCTCAGTCCGAGAACCCAGAGGCAAGACAGTCCGGCCGACAGGAGCCCGGTCGAATCGGAATGACGGCAGGGTAGTCCGGTCGAGTCGGGGCAGCAAGGTGTTGCCGAGTTTCAATATTTTTTAAGGCTTGTCGCACGACGCCTTAAAATGGCCCTATTCGAGTTTGAGAAAGGATTGATGCAGCGACGAATTATTCTCGGCATCGTCGGCGACAGTGCGGCGGGAAAGACGACCCTCACCCGAGGGATCGCACAGATTTTGGGCGAAGAGAACGTGACGGTCATTTGCACCGACGACTACCACCGCTACGACCGCAAGCAGCGTGCCGAGCTGGGCGTCACTGCCTTGGCCCCCGAAGCCAACTACATGGACATCATGACCCAGCACCTCGAGCTGCTGCGGGCGGGGCAATCTATCCTCAAGCCCATTTACAACCACAATACTGGCTCCTTCGATCCGCCAGAATATATCGAGCCCCGGCAGTTTGTGATTGTTGAGGGCCTGCTGGGATATTCTTCTCGCGTCGCTCGTGACTTTTATGACATTAAGGCTTACTTAGCACCGCCCGAAGATCTGCGCGCCAAATGGAAGGTCAAGCGCGACATGCGCAAGCGTGGCTACGCCGAAGAACAGGTGCTCGAGGCCCTGCGCAAGCGCGAGCCCGATTCCGAGCAATACATTCGGCCGCAGCGTCAATTTTCCGATCTCGTCGTGAGCTTCTATCCACCCGTAGATAGTGCCGAAGAAAGTGGCAACCTCCTTAACGTGCGCCTGGTGCTGCGACCGACCATTCCGCACCCGGATCTCAGTCACCTATTTGAGAAAACCAGCCTACACGAAGCCAATGCAGCTATCCGGTTGGAGCTGGCCCGCGATATGGGTAAGCCTGTAGACGTGCTCGAAATTGACGGCCATGCCACCAAAGAGCAGGTGCGCGAAATCGAAAAAGCGATGTGCGCTGAGGTGCCTTCTTTGGATCATGTCTGCCGCGTCGATAGCGAAATTGATTTTGGTAAAGTCGTGGGCACCACGGGCGAAACGATTCAGAGTTATCCGCTGGCGATTACGCAACTACTGATTACCTATCACATGCTTAAGGCTTCTTCGGTTCACCAACCCAACGCGCTCTTGCCTGCGTAATTTGGGGCATGTTGCTGGTTTTTGTCTACGGCACTCTCAAACCTGGCGAGGTCAATTATTCGCCCTATTGCGGGGGCCGCGTCGATCGCCTGCTGGCTGCGCGCGCGCGCGGCCAGTTGTTCGACTTGCCGTCTGGATACCCGGCTGCAACGGCAACATGGGCCGATCGCGGTTGGGTGTCGGGGTATTTGCTGTTGTTTGCGGATCGGCAGGTGCTAGCCGATCTCGACCGGCTCGAAGACTATCAACCCGGCCGACCGCCTCGGGCAAATGAGTATCAGCGCCGGTTCGTGCCAGTAAGCTCGCCGCTGGGGCAACCGCTGGGGTTTGCCTGGGCTTATTTCATGCTGCCGGAGCGGGTGCGAGCGGGTAGCGGGCGGCTCTTGCCGGCAGGGGTTTGGCGCTCTGACTGTTTGCAAGCCTATCGCTAGCGTCGGGTATGACAATCGGCAGTGTTTCGGAGCCGTACTTTAGAGTCGAGTAGCGCTCGGAAGGTAATCTTTGCGCGCGCACTTCCACGGGCTTTTTGTCTAGAAGATAGATGTCTCGAATCCGAAACCACTCTTAAGCTCGCCTCTACTCACTGGCTCGCGACTAGAATGGGTTGCGGAAATGCTCGCCCGAGGTGGAATAAAGCCCTTGAGTACCGCACTGTTGAGCCCGTTCGAGCTAGGAGATTTAAGCCTGAAGAACCGGGTTGCCCTGGCTCCCATGACCCGCGCCCGCGCTGGGGTCGAGCGCCTGCCTAACGCTTTGATGGCCGAGTACTATCAGCAGCGCGCTGGTGCGGGCCTACTCATTACCGAGGCCACCACAATTTCCGAGCGCGCCAATGGCTGGCAGCAGACCCCTGGCATTTACACCGACGCCCAGACCGAAGCCTGGAAGCAGGTTATCGAGGCCGTCCATGCCCGCGAGTCTCGCATTTTCCTGCAGATGTGGCACTGCGGCCGCGCTTCCCACAGCAGCTTTTTGCCCGATAACGAATTGCCCGTGGCTCCTTCGGCGATCGCCCTCGAAGGCGATGGGGTGCACACTCCCAACGGCAAGCAACCCCACGAGGTACCTCGCGCCCTAGAAACCGAGGAGATCCCCGGCATTGTTGAAGATTACCGCCGGGCAGCCGAGCGCGCCAGAGCAGCAGGCTTCGATGGGGTCGAAATTCATTCTGCCAACGGGTACCTGCTCGATGAGTTTCTCCAATCTAAAACCAACCACCGGGGCGATCGCTATGGCGGCAGTACGGCCGGGCGCTTCCAATTTCTTAAGGAAGTTGTCGAGGCCGTGGCGACGGTCTGGCCGACCCAGCGCATGGGAGTGCGCCTCTCGCCTAATGGTGCTTTCAACGACATGGGCTCCCCCGACTATCGCGAGACGTTTCTTTACGTTGCCGAGCAGCTCGACACCTACGGTCTCGGCTACCTGCACGTCATGGATGGGTTGGCCTTTGGCTTTCACGAGCTGGGCGAGCCGATGACGCTCGCTGAGTTTCGGCAGGTCTTCAAACAGCCCCTGATTGCCAACTGCGGCTACACCCAGGAGAGTGCCGACGCAGCAGTTGCTGGCGGTCATGCCGATTTGGTGGCCTTCGGACGGCCGTTTATTAGCAACCCAGATCTAGTCGAGCGCTTTGCCAACGGCTGGGAACTCAATCCCGAGAGCGACCCCAAGACTTGGTACTCTTTCGAGGCCGAGGGCTACACCGACTACCCGACTCGCGCTTAGGGCGCAATTAGAAAACCTCAGGAGTAACTTGCTACCATGCTTCCCACCCCGGTTATCGTCAATTCCCTGACAGATTTGCTTTTGGAAGAGTCAATCGCTCTTGCAGGCGGCCCTGCCGAATCTATCTCCCTAGAAAATCTCTACGACGACCCGCTAACAACCGGTGTCATTGCCCGCTTCGAGCTATTCGATACCTCCATCGGCAACGATGGCGTCTTTGAGGCCGTATTGTTCGATCAACCGGGTGCGGGAGCGCCCATTTCGGTCGCGCGCTTTCGCGAGTTGGCGCCCGAGAATCCTGATAACCCCTACGCAAACTCCATCATTCACCGTGCTGCCGAGACTATTTTCGAAGACACCAATGGCAATGGCATCCTTGATGGGGGTGATGAATTTGAGGAGTTTGTCATCCAAGGAGGCGGGTTCACCGTTGATGACTTCCAAGGTCTGCCCTTAGATCAAATTTCAGTCGCGGAGATTAACGACAGTCTCGACTTACCGTTCATCCAAAATGAATTTGACCCCAACCGCTCCAATCTACGCGGCACCCTTGCCTACGCCAGGCTTGGTGGCATCGTTGACAGTGCAACGACTGAGTGGTTTTTTACCCTCGATGACCGCGCTGCCTCCAACTTAGACAATCAAAATGGCGGCTTCACTGTTTTTGGTCAAGCTCGCACGGCGGCGGATTTGGCGGCTATCGATGCAATTGCAGCAATGCCTGATTTCGATGCCAGTCCGGTTTTTGGCGGTGCGTTTAATGATTTGCCTCTCACCGTAGACGACCCGCAAAACCCAGAGATCGCCTCCGACGAGAACTTCGTACGCTTTCGCAGTATCACCACGCAAGACGTTGCTGAGTTTGAATTTACGGTCGAGAGTTCCGATCCTGGCCTCGTAACGGTCGGTGTTGATGCCAACACCAATAGTCTCCTTCTCAATACCGTCCCTGGCAGCTCGGGTATCGCCACGATTACCGTGACGGCGACATCACTTCTGGGCGAGGAGATTGTCGAAGAGTTTGACTACGCTGTCAGCGACACCTTCATCGCGCAAGCTCAACCGCTGCCTACCGTTTTTGCGATCGCCCCGAGCCAGGACGCGACCTTTGAGGGGTTTGTCGATCTCGACAGCGTTTTTACTGGCATCGATTTACTCGCCGATCTGCCCGACGGGGATGATTTTGAGATAACTGTTGGCAGCGCCGTCAGTGCCGACGACACTTTGGTACAAGCCAACGTCGTGGACGACGATCTCCAGTTAGAGTTGCAGGCCAATGCCTTCGGCGATACTACCGTCACCGTGACGGCCAGCGCGCTGGCTGGCACCGACACGCTCGATGCCAGCTTTAATGTATCTCTGCGTGCGGATCCGAACCTCTCCCTGACGCCGATAGCCCAGCAGGCTGCGACCGATTTGTCCGCCCGCCTGGCAACACCGACTTCTGCGACAGCCAATCTGCTCGCCAGTGCGGCCTTTGCCGACATTGCCAATAGCGCCTCGGGTGCGGGACTTCTAGCAGCCCTCGATGCCACCCTAGCCGATGATGCGGCAGACCCGGCTCTAGTCGCGGATCTGAGCCTTGCCTTGGGCTTGCAGGGTGTTGGCGAGAGCGTCTTTGCGCTCTAGCGGTCGAACGGGTCGGGACAACGACCCCAGCCAGTGCAGACTTCAGCGGAGGTGACCTCCGATCTCCACCTCCGCTGGATTAGTTCCGAGGCATTAATGCTAAGTATTGCAGCCGCATTCACGAGACGGATACGCCTACGGCTGCTAAAGAGTGCTGTTTATGCATAAACGACAGGGGTTTCCGCCTCCCCCCTTACCAACCCTTTATTGCGATGAAGCAGATTCGTTACAAGCTAGTCGGTGGTGTCGGCGGCAAAACCAAACGAGAGGGTACAGTAGGGGATCTCTACATCAGCATCCCCTACATGGGCTTAATCGGGCTTATCCCGCCGTACGAGGTTGCGCGCGACCTCTTCCTTCGCGGGTCGCAGAATGCTGGGATGAGTGGGGGAGTGGAATGGCCGCCATTCTCAATGACCGAGGAGGAATACCAGGATTTTGCCCTCGACTTAGAGACGCGCCCTCGTAGCGATGTAACCCCGCACGGGTTTTCGCGCGAACCGGTCAATTCTCCTGAGCCGCGCTCTTGGGACGAATGGATACTTCGCGCGGCGAGCACTACTCCTCCCTACCTACCGCCCAGACATTGAAGCTGTAACGTGCGATGCCTCGGCCGAAAACCTCAAAGCGTGCTGGGTAAATCGAACAAGACCCGTTGCATGTAGTTTTCCGCCCAATCCGGCCCGAATGCCTTCTCGAGGACCCGACGCGTCTTATCGTTTCGTTGTTGTTGCTGGCAATAGTGTCGCTGCCCGGCCAAGTTGCCAGCACGTCTGTCAGGATCGTCTGTGGGCGACAGGCCACGGGCGTGCTGGCAGTGAATCTGCAGAAAAGATCGCACGCGCGCCAAAAATTGTGCCTCTTCGATCTCGCCATCTGGTCGCACGAAGGTGCAAAATTCCGAAAAAATACTGCCCCATTCTGGTAGATCTCGCGGTTGGCGCCAGCTGAGTGCCGGCAGGTCGCCGAGCTGTTGGCAATAGGCGGGCGGGAGACCGTCCGGCCCGACGGGGGAAAGATCGACAATTGCCGCCCCAATTTGACCGCGGCCACCCACCAAGTCGCAGCCAAACACGGGCAGATCGTACTCTGGATGGGGAAACACGACGCAGTGGAGAATATCCAACACCTCACCAACGCGGGCCAACTCGAGATGCATTTTGCGAAATTGTGGCGTTTGATAGCAGGCGTTCTCAATGACTAGGCGATCGCCTTCGAGGCGTCCTTCGACATATCCCAGCCCTTCGGGTAGCGGGTAGAGATCGAGCGACGTTAGGTCTTGCTGCCAAATTGCTTCGATCGTGTCGGCTAGCTGACAAATGAGGGGATGCTGCTGTTGCCGCAAAGAGATGTCATTCATGGGGATTTTTATGAAAGCACGGTCTGATTTCCTGCAAGGATATACTGAACGCAAAACGCGCGCCTGGGTAGCTCTCTGGCACCCGGCTCGCTTGCTCGAGGGAGACACGCACTATGTTTGGACTGGGCTGGCCCGAAGTCGCGGTTATCGCCGCGGTCGCACTCGTTATCTTTGGGCCTAAGAAGATCCCCGAGCTAGGCAGCGCCCTAGGCAAAACGTTGCGGGGCTTCAAAGCAGAAATGGAGGCACCCGAGGACGATGGCGACCGTACCGAATAGCGAGTCGGTCGTGCATTGCCAGAAGACTGCAAGTTCGCGGGGCAAGCGACGTGCGCGGTGACGGGGATGAGCTAGAATGTCCTTCTAGCAAAAGTAAGAGATCGCGAAAGATTGAG
>CAYTBI010000061.1:0-23428 GCA_964435975.1 uncultured bacterium
ATGTCTGCGGAACTTCCCATTTTGATGTTCGGGAAATTGGAGAAATGACGCCTAGAACCCAAATTTCATAGGGCTTTCAGCCTTAGCGCAAAAACCGGGTCCATTGATAAATACAGGCCTACTTCACGAATGGGGTTCGCCGAACAGGATGACGGAGCAGGTCAGCGCATCGACCGTTCGATGCGTGACGTCGCTGACAGCCAGACCGCCAGCCGTGCGGCGACGCATCGAACGCAAAATCACGAGATCCACATGGCGAGCGGCGGTCAAAATGACGGCAGCCGGATCGTCATGGCGGACGCATTTGATGCCGTACTCGACCCGTTCTCCTTCGGCCATGACCGCGCGCAGTTTGTCTTTGAACCGCTGTAGGTCTTGGGCGGAATGGAGGCGATCGCTGACGTGCAGCAGGACAATGGAAGCCGCATGGGTGGCCGCAAACACTTGTCCGAAGCGAATTGTGCGGATCGTTTGCGGGGTCATAATTTTGACGGGAATCAAGATGCGCTTCAGCTCCGTCGGCGCTTTCTTCAACCGGGTTACCGCAATCGGACAGTGGGAGGCCCAAAATACATTGTCGATAACGCTGCCCAAGAGGCGCGCCCGCAACCCCTCGGTCTGACTGCGCCCCATCACCACCAGTTGTGCGTGCTGCTCGCGGGCGGTGCGGCTGATGCCATCGGCAATATCGTCGTCGATGCGAATTCGCGGGCGGGCTTCGGTACCGACGGCCTCACTGATGGTTTGGGCCTTTTGCAAAAGTTGTTGGTGATGGGTTAGAGCGGTTAGCAACTGCGGATCGTCCATGTGGGCGGGGGCGGGGGCGATCGACAGGGGCACCACGTAGCCTTTTTCGTGTTTGGCAATGAAGGCGGCCATCTCAATCATGTAACGCTGTGTGGCCAGATTGGAGAGTGGCACGACGACGGCAAACGCCCCCGGCGGCGTTCCCGCAGGTGCGAGCCAGTCATCCGCAAGGGTGTCATCCAGGGCGGCAGGCTCGGTCGGCAAGGGCAATTGACTGGCAAATCGCGCGGTGGTCGTCGAACCGACCAAAGACGTGACCAACATCAGGACGATGACCGCGTTGAACACCTGCGGCGAGATTAGCCCCACCTGGAGTCCGACCAAAGCGGTAGCCAGGGTCGCAGCAACCTGGGGCAAAGACAACGACCACATGGTCAAGATTTGGATGCGGCTGTAGCGGAACCAGAGCCCGGCGATCGCGGCGGCCAAAAATTTGGTTGACAACAACACGAGCACGATGCCGACGGTCAAACCCAGGCGATTGGTGAGTGCCTCGATAAAAATCGGCACGTCGAGCAGCAATCCCATGCAGACAAAAAAGAAGGGAATGAACAGGACGCTGCCAAAAAATTCCACCTTTTCTTTAACCGGGCCATCGCCTACCACGCCATTGACTGCTAAACCCGCGAGAAACGCGCCCACGACCTTATCGACGTTAATCATCTGCGCTCCGACTGCTGCCAAAAACACCGCCAGCAGCACGAACAAAAATTGATTGCCCTGCTCGCTACCGGTGCGGCGAAAGTAGGCTCTGCCTGCCCAGTTCAGGCCAAAGAGTACGGCAGCGGCGTAAACCGCCAATCCCACTAATTGCAAGGTCAACGATAGCGGCGAAAAATTACCCCCCTGCAGGGAAGCACACACCGCGAGCACCAGTAAGGCCGCAATATCGGTAAAAATCGTCGCGCCGACCGTGACCGTGACCGCCTCATCGCGGGTGACACCCAGCCGCATCACAATGGGATAGGCCAAGAGGGTGTGAGATGCCAGTAACGACCCAATAAGCACGGCTGCAATCCAGCCAAAGCCCGTCCCGCGACCGAGCAAAATGCCTCCCATTAGAGGAATGGCAAAGGTGAGAAAGCCAAATTTCATCGCGCGATCGCGGTTGCGACTAAATTCCTTCAGGTCGATCTCCAAGGCGGCCACAAACATGAGATAAACCTTGCCCACATCGGCAAAAAGCTTCTCGATATCGCCTGCTGGGTCGAGGAGTCCGATGACACTGGGCCCCAGCAACACCCCAGCAAACAACAGGCCGACCAAGCCGGGCAACCGCAATCGCTCGAACAAAGGGGGTAGCGTCAGGCTCACCAACAACAAGGCAGTGAACGCCACCAACGGATTATCCCCGACCAATTCCCTGAGTCCATCCACGGCAGCACCTCCTTCCAGTTGAGAAAGCCGCAAAACGATTCCCCGTGCGTCCTTCACACTCGGCGCGAACATCTCTGGGTAACTTCAGCAGCAAGCCAACCTGCTGCGCCAAAGCTCTAGTTCCGGCCAACACAGGTTACCCGATTTTGATGGGTGCGAAGGCGGCTGTGGCCACTGGTCCCTTGAATCGTGAAAGCTAGAATCCAGGCAGTGCCTGAGGTTCAGCGATGGAGTGTCCTCACTGTCAAAGTCAACGGGTGGTCGAGAACGGGAAGTACCGCCTCAAGGATGGACAAGATGGGCTACATCATCTTTGCAGGGATTGCGGCAAGCGCTTTAGCGCCAGAACCGGAACGCCCCTGTTCCGCTTGCGCGCCTCGCCAGAAGTTGTTGCTACGGCCCTGAAGATGAGGGGGGAAGGCTTGGGCGTCGGGGTTTGTTGCTAAACCGGTGACAATAGTGGAGTTCTTGTCTTCAAGAGGGTTCAGAGACTTCACGAATTGACGAACCAGTGCCAAATATCCGAATAATCTCCTGGAACAGGACCATCGCTTCATCAAGCGTCGCCTGAAAACAAAGATGATGTTCCGCAATCGCCACCCGACACCTATTTGGAGGTGACCTCCGGGGCGGTTGTTTTCTGGAGTGCCCAACGAACAATCCGTGGGTACGAAGCCATGAATCAAATCTGGAAGGGGCAGATCGTTGGTGTCCCCAAAGGGGATGTCAAAGGACAGATCTCCTTCATCCACGAAATCCTCGGGGTGGTGGTATAAATTAGCACCTTAAGCAAAGAGCTAACCTATCTATAGGCAAATATGCAACATAGCCTGCACGTGGGGGTGACCGGCGGTTGCGTCACTCTCTTGTCAAGGCCGCGATAGTTGTCCACGGCCACCGCTTCCCAGCTGCCATTATCAACCACTGCGCCTGGCTGTACTACCGCTTCACCCTTATCTATCGCGATGTCGAGGAGGCAATGCCATCTGTCGCTTATAATGAGACAGATGGCACAACAGGAAGCCGATGGTTATGACCACGAGTCTCACTTCCCCACTCAACTATGCAACGATCCGAGAAGTTTCAGAACGCTTCGGACTGAACGCCGAGCAGCGAGAGCATCTATTCGGCATCAGCCGTCGCAATCAAGCGAGATATCAGAAGACTAACCCCAAACTCAACCCTCTTGTCGCAGACCGCGTCCGTCGCTTTCAACGGCTGACGCAACAAGCAATCGAGGTTTTTGAGGATGAGAGCAAATCCCAAGCCTGGCTATCCTCCCCGAAGGATAGCTTGAATGGGCTGTCCCCCTTCGAGGCGATCGCAACGGATGATGGGGCTGTCCTCGTCGAGCAAATGCTAACCCGTATCGAATACGGAGTTTATGGCTAGAGAGCCCCTGGTAATCTGGCGGTTGAGCAAGCTCAAGTACGCAGATACGGCCTTCTCCGGCGAAGGTGGTCTGTACGTGGCGGGCCGGTGGACACCCAAAGGTCTTCGGGCTTGCTACACTTCCGAGAGCTTGGCTCTAGCAAGCTTGGAGGTCTTTGTCCATCTTGAAGCCCCTGAGATTCCCTTCGTTGCGCTCCGCGCCATCCTTCCAAATCCAGAAATTTCCGAAGTTCCTCTTCGCGACTTACCAAATCGCTGGCAGGAAGCTACTGCTTGCGAGCAATTGCAGGTCTACGGCGATCGCTGGTTGCAGGAAAGCAAAGCTCCTATCCTGAAAGTCCCCTCTGCTATTGTGCCCATTGAGTTCAATTACATCCTCAATCCCGAACATCCCGACTTAAGAATCGAAATCGAGCCTCCCTTCCAATTTCAATTCGATCGGAGAATGTGGAAAGAAAAGAAATCAGAAAATTGACTGAGAACGGCAAACGAGAATTGGGCTACTCGCAACTAGGCTTACAGCAGCTCAAGAATCTCTGCTACCGGAGAAAATTCCCGCACTTGTGGCAAAGGTACTGATGCCCGCAAGATTCGGTGCGGCGTTTGAAGCGTTGTCAATTCCGGGACGGTCTATGCCATTGACATCCTCCACGCCCTGAAGGACGTGGATTCGTTGGAGTAGCTAAGCCACATCCAAACGGGTTGACAGCTCAACGGGAACGGCTACGAACCCGCCAGAGTTGCGCGAGTACTCGCGCAACGGGGGTTCTATCCCAACCGGGGTCTTACACTCCCTCCCTGTCCGTTTAGCGTCGCGGACATGCCCTGCCCCGACGTGTTCGAGGTTGCGGCTGGCGTTCTCGTCCCGGCAATGAGTTGCTCCACAACCAAGACAGACCACCTCCCGCACCTTCAGGTCCAGCTTCCCCCACCGATAACCACAATCCGCGCAATACTGGCTCGTGGGTTCCCAGCGATTGATAGTACGAACTTCCCGACTCTCGTATCGAGCCGATTTGCCCTCACACAACACCCGGAAGGCTCGCCATCCTGACTGGGAGATAGCCCGACTTAGACGGCGATTCTTCACCAATCGGCACCCGACATCATCCTGGAAGTCACTTCCAGGATGTAGGTGCCTCATCCCCGACACATTCAAATCCTCCAGGCAGACCAATTGGTTTTCTCGGACTACCTTGGTGGATAGCTTGTGCAGGAAATCTTGGCGAGTATCGGCTTGCTTGGCTTTGAGCTTGGCAACCCTCAGGCGAGCCCGTGCCCGCCACTTTGAGCCCTTCTGGCGGCGGGATAGCTGGCGCTGGGCGCGGCGTATCTTCCGCTCCAGTTGGGAGTAATCGGGTGCAGCTACCTTCTCTCCCGTGCTCAGAGCCGCAAAGGTCTTAATGCCCAGGTCGATGCCAATGGCGTCGCGAATTGCAGGAGTTGAAATCGGTTCAACATCTACCACAAAGCTCAGGAAGTACCGTCCAGCTCGGTCTTTGATGACCGTAACCGAGGAGGGTTCTGCGGGCAACGAGCGAGACCACTGAACCTTAAGACTGCCGATTTTGGCCAGGTAGACTTTTCCAGCTTGGTGCTGTCGTGCATCGGAGGCAACCTCCGATGCCAGCATCCGCTTCTTGATGGAGAATCCACCTTTCCGAAAGCGAGCAGATTGACGGTTATCCTTCTTCTTGAATCGGGGTGGGCAAACCTTCTGGCGACCATCAGGGATGCCTGCTTTTTTCTTCTTGAGCCAGCCGAAGAAATTAGAGAATGCCTGCCCCAGGTCTTGAATAGACTGCTGGAGAGGGATATTGGACACCTCGGCCAGCCAGGCACGTTCATCAGTCTTTTTGGCTTGAGTGATGCAGAGTTTCTGGAGGTCGCCAACCTTGGGAAGCTGCTCGGAAGCACGGCATAACGCCAGGGCATCATTCCACACCACGCGGCAGCAACCAAAGACCTGAGCCAACTTGGTTTGCTGCTGATTAGTGGGATAGATTCTGTAGCCATATCGTGCCTTCATAAGTATAAATGTACCATGAGTCGCCCTAAAGGGCGAGCGAAGCGGGGCAAACAGCAGATTTAGTCTTCGGCAAACATCAAAAAGGGTCGGGGCTCAATTTCACCAAATCGGAAGCATAGACTCCCGCTCTAGTCGCCCGGCTGCGGCCACTATGCCCTCAAACTTTCGCGCTCCCACCACAGCCAGCTGCAGGAGAGCTCTAAGGTTCCTACGGCTGGCTGTTTTTTTCGCTCGCTCTTCCGACTGTAGCGAGAGGTTGCCAGACGACAATCGGTCTAGTTCGCACCATTCCCGACGAAGGCCATCGTCAGGCTGTCGTGGGTGAGGAAGTGGTCGAGATGGTAGGCGCGCTCTTCCGTTTTGAGGAGAATCTGTTCGTAAAGGTAGCGGGTAGCGCGATCGCCGAGGCTCTCGGCCTGTGCCGCCTGCTGGCGAATGACCTTGATGATTTCCTGCTCGGCCGCCAGGTCATTTTGAATCATCGTGCGGCAGTTGAAGGCACCATCGGCTTCGGGCGTGAAGCAGCACAGCTCGGCCAGCTTGGTGAAGCTGGCGACCGGCACGCCACCGAGGCCATCGAGGCGCTCGGCAACATCGTGGGCGTGCCCTCTGACAGCACCATAGCTCTCCTCGAAATATTCGTGGAGCATGTAGAATTCGGCGCCTTCGACCACGAAGTGATGCTTTTGGTACTGCAGGTACAAGCCTTGGAAGCTGGCCAATGCAATGTTGAGCCCATCACAAACCGGGATCGTGATGCTCTTGTCGAGCATCAGCACGTTGTCGCCGACTTCGCCGACCGGGCGAACTAAACCTTGAAGTGCAGACATATCAGAGTTCTCCGTAACTTGCAACTAATTCACTGTCATTAATAATGGCAGTTACCACCTTAGCACTCTTGGTGGGAGACTGGAGACCTCTCCCCGTCTAGGTTTTGGCTTGTTGAGAATAAATCCGTTAAAAAAAATTAAGATCTCAATTGCAACTTAGTTGCATTAATGTGGTTCACTATTAAGTGTGCAAAAGCCGGATACCGGGAGTAATTTCCATGAGTGATGGGGCAACGCTATCCGAATTGTCACAGAAGCCGATGGTGTTGGAGGTAAGTCCGGCACTACGCTGGGAGGTCTGTTACCGCCTGCGATCGCTCGGGCTCTCCTGCCAATACCGGCCAAATGTACCATTGACCGTCCGGTTGGATAGCCCGCTGGCTGGCATCCAGTGTTGGTGTGTCTGCAAGCAACTCAAGGGCACGCGCGCAGAGTCGATCGGTTGGCTGCAAAAGTGCTGGCACCGAGGTAATTGAGATTTAACTGCAAGTGTGCGGCGAGGTCGGTTGTTTGTTTTAGGAGCCGCAGTTGCTGACTTTTTTCAACAACGTCGGCGACAGCACTTTTTGGATCGGGGAATCGGATCGCTTGCAAGTACAGATTCTTCTGTTAGATCCGGTCGGGCATCGCGGGCAGTCATTGGAGTTGGGGCAGACGAATGGTGGCGCGCGGCAGACACAGAAGGGGCTCTTGCTTTTTGGTTTATTGCGGTGGCGCACCTACGACTCAAACTGGGCCGCCTTCGATGAATTCGTTTCCGCTGTCTGCCGCTCGGCCTGGGGATCGATTGCGTCTGGATGAGGTCGCGGGGAGCCTGGGTACGTATCGCTGTCGGCGCACGGGCCTGAAAGCAGGGATGTTCGTACGAGCGGTCAGCGTGCGGGCCAGTGGCTCGGTGGTGCTGGCAATTGAATCTGACAGCGAACGACACATTGGGTTTGGCGCTGCTGTGGCGCAGCAAATTTGGGTGAGTCGCCCGCCTCAATCGAGAGCACCGGAAGCGCGGTCTAAGGTGACGAGCTAGAGAATGGGAGAGCAATCGGCTCTAGCCAGAGTCGTCGTGCGAGTCCAACAGCGATCGCGCGACATCGTTAATAATTTCGTAGGCAGCCAAAATACTACGACCGGCAACCCAAACATCACCGCGCACTTCGTGGACGCGACCCGAGCGAACGGCATTCAGCTTCGACCACAGCGGATCGCTGACAAAAGCTTGGCGATCGCGGCCATCTTCAAATGAAGAAGAATAAATCAAAAAAATAACGTCGCCATCGATATTGTCGAAGTCTTCTCGCGAAGTAGAGCCCGCCCAGCTCACCCATCGGCGCGGGCGGGCCTGTTTGGGGGGACGCGCGAATCCGAAATCTTCGAGCACCGAACCAGCAAAACTCTCGACAGTGTAGAAATAGACTTCGCTGCGAACAACACCGAGAACGGAAACGACCGTTTCTTGCGGAGCGCTCAAGCGCTCTTTGACACTCGAGATTTCACGCTGGTAGTCCTGTAGGAGCTGCTCTGCTGCATCGGCTCTCCCTAGCGCCTCACCATACAGGCGCAAGTTGTCAGCCCACTCTCCCGACCGCCCGCTACCCTTTGTCAGCACGACAGGGGCAATCCGAGCGAGCGAGCGATAGATGGGCTTGATGCCAATCGTACTGCCGAGGATGAGATCGGGTTTGAGGCGCAAAATGGTCTCCAGGTTGGGTTCATTGCCTTGGCCGATAACCTCGATGCCTGCGGTGCGATCGCCCAAATAAGCCGGAAAATCACCGAAGACCGTCATGGAACCGACGGGTTTGACGCCCAGTGCCAGGGCCGCATCCAAAGGCGCCGTATCGAGAACGACAACCCGACGGGGCTCTGCTGGCACGCGCACCATGCCAACAGCATCGACGATCGTCCGCGATGGCCCCACGGGCAAAGCCATATCACCGGGCACTGTCAGGCCTTGACAACTAGATAGAAATACAGCCGCGCTGCACGCAGTAACGACAAGCGCTAGCCAGCGCCACCATTGAAAGAACCGACACCACTGAAGTTGCCACGGAGCGCCCCCCGAACGATTCGACAGCTTGGAAGTGCCAATTATCGGCATTGATTTCATCTTGAGGATCGATGGCTAAAACACTTGCCATTGCATTCTAGACCCAGAAATAGAGCGGATCTACTCCTAATTTGGTAGTGTCGGTTATTGGCAGCTAGAAGGTCACGGAGTATTTCAGCGCGATACTGCGGCCCAGACCACCAAAGCGCTCGGTTTCTAGCAAGCCAATGTTGTCCTGTAAGGCGGCAGGAATGAAGTCTGTATCGAATAGGTTAGAGATCCCCAGAACTAACCGGCCCGATCCAATTTCCAAACTGCTGATGAAATCGACAGTCGTGTACCCCTCGATCGGCACTGGATCGGTGCCTGCCTCGAAGGCATCTTCTCGATCGGCTACCAGCAGTAGTTGTAAGCGGTTGCGCCACCGGGGTAGGGTTTGATTTTCGATACCCATCACAAATGTGAAAGGTGGCACTTCTATGGTTGCGAGGGGCACAAAATCCCCCGTGTTATCTATATCGAATTCTCCCTCATTGAAAGTGATAGCAGCATCAAAGCTCCAGAGATCGGTAAATTGCCAATCAATTGTGGCCTCGAAGCCAAGGTTGCGCTGGGGAGCAATGGTGGGCTGACCGACTCCAGTAACCGGATCGGCGAAAAAAGAGAGCCCTTCTTCGGATTCGTTGAAGAAGCCCGCGATGCTAAATCTGAATCTTCCTAAATCTATCTGGAACCCCAGCTCAAAATTGTCAACTCTTTGGGCGATAAAATCAAGATTTTCTACAAGAAAATCTGCATCGACGAAACTAAGGAAAGCACCAAATTCCGGTACGTTAAAGCCTTGAGAGAAGTTAGCAAAAATACTAAAAACTTCTATGGGTCGATAGACAATGCCTGCATTGAAAACAACATCATCCGTGTTCAGAGTTGCTCCTTCAATGGGAGATGGGAAGCCCAGAGGCTCGGCAAAGGGAGTGGTCAGAAAGTCCTCGACATCTACCTGAATCGCTTCGTAACGAACGCCCCCATTAAAGAGAAGCTCATCAGTAATTTCCCAGCGCAGCTGCACGAAAGCCCCAATGTTTCGCTGGCTTAGATCGGGGAATTGGTCCAAGGTCTCAATAACGCTTGCTTCATTATTTTCTGCAAATGCTATCGGATCGAGGAAAAGAAAAGGAGCCTTCGTCTCTTCTAGAGAGAAGTCCACGCCGTAAAAAATCTCAAGGGAGTTAGTGACGGGTGTATTGAGCTGTAGGCGCGCGCCAATTTCCGAGGCATCGAGGCTAGTTTGAAAGAGTGTCGAGGGCAATCCGGGAAAAGTGCCAGGAGGGATTAAGTCAGTGACGTCTGAGATTGTTTGAGTTAGATTGGTGTCGCGGAAGTAGAAGAAAGCTTCTAGCTCGGAGCCAAATAAATCTGCGTGGCGATATTGAAGAGATAGATTCTGTACGGTTTGCTCTGGTGTCTCATCAAAATCAATTTCGCCAATATCGAGAGCGACGGCCGTTTGCAGGCCTTCAGGGGCAACGGCTTCCGGGTCGGAAATGAACTCGCTATCGAACCGGTCATTGAATATGTTGTAGCTAAACTGCAGGCGCTGATTTTCGGTTAAATCGACCCCAAACTTGCCCAGAAAATTAAGACTGCGGTCGTCACTAGTTAATTCGTTTGGCGGCAGTTGATTGCCTTCGCCATCAAAACGACTTTGGTCTAAGTCGAACGTGCCGTCTAAGACAAAGTCATAGGGGCCAGAACGGCCGGAGAGGGAATATTGAACGTCAAAACTAAAACTGTCTCCAAAATTTGTGGGGAAATTCAAAGTGCCCACGGAGACTTGGGAGACCAAGCCCTCTCCTTCGGCCGGACGGCGCGTGATGATGTTAATGACCCCACCTGTGGCTCCATCGCCAAAGGTGGCACTAGGACCCCTGACCACCTCTACCCGCTCGACAATGGAGGGGTCGATGGCATTGAGTTCCGTACTGAAATTAGTGTTTGAGTTCTGTGGAATACCGTCAATCAGAATTAGCGGCGGGCGGCCGCGCAAGTTTTGACCGAACGTACCGCCTAACTGATTGGGGGGACCCAGGCCCGGGACCAGGCGGGGGAGGACATCGGAAAAGTCATCTGCGACTGCAGTTTGCTGCTCGAACTCTTCTCGAGTAATTACAGTGACAGCGCGTGGAACATCCCGCACATCTTCTTCGCGGCGAGTGGCGGTGACGATGACATCAATAGTTTCGGGCTCATCTGCTACTGTAGTCGGCGCTTCATCGGTAGCAGTTTGGGGCGATCGCAAGTTCACGACCAACCCCTGAGGAGCGACCTGGATCTCGCTTGTTGGTGCGGCTGCAGTGCCGATCGCTGTAATTTGAATGCCGCTGCCATCCTCTAGAGGAGCGACCGTTACAGACTCCACACCAGGACTGGGGTTAGATTGCCGAAATTCTTCCTCGCCCGTGGGCAGCTGCAGCCGAACGTTAGGAATATTGACAATCAAAACGCGATCGGAGTCGGCTGAGAAAGTTTCTACGGGGGTCCCCCCAGGAATCTCCAGGGTAAGAACGAGCTCGCCGTCTCTTACGGCCAGTTGCACCCCCGTTACCACGGCCTGCTGGGCCTGGGCGGCCTGAGCGACGACAAAGACAACAGCCCCTGCCCACAAGGTCGATTTCATGTATGCCTGATTCACGGTCCTTCCTCACACTCCTCAGTCGCCTGAGTCTAAATGAAATAATCTCTCAATAAGAGATATAGACCTTGCCCGCATGGGCATCGAGCTGGGGCAATCAATCTTAACAATGCGTGCTGCAGATCTTGTGCGCTCGTGAGTCTTGACACTTGTGAGGGCTTATGGGCACCTCAATCGCCGATCGATTGATGCGTAACCCGCTAGCTGCCGCAGGAGAGGACGCTCGATGCGAAAAGTTGCTAGTTCTCGAACTGAGTGACAATCTCGGCGAGCTTTTCGGAGGCGCTGACAATTGTGCTGACACTGCCAGGGTTAACGAGGCCGTAGTAATCGAAGGTGTAGACGCGATCGGTCTTGACGGCCTGCAATTCCTGCCAAAATGAGGCAGATTTGAGGGCTTCAACTGCTCCATCTCTGGTATCTACCAAAATCAAAATTTCGGGATTTTCGGTCAAAACTTTCTCAGGCGAAAGGGGAGCATAGCCCTGGAATGAAGCAGATCCCTCGAAATTTGCCACTGTGTTGGTCATCCCGGAGCGTGCCAGCAAATCGCCAGCCCAGCTCGCTTGAGTGGGCGCGAGAATCGGCTCGCGGCTGACTAGCACCAACGCCGTCGGCGCTGCAGAAGGAGTAGTCGAGAGCGCGCGACGATAGGTCGCCAGCAAAGGCTCGGGATCGGCAGCAACGACCTCAGCGAGTTGGCGCGTAACGTCCTCAAGAGCAGACCAGCCACTGACATCGATGGCCAATGTTTTAATCCCAGCGATCGCCAGTTGCTCGAGGGTACTCTCGTGGAACCCAACAGCACCAATGACGAGGTCGGGATCGAGCGCCACAATTTTCTCGATGCTGGGGGGCGTGCGACCTTCGCTGACAGCGGTCAAACCAGCAAAGCGACCCTCAGCGCGCAGGAGGCGACTGCCAGGAATGCCGACCAATTTATCGGCATCCAAGCGGTGTAGGATATCGGCGCTCAAGGATGTCAGTGCCACAACGCGCTCCACAGCTTCGACTCGGGCAGCCTCAGCCGAAGCTACGGACTCGACTGGCATCGGGGCTTGCTGTTGGACCGCAGGTGGGGAACAGGCCACCAAGCAAAGGGCCAGAAGTAAGACCATCTTTAGACGCACGAGCATAGAGGACCTCTGGTTTGAGACTGCTGGAATCAAGTCTTGCGCATTAGCCACTCAGAGGGGCTCGGCCGCCGCGCAACACTGCCCCAATCGGGGAATTCTCAATTGGAGTATTGGCCTACGGTAGCTTGACTGATAATAGCTGTCAACAAGGTTAAGATTGAGAGCATTGCTTCGTCAGACCCAGCAAACTCAACCGCAAACCTTCTATTAGTAGAGAGAAGCCATGGAACTTGATAACCTCTTAACAGTTGGCGGTATTGTCTCTATTCCTTTGCTCGGATGTTCGATGGTGTCGATCTGTCTGATCGCCGAA
This sequence comes from uncultured bacterium, assembly GCA_964435975.1. Classification (GTDB taxonomy): domain Bacteria; phylum Cyanobacteriota; class Cyanobacteriia; order Cyanobacteriales; family Rubidibacteraceae; genus CAYTBI01. The sequence goes on from CAYTBI010000061.1 coordinate 12,621, forward strand.
CGGCTGCTTTACTGGCGCCGCGTGGGAATTCGCCAACCCCGACTGATCCGGGAGGTATTGCGCCTCTACCCCGAGCGGCCGTTAGATGCGATCCGCCAGCTCAAGAGCAATATCGGGCTGCCAATGTCGCGCATTTTTCTGGAAGCTCTAGAGCTCGATCGCCCGACGCCGCTGGAGTTTCGCCTTGCTCTCGAGAGCGCCGCGCAAGCGGAAATTCCCAGCCTCAAGCGGTTTACAGCGGCCCTCGACACGATTGTCAGCATCTCGCCCTTGCTCGGCTTGCTGGGCACGATTCTGGGCTTGATTCGGACTTTTGCCTCGCTTCAAATCGGTCAGGCCGGTACGGAAAGCAGCGCGGCAGTGACGGGAGGCATCAGCGAGGCACTAGCTTCTACCGTTATGGGATTGGTCGTGGCGATTTTTACGCTGTTATTTTCGAACTTTTTTCGAGGATCCTATCAGCGCCAGCTGGCCTTCATTCAAGAATACGGCGGCCAGCTAGAGCTACTCTACCGCCGTCACATCCGACGCGATGAGTCCTCCAGCGATCGCGAAGAAACGGAAGCAGCATAGCCGTCTTAGCTGTGAGAGAATCGCAACCGACATCCAGAACTATTGCCAGCACGAGACCCGACCATGCGTCCCATCGAAGATCCCGACAGACCGCCAGAAATCAATCTTCTCCCGATGATCGATGTGATTTTTTCGATCTTGGCGTTCTTTATTATTTCAACCCTGTTTCTCACTTATTCAGAGGGGCTCCCTGTTGACTTGCCCGAGGCATCGAGCAGCCAACCACAGCAAAGTGTGGAAATAACCGTGACTATTGCCTCAGACGGCGAGATCGCCCTCAATCGTCAGCCCATCGATCTCACCCAGCTTGCCGATGCAACGCGCGTTCTCACCCAACCCGACATCCAGAATCTAGCCATTGTTAACGCTGACGAAAATGTTATCCACGGGCGCGTGGTCAGTGTCATGGACGAGCTCCGCCAGGTTGAGGGCGTGAAATTGGCGATCGCGACCCAAAGACAATGACCTCCGGCGAGCGCGGCATCGGGCCTATCGGCAAAGGCCATTTAGCTACCATCGAATGGTGGTATCGCAAATTGGAGTTACGCTCTCCCATGCCCGGACCTACGATACTCAAATCCTGCTTGCTTGGCCTGGTGGCAGCCAGTGCGATCGCAACGGTGGCGGCGGCCGACCTTCCCGCGATTGATTCTACGACTTTGGGGACGAGACGCAGGCTTCCCTGGTCGGAGCCCGTGCAAATTGACGATCCGTTTGAAGGGAGATTTGTTGGGGTGTTCGATCGCCACTTTTTCTTCGACCGCTTCCTCGAAACTAACGTCCGCATCGAAGTGCAAAGTCTTTGGGGCCCCGACTCGGTTCGGTTTGTCTCCATCATTCGCGATCGCGATTGCTTTGGCAGACACGCGCGCTTTTTTTCTAGTTCTGGTTGCTCGGAATTTAGCAATACTCGCAACCTCGTCAGCTTGCTTATCAAGCTTGACGATGAAGTCATTCAAGTCACCGGGCGCAACAGCCTCTTTCCCGTCAGCCCAGATCTCGCCCGAGTGCTACTGGCAGCCCCTAAAGAAAATATCAGCATTCGGTTGATTGCCGAAAGCGGCGAAACCATCGATAGCCAGATCGGGGCAGAAACCGTAGAGGCTTGGGGCACAGTTTACGCTTCCCAGGCTACTGGGACCGACGGGGCAAACTAGAGATTGGCAGGGATGGCTTTGCGGCCAATGGGTATGCACAGTGGCGTGCCTGCAACTGGATCGCTAACGATGCGGCAGTCGAGGCCGAAAACATCGCGCACCAAGGTCTCGGTCATCACCTGCTGGGGCTCGCCCTGCGCGTAAATCTGGCCGGCCTTCATCGCGATGAGGTTATCGGCATAACGGCTGGCTTGATTGAGTTCGTGCAACACCATTACGATCGTGCGGCCCTGAGTTTGATTGAGCTCGTGGAGCAGATCCAATACTTCAATTTGGTGGGCTAAATCCAGAAATGTTGTCGGCTCGTCGAGCAGCAAGACTCCGGTTTCCTGAGCTAAGGTCATGGCAATCCAAGCCCGCTGGCGCTGGCCGCCAGAGAGGCGGTCGAGGGGGCGATTGCCCAGATCGGCCATTTCAACGATGGCTAACGCCCGCTCGAGGGCTCGCTCGTCTGCTGCCGACCACTGCTGCAGCCAGGTTTGATGGGGATAGCGGCCTTGAGCGACCAGCTCTCGTACGGTCAGGCCCTCTGGTGCCACCGGACCCTGGGGAAGCAGCCCCAATTGGCGGGCGACGGCTTTAGTCGATTGGCGTGCAATTGATTTACCGTCGAGATAAACGCTGCCCTGGCGGGGAGAAATCGCTCGCCCCAAGCCTTTGAGTAACGTCGATTTGCCGCATCCGTTTGGACCCACCAATGCGGTGATTTTTCCCGCTGGAATTGCTAAATCGAGTTGCTCGATAATAGTGGCTCGTTCGTAGCCTAGGGTGAGATTGCAAGCGGCGATCGCGGCGTTCGGGTCGTCACCACTGCATGTAAAGCTAGATCGATCTGGCAACGGGTGTGGGGAAGTCACGGACGCAAATGCAATTTTATTGCGAGAAGCAGTTGCGTAGAGTATACCAGGCTCAATCCGGATGCTGCTGTAGGGCGCTCCTCTGGCTTGGGGGCAACAGCAGCATGTTTTTCTCAATCGAAGGCACTCTCTACCCAAGAGAGCATCAGGGCATGTCCGGATGGCGGCTCTGTACCAGCCCCGTGACAATCGCCAATCCAAAAACTCCCAACAGGGCAAATCCCAGTAGCAGTTTGCCCCCCTCAAGTAGGCCCGCCCCAAATGCCACAATTGGCGGATTAGAGATGGCAATGCTGACAATTAAGGCGGGGGTAAATTTGAGCCAGGATGTTCTCGTAAGGCCTGCGCCATAGCAGACAAAGTCAAAAAAGCCAGTCATCAAGCACCCAGTTAGCAGAAAGAAATTGCGTTCTAAGTGACGCTGGCTGAGGGCATCGATCCGATGCATGAAGCGCTCTCCTACTAACCGCCGGACGAGATCGCGGCCGTAGTATCGCGACAAGAAAAAACTCAAGGAGCAAGAGAGCAAGTCGGCAATGCAGATGACCAGCAATCCTTTGGAAAATCCCAAAAGTCCCCCCGACAAAATCGAATAGGCAGTGCCGGGCAGCGCTGGAATCACCACGCTTGTAAAGCGCAATAGGAAAATCCCTAAAGGTGCCCACACGCCCAGTTGCTCGACCCGAGCGCGCACATAGCTGATGCCGTAGCGATTCACCAACCATACCGTAAGCCCCGCTATGACGATAATCGCCGCAAACTTGAGAATTTTGATGCTCTGGCGACGGTTCATCTTGATTTTCTACTTCTGGCAAACGACATCTGTTAATTGCTACTCGCAGCAGCACTCTAGCCAAACTCGCGCCGTTGCATCATCAGGTAAAGAAAATAGGGCGCGCCAATAGCCGAGGTGACCAACCCACAGGGTAGCTCGATAGGGGCAAAGAGCGATCGCCCGATAAAGTCCGCACTGACAACCAGCAAGCCTCCCACCAGCGCCGCCGTGACGATAAGCCCTTCGTGAGACGGCCCTACCAGCCGCCGAGCGATGTGAGGAGCGACAAAGCCAACAAATCCAATCGTGCCTGCAACTGCAACGGACGCGCCTGCCAGGGCAACACTCGTCACGAGTAGGGTGCCTCGCCGCCACTCCAGAGCGCTGCCCACCGCGCGCGCGACCTCGTCGCCCAGGGTCAACACATTCAAGTCCCGCGCCATCACAATAGCCGCAGGCAAGAAAATACTCAGCCAAGGTAGCAGCGCCCCAACTTCGCCCCAACCTCGCCCGCGAACGCTCCCCGACAACCAAACCAGCGCCTGAGACACTGCATTGATGTTGCCGAAGGTCACCAAAATATTCGTCACGGCTCCTGCAATTAGTGAAAAGCCAATCCCCACCAGCACCAGTCGAATCGGAGACGCACCGCCATTCCAGGCCAGCGCGTAAATGGCTGCAAAGACGGCGACCCCCCCTACAAAGGCCGCCACCGGGACGGCCGCCACCGGAGCGTTGGGGAGGGTAATAATAAGCGCGACCGCAGCCAAGGCCGCACCCGCATTGATACCGATAATGCCAGGGGCTGCCAGAGGGTTGCGGAGAATGCCTTGGGTAATGGTTCCGGCCGCACCCAAGGCAACTCCTACCAGCAGGGCCACCAAGGCTCGAGGCAGGCGCAACACATTCACGATGAAGGCATAGTCGGCATTATCGGTTGGGAGCCCCAGCACCGTCCGCACCACAGCTTGTGGTGGGATTGGGTAATCGCCGTAGCTGACGGAGAGAACGAAAACCGCCAGGGTCAGCGCTCCCAGGAGCAGCAGCAGCCTCGGTGCCCGCCGACTTAACCGGAAAGACACCGGCAGCCAACGACGGTTGCGAATGACGAACCAGTCAGGAGTCATCACCGAATCCTCGTACGAATTAAGTAGATAAAAAAGGGCGCACCCAGCAACGGCGTCACTAGGCCCACGGGCAGCTCCTGGGGTCGAATGATGAGGCGAGCGCAAATGTCGGCAATCAAAAGAATCGACGCCCCAAATGTCATCGTGTAGGGCAAGATCCAGCGATAATCGACACCAACGATAAACCGCACCAAGTGGGGCACGATCAACCCCACAAAACCAATGGGACCGGCGATCGAAACGCTTCCCCCCACCAGCAGCACGACACTCACCGCACCCAAAACTTTGACTCGAGCCGTGTTTTGACCCAGACTCCTGGCAACCCCTTCGCCCAAGCTCAGCGTGGCGATCTCTCGCCCGAGGGCCAACGCCAGGAGAAACCCAACGAGTAAAAAAGGCAGCACCTGCCCGATTAAATTGATATCACTCCCGGCTAAGGAGCCCGCCAGCCAAAACCGCACCCGTTCGAGAGTCTGCTGGTTGAGGAGCAGGATGCCGGTAATAAGCGTGGCAACCAATGTTGAAAAGACCGTTCCAGCCAGCGTTAGGTTAAGTGGCGTCACGCCCCCCGGCCCCAAGGCTGCAAACAAATAAACGAGCCCTGCTACGATCGCGCCACCGGCCAGGGCAAGCCAGGCGTACTCGCTTGGAGAGCTAAGCCCGAAGGCAAAGGTCGAGAGCACCACGGCAAATGCCGCGCCGGTGCTGACCCCCAGAATATTGGGTGATGCCAAAGGGTTACCCGTCAACCCCTGCATGACAGCACCGGCCACCGCCATTGCCGAACCCACCAATACGGCGACGAGCGATCGCGGCAAGCGTACTGTCCGAATAATTAAGTGATCTGTCGAGCTAGCATCGTAAGCCACCAAGGCATTCCAAACCTGGACGGGGCCGACATCAGCTGCTCCCAGACCGATCCCGAGTAAAAGACAAACACAAAGTACGATCGAACTAGCACCCAAGCCCACCAGCAACAACAGGGGCGAACGGGTTAACTGAAACCGGTTTTTTAGGGTGGTTCGCACTGTCTCGATATCAAAAAATTTGGGCTGGTGTACGGGAAGGGCAAGCCAGAGATTTTATGTTAGCCAAATGGGCTTCTGCGCTATTGCAAGAGCTGGATGTTGCCGGGCAAAGCAACGGTTAACACTCAATTAGGTAACTGACGCGATATTGCGGTGCGGTGGCAAGTTCGATCGGCTCTCCAGGTTTCGGGGACTTGCTTGCTGTCAGCACCGGTTCGATCTCTTCGACTCTTGCCCGGTACTTGCCTGCAGCCGCGAGATCGGCGGTGGAGAAATGAATCTCGACCTCGGCCCAAGTCGCATCTTGCGTCCATCGCTCCAGAAAAAACTGGGCTCGCTTTGATGGCACGAGCCGCAGCAGTGGGTAGAGATATCTCTTGATGCCTTTGAGTCCTTTACGGAGAGTGCGCCCCGACTTGTTGTAATCGAGCCAATCCCACCCGATCTGCAGCCAGATCTCGCGCTCGGCGATTTGCTCGAACTTGCTCAGACCGGCCCAACCGCGATAGTGCGATCGCAAGCCCGCCACATCCCCGTTGTGCCGCACGAGCAAATCCAGCATCTCCGGCTCTAGGTGCCCCCAGTAGCGGCCGTCTGGCAAATCGATCGCGGTCGGCGCAAACTTGTGGCCGCCAAAATGGCTGCACCGCCAGACTCGGATGTCTCGAGCGCACTCGTCACGCAGCTTTTTATAGATGGGGTAGCCAAATTTGGCGCAGGCTACATCTATGTTGCCGTGGGTACAAACAAGAATCTCGCGAATATGGCCGGTCTCTTGGCGATCGCCAGCAAATGCGTCCAAATCATTCGGCTGCTGCAGCAAACTTTTCAAGATAGCGGCGGCCAATTGCGGAAAACTGGCTTCGGGAACCAAGTATTCCTGCTTGGCAAACCGAGCGAACCGGTCGTGAGGGCGATGATAGTAAATGACTCGTGTTTTACCAGGTTGGGAATACCCGGAATCTGGCGCAATCAAAATGGGGCGCAGCAGCACGCCTCGTTTGAAAACGAGTTGTTCGAACAGCTTGACTAGTGGGGCTATGCGAGGGTCTTGGGTAAAGGTTTGCTCCGTCCAGGGCTGCGGTAGCTCGATAACCAACCAATGGTTGGCCGTGCCGGCCGTGCCAATAGGGTCTTCGCTGTTGGTCTTGGAGACTTCCGAACAAAACCGGCACTCTATGAGGGATTCTTGAGTCAGCATTGGAATTTATCCGAGTATTGCAGCAAGTGTTGACTGTTCTCGGGGGCTCCGCCAATGTTTGCCACCCGCGACAGGAAATCGGCTCAGATCGTCAGTTCTAGAGCGCCCGCGATCGCCCCCATAGCTACTTCAGAATCGGCCGCGATGGCATCAGCGAGGCGACTGAAGATGGTGACTCCACTGGCGCTCAAAGCCAGATCGGTAAGATTCGGATTATTCAGATCCGCGCTCAAGTCGCTGCCCAAGGCTTGGGCAAGGTCATCGATTGCCGCAAGCGTCGGAGTACCCAACTGCGCTTCGATATCTTCCACCACAAAGATGCTGACCTCGGTGACTGGCGAAGTGTTACCGGCTGCATCGCTGGCGGTTACCCCTAAGACGAAACTATTGGGGGCTATGCCGGTGTCGTTGGCAGCGGCCGAGACGCCCGCTGCTGTCAAGGTCAGCACGCCGCCGTCACTAATGGCGAAGAAGCCACCCTCATTACCACTGGCGATCGCAAATTCCGTTACGCCCACATCATCAGTTGCTGCCAAGGTGCCGATGACGAAGTCCTCGACTTGACCTTCGATGTAGCTGAAACCTTGCGCGTCAGCCACCACCGGGGCCTCATCATCAACTAGTGCGATCGTAATATTGACCGTGGCTGTGGCTGTTTCTCCATCTAGATCGCCGATTGTGTAGGTGAAGCTGTCGGTGCCGCTGAAGCCTGCGTTGGGCGTGTAGGTGATGGTGCCATCTCCGTTAATTGTGACCGTACCGTTGGCTCCATCGGTAGCAGTCTCTACAGAGAGGACGTCACCGGCGTCGGGGTCCGAGTCGTTGGCCAGCACGTCGATGACTACTGCTACGTCTTCGTCGGTTGTGGCACTATCGTCTACCGCAATCGGGGGCGCATTCAAGCTGGCCTCAAAATCTTCTTGACTCTCAAAAAATGTAGAGGTTATTACTGCCGGGCTGACAGTCACGCCACTTGTCAGGGAGGTGAATGTGAAGTCAACCATCTCTGTCTGGCCGGGAATATCACCTGGCGCTGGGGCGTCTCCAGCCGCAATGGATAGCGGAATAATTATCTGGGATACCGGCGCAAATAGTGTGAGGGTCGCATCAGTGAAGGTGGCAGGGTCCACTAACTCCGCTGTAAGGCCATCAAAAGTAGCGCCAGGTAAGACAAAACGAGCTAGGCCACCGGGCTCGCTCGCCCCAAAGTTGACGACCGGAGCGCCAGGCACAAACCCCGCACCTGCTGTAAAAGTGATGGTTAAGACCGGTGCTAGACCCCCCACCTCAAGTTCTTCGACGAAGGTTGTCATACTGAACTCGACTTCGATCTCAACCTCGAAGCTGCCTCGATAGAGGCTTTGCAGCTCCTGGGAGAAAATGACCGGCGTTGTGACTGTGCCAATTTGGGTTTCTAGTTCCCATTGCGCCCAGTCATCGCTGCGACCGACGCGGCGCGCGGATGCAGCAATGCTAGCGCCGGTGAGTTGATGGAGCTGACGCAAAAACAAATTGCCACTGACACCCTTGGCGACTTGGCAGCCGTAAATCGAGAGTTCGCACCCCTGTAGAGCGGTAGCCCAAACCCGCAGTTGCTCGGCGTAGCCTTCCATCGTTGCCAAACCGAGCTGGGAATTCCCAAGAAATAACTGCCCTGGCGAGCCGTGGGAGACAAGGTGGACCCGAGTCAGTTGGGGGTAGCGGCTCAGTGCCGCCGTAATCTGCTCGATACCATCTTGTTGGGGGTCAAGGACGATGACTTCATTGTCAGCGCCGACATCTGCTAACAACATCGGGAGGCGATCGACCCTAGCATCGAGAATTACCAGGGAAGAAGATGCTACGGCATGTGTCTTCAGTGGCACGGTCCGACTCAGTGGCAAATTATTCTCGTTGAGGGCCGATGACCCAGGAGACCGCGAGATGAGCGATGTCGGCATAATCTTTGTGTAATGCAAAGGTTGACTGAGCGTAGGGAAGTTCTTGCACTTCAAGTGCAGCAGCTAGCAGATACAAGAGGTACTGCAGTTGCAAAAAACAAGAGGCCCGAAGTGAAGGCAGGCAAGTCAACTGCCGCCAGTTTCTCCCCTCCAAATCAATAAAACCCTATTGAGAGTCTATCGCAGAAACTTTGAGAAACTTCCTCAATATGGAAAAAGGGAGGACTGTGCCGTCCTCCCTTAGTAATTTACTTGCAGGGCAGCCCTACAGGACTGCCCTACTTCCGTGAGACTCAGAGAATTCCTCCGCTCTAAGCAAAGGTGGCTGCTGTGTCTAGTGCTGCTTGTGCGTCCACATTCAGCAAGGTAACCACTTCAGCACCATCGACGGAGATCGTGTCGCCGTCGGCAGTAACCAGATCGGAGGTGACGCCGAAGACCAAGGTATCGGTGTCGAGTTCGAAGTCCGTGACCACGGTGACGGCTCCCAGGTCGTCGGCAGCAAAGATAAAGGAATCGCTGCCAGATCCCCCTGCTGCGATGTTGCCACCGCTACCGATGTTGAAGACATCATCGCCCTCTCCACCAGTCAAGCGGTTATCTCCACCGGATACGGCAAAGAAGGCATCGTTACCGGCTCCACCGGAGAGTCGGCTGCCAAAGCCTTCTGCACTCAGAGCATCACCACCGCTGCCTCCGAAGACAATATCGTCATCGCCAACATTGATGATGTCGGTGCCACTACCTGCTAGAGCGACAGCGCTGCCGATTTCTGACGGTGAAGTTGTTGCCACGAGGTCGATGTCGTCAGCGCCCGCACCAGACAAGACGATGTCGTCAGCATCGAAGTCGATGCCACCCAGTAGGCCTTCACCTTCACTGGTACCGACCACGACTTCACCAGCTTCACCAGCTTCGCCAACCTCACCGGCCTCGCCAACTTCGATCTCGAGACCGACCACAAGAGGACCGGCTTCGCCAGCCTCACCGGCTTCGCCAGCCTCACCAGCTTCACCGGCTTCACCAGCCTCACCAGCTTCGCCAGCTTCACCGGCTTCGCCAGCTTCACCAGCGTCACCAGCCTCGCCAGCGTCACCAGCTTCGCTGATAGTGATGGTTGCACCGCTAGCATCAGGGTCAACACCAAAGTCTTCCCCATCGAGGAGGGTGAAGTTGATGGTTTCCGTGCCTTCGCCCGTCGGACCATCGTCCAAGATGCCCAGCGTGATAGACGAATCCGCTTCCGTCAGATTGACGATGAAGCCGCTGGTATCGAGCAAGCCAATGGGCAGAAAGTCGATGCCATCCAGCTCGAGAAGGGGCGTACCGTCAGGCTCGGCAACAACAAACTCAAAGATGCCGCCGTCAACGTCACCATCCACAAAGACAGGCAGGCCGCCATCGGGAATCTCGCCGTCAACGTTGAAGGAGATGGTTAAGGTGTTGCCGTCTCCTTCGACGAAATCGGTTTGATTGACGGTGACGCCAACAACCGGCTCGTCTACATTCGGGACGCCGTCGGTAATCGTGAAGCTGTCTTCGGCTGCCTCTGCATCGATTTCAAAGGCATCGCTGGCCTCAATGGCAACGCTGATTTCTGCATCCGCTTCAGCAATGATGTCGTCAACCACCGCTGCGGTAATCGAGGCCTCATTGTCTGTGATTAGCACTGAGATGGTGTCTGCGCCGCTGGTGGCGATGTCCAGAAGTGCCTGACCGTCTTCACCAGCCTCACCGGCTTCACCAGCTTCACCGGCTTCACCGGCTTCACCAGCCTCGCCAGCTTCACCAGCTTCGCCAGCTTCACCAGCTTCACCAGCCTCGCCGTCTTCGCCAGCTTCACCAGCTTCACCAGCCTCGCCGTCTTCGCCAGCTTCACCAGCTTCACCGGCTTCACCAAATTCGATAAAGTCGTCGATCTCGCCGACCTCACCAGCTTCGCCAACCTCACCGGCCTCGCCATCAGGAGGCAGGATTTCTAGGCCACTAACCTCAACGGTCGATAGGTCGATTTGCTCGTTGAGAATGGCGTCAACCAAGTCTCCAGTCAAGGTGACGACTACACCCCCATCGGGGATCTCACCCTCGACATCGAGATTAATGGAGACCACGTCATCGCTTTCTTCGCTCAGGAGGTTCCCAGCTTCGCC
>CAYTBI010000062.1:0-23258 GCA_964435975.1 uncultured bacterium
CTAGTGCTGCTTCGGCATGATTTTGAGCCTCGGGTAGCCGCTGGCGTTGGCGCTCCACCCGAGCCAAGTCGTAGAGCGCGCTGGCTTCGCCGAGACGATCGCCCGCCTCGCGCCTCAGGCCCAAGACCTGCGTGTGAACTGCGATCGCCTGGGGCAACTCGTCGAGGGCCTGATGGGCTTTGCCAATCTGTTGCAGGGTATTGACTTTTCCGAGGTGATGTTTTTGGGTCTCGAGGATCTCGAGGCCTGGCAAGAGGGCAGCCAGGGCTTTGCGAGGCTCGCCAGCGGCGAGATGGATGCGGCCGCGCAGCCCGGCAGCGAAGCCAGCGAAGGTCTCGGAGCCGACATCCTCGGCAATACTTGCTATCTGGGCTGCTGCTGCGAGTGCCTGGGGATATTGCTCGAGGGCTTCGTAGGTGCGAGCTTGGTTGACGAGAACGCGCATTTCCTGCAAGCGATTCTGCTGCTGGCGATGGAGCTGCAGCGATCGCTCGTAGGTGGCTAGGGCCTTGCGATATTTTTTTTGTTCGTAGTATACCCAGGCCCGCTCGTCGTGGGTCTTGGCTTTTCCGGCTAGATCCCCCACCTGCTCGAATAAATTGAGGGCCAAATCGTAGGTTTCTAGGGCCAGATCGTAGTCTCCCAGCTCCCGGTAGGTGTCTGCCAGCTGCAGGAGCGTGCTGGCTTCGTCCGGCCGCGCCCCGACACTTCGCTGGAGCTGGAGCGCCCGAGCGTAGGTGTCGAGCGCTTTCTGTAGCTCTCCTAAAGTGAAATACAGATCGGCTGCGGCACTGAGGATAGTTCCCTCGCGAGCGGGTTGATTTGAGGAGCGCCAGACTTCTGCGGCGGCCAACATCAAGTCGAGGGCTTGCTGAGTGTCTCCTAGGCTCTCGTAACGCAGGCTAGTCGCACTCAAGACCGTGCTGACCAGGTCCGGAATGCCCGTTTCCCGTGCCGACTGCAGGGCGCGCTCGTAGGCAGCAAATGCCTCCTCAAAGCGTCCTTCGCGAAAATGAACCGACCCGAGATCTTCGAGGGCCCTCACATAGGAGAAGCGGTCGAGAGACTCCCCGGCCGCCTGTAGCCCCTCGTAGAGGGCGATCGCTTTTTTGTGTGCTGCTATGGATTGACGGTTCTCGCCGAGGGAAAAATACAGGATTCCCAGGGAACTATAGGTCTTAGCCTGGCCTGCTGTGTTGTCTGCCCCTTCGTGGAGTGCCAACGCCTGCAGGAGTGATGCTTTGGCCGACTCGGTGTTGCCAATTTGGGTGTAAATTGCTGCGAGGAGTCCGAGTATCTGGCTCTGGCCGCCGACATTGTCCTGGCGGCGGTGGTGTTCTAAGACGCCGTTGTAGGCCGCGATCGCCGCCTCTGGCTCTCCTAGTTGCTGGTGGGCGATGCCGATGGAGTTTTGAACGACCGTTGCCTGCTCGGGCAGGTTGGCTGCCTGGAAAACAGGAATAGATTGCTGAAAATACGCCAATGCCTGGCGGGCATCTTGCAGGCGTAGGTAGGCATTCCCCACCATAAACAGCGAAAAAGCTTCCAGGTGGGGCTGCCGGGCCTCGCGACTGACACTTAAGGCTTGTTGCGCGTACTGCAACATCCGATCGCCCCGCCCCGCGGTGTGGTGAAGATTTACCACCTTAAGGAGTGCCGCCACCTGTTGGGGAGCGGCCTCCAGGGCCTCCCAGACTCCAGCAGCATCGAGGTAAGAGGCGATCGCCTGCTCTTGCTGGCCCCACTGAGACTCATAAAATTTCGCTAGGGCCTCCAGGCTGCGCGCGACCTCTGCGTGGGTCTGGCCGTAGCGGCGGCGATTTATCGCCAGCACCTCCTGCAGAAGGGGTTCTGCTTCTGCTGGCTTGCCCCAAGCTTGGTAGAGAGCAGCCAAGCTCTTGAGGCTGCTGACAACGGCAACCCCCTCTTGGCCTGCAGATAGCCGCCGCCGCATCGCCAAAGACTCTTGGTAAAGAGGCTCGGCTTCGTCGTATCGCTCCTGGGTCCGGTAGAGAAAGGCCAAATCGTTCAGGCTCTGAGCGATGTCGGCGCGATCGCCTTCTAGGAGGCGCTGTCGCACTGCCAACACGCGTTCCATCAGCGGGATCGCACTGGCATAGTCCTTCCGGTCGTAGCGCTGGTAGGCTTCTCGATTGAGTCGCTCGCTCTCGGCCAAGTCGGCGGCCAACTGCACCTCCGCTGCTGTGGCTGCCCGCCAACTCAGGTGGTAGCGGCCGATCGCTCCGGCCCCCTCGCCAACTGCCCGAATGGTATAGCGCCCCGGTGCTGGCAACTCGAGGGCGATCCGCGCCACGTCGCCTCGGCGCCGACTGTTGTTGGCAATGGGGTTACCTGCCGGGTCGAGGAGCACCAGCAGCGGATGGAATGCATCGCTTGCTAGGGCGATTGCGATCCGTTCTCCGGCGCGGCCCTCGAATGCGTGGGAGGCAAAGAAACGGCCATCCAGGAGAGTGTTGCTACTTTTTTCGAGGTGACCCACAATCTCAGAGCGAGATTGCAACTGGGTGCTCGCCGCCACCCGCGCGGGCGCGACGGCCATCGGCACTAACGGCAGTGCGATCGCCAACCCCAAGCCAATCCATTGCTGCTGCATCGCCATATGGTTTGAGGGCATCAAAGATTTCCCCGACTAGCGGCCTCGAATGCCCCATAGTACCGAAGGTCGGGGTGTATTGCGACTTCCTAGTCACGAGGCAGGCGCGTACCCGATCGATCGGGGCTCGCAGCCCCAGCAGACTCGATCCCTTGCTGGAGAACGGCGATCGCCGTTGCCAGATCTCCGGCAAGCAGTGCTGGCTTGGCGAGCCAAAGTCCTGGGAATACCTGCGAGCGAAGAATTCCGTCTTCATCAGCTTCTAGTAAAACGTATTCGCCATCGTCGAGGCAGAACCAATCTAACTCCCGGTCATAGACCCGCCATACTAGGTACTCCCGTACTCGATTGCGCTGATAGACGTTGAGCTTTTCGTGCAGGTCGATCGCCGCGCTGCTGGCTGCAATTTCAGCAATTAGCTCTGGCGCTCCCTCGACATAATCGTCGATACCGACCATAGATTGCCCGCCAGATTCGACCCGTAGTAGTGCGTCGGGTTGGGGTTCGTTATCCAGGTCCAGGCGGACGGTAGTGTTGTCTAAAACTTGCACGTTTGGCGTGGCAGCCCAGTAAACACCCAGCCAAGCCATGATGCGAGCGTGGGGTTCGCCGTGAGCCCCAGCTCGAAGGGGTGAAGCCATGTAAACGGTGCCCTCAATCAGTTCGGCCTTTTTTACTTGGGACATGGCAGCATAGCGCCGCTCGAACTCGGCACGGGAGAGTTTGTCACCGTTTTCGAGGGGCGGCAAAACCTGATGCCGGTCGGCCAGAGAGCGTGCGGCCATGAATCTCACCATCATGAATCAGGTCTTCGATCCTAGCGAATCTCCCCGAATGTCGGCAGCTGCTATGACTGCACTCAGCTCGATCGGTAGCCCTAAAAGTCGCACGATTGCCGAATGAAGGCTTCTTCTAGTGGGGAGATAGAGCGATCGCAGACCCGAGATTTCTGGTAACGCTCCCATTTTGGGATTCTTTCACATACAGGGTTTGGTTAAAACAGAACCACGAATATTGATACAAACAAACTTACAGACTTCGTGTTTCAGTAAGTCTCTCCATCGGCACAGCAGATCTGTATTCAAGGCTCGGGTCTTGCAGGGGAGCTGTGGGTAGAGATTCAGGGCATTTTGGTCGGAGACTGAGGATTGCGCTGCTCGACTCTCCCTGCGAACTGAGCGATGACAGGGCTAAAGCACGCACAGTTACGAACTGTCAGACACCATGCAGGCAGAGAAATCCAGGTTTTCATACCCGAACCGAGCGTGCAGAAACCCCAGGTATCGTAAGCTCCCGAGCGGCTTCAAGCTTGCAATAATCGGAACTTGCGTATCTTTGTGACGCAAGTCACCCAGAGATACGCATGAGAGGCTACTCGGTAGGGCGCGAAAAGCCGAATTATCGTACGCTGTACGGAGTAAGGGCACTTCGAAAAATTCAAATCTTACTGCGAAAAGCACCGTATACAGTCGCCGATCTTCGCAATAAGGCCATTAATCGCAGTGCCCGTATGTATCTCCGGAACCATCCAGAAATTTGCATGACAGACAAAAAGGAAATCCATTTTTTTAACGGAGAAGAAAACTTCACTAATGGAAATCCTGATTACTCCAAGTATCATGCCTGGTTCGATCCAAGAAAAGAGCATAAGATTCTGGGAGAGGCGACACCAATCTGCATGTACTGGCATGACGCGCCCAAAAGAATATGGGAATATAGCCCTGAGATGAAGCTTATTATTTTATTAAGGGCACTTCGAAAAATTCAAATCTTATTGCGAAAAGCACCGTATACCGTCGCCGATCTTCGCAATAAGGCCATTAATCGCAGTGCCCTTAAGGAATCCCATCGAAAGAGCGTATTCAGGCTGGAACATGTAACGCACGAGAAATGCTGATAACTTCTCTTTCTGGGATGCAATAACTAACGAAGAAGAAAGATGCCGCGAGGCAATGCCGCTACAGCATAGAGTATATTCTACATCGACAGGGGATTTTATCTAAAGCAGCTAAAAAGAATTTGGAATTTATTCCCAAGAGAAAATGTTTTAATTATGAAAAGCGAAGATCTGAGGCGAATTCCTGGTGTGGCGATCGGACACGTGTGTGACTTCCTGGAAATTGAGGGCTTGCCTGATGTCAAGCAAAAAAATGTACACTCACGGTCCTATGAAGCACCCATGAGCGAGCAAGAGAGAGATTATCTTAGATCTATATTTGAGCCTGAAATTAAGGAGCTAGAATCAGAATTAAGCTGGGATTGTAGTGAATGGTTGTCTGAGTAAGCTGCAGTACACCTCCTGCAAGTTCTTGCAAACTGCAGCAGCCAAGAAGGACCGTTTTCCGTATGCCTTTCCTGATGTTTGGGTCGGTACGGATGTACGAGGGGTTGCAGTGCTCGGATCTGTCAGATAATCCGTCTTATGAATCAAAGCCCGCAAACCCCGGCACATTGACAGGGTTTGCGACATTCCCTTAAGGCTCCCAAGCGAGAGGGCTGCACGGTTATCAATTGAGTAGGTGGTGCGGGAATGGCTGGGCTCGGATCTAGGTATCTGGATCCGAAATCTCCTGACCTTGGGTTGGTGCCAAGCGTCAGTCAGGCATCCAAAAACTCATCCAGAAATCAAAAAAGCTCGGAATATCCAGGATTCCCCCACTCTAGAAAACAAAGGTTTTCTGGAGTGGAACGATCGCCGTAAGAGCAAGACGCGTCTAGAATACGGGGGAATTTTTCGTCGATTTCCCAGCCTTACAGATGGTCAACCTCCTGCGATCGGCCCTCGTCAGCCTCGGTGGGTTCGCTCGCGATCGCTTCCTTTGGAAAACCCGCCGCGCCAGCGCCACGCAAGCTCAATTTCTCAAACAACTCCTTCGCGAACAAGCAGACACCGCTCTAGGACGAGAGTACGGCCTCGCTCGCATCAACAGCATCCGTCAGTTCCAGCAGCAGGTGCCGGTGCTCCCTTACGAAGGCTACGAACCCTACGTGCTCCGAGCCGCCCGTGGCGAAGCCCGCGTCATGACCCAAGAGCGCCCCATCTATTTCAATATCACCAGCGGCACCACCACCGGCCGCCAAAAGCTCATTCCCATCACCAAACGCTTTCAGCGCACCCTGACCCGTGCCAACCTGACGGCAACGGGGTTTCTCGATGCCGCCCTCCTGCGTCGTGGCAAATCTCTGGGGCGGCTCTTTTTTACCAATAGCGGCTATACTAGCGGCCTGACTGAGGGTGGCATTCCCTATGGCACCGGCTCGGCCGGGGCGCTGCGCCTGGGTAAATCCCTCTACAGCCAAATTTTTGCCCAGCCCTACGCCGCCTCGCAAATCAAAGACAGCTCCAGCCGCCACTACGTTTGTTTGCTCTTTGGCCTGCAGGTGCGAGATCTCTGTGGCACTGTTGCCAACTTTCCCATGTTGCACCTGCGCACCTGCAACTACCTCGAAACTTGGGGCCCCAAGCTCGTTGCCAGCATCGAGCGGGGCGAGATTCCCCATTGGTGCGAGCTTGCAAGCGAGCTACGGACCGAGCTGAGCGCCCAGCTGCGCCCGAACCCCACCCGCGCCCGCGAACTTGCTGATATCCTGGAGCGAGACGGTCACCTCACCCCCATCGGCGCTTGGCCGGACTTGGGGTACGTTGCCACTTCTTGTGGCGGCACATCGGACTTTTATTTCGAGCGCTTCGGGCCTTACTTTGGCAAAACACCCGTCTTTGGCACGCTATTTGCCTCGGCAGAAGCTTATTTTAGTATCTATCCCGATTTTGATACCGACGGCAGCATTCTAGCCATTGAAAGCGGCTTTTACGAATTCATTCCCGAAGACCAATGGGAAGCAGAAAACCCGAAAACCCGCCTCGGTCACGAACTGATTGTTGGCGCGTGCTATCGCATTTTATTTACTAATTACAGTGGCTTTTATCGCTACGACAATGGCGATGTCGTCGAAGTTCTGGGCTACTGCAACGCAGCTCCCATCATCGTGTTTCGCTTTCGTCGGGGGGGCTTAATCTCTTCGACCACCGAAAAAACCACCGAGGCGCATCTCACCACGACTCTGCAGTTACTACAGCAGGAATTTGGCAGCGTCATTGATGATTTTTGCCTGACCCTCTCCGAAAACGATATTCCCGCTCAATACATTCTCAATATCGAGCTAGTCGAAGGCAAAACCTTACCCGACGAGCAGTATTTTCTGCGGCGCTTTGACGAGCTTTTGCAAGCAGTCAACCCCAACTACGCCACCAAGCGCGCCGATGTGGTACCGCCACCCTGCCTGCACGTGCTCGCACCGGGGAGCTTTGCCATGGTTCGCCAGCGCCAGCTCGCCAGGGGCATGCCCGATTCGCAGCTCAAGTATCCTCACATCAGCGAGGACCGTACCCTCGTTGCAGGGCTAGCCGTTGTCGAAGCCGTGCGATCGCCCGGCGATCCCTACGCATGACCCGCATCGTAGGACTTGCTACTCTGGGAGAATGTTTGGAATTTATTTAGATCCCCTCCCGCAGCCTCTGTATGTTTGACGCTCTCGCTGATAGTCTCGAAGAAGCCTGGAAAAAACTACGCGGCCAGGCCAAAATCACCCCCACTAACGTCAAACCCGCCCTACAACAGGTGCGCCGCGCCTTGATCGCAGCCGACGCCAACGTGCAGGTGGTCAAGGCCTTCGTGGCTGAAGTCGAGACCAAAGCTCAAGGCGCCGAGGTCATCTCCGGCGTTACCCCCGACCAGCAGTTTGTCAAAATCGTCAACGACGAGCTGGTGCGGGTGATGGGGGAGAGCAACGTGCCCCTAGCCCAGGCCGAGACTGCGCCGACCGTCGTATTAATGGCTGGCCTGCAGGGCACGGGTAAAACAACCGCCACCGCCAAGCTCGCCTTGCACCTGCGCAAGCAAGGGCGCACGGCCATGATGGTTGCCACCGACGTCTACCGTCCGGCGGCGATCGACCAACTGCAAACCCTCGGCGCTCAAATCGACGTGCCGGTTTTTGCCCTCGGAACCGACGCCGACCCAGTCGAGATCGCGCGCCAGGGAGTTGCCGCTGCCAAAGCGCAAGCAATCGACACCGTCATCATCGACACGGCCGGTCGCCTGCAAATCGACACGGACATGATGGCGGAGCTGGCCAACATCAAGAAAACCACCTCCCCCGACGAGGTCTTGTTGGTGGTCGATGCCATGACCGGCCAAGAAGCCGCCAATTTAACCAAAACGTTTCACGACGAAATTGGCATCACCGGCGCTATCTTGACCAAGCTCGACGGTGACACGCGCGGTGGGGCAGCACTATCGGTTCGCCAAGTTTCGGGACAACCGATTAAATTTGTCGGCGTTGGCGAAAAAGTCGAGGCCCTGCAGCCGTTTTATCCCGAGCGCATGGCCTCCCGCATTCTGGGCATGGGTGATGTGGTCTCGCTGGTCGAGAAAGCCCAGGATGCCATCGACCTGGCCGACGCCGAGAAGATGCAGGCCAAAATTTTAGAGGCCCGCTTCGATTTCAACGACTTCCTCAAGCAAATGCGCTTGATCAAAAGCATGGGGAGCTTCGGCAGCCTCATGAAAATGATCCCGGGCATGAACAAAATCGGCGCAGCCGACCTTGAAAAAGGCGAAGGCCAGCTCAAGCGCACCGAGGCCATGATTAGTTCGATGACCCAGCAGGAGCGCGAAGACCCCGACCTGCTTGCTAAATCTCCCGGCCGCCGCCGTCGCGTCGCGCGTGGCTCCGGCCACCAAGAAAATGACGTCCTCAAGCTGGTCACGGATTTTTCGCGCATGCGCTCGATGATGCAGCAGATGGGCCAGGGCAACATGCCCATGCCCGCGGGTATGGGCGGTGGCGGTATGTTCGGTGGCATGGGCGGTGGCGTGCCGGCCCCGGGCAAGAAAGGCAAAAAGAAAGCCAAGAAAAAGAAGAAGGGTTTCGCCGATCTCTAGACATGCCCGTGGTTTTTGGTTTACTATTATTGTCTGTGGCAAAAGAAGAGACAAGAGCGATTAGTTAGGGTTTTATGGTTAAGTTGCGCCTGAAGCGATTGGGCAAAAAAAGAGAGGTTCACTTCCGCCTCGTTGCGATCGATAGCCACGCCCGCCGCGAGGGGCGCCCCATCGAAGAGCTGGGATACTACAATCCCCGTACCAAGGAGACGCGCCTGAACGTTCCGGCTATTGTCAAGCGCCTACAAGACGGCGCCCAGCCCACCGAGACCGTTCGCGGCCTTCTCGAGAAAGCTCAGGTCTTCGAGCAACTGAATGCTGCCTCCTGAGCCTGCCAGCACGGCTGAGACGGGAGCTAACCTACCCGAGTACGAGCGACTCGCGACGTTATTGCTAGAGCCACTGGTCGGTTCTCCAGAAACTCTCAAAATTGACTGCGAAGTCTACGCTGGCGGTCGGCGCGTCTGGCTGCGCGCTGCCGTCGATCCAGCCGATCGCGGTCGGGTGTTCGGTCGCGGCGCGCGCAATCTCGATGCCATTCGCAC
The DNA here is from genome assembly GCA_964435975.1 of uncultured bacterium. GTDB lineage: Bacteria > Cyanobacteriota > Cyanobacteriia > Cyanobacteriales > Rubidibacteraceae > CAYTBI01. The sequence goes on from CAYTBI010000062.1 coordinate 9,105, forward strand.
CGTCCTACGCGCGGCAGGGCTCGCGGTCGACCGGGCCGTGCATTTAGAAATTTACGATAGCAATCCTACCAGCCCCGAGCGAGAGCAACGTGGCGGCGGGCGTAGGCAGCAGCAGCGATCGCGGCGAAACCCCCGCGAAAACGGCAGCGCGCGGTAGATGGAGGCTGCCTGAGGCATGCCCGAGGCAAGCGAGCGGATCGAGTTACCCACTGCTGCAGGCGCAATTGCCCTGGCAGGTCCGCGAGAAGAGAATCTACGCTTTTTGGCCGACCGAACGGGGGCGCGCCTGGTGTTGCGCGGCCAAGAGCTTCTAATCGTCGGCCAACCCAAGACCGTGGCGCGCTGCAAAGCCTTGGTGTGCGCCCTCGAACCTTACTGGAGCGAGGGCAAAACTGTCGGGCGTGCCGAATTGCAGATGGCCCTGCAGGCCCGAGACAGCGATCGCCTCGCAGATCTCAAGGCCCTGCAGCAAGACATCCTCGCGCGCACGCGCCGAGGCGATCCGGTGCGGGCGAAGACCTTCCGGCAGCGGCAGTACGTCCAGGCCATCCGCACCCACGATATTACATTTGGCGTCGGGCCGGCTGGCACCGGCAAGACCTATTTAGCCGCAGTTGTGGCCGTGCAAGCGCTGCTCGCTGGCGAGTACGAGCGCTTAATTTTGACCCGTCCGGCCGTCGAAGCTGGCGAGCGCTTGGGCTTTTTGCCAGGAGACCTCCAGCAAAAAGTCGATCCCTTCTTGCGGCCGCTCTACGACGCGCTCTACGAATTTATCGACCCCGAAAAACTCCCGGAGCTGATGGAGCGCGGCACGATTGAAGTTGCGCCCTTGGCCTACATGCGCGGCCGCACCCTCAACAATTGCTTTGCCATCGTTGACGAGGCCCAGAACACCACACCCGCCCAGATTAAAATGATGCTGACGCGCTTGGGGTTTGGGTCGCGCATGGCCATCACTGGCGATCTGTCGCAAACCGATTTGCCCAGCGATCGCGAGTCGGGGCTCAACGTAGCCCTGCGCATCTTGAAATCGGTACCGGGCATTGCTATTTGCGAGCTGACGGCCGCCGATGTCGTGCGCCATCCGCTGGTGCAAGAGATTGTTGCAGCCTACGAGCGCTACGAGAATCGAGACCGCGCCCATACCTAGACTTTGGAGGCCGCCGGACGAGAGCCATGAGTGCATTTTCTGAGTACGCCCGCTACGATGCCCTGGAGTTGGCCGCGTTAGTCGCAGCAGGTGAGGTGACCTCCGCAGAGCTTGTCGAAGCCGCCATTGCAGAGATCGAGCGCCTCGACCCCCACCTCAATGCCCTGACCTACAAAGCCTACGATCTCGCTCGCGAGCGGGCTCGCGAGGCTTCGCTTGCGGGTCCATTTGCGGGCGTGCCTTTTTTGCTCAAAGACTTGCGCACGCAAGCAGCCGGAATGCCCACCAGCAATGGCAACCGGTTGCTCCAAAATCTTCCCGCCCCTCGCGATAGCGAAACCGTGCGCCGCTTCAAAGCAGCGGGCACCATTATTTTGGGCAAAACCAACACGCCAGAGCTAGGGCTAACGCCCACTACCGAGCCCCAACTCTTCGGCCCGACGCGCAACCCCTGGCAGCTCGAGCGGACCCCCGGCGGCTCGAGCGGCGGCTCGGCAGCCGCAGTGGCCGCGCGCCTAGTCCCAATTGCGGGGGGCAGCGACGGGGGAGGCTCGCTGCGCATCCCTGCGTCTTGTTGCGGCATCTTCGCCCTCAAACCAACCCGAGGCCGCACCCCTATCGATGGTGTCGAAATCTTACGCGGGTTCGGCGTCGAGCACATTCTCAGCCGCTCCGTGCGCGATAGCGCCGCTATGCTCGATGCCATCTCTGCCCCAGAGGTTGGCGCGCCCTATCAAGCACCGCCGCCCGAGCGGGCGTTTTTGACTGAGGCTGCCACGCCGCCGCGCCGCCTGCGAATTGCGTTTAGCGATCGCCCCCTGGTGGGTCGCAGCGTCCATCCCGATTGCCAGCAAGGTTTGCAAGCAACCGTCCGGCTCCTCACGGAGCTAGGCCACGAACTCGTAGAAGCCACCCCCCCAGTCGAGGCCGAAGCCTTTGCTGTTTCTTTTCTAACCATTGTGGCCTGCGAAACGCGAGCCAATATCGAGCAAGTTGCTAAAATCGCCGGGAAAACCCCCTCAGTTGCTGGATTTGAGGCCTCGACCTACGCCCTGGGGCTGCTGGGTAAGGTTACCCCCGTCGCAGAATACGTGCTGGCAGGACGCTATCTGCAGAAAGCCGCACGCGCCATTGGGGAGTTTTTTGTTGGGTTCGATCTGCTGCTGACGCCGACGCTAGCCCGGCCGCCCATTCCCATTGGCGAGCTACAACCGACCGGGCTCAAAAAACTCCTCATTGCGGCCATCGGCCGCGCGGAAGCCGGCTGGCTGCTGGGCTGGTTAGGGGCGATCGCGCCGCTGGCCCGGCAAGCCTTCGAATTTACCCCCTACACGATGCCCTTCAATGTCACCGGGCAACCTGCAATGTCTGTGCCCCTGCACTGGAGTACTGCGGGGTTACCCATCGGCATGCAATTCGTCGGGCGCTTTGGCGAAGAAGCGATGCTATTTCAGCTTGCAGGCCAACTCGAGGCAGCCAAGCCCTGGGCAGACCGCCTGCCGCCACTTTTGCAGGGTGCGAGCTAATCGTAAACAGTCATAATATGTCGAAGCGCATCCACAAAATTAGGATATGCATCCTCATCGGCGAAGCATACATTCGTTGCATCGCCAATACAGAACATGTACTCGAACCATCGTAAAACATAGAAATCTCGTTGCCCCAACCACAGCTCTTTTCGGTCCCACCACTCGAAAATGGTCGCATCGGTACACGAGTAAATATGCAGCGAGTCCAAGCATGGAATGCCATCAACGACCGAGTAAAATACAGACAGTTGCGAGATCGCAGTTTGCGGCACTTTTTTTACTAAAGCCATTGCTGTGAATCGACGGAGCGAAGCCTCGGTTGCTGGGGTCATAACTGTATCGTATCTATCGAAGAGTGGTGTTAGAAGCGCGGTAATTGCGGTAGAAGTCGTCACGGCGGGGTTTCGGGTTGATGTGCCCGGTGTTTTTGAGCCGATGGTGCTGTCGAGCAATGATAGAGGAAGTGGCGCGCGAGCTAAGCCGATGAGATGCCCTGCATGCGAAAACGAGAGCTCCGTCAAGAACGGACACACCCACTCCAGCAAACTCAGGTTTAAGTGTAAGGCTGGCAGGCGTTATGTCGTGTGCGTGGATATTAATGAAATAAGTCAAAATAGACTCGAAGAATAATATTGAAAATAGCGGAATCACATATCATGCCCAGTCTCAAGAAGCCTGCCATCCCACGGCCACCCGAACCAGCGGCGGACCCTCTATACTCGCCGCGAGGCGCTAAGCTTGCCACGAGAGTCTGGAGAAACGACACGCAAGGCGCAAGTCCGCGTGCTGTTTGCCTGATTGTCCCGGGTGGGGGCTGGCATTCTGGCTACTTTGAGTCACTCGCTTTGTTCTTAAACCAGAAAGGTTTTGCCTGCTCGAGTTACGATCCGGTCTGTATGGGATACTCTGAGGCCGAGCCCGGTGCTCCTGAAGGGTGCGTGCACATCGAGAAGTTCGATGACTTGGTGGAGGATGTCTTTGCTGCCGTGGTTTGGACCCAGAAGCAGCTCCAATGCTCGGCGGACGTGCCTATCTTCCTCATTGGCGAATCGTTCGGTGGCCTGCAAGTACTAGCAGCTGGCCTTGCAGAAGATATGGCAAAAGCGAATGGAATTAACCTGGCTGGGATTATTACGGTAGGTGCTGCGCTCGAGTTCGATCCGGCCATGTTGCCCCCTAAACCTGTTATCAAAGTCTTGACCCTTCTATCTCGCTACTTTCCCAAACTGAAGATGCCCGCAACCGACTTTTCAGCCACCTTTGACGAGGCGTTCGGAAACAAGGAGTGGGCCAAGGTCGCCCGTCTCGACCCAGGGGTCCGAGTTTCTCCTAGGCCAACGATGGCTGGGGCTATTGCTACTGTGACAACCGGAGAGAAGATCGCAAGAAATGCTAGCGCGTTTAGAGTACCGTTGCTCGCAATTCATGCCATCGAAGACTGCCGAACGATGTGCGAAGCAATGCAAAAGTTTGTCGATCGATCGGGACCTTTAACGGAAGGCTTCTGGATCGAGGACACTACGGGCCATCAACTACTGCAGGATCGAGAAGAGGTTACCAGCCGTGTGATGGAAAAAATGGCCCGTTGGTTACTCGCAAGAACGCAAGCTACATGTTAGACTGCGCTTCTCGTAAGAGTCAAATCGAGTCCGAAGTGTCACAATGAATACACGAGACAAGATCGTTCAGAGCCGGATCGGCATCCTCAATCGCCACCCGACACCTATTCAGAGGTGACCTCCGAATAGTAGAGCGGTAGTCAAACTCGCCATCGAGCAATCAGCCTTCGTTCGAGTGAAGGTGTCTAACGAACTGAAAAAGCAGGATATTCTAGTCTCGCCCGGAGGGGTCCACTCTATCTGGTTGCGTCATGACTGACAAGCCTTTGCCTTGTGCTTGAAAGCCCTGGAAGCAAAATCAGCCCAGGACAATTTGGTCTTGACCGAAGCTCAAGTTAAAGCCTTGGAAAAAGCGAAGGAAGTCAAGGTTTTGGGAGGGTTTACCAGCGGACCTTTATCGATACTTACACGTGAGTGGCCCTGGTGAAACTCTACGACCGGAAAAATGCCTTGGTGGCAATCGGCGGCGTGGATCTAGACAAAGAAAAGCAGCTAGACAAACACGTAGAAGCGAGTGGCGAAAATCGGACACAGTCTGACAAATTTCTCAGTGTGCGATAAGTCACATTTGTCAGGCAAAGTACGATCCATTATGTATGACGAGAGTTGCTGGCGCTCGTACCAAGCTCTGCTTAACACCTCGTTGCAGGGGATGTGGTGGCTGATGCACTAGGCTTCGTTGGAGTTTTCGGACCGCACCCCCAGTCTCAAAAGCGTTAGGCTTTGATTTCGGAACCAATATTCCTTATCGACCTAGAGCAGCTATGATAAGAAGCCAAGATTTCGTAAGGACTAGATTTGGAAAATCCTGAGCAGCTTTTAGCTGCATAATACTTACTATTTGGGTGTTGCGTGCGGTACTCGGTGACTCCGTTCTGGACGGCGAGTAAGCCGTATTTTTGCTTATATTACTAGTGTTTGCTTTATTCGCTGATTTTAATATACTTCTAGCTGCTGTGTATCATATGCGAAGGAGACATTGGTCTACTGGAATTCTCCAATTGATAGTATTTTTGTGCGGTATTGTCGTAATAATTCCTGCAACACTGGCTGCCATACTTCTTACGGGCATGAGTCGGTAGTGTCGGCCCCATGGCAGCTCGCGGGATACGTTTCCGCTAAACTTGTAGCACTTGTGTGGGTCAGCGTCGAACCAAACGCCGCATAGTCGTCACTTCTATCTTCCAAGCCGAGTCTGGCGGGCTCTCTGGTTCGTCTCTCCATGCTTCATCGCAGCGGACGCGGCTATTGACACACTGAGCTTTGCTCGGGCTTCTGGCCGCGCCGCGAGCCTCAAGGACGTTGCGCAGACCGTTCGCTGAAGTCCCCTAAATGACCGAGCAACTCAGAGGTGACCTGCCACCAGGAAAGCGGCCGAAGCCTGCGGCGCTGATGCGTCGCCTGGTAGAGGATCTCTTCGCCCCCTTAGCTTTGACCGGATCGCCGGAGTTGCCCTCTTACGTCCCCGCGGACATCGTCCGAGTCTGGGACTTGGGGCCGATCGGATACGAAGGACATTGTTGGCGACACCACGAGCTTGAGTTCTACTTGGCAAAACTCGATGGCCAATCTCCCTGGATCGGGATCGTGCCGGCCTTCGGAGTCGCCCAACTAAATAGGATGTTAGTTGCTTCCCACAAGATCGAGAATCTTCGCAGCCGCGGAGGCGGTGGCCGCAGAGTATCAGGCTATGCCTCCTACCGCTTCGAGTACAGAGCCCCCACAGCTGCCACTATTGCGGTCATCGAGGACAACTTCGACAGGAGCGGGTTGATTTGCCGTTGTCTTGCGCTGGCCGTTACAGGCGATCGAGTCTGCGCGAACCCTCTATGGAGGAGCCTCTACCCCGAGGCCGATGGTGCTCGGGATGAGTGCTGAAGCACGGGCACTGTCAAGTTGACGGTAGCCCAGCCATGGCAGATTGGAGGGCATGGCAAATCTGTACCACAGCCACCGCTTCCCAGCTACCATCATCAGCCACTGCGTCTGGCTGTACGACCGTTTCACCCTCAGCTATCGCGATGTCGGGTCGCAATTGAATAATCGAGCCGAAAATACCAGGGCAGATCCGTGTCAGGGGCCGATCGCAGTCGCGAACTTGACAACGCCCAGGATTCTCATTCAACTCGCAGCCCATGCTTTCGAAAGATAATCCGAGTGTTTTCTATCTGCTTAAACGTAGGTGGATTTACATTATTGAGAGCGTAGGGGAGACCTAGCTCTTTCCACTTGTATTCTCCTAACTTGTGAAAGGGTAAAATCTCCACTTTCTCAACCCCCTTTAGGGTTGCAATAAACCAAGCTAAGTTATCAATATTCGCCAGATCGTCCGTCAAGCCAGGAACGAGGACAAAGCGAATCCAGGTAGGGTGTTGCGTGTCACTTAGATGACGGGCAAAGCGAAGTGTTGGTTCGATATTGACACCAGTTACTTGGTGGTAAGTCTTTGCATCAAACGACTTAATATCGAGGAGCACTAGATCGACATAATCCAAGACTGGCTGAGAGGCTTCGAAGTCGGGAAAGCCCGAAGTGTCTAACGCGGTATGAATGCCTAGTTCCTGACAGCGGCGAAAGATTTCGCGGACAAATTCGGGTTGAAGTAGGGGCTCGCCACCGCTGATAGTGACACCTCCACTAGAGTAAGTAAGATAGGATTTATAGGTCTTGATATCGTCGATCAGTTCGTCTACGGTCACTTCTGTACCCGCATGGGGGTCGCGAGTATCCGGGTTATGGCAGTACTGGCAGCGCAAAAGACAGCCCTGCGTGAAGATGACATAGCGAATCCCCGGCCCATCGACACCTCCACAGGTTTCAACAGAATGAATGCGACCTTTGTGGACTGAATGAAGATTGGGCAATGGTGGGCGAAGATGCATATCAGCTTATTAGATTAGATCGATGAATTTAGTAATTGATTCTTCGATTAGCTGCGATAGTCCGGGCACGGTTATTTTTTTTAAAGCTTGAATTGCCAGCCGAGAAGCATCACGATGCTTCTCGGCTAGAAGAGATCAAATCCGCTCGTGGAAGGTGCGATTAATCACGTCGAGCTGTTGCTCGCGGGTCAGCTTGATGAAATTCACCGCGTATCCCGAAACTCGAATCGTAAGCTGAGGATAATTTTCCGGATGTTCCATTGCATCTAATAGCATCTCGCGATTGAGCGCGTTGACGTTGATGTGGTGCCCCGTATCGTGAAAGTAGGCATCGAGCACCCCAATAAGGTTATGAACCCGAACGTCCTCGGTTTTACCCAGTGCCTCTGGGACAATCGAGAAGGTGTAGGAGATGCCATCCTGCGCGTGCTCGTAGGGAAGTTTGGCAACTGAAGCACAGGCTGCAATTGCTCCTTTCGTATCGCGGCCGTGCATGGGGTTAGCACCTGGGGCAAACGGCTCGCCCAATTTCCGTCCATCAGGTGTGCTACCAGTTTTCTTACCATAAACCACATTAGAGGTGATGGTCAAAATTGACTGGGTAGGAACTGCGTTGCGATAGGTTGGGCGCTGACGAATCAAGTTCATAAACTGTTCTACCAGTCCAGACGTGAGGCTATCCACTCGGTCGTCATTATTACCAAACTTAGGGTAGTCACCCTCAATGACATAATCCACTGCCAAGCCGTCTTCATTACGGAGTACCCTGACCCGGGCATATAAAATGGCGGAGAGAGCGTCACCGACAACCGATAGACCGGCAATACCACAGGCCATCGTTCGGTACACATCGCGATCGTGCAAGGCCATCTCAAGCCGCTCGTAGCAATATTTGTCATGCATGTAGTGAATGACATTCAGGCTGTTGACGTAAGTTTTTGCTAGCCACGCCAGCATATCGTCAAGCTTCTCAACCACTTCGTCGTAGTCTAAAAAATCTGTGGCGATCGGCTCGGTCATCGGGCCTACCTGCTTACCAGATTTTTCGTCCTTCCCACCATTGATGGCGTACAATAGTGCCTTTGCTAAGTTGACCCGGGCTCCGAAGAACTGCATCTGCTTGCCGATCCTCATAGCAGATACGCAGCAAGCAATACCGTAATCGTCGCCGTACAACGGTCGCATCAGATCGTCATTTTCGTACTGTATCGAGCTGGTGTCGATGGATGCTTTCGTACAGAAGCGCTTGAAGTCGATTGGTAACTGCTCGGACCATAGCACCGTTAAGTTTGGTTCTGGCGCAGGTCCCAGATTGTAAAGGGTTTGCAAGACTCGAAAACTATTCTTGGTTACCAAAGGCCGGCCATCTTCTCCCATCCCACCAATGGACTCGGTGACCCACACGGGATCCCCTGAAAACAGCTGGTTGTAATCAGGATGCCGCAGGAAGCGCACCATTCGTAGTTTCATAACCAGATGGTCGACAATCTCCTGGGCCTCGACCTCTGTTAGCACACCACAAGTTAAATCCCGCTCGATGTAGATGTCTAAGAACGTCGAAATCCGCCCTAGAGACATCGCCGCACCGTTTTGCTCTTTGATAGCACCTAGATAACCGAAGTAAGTCCATTGCACGGCTTCTTTAGCCGTCATTGCCGGGCGACTGATATCAAAACCATAGCTAGCGGCCATGGCCTTGAGCTCATCCAGGGCGCGAATTTGCTCGCTGATTTCTTCTCGCTTTTGGATAATCGGCTCTGTAATTTCATCCAACTCAAGCGAGACGAGCTGGTCGCGCTTATCAGCAATCAAGCGGTCTACGCCGTAGAGAGCCACGCGGCGATAGTCACCAATAATCCGGCCACGACCATATGCATCTGGCAAACCCGTGATGATGCCAGAATGGCGCGCCAAGCGCATTTCTTGGGTATAGGTATCAAAGACACCATCGTTGTGGGTTTTGCGGTATTTGGTGAAGATTTCATTGGTATCGGCATCGAGTTCGTAGCCATAGGCCTCGAGGGATTTCCGAACGACCCGAATCCCACCCATGGGCATGATTGACCGCTTCAATGGCTTATCGGTTTGTAAACCGACAATCTGCTCGCTCGCGCGATCGATATATCCTGGGGCATGAGCTGTGATGCTAGAAGGTACCTGCGTGTCCACATCAAGAACGCCTTTCTCCCGCTCCTGACGCATTAGCTCGCTAGCCTGGTTCCACAGCATTCGTGTCCGTTCGGTCGGACCGGTCAAGAACTCTCCATCACCGAGGTAAGGAGTATAGTTCTGCTGAATAAAGCTGCGAACATCAATCTCATCGACCCACGGACCTGGCTGAAATTCTTGCCAAGCTCCTTCGGCGATCGCGGCTTCAGGAATGCCAGTGTTGCGAACTGGAGTAGAGACCATAGAGTTACCTCGCTGATGAATCAAAGATGAGAGTATATCGAACTCGCGCGGGCAGATTCGGCTTTCCTACCTACCAAGTTGCTGGTGACACGGATGATACGGACCTCAAGTTGCGGATTGTCGTCAAAAAGGTCGAACTCGATATGCGAGCTGTAATGCGATACAACCGATGCCTAACTCATACCAAAATTTTAGAAGCTATCCTAGATTTAGTTCGTACTATAAAGAAAAATTTTTCTTTTACAATCAAAGTCCAAGGAAGTTAACGCCGTTAGGCCAAAGTTTTTTGACAGCAGCCAGGCCACAGCAATACTGACCGGTAAAGACTCTCCGCAGCTCTTGCCGGCCTCACAGTTGCCCTTAAAAAATAGTACGAGCAATATTCTTAGCTGAAACTGAAAAGCCTACTCCAAAAAATGCGAGGTCGATGCATTTGAAGCACTCAATACCACAAGCATCTGAAGCTTCAGCAAGGTATCCCGAGATGGTTTGCGAGCGCGACAGCCCTTATTGCCTGGTGATTCTATGAAGGTGATTGCAGCCTTGAAGCTGATTTTATGTTCGATCGTAATTCATAACACCACCATTCCAGGGCATCTACTCAAAAAATGGGCTCGCGCTTCGATCTTCTCTGCCCTACCGGTGCTTGCAGAATTATCTCATTCATTTACAAGAGCGCAGTTTGACCCTTGAAAGGACAAGCAGGTCCACAATCGATTTGAGGGTAAAGCCCTACAAGATATCCCTGTTTTTCCCAGCGGTCGTGAATTTCACTGGCTTCCTCAAATGTAACCGGCACAATCTGCAAAGGTTCATCATCAGTGCAGTCTTTGTAAATTTTTAAGACGAAAGACATAGCGACGCACCTCTCAAAGTCAGCGATTCATTCATGACATGTCAAGTTTACTACACGAGGCTCGTGCATTTGGGTCGACCATTAACGCTGTACTCAATGGCTGAAAGCAGCTCCAGAAGCAGATTTCAAGATCGGCTTGGTTAAAAGCAGACGCATATATGGATAGTTTTTGCCCTGACAGCAACATTTCCATGGCATATCATCAGGGTTGAGCCAAGTTAATTTTTCGTTAGAAAGCACCTAGTGAGGCACCGTAGAGCTAAAACAGCACGGCAATTCGCCGCCTTGACAAAGATTTATTAATGATTGATTAGATGTCGTATACTACGCAGCGGGAATGACTTGTCTGCCAAAGTCCTCGATACTTTCAATGCAGGAGCGCGGGGCACGAAATTGAGCCAGGTGCGTGCAGTGCGCGATCTAGACTGCGAGGGTTCTCTATTCTTGAGTGCAGTTATCTTAATCGCTCGTGCGTGCCGAACATACGGAAGTATTTGCACTTAACCCCAGCAAACAACGATGCCTAAGACGGTTATAACTTTATGTTCGGGCACTCGGCTCGAAAGCTGAGGAATAACTCCAGTCCAGAGTCTTAGAGTTACTCCTCGTGCGGTTACAGCATATTGCCAACCTTGACGGCGACAATGATTGAGTCGATAGCATTGCAGGGACAGAGCCTACAGAACAGCTGAAGCAAAACTCAGTTAATTGGTTGCGGCGCGAAGATATTTGCACCTGAATCTGGGGTGGATGGGCTATTCCAGGGTAAGGTTACCAAAAGGGGAGTTGCAACTGCAGGTCGCCCTTCGTAAGCATCGACTAAAAGTTGCTTCAAGTCCTTAATTAGTGGATAGCGAGGGTTGGCTCCCGTACATTGATCGTCAAATGCGCGCTCGGCAACACCGTCAACCTTTGCATAGAAGTCTGCCGCACCGTCAGTAATGGTCAGCTTCATTGCGGTGGGAATTTCTAACTCCTGCTTCAAGTTCTCCACAGCTACAATCAGGCGGTCGACTTGCTCGTCTTCGGTATTACCTCCCAAGCCTAAGTAATTGGCAATGCGAGCGTAGCGCCATTTGGCATTAGGATATTTGTACTGCGAAAAGGCTGCTTGCTTGAAGGGAGCATCTGTTGCGTTGTAACGGATGACATGGGAAATCATCAGGGCGTTAGCCAAACCGTGGGGAATGTGGAATGTTGCACCTAGTTGGTGTGCCATCGAATGGCAAATTCCTAAGAAACCATTGGCAAACGCCATGCCCGCAATGGTCGAGGCGTAGTGCATTTTCTCCCGTGCCTTGGGATCTTCGGCACCGTTGTGATAAGCGCTGGGAAGGTATTTGAAGATCAGGCGAATTGCTTCCAAGGCTAATCCATTAGTATATTCTGAGGCTAGAACGGATGCAAAGGCTTCAAGAGCGTGGGTTAGGGCGTCGATTCCACCATAGGCTGTTAGTCTTTTGGGCAAATGGAGCACTAGCTCGGGGTCGATAATCGCCATGCTAGGAGTCAGGGCGTAGTCAGCCAATGGATATTTGATGTCATTGCGGCGATCGGTCACCACCGCAAAAGGCGTGACTTCGGAACCCGTCCCCGAGGTGGTAGGAATCGCCACCAACAGGGCCTTCTGACCGAGAGGGGGCAGCTCGTAAACTCGCTTGCGGATATCCATGAAGCGCATAGCCAAGCCTTCAAACTCAATTTCGGGATGCTCGTAGAGCAACCACATAATTTTGGCTGCATCCATAGGAGAACCCCCACCCAGAGCAATAATTACATCAGGTGAGAAAGCCCGCATCATCTCTAAGCCCCGCTCGACCGTGTCTAGAGAGGGGTCGGGCTCGACATCGTAGAAAATGTCGTATTTGAGCCCGATGTCATTGAGTGCCTCTTCTAAACCATTCGTCATGCCTAAGTCGTAAAGGGGCTTATCGGTGACGATGAAAGCACGATGTTTGCCTGCGAGTTCTTGAATGGCTACGGGCAAAGCCCCATACTTAAAGTAGATTTTGGGGGGAATCCGGAACCAGAGCATATTTTCCCGGCGTTCGGCAACAGTCTTGATGTTCAGGAGGTGTCGGGGCTCGACATTCTCGCTAACAGAGTTACCGCCCCAAGTTCCGCACCCTAAGGTTAGGGACGGGTCGAGGCGAAAATTGTAGAGATCTCCAATCGCACCTTGGGAAGAGGGGGTGTTGATTAGTACTCGAGCCGTCTCAACTTCATCTTCAAAGCGGCGAATATGCTCCACATTCGAGGGTGAGGTGTAAAGTACAGCCGTATGCCCGCGTCCGCCCAATTCAACCAGTTGCTCTGACTTGGCGACAGCGTCTTCAAAGTCCTTGGCACGATACATCGCTAGAACAGGAGAGAGTTTCTCGTGGGCGAAGGGCTCGTCAAGATCGATGTTCTGCACCTCGCCAATCAGGACGCGCGTTCCCGCCGGAACATCGATTTCAGCCATTTCGGCAATTTTGTCTACTGTTTGACCGACAATCGCCGCATTGAGTCGGCCGTCCTTGATAATTGCGGCCCCTACCTTTTTACAATCCTCTGGAAGCAAAATATGGGCTCCGCGCGCGCGAAACTCTTGCTTGACTTCTTCGTAAACTTCATCAACTACGACCACCGACTGTTCGCTCGCGCAAATCATGCCGTTGTCAAAGGTTTTACTGAGAATGATCGACGAAACTGCCATTTTGATGTGAGCGGAGGAGTCGATTAACGCGGGAGTATTCCCCGCCCCCACGCCAAGCGACGGATTTCCAGAAGAGTATGCGGCCCGCACCATACTGGGACCACCTGTTGCCAAAATCAGATTGATGTCCTTATGCTGCATCAGTGCTTGGGATAGAGGCACGGAGGGCTCGTCGATCCAGCCGATAATGCCGTCTGGAGCACCTGCGTCGATCGCCGCTTGCAGAACGGTTTTCGCAGCCTCAATCGTGCAATTTTTGGCTCGGGGGTGAGGGGAGAAAATAATTGCATTACGGGTCTTCAATGCAATCAAGGCCTTGAAAATTGCCGTAGAAGTAGGATTGGTCGTGGGAACGATGCCTGCGAGGATGCCAACAGGCTCGGCAATTCTCTGGATTCCAAAAGACTTGTCTTCTTCGATGACCCCACAAGTCCTTTCGTGCTTGTACTTATTAAAGATAATCTCGGAAGCAAAGTGATTCTTAATGACCTTGTCTTCCACGACTCCCATCCCAGTCTCTACTGCTGCCCTTTTTGCCAAGGGAATCCGGGCCGCATTGGCAGCCAAAGCAGCCTTCTTGAAGATTGAATTTACCTCCTCTTGAGAAAAGGCGGAATAGGTAGCCTGAGCGGACTTCACCTTTTGGATAAGGGCTTCCAGCCCTTGAAGATCTGTGATTTTGCCTTGCATGATGGAAAGCTCGACATAGAGTGAGGCTTACGTTCTAAGCGATCGAGCCTGGGTTTTGCAAGAATCGAACAATGATTAAAGATTGAGGAGCCAAAATCCTATAATTTGGTATTATTTGCTACCCCAATCATATGTTACCAATCCATGATTTTGAGCCTGCTGAGTAACGCCACCTGTCGCAAATCACAGCACCTTACAGGCATGTTACACACAGTTGAATTCCCAGAAGACATATCCAGCAAAGGTTCCAGAACGCGGCCCACTGCAGTCTTGCTGAGATTCGCTGGACTAAAATTACGAAAACTGGCGATAAGCTAG
>CAYTBI010000063.1:0-22899 GCA_964435975.1 uncultured bacterium
TCCTGACCGATGATGTAGTGCTTGTCAGGATGTAAGGCGTCGAGAACAGGTTCGATGGCGTCGGTAAGCAGACGAGTTTGGGGGTACTCCTGAGAGTTCTTCACGGGAATGCCATCAGTTTCAGGCAGCTGTGTGTGATCGGGGAGCTGGGTTACGGTTTTGTGGCCGAGAGTTTGAGTCATGGCCGATGCCTCGCGCGTGGCTCAATTCTGACACAGAGGTCTGAGTTGACATTCTCCCCGCCGTGAACGACGGGGATTCTCGGTTCATAGGGGCTTCTCTCATGAAACTAACCCTCCCCGAGCTTCACTGCGCCCAGCCCGGACGCTGTACTGCCACGATTTAATCTTCATCAAGCAGGAATTTGATGGGATTTCTGTGGTCTTCCTTCACAGGGATGGGCGCTAGCGTAGATACGGGCGAAGTCGAGATCTTGGGCAGTGAGTTCGAGGTAGTCTTCTAGGAGTTCTTGGCAGACGCTCTCTGCTTCTACTGCCTTGGCGAATTCATCCCGGTTGAGCAGGGAGCCCACATGGTAGACCGTCAGCCGCGTTCCTGAAAAGACAGCTTCTCCTCCCATGATGGCTGGGACTAAACATCTACAGAACCATCTCGACCCTGCAGGAGTATCTGCTAATCGATACGACAGGCAGGCCGAGAATCAATGGCTCCTCACCGAGTACAAAAGCCTGAAGGATGAGGTGAGTCTGTCTTCTGTGCCGGTGCAGCTAGCGCTCAGTGACACCTACGAAGGCGTACTGACGGACTAGAGCGCCCGCATGTCAGTCAGGCTATCCACAAAAGCCTGATGCTCGCGGCTGGATAAGCCCTGCTGCAAAACTGCCATCACCTGTTGCAGGTTACCGACGAGCAAGGCTTGATAGTCCAGCCACAACCCCGGAAACACCTGACTGCGCCAGCACCCGGCTTCATCCAGCTCGAGTTTGACAAATTCATCCTTTTTTAGGCAAAACCAATCGATTTTCTCTTCGCAAACCTGCCAAACGAAGTATTCTTTGACGCCACTCCGTCGATAGGCTCGCAGCTTATCGCCTAAGTCGATCGTCGCGGTGCTCGCTGCAATTTCAGCAACGAACTCTGGTGTGCCTTCGACGTAGCCCTCTGGGCCAATGTAAGATTGACCGCCCACCGTTTCGTCAAGACGCAAGACGGCATCCGGCTGGGGCTCGTTATCCCGGTCGAGACGCACTGTCGGATTGTCGCCCAAGCGCGCGCCGGGGGTCATTGTCTTGTAGAGCCACAGCCAACCGATGAGATCGGCGTGGGGCTCGGCGTGGGGCTCGAAACGCAGGGGAGAGGCCATGTAAACTGTCCCTTCGATTAGCTCTGCTTTCTTGAGGCCAGGCATGGCAGTGTAGCGGCGCTCGAACTCAGACCGCGAGAGCCGATCGCCGCTTTCGAGGGGAGGAATTGCGAGCCGTTGTTGGCGCGGGAAGAAGGTCACCATAGCGGTTTTCACGACGGGCTCGGCTACTGTGGAGGCTGGCTCCATTGTAGAGAGGTGTTGTGTTGAGGGGTCGGAGAGTAGTGGTCCTTGGGTCATGACCTGTAAAGGTTCTGCGTACACTAGAGGGCAGGAGGTGACTTGTAATGGTTGATACCCTACCCACACCCAAAAACTCGGTTACAGATACCTGGACGCCAGCAACTTGGGAGGAATTTCTGGCAACCGCAGAACATCCCGAGTCAGAGCAAGCCCGCTGCTACTTTGATGCGGGTTGGATGAGGATTGAAAAAATGCCCATTGGGTCAGCTCACGGCCATGACAACTCAATCCTGGCAGCCGTCGTGAGTCTCTATGGAACGCTCAAAGGGATTCCCTTCGTCGCCTTCACCAATACAAGTTTTCGGAAAACTGGCGAGCGCGAATGTCAGCCAGACTTGGCCTACTACATCGGGCCTAGCGTGCAGCGCCCCACTAAAGACAACAAGCCCGTGGATACCGATACCTGGGGGGCACCCACGCTAGCAATTGAAATTTCCTCAACGAGCTTGAGCGACGACCTGGGGCAGAAGCGGCTGCTCTACGAGCGGCTCGGGGTACTCGAATACTGGGTCGTCAATGTCGAATCGGCAACCACAATCGCCTTCACGATCTCTAACGGCGGCAGTTGGCAAATTCAGGAGTCTGCAGCCCTGCTTGGGCTCCCAATTGCGGTAATTGAGGAGGCACTGCAGCACAGCAAGGCTGAGGATGATGGAGCTGTGGGTCGCTGGCTGCTGCAACAATTCCAATAATCTTGCTGCGCGTGTTGAGGCTTCTTCAACAGGAGTTCGAAGGCTGATGCCCTACCCCCTCCAGTTTCTTTAGCCTATCGGACTCGCGTCGGGGAGTCGAGACGGCCGACGCACGATTGACGATCGCGGTACCTCCCGTCTTCGAGAACGCAGACATTAACGCAGCCATCCTTAGAGTTGAGAATCCAGTACTCGGGGTCGCCTCGGTCTTCATATTGCTGGCGCTTGGCGACGTAGTCGCGCGGTCGTTGCAGTTCGCCGAGGCTGACGACTTTGACGACCGAGGCTGGCAGGGCCAATTTGGGAATTGGGCATAAAATCCCCAAACTCGCGCCCGACGAGCCGTTGCAGAATCTAGGCTCCCCTCGAAGCCCGGTCCCTCGGCAACCCCCTCGACTAACGCCGTTTCTTCTCATTCCCTTTAGATTTGCTAGCCCCAGAATAGATGAGTACTCTAGAGGGCAGATATCGTCTCATGCCCCAACCGCCAGCCCAAACACACTGCCTGGCTCGAGCGTGCTACAACTGCTTTCTCCTTGTACGTCGATAGTCCGCAGCGATCGAGCGATTGTCAATCATCGGGACCAATAACAATGATGCCGTCAACTGTCGAGCCCAAATTAAAGGTAGATAATCAAACTGTTTATTTCCGCTGCATCGCGGGATGTCCCGGCAAGCACTCAATCTATGACGTAATCTACACCTGTCCTATCTGTGGCAGCCTGCTAGAGGTGCATCACGAGCGCGAACCTCTCAAACAGCACACCCCAGAGCGCTGGAAGCAACTGTTTAATTCGCGAATCGGCACGACGTCGTGGCCCTACGGCAGCGGTGTTTGGGGAATGCGAGAGTGGGTTATCCCCTCCCTGGCTGACGAAAATGTTGTCAGTATGTTTGAGGGCAATACGAACCTGTTTTGGGCCGAAAGACTCGGCAGACAGCTAGGTGTCCCTGATTTGTGGATCAAGCTCTGCGGCAACAGCCACACCGGGAGCTTTAAAGATCTCGGCATGACCGTGCTGGTCAGCGTAGTCAAGCAGATGATGTCCCAAGGCAGCTCCGTCAAAGCGGTTGCCTGCGCCAGCACTGGCGATACTAGCGCTGCTCTGGCGGCCTATGCAGCCTACGCCGGCATGCCGGCGATTATCTTTTTGCCAGCAGGCAAAGTCAGCACCGCACAGCTCATTCAGCCCATCGCCAATGGCGCCCATGTCTTCGCCCTCGATACAGACTTCGATGGGTGTATGAAAATTGTTAAAGAAGTTACCAAGGATAACTCGATCTATTTGGCTAATTCGATGAATAGCCTGCGCATCGAAGGCCAAAAGACCGTCGGCATCGAAATCATCAGACAGTTTGACTGGGAAGTTCCCGACTGGATTATCATTCCGGTGGGCAACCTCGGCAACATCAGCGCCCTCCACAAAGGATTCAAATTAATGATGGATCTGGGGCTAATCGACCGGATGCCGAGGCTGGTCGCCGCCCAAGCCGCTCGGGCCAATCCCTTTTATGAGTCGTTCAAAATCGGGTTCAAAGAAAAAATCAGCGTAACCGCCCAAGACACGCTCGCGAGTGCCATCAGAATCGGCGATCCGGTCAGTTATTCGAAGGCAACAAAAGCAATCCTGGAGACGAACGGTATCGTCGAGCAGGCAACAGAAGAAGAACTAGCTGCCGCCGCCGCGCAGGCCGACCTAACGGGCATGTTTGCCTGCCCCCACACGGGTGTCGCCTTGGCAGTGCTAGCTAAGCTCATCGAGCGCGGTGAAATCAAACCCGACGAGCGGGTCGTGGCGATTGGCACGGCCCACGGCCTCAAGTTCACTGACTTCAAGGTTAGGTATCACGAGGCGACCCTAAAAGATGTGACCAGCCACCATGCCAATCCTGCGACGTATCTACCTAATGATGTCGATGTGGTGAAAGCCGAGATTGAAAAACGGCTCGGCCGCTAGCAAGCGAGACGCCTTGCTTCCCGATAGAGCTTGAGGTGATAATCTCAGTCTGGTTCGCTAGTTGTGGCTGAAGGATCCGCCGATGGAAAAACCTGTCATTTTTACGATCGATGACGATCTGGCGGTGCTCCAAGCCATCGCCCGGGACCTGCGCCAACACTACGGCGATCGCTATCGCATCATTCGGGCCGATTCGGGGGCCAGCGCCCTCGAAGCCACCCAACAGCTCAAGCTCCGAGGCAGCACCGTCGCGCTATTTCTAGCCGACCAGCGCATGCCCCAGATGAGCGGCGTTGAATTTTTAGAGCAAGCGAGCAAAATTTTTCCGACGGCCAAGCGCGCGCTCCTCACGGCCTATGCCGACACAGACGCAGCCATCGATTCAATTAACAAAGCACAGTTAGATTACTACCTCCTCAAGCCCTGGGATCCCCCCGAAGAAAAGCTCTACCCAGTCCTCGACGATTTGATTCAAGATTGGCAGGCGAACTTCAAGCCCGCATTTCAAGGGGTCAAGATTGTCAGCGATCGCTGGTCGCCCGAATCCCACGCCCTCCGGGATTTTCTGGCTCGCAACCAGGTGCCTTACCGCTGGTTGGATGTCGAGCGCGAGGCCGAAGCGCGGCAATTGATTGCTTTTGCCTCGGGATCTGTTGCTCCCAAGCTGCCTTTAGTGCTGCTGCCCGACGGCGAGCAACTCGTGCGGCCAGATATAGCAGAGCTAGCCCGGCAGGTTGGCATGCAACGGGAGGCCGCCAACCCGTTTTACGATCTGGCGATCGTCGGTGGCGGGCCGGGGGGCCTGGCGGCGGCGGTCTACGGCGCTTCTGAGGGCCTGCGCACGGTCGCTGTCGAGCGGGAGGCCCCAGGAGGCCAGGCCGGGACGAGTTCTCGCATCGAGAATTACTTGGGCTTTCCCACGGGCCTCAGTGGTGGCGATCTGGCGCGACGGGCCGTCGCTCAAGCCCGGCGCCTGGGTGCCGAACTCCTTACTCCCCAAGAGGCCACCTGCATTCGCAGCCAAGATGGCTACCATACCGTCGCGCTCTCCGACGGCAGCGAAATTAGCTGCCACGCGCTGATCCTGGCGATGGGCGTGTCCTGGCGGCGTCTGACGGTGCCGGGCATCGAGAAGTTTACCGGCGCGGGGGTCTACTACGGTGCGGCTCAAACCGAGGCGATCGCCTGTAAAGACGAGGAAGTTTACCTGGTTGGCGGGGCCAATTCTGCCGGGCAGGCCGCCATGTATTTTTCCAAATATGCTCGCAAAGTGCGCATGCTGGTCCGAGGCGAATCTTTAGCTAAGAGTATGTCGCAATACCTGATCGACCAGATCGAGGGCACAGAAAATATTGAGGTGCTGCCCTTTCACAGCGTTGTCGAAGCCCGCGGAGGCGATCGCCTCGAGTCTCTGCTGGTGAAAAATTCCCAAACTGAGGAGATCGCGACCCTGGCGGCGAATTCTTTATTTATTTTCATCGGAGCGACTCCTAGCACGGAATGGCTCGAGGGCCTGGTGGTGCGAGACGAGCGCGGCTTTATTTGCACCGGGCCGGATGTTGCGGCTGGGACACCTTGGCCTCTGGAGCGCGATCGCTTTTTGCTCGAAACCAGCACTCCGGGGATCTTTGCCGTTGGTGACGTGCGTCGCGGCTCGGTGAAGCGGGTGGCCTCGAGCGTCGGGGAAGGCTCGATTTGCGTGCAGTTCGTCCATCGCCATCTGGCCAATCTCTGAGGCGGTCTCCGGCTAAGCCAGATTGGGCTTCGAATGCTCCTGAGGAAAATGTGTCATGCTCTGCCCCGATGCCCTGCTACAGCTCGCCCCTTTTCGGACCCTGCCAGCGGCGCGTCTCGACTGGGTTTGCGATCGCGCCGAGCAAATCCATCTTGCCCCCGGCCAGGTGCTCGTGCGCGAAGGCGAGCCCTCCCAGGGCTTCTTTATTCAGCTCTCCGGCCGAATTACAGTCAGCCGCCGCAGCGATGGCATCGACATGCCAATCGGCCGCCACGAGAGCCCATCTTTTTTTGGCGAAATTCAAGCCCTCACCGAAGATCTCGTTCCCGTCACTCTCACTGCCGATATCGACACGGACCTGTACCGCCTGCCCTGCCGTGACTTTCTAGAAGTTCTCCATAGCTGCCGAGAATTCGAGCGCGATATCTTTCGCACCGTCAGCGAACGCCTGCGGGGCTTGGAATCTTTCATTCGCGGCCGCGAGAAAATGGCCGCCCTCGGCACCCTCACCGCCGGTCTCGCCCACGAACTCAACAACCCCGCTGCAGCGCTCGTTCGTGCCTTCAAAGATCTCCAGCCCGCCATCATCGAACTCGAGCGCATGAACCTGGTCTACGGCCAGCAGCGCGCCGACGCGGCCCACACCCAACAGTGGCTGGACCTGCGCGATCGCGGCTACGCGGCCATTGCCGATCCCCAAAATGACCCCCTCGCCCAAAGCGATCGCGAAGATACCCTCACCGATTGGCTCGAAACCTATGGCATCGAAGATACCTGGAAATTAGCCGAGCCCCTCGCTGCCGGGGAGGTCGAGCCGGCGGATCTCGAGCCGCTAGTTGCTCTCTGGCGCGACGATCCCACCGAACTCAGAGAGATGGGGTTGCGCTGGCTGGCCCTTTCTTTTGATGTCATGCGAATGATCCGCAACGGTCTCGACGGAGCCGATCGCATCTCAAAGCTAGTGCATTCGATGAAATCCTATTCCTACATGGATCGCGCGGCCCAGCAAAAAATTGACATCCATGCTGGCCTAGAAGATACCCTGCGCCTCTTTTGCTTCAAGCTCAAACATGGCACTAAAGTCGAGCGCCATTACGATACCGACTTACCCGAAATCTTGGCCTTCGGCAGCGAACTCAATCAGGTTTGGACCAATTTAATCGACAATGCGATCGACGCTCTCGAAACCGGGACGCCCAGCGGCGACACCCCCAAGATCTCCATTCGGACCCGCCGCCACGGCGACTGTCTGTGTATTGAAATTGAAGACAACGGCCCTGGCATTCCTATCGAGCTGAAGGCGCGCGTGCTCGAGCCCTTCTACACCACTAAACCAATGGGCAAAGGCTCCGGTCTTGGGCTCGATGTCGTGCGCCGAATTGTGGAAAATCGCCACGGCGGCAGCCTTACAATTGAGTCCTCACCCGGGCGAACTTGCTTCGCGGTGTCACTGCCCTTGGAAAAATTTTAATTTTAGAGCCATTTAAATTAAGCTTTATTAAGCAGGCGCTCGACGCGCAACTCACCAGAGGTGGCTTCCGATGATGGCTCGCGATATCCAAAAGAAGCCCGCAGCGCCCGAACGGCTCCTCGACAGGCTCGGGCGCGACCTCACCGCCGAGGCACGCGACAACAAACTCGATCCCACCATCGGCCGAGATGAAGAGATTCGCCGCACGATTGCCATTCTGTCGCGGCGCACCAAGAATAACCCCGTTCTCATTGGCGAACCGGGCGTGGGCAAGACTGCCATCGCCGAGGGCCTCGCCCAGCGCATTGCCCGAGGCGACGTGCCGCAATGCCTGCGCGATCGCCAGATCGTTGCCCTCGACATTGGCGCTCTGGTAGCAGGGACCAAATATGTCGGCACCCTCGAAGAGCGCCTCAAGGGCATTCTCCAAGAGGTGACCGACGCCGAGGGCCGCATCGTCTTGTTTGTCGATGAAATTCACACCATTGTCGGAGCAGGAGCGAGCGAACAAAGCTCGACAGATGTGGCAAATTTGCTCAAACCCATGCTGGCTCGGGGCGAGCTGCGCTGCATCGGCGCCACGACCCCCGACGAGTACCGCCGCCACATCGAAAAAGACCCAGCCCTCGAGCGCCGCTTCCAGCAGGTTTATGTCGAGCAGCCCAGCGTTGAGGATACGGTTTCAATTTTGCGAGGCCTCAAGGCGTGCTATGAAGCTCACCACGAGGTCCGCATCACCGATAGTGCCCTGGTGGCAGCCGCCACCCTTGCCGATCGCTACATTGCCGATCGCTTTTTGCCCGACAAAGCCATCGATCTCGTCGATGAGGCGGCCGCTCAGCTCAAGCTCGAAATTGCCTCGAAACCCCTCGAAATCGAGGAACTCGACCGTCGCATTCTGCAGCTCGAGATGGAGCGTCTTTCTCTGCAGGCCGAGTCTGCCGATGCCCCGGCGCGAGAGCGCTGCGCGGCCATCGATGCCGAGATCGAGCGCTGCCGCCAGGCCCGAGAGCCCTTGAGCCAGCAGTGGGAATCGGAGAAAGCATCGCTTGCAGCAGTAGGAGAGGCAAAAGCCGATATCGAGCGCCTCGAAGCCGAAATTAATGCCGCTCGGCGCGACTACAATCTGACTCTGGCTGCCGAACTCGAGTATGGCGAACTCACCCGCCTGCAAGGGCGACTGGCCGCCCTCGAGAGCGATCTCGCCCGCACCCAGACGAGCGACCGGAATCTCTTGCGAGAAGCCGTCACCGAAGCCGATATTGCCGCCCTTGCCGCCCGCTGGACGGGCATTCCTGTCGGAAAACTCGTCGAATCAGAAAAAGAGAAGCTCCTGGGCCTGAGAGCGGCCCTACAAGCGCGCGTCATCGGTCAGACAGAGGCCGTTACAGCCGTTGCCAATGCCATTCAGCTTGCTCGCACGGGCCTAAGCGACCCCGGGCGACCGGTAGCGAGTTTTATGTTTCTCGGGCCGACTGGTGTCGGCAAGACCGAGCTAGCCAAAGCCCTAGCAGCGCTGCTGTTTGATACCGAAGCAGCCATCGTTCGTATCGATATGTCCGAGTACGCCGATCGCCACAGCAGCGCGCGCCTCATCGGCGCTCCGCCTGGGTACGCCGGGTACGAAGAAGGCGGGCAACTCACCGAGTCAGTTCGCCGTCGGCCCTATGCGGTCGTTCTCTTTGATGAAATTGAAAAAGCACACCCCGAAATTTTTAATGTGCTGCTCCAGGTCCTCGATGACGGGCGCTTGACCGATGGCAAAGGCCGCACGGTCAGCTTCAAACATGCCATCGTCATCATGACGAGCAACCTGGGCGCGCAGCAAATTCTCGAGATTGCCGACGACGAAACCCGTTACGACGAGATGCGCGATCGCGTTTTGGCAATTCTGCGGAGTGCTTTTCGGCCCGAGTTTTTAAACCGTATCGACGAGCCGATCGTCTTTCGCAGCCTGCAGCGCGCCCAGCTCCAAGCCATCGTTGAGATGCGCGTCCGAGAGTTTGCCAGCCGCCTGCGCGATCGGCACATAACCCTCGAACTAACCGACGCCGCGCTAGATTTTTTGGCCGATACCGGCTGCGATCCGGCCTACGGCGCGCGCCCCCTTGCCCGCGCTATCCGAAGGGAGCTGGCCATTCCCCTAGGAGAGCAGCTTTTGCGAGGCGAACTAGGCGAAGGTGATGCCGTAACGGTAGAAGCGTCGCCCGATGGCCTGACATTTCATTCGGACTCGTCTGGGCCATCTCATGGCATCCTGGTAGCGGAAAATCGCTCTTCTTCAGGCGTTTAGAAGAGATGTATTCTACCAACAGGAATAGCACTTTTTAAGGCTTTCTAAGGCTCCAGGAGTTTCGAGACCGTGGCGATACACTTGAGGGACCCTAGAGTCACAATCCTAACTAAGCCACAATGACGATCCACCCATTGCAAAACTGTAAAGCCGCAGCGCTACTGGCTTTGTCGCTGCTTCTCGTTCCTGGTGCGGCAGTTCGTGCCGGCGAGTCGAGCGATCGCCGCCAGCTAGAGTCTCACGTCCACGGTGCGGCGACGATGAATGTCGCGGTTGAGGGCAAGCGTCTCTACATGGAGATTGCCAGCCCGGCAATCGATATCGTCGGCTTCGAGCACCAGCCCCGAACCACCGAGCAGCGGGCTGCGATCGAGCGAGCGATCGCCACGTTGGAAGAAGGGCGGGAGCTATTCGCGCTCCCCGGTGCGGCAGGCTGTCGCCTGATGGCGGCAACGGCTGCTACCGAGCTTATCGAAGCTGGCGAAGACGCACACCATCACCATCACCACCACGGTGAAAAAGAAGCAGAAGTCCACAGCGACTTCAAGGCAACCTATCGCTTCGAGTGCGATCGGCCCCAGAGACTCACACAAGTCGGGACTAAGCTCTTCTCCTCGTTTCCGAGCCTAACGGAAATAGACGTGCAAATTCTGACGGACTCGGGACAGACTGCGGTCGAGCTGACACCGGCAAGCCCTAATTTTAGTCTGTGAGTTTTGGTGGCTCGGGATGATGCGCAAGGCCCACCGCACAGCAGAGGTAGAATCTCCTGCGATCGCCCTCGAAAACCTACAGTTTCGGTGGCCCCGCGCTCGAGAACCCGTACTCGACATACCAGCCCTAAAGATTCAACAAAGCGAGCGCGTCTTCATCGCAGGCCCGAGCGGTAGCGGCAAAACAACGCTCCTAAATCTATTGGCCGGTACGGTCGTCCCCCAAGGGGGCAAAATTGAAATCCTCGGTCGCGCCATCGAGACCATGAGTCCCGCTCGGCGCGACCGTTTTCGAGCCGATTATGTCGGGTTTATCTTCCAGCTTTTCAATCTCATTCCCTATCTCTCGGTTCTCGAGAACGTCTTGCTGCCTTGCTGGTTTTCCGATCGGCGGCGGCAGCGATCGCAGCTCGACCGGCAAACGCCCCGAACCGAAGCCCTGCGCTTGCTCGATCGCCTGGGCATGGCTGCACCCGAGCTGTTGCAGCAGCCCGCGACCGATCTGAGTGTGGGCCAGCAGCAGCGGGTTGCAGCAGCGCGGGCTCTCATTGGCGCGCCCGAGATTCTCATTGCCGACGAGCCGACCTCGGCCCTCGACACCGACCTTCGCGAGACGTTCGTACGGCTTTTATTTGGTGAGTGCGACCGAACGACCGTTATTTTTGTAAGTCACGATCGCACTCTCGCCCCACTCTTCGATCGCACGATTCGCCTCGCCGATCTCAATCGAGCCAGCCAGTAGCGGAGCGCGACCCATGTTTATTTTGAGCCTGGCGATAAAAAGTTTGCGCAACCGGAAATTTGCCATCGGTTTGACGACGGCCTCAATTGCATTGAGCGTTGCTTTGCTCTTAGGCGTAGAGCGCATTCGCCGCGAAACGCGATCGAGTTTTACCAATACAATCTCAGGCATCGATCTTATCGTCGGCGCGCGTACGGGGCCCGTTCAGCTGTTGCTGTATTCTGTCTTTCGTATTGGCAACCCAACCAATAATATCTCTTGGGAAAGCGTTGAAGACATCGCCCAACGCCCAGAAGTACAGTGGACGATCCCCATTTCTTTAGGAGACTCTCACCAAGGGTACCGAGTTATGGGGACGACTGCGGCCTACTTCGAGCATTTCCGCTATGCTCGAGACCGGCAATTAACCCTAGTCGATGGCGATCGCTTTCAAGATGTTTTCGATGTCGTTCTCGGCGCGGAAGTAGCCGCAGCCTTAGGGTACGAGCTTGGCGATCGCATCATCATCGCCCACGGCACCGGCAGGGTCAGCTTTATCGAGCACGAGGATAAACCCTTCACCGTCGCGGGCATTCTGGCGAGGACGGGGACGCCTATCGATCGCACCTTACACGTCAGCCTAGAAGGCATCGAGGCCATTCACATCGATTGGCAAGATGGCGCGCCTATCCCCGGCCGGTCTATTTCTGCCGAGCGCGCCCGCCAAATGGATTTGTCGCCCTCACAGGTGACAGCCGTTTTTATTGGGTTGAACTCGCGCATTCAGGCCTTTGAAATGCAGCGATTCATCAATGAATATCCTGAAGAACCTCTGCTTGCCGTATTGCCCGGTGTGGCCTTGCAAGAGCTGTGGGATCTCGTTGGAGTTGCCGAGGGCGGGCTGCTCGTTGTCTCGGGCTTTGTTGTTTTGGTGGGCTTGTTTGGCATGCTGGCGGCGCTCCTCACCAGCCTCAACGAGCGCCGCCGCGAGATGGCCATCTTGCGATCGGTGGGCGCGCGTCCCCTTCACATTTTTGCCCTGATTGTGGGCGAAGCTGGCGTCGTGACTTGTACGGGAGTCGCGATCGGCGTTTTGCTCCTCTACGGCCTGCTTTGGGTCGGCCAGCCCATCATCGCAGCCCAATACGGGCTATTTATTGCCATCGGTGGCCTGTCTGGATACGAGTGCGGCCTACTCGTAGCGATTGGCGCGACCGGGACTGCGATCGGCATTATCCCTGGCTACCGCAGCTATCATTACTCATTGACCGACGGCATGGCGATGCGGCTCTAGGGTCGGACTACTGACAGTGAGGAAGGGCGCGGTAATGAAACGAGCAGTCATTGCAATTTCTATTGCGATCGCAGCGGGTTTGCTGGCCGTCACGCGGGAGCGTCCCAATGCAACCGCTTCAGATGCTGCAGCATCCACATCGCTAGCCCGTCGGGCTGCCGAGGCTCGAAAGCTCCACTGGAGAGATCTCGTTCCTGAGAAAAATTTCGACGACCCCTTCGATGTTCTCACTCAGAGCCAGTTTATCGACATAGCCAATATCGACCTCGTCCGCCAGCTGGAGGCACAAAACCACACGCCAACGAGCACCTCAATACGCCTGGCTAAAGAAGGCTTGCAGCGACTGACGACTGCGGGCATTGATGTTGATGGTCTGTTGGCCCGCAAAGACGAAATCTCTCGCAAGTACGATGCCTGGGGAAGATCGGTTAGGTCCGATCTCGACGGCCGAGTCGCCAGTATCGGGGGCTACATGCTGCCCCTGGAGTACGCTGGCACTAAAGTAACTGAGTTTTTGTTGGTTCCTTACCTAGGCGCTTGCATCCACACGCCGCCTCCGCCGCCAAATCAAATCGTCTATGTGCAGATCGCTCGGGGCATCAAAACAAAAGGGTTGTACGAGCCGGTTTTGGTTACGGGGGTTCTCTCAACGCAAGCTTCGAGCCAAGATCTTTCCTATGTTGATGGATCCGCTAAAGTGGACGCGAGCTACAGACTCGAAGCCAGACGAGTAAAGCCCTTCCAGCCGTAGTTTAAGTCTCTCGGTTCGTTACCGACTCGATAGCCACACAAAAATCGTTGCCCGGTCAAAGTTTTGGCAAAGTTTCGGCAAAGTTTTGGAGATTGTGTCCCAGCATCATCTTATTTATCTCGATTGTCACGCCACAACACCCGTTGACGAGCGCGTCTTGACAGCGATGCTGCCTTATTTCAAAGAGCGCTTTGGCAATCCAGCTAGTGCCGGACATGCCTATGGCTGGGAAGCTGCCGCAGCCGTAAAACGAGCCCGAGCAGAAATTGCTGCTGCCATTGGGGCAGATCCGGCAGAAATGATCTTCACCAGTGGGGCGACGGAGGCGAATAATCTGGCCATCAAGGGAGTTGCCGAAGCCTACATGGGTAAGGGCCGCCACCTCATCACTGTCGCCACCGAGCACGAAGCCGTGCTGGCCCCCTGTCGCTATCTGGAGCGCTTGGGCTTCCGGCTGACGGTGCTGCCGGTGGGTGAAACGGGCTTGCTCGACCTCGATGCGCTAGCCCGCGCCATTGCTCCCGACACGATTTTGGTTTCGGTGATGGCGGCCAATAACGAGATTGGCGTTCTGCAGCCTTTGGCAGCCATCGGCCAGCTTTGCCGGGAGCGGGGGGTTTTGCTCCACAGCGACGCGGCCCAAGCCCTGGGCAAGATTCCCCTCGACATGGCGACCTTGCCGGTAGATTTGATGTCGCTGACCGCCCATAAAATCTACGGCCCCAAGGGCATCGGCGCGCTTTACGTGCGACGCTCGGTGCGAGTTGCCCCGCAGCTACATGGTGGCGGTCAAGAGCGGGGGTGGCGCGCGGGGACGCTCTATCCGCCGCAAATTGTCGGTTTGGCAAAGGCCGTTGCGCTGGCTCGATCGGAAATGGCTCCCGAAGCGACCCGTCTGGGCAACTTGCGAGATCGGCTCTGGCAGCAACTCAACGAAGCCCTGCCGGAAACTTATTGCAACGGTCACCCTACCCAACGGCTGCCGGGCAATCTCAACGTGAGTTTCAGTGGCGTCGCCGGAAATGCCCTCTTGCTGGGCCTGCAGCAAGTGCTGGCCATTTCATCTGGATCGGCCTGCGCCTCGGCAGCTGGGAAACCTTCTCATGTCTTGAGGGCGCTGGGGCGCTCGGACGAGCTGGCGCTTGCGTCGGTGAGGTTCGGTTTGGGGCGTTTCACGACGGCCGCTGAAATCGAGCGCGCCGCCACCCACACCATTGCTACGGTGCGCGCCCTGCGCGATAAACCCAATTTCCAGCTCGAATCGCCGGAAAACTCGGGCGATCGTTAGTTTTTGTTAATGTTCCTGGCGGCATTTAATTTCTTCTTCAGGGGAAGTTCTGCCATCCGTCGCTAGCCTGGGGGGAGTTGTGCTAAGGACTACGGTTTGATTTATGAGTCAACCCAGCTTCGGTGTCATTGGTTTGGCGGTTATGGGAGAGAATCTCGCCCTCAATGTTGAGAGTCGCGGCTTTCCCGTTGCAGTCTACAATCGGTCGCGAGAAAAAACCGACACCTTCATGGCGACGCGCGCCCAGAGCAAGAATGTAACGGCTGCCTTTTCCATTGAGGAATTCGTCGGGGCCCTGGCGCGGCCGCGCAAGATCCTCGTTATGGTCAAAGCTGGCAAGCCAGTCGATGCCGTAATCGAGCAGCTCAAGCCCCTTCTCGATGCTGGGGACACGATTATCGATGGCGGCAATTCGCTCTATGAGGATACGCAGCGCCGCACCGAAGAACTCGAGCCCACCGGCATCGGTTTTGTGGGCATGGGTGTTAGCGGGGGTGAAGAGGGCGCGCTGCACGGCCCGAGCTTGATGCCTGGCGGCACGCGCGAATCCTACGCCGACCTCGAGCCCATTCTGACCAAAATTGCCGCTCAAGTAGATGACGGCCCTTGCGTGACCTACATCGGCCCGGGCGGCGCGGGGCACTACGTCAAGATGGTGCACAACGGGATCGAATATGGCGACATGCAGCTTATTGCCGAGGCCTACGACCTGCTCAAGAATGTTCTGGGGCTCGACAACGATCGCATCGCGCAGATTTTTGTCGATTGGAACGCCACCGAAGAGCTCAATTCGTTCCTAATTGAAATTACGGCCAATATCTTCAAGAAAAATGACCCCGAAACCAGCCACCGCCTGATCGATGTCATCCTCGATTCGGCCGGTCAAAAAGGCACGGGTCGTTGGACGGTCGTGACGTCCCTGGAGCTGGGGGTGCCCATTCCCACCATTTACGCAGCGGTCAATGCTCGCGTCGTTTCTGCCTACAAAGAAGAGCGCCAAGCAGCCTCAGCCGAGCTGCAAGGGCCAAGCGTGGGGTTTAGCGGCGATCCCAAGGCATTCGTCGATAAAATTCGCGACGCGCTCTACTGCTCGAAGATGTGCTCCTATGCCCAGGGCATGGCACTGCTGGGCAAAGCCTCAGAGGAGTATGGGTACGACCTCGATCTGAGCGAGATTGCTCGCATCTGGAAGGGTGGCTGTATCATTCAGGCTGGATTTTTAGGCAAGATTGCCAAAGCCTTCACGGACAATGCCAAACTGGCCAATTTGCTCCTCGCGCCCGAGTTCAAGCAGACGATTCTCGATCGCCAAGCAGCCTGGCGCGATGTTCTAGTGGCAGCCAATTCTTCGGGCATTGCCGTGCCGGCCTTCAGCGCGTCGCTCGATTACTTTGATAGCTACCGACGCGCGCGCCTGCCTCAAAATCTCACTCAGGCTCAGCGCGATTACTTCGGCGCTCACACCTTCGAGCGTACCGATAGGCCTCGTGGCGAATTCTCCCACGCCAATTGGCTCGACGGCTAGCGCTGCTAACTTGGGCCGTTAACTTCCTTTTCTCCCCCTCTGCAATATGAGCCAGAGCTTCCCAGAACCAACTGGGGAGCTTTTTTTTGCGGGGGGGCCTACTCGGGGACTTTTTCTGCTGCTTTGGGGTAGCAATCGTCGTAGCGATCTTGGTCGAAGTGATACACCGTCCGGATGGGGTAGGGAATATTGATGCTGGCGCGATCGCAGGCTTGCTTGATAGCAATGATGGCAGCCGTCTGGACGCGGCGAACGACTTTCTTTTGGGGTTGGGTCCAGTAGCGCACCATAAAGTCGATGGAGCTGTCGCCAAACCCGACGATATCGATTTCTAGTTCGGGGTGCTCGAAGATGCCTGCAACGTCGCCCATGGCCTCTTTCAGGGTGGTAACTGCAAAGGGCAGCGGCGTATTGTAGTCGAACCCAACAGCGAGATCGGTGCGGCGGTGGGGTTGCTCGGTCAGCACCCGCACGGGGCTGGTGAAGACAATGGAGTTAGGAATGAGGATCAACTCTCCCTGGTAGGTGCGAATCTGGGTCGCCCGCAGGGCAATATCCTCGACTGTCCCCTCATAACTTTCCACGACAATTTGGTCGCCAATGCGAAACGGCTCCTGCAGCAGCAACAAGATCCCAGCCAGGAAATTTTTGAAAATATCTTGGAAGGCAAAACCAATGGCCACCGAGCCGAAACCGAGCAGGGCCACCAGGTCGCCGAGGCGCAGATCCGGGAAGGCAATGACCGCCGCAAACAACAGCCCTAAAACCCAGGTGGTAACGAAACTCGTTTTCGAGATGAGTAACTGCAGCGAGTGGCTGCCAACCGTGCGCCGGGCCACCGAGGTGATAAAGCGCTGCATATAGCGCGCGGCATAGCGCGTGGCAAAGGCTATGACGGCGGCAACAGCTAATGCAGGCAGCCCGGCGGCAAACTGCCCGGTCAGGTTGATGAGTTGGTCTTGAATTTCCTGGATGAGCGCTCTCACAATCGCTACGGCGCGGTGCCGCTGGTGGTGATTTCCGCTCGATTCTAACTGATGTGCCGGCGCGCCCACAGCAGATGCTCGCATTTGCAGGCCGTTACAATGTGGTTTGAGATTTTTCTGGGGCGCGATTGCAGGCAACGACATGCAAGAGGACTTATTGCGGGCATTGGTTTGGTTGGACTTTCGGCTGGCAGTGCTCTTTACTGTGGGCATACCACTGGTGCTGCTAGTGTGGGCCCTGATTCGCGGCGTCACGCCCATCGAGCTGCTGCTGATTATCTATTGGCGGGTGGCAAGCCTTCTGGGGATTACGGTTTATTTGATGATTGGCGCGATTCCCATTAGTTTTGTGGCTGGCTGGCTGGCGCGGCTGCTGATTCCAATTGCGTTGTGGTTCTGGATCGACATCAACGAAGAACTCGACGATCTGCCCGCCAACCCCCTCAAGCTGGCCGTGACGAGCTGGCGGTGGGCGGCGACGGCCTACTGTGCGATTGGAACTTTGGTCTTTGCCCCCTTTTTGGGATGTGCTTTTGGGATGGGTCCTATCGATGCAGGCGCTTGCCAGGTCTGGTTCGAGCCGCCCTTGCGTTACAAAGATTTATTCCATGCTGAAGCTGAGGCAGCAACCTTGGGTCTGCTAGGTTGGTTTTTCCTGATTTTGTACGGCATTGGTGTTGGTTACTTTGTGATTTTTCGTTTGACCAAGTTCGGCCGCATTGCTGCTGAGGACTAGTAAATGCCCTCCCCTGAGGGCGTAAATTTTTGCCATTCCACATAATAAACGTGTACCTTGTGGTGTAAAAATCTGCTCTGGGTTGCACTCTGCCCGATGACGCAGAAGACTTCTTCGATCTCGAGTCAGACAGCCTCGAGCAGGATTTCGAGTAGGCGAAATAACGAAGGCGCCAGGGCCGATTGGCAGAGAGGCCTATCAAAGCTATCAAAACTGGCGCGCCGCCGAAGTTCTAGAAATTTACCGTGACGCGGAGCCCCGCTCGATCGAGTATCGCTGCAAGCAGGAAATGAGGCTAACTTCTCAGTAAGTTCCGCATTTTCACTGGTCTTAGAATCGAGCGCGTGGCAACATTCACCCATGTCTGGAGGAAGCTGGAGAACGCTCCAGTATCTGCTGTTGGCAATTGTCGGCAAGCGGATCTTCTGACGTAGAGAGCACGGGTGAATTTATGTCCGCAAGTACAATTTATCGAGCGACCGGCTGCTTCTCTAGCTCGGAACGGGTAGCCGAGGCAGTGCGATCGCTATTAGCTGTCGATTTCCCCAAGGATCAAATTTCCTTAATCGCCAAGCGCCCGGAAACGATAGGCACCAGTCAGGGCGAAGCAGAGGGCGAGGGCATTCAAGTGCGGACCGAGGATTCGAAGGTCGCAGAGACTGCAGCCAAAGGAGCGGCAGCTGGCGGTTTGGCCGGAATCGGGCTTGCGAGCTTGGAGCTACTCGGTGTCGTTGCACCGACATTCTCACTCATTCCAGGGGTCGGCCCGATTATTGCCGTGGGTGGTTTGGCAACCAGTGCAGTTACAACTGTTGCTGCGGGTGCGGGTGCTGGCGCTGCTGGGGGAGCTGCTATTGGTGGCCTGGCAGGGTTGAGTATTCCTGAAGATAGCGTTCGAGAATACCACGATGCGATCGCCTCGGGAAAATACCTCACGATCCTAGAGGGAACCGAGTCGCAGCTTGCGCGTGTTAGAGAAGCACTAGACACCCAAGAGATCCTAGGTTGGCAGGTATTCACCATTCGTGGTTGAGGCACTGGTGAAAATCGCGGCGCTACGTCTTGCCGGATAGATCGCCAATCAGAAGAAACCGTTACATTTTATCGATAGGTGAGCTTCATGAGTTTCACGAAAAGTTTTTCTGGCATTGGTGCCTTAGCGCTAATCGGGATTTTGGCAGCGAGCAATAATGTTGCCGTTGCAGATAACCATACCCGCAGCGAGAATGAAACCCTTTTAGAGGATGTATCGGAAAATCCGCGTGCCTACAGCGGCCAAAGACTTCGATTGAGGGGAGAAATAGACGAAATTCATTCTCCTCGCCTACTATCCCTCGAAGAGATCGATAATCGTTTGATTGATGATATTTTCGACGAAGACGAAGTTCTTATTGTTGTCGGATCGACTGCAGGAATGAACGAAGAGTCTCGTCTGGCGATCGGCGGTCGAGTATATCCTTACGATCTCAACAGGCTAGAGAGAGCCTTCGCTTTCCGTGTCGATGAAGGAACGCGGCGCGAGCTAGATAGAACCTACTCGGGGAAAGCAATGATAATTGCAGACACTGTAGCAGCTCTGCGCTAGATTTTCGCCTTTTCTGTCGATAGCCGTATCTGTGAGGTAATAGAAAGCATGAATGATTCATCCCAGATTCCAATGATACCTCTTATTGTTTTGGGGGTTGGATTCCTGGCAGCAGCTTCGATTGGATCTCTGGCTTGGTTCAGAGCCAAGCGCCCTCTGGGCTGGAAAGAAAGCGACGAATCTACTGGCACGACAACAGAGCCTGGGGCAGCCTACGATCGCGGTATAGAGCCGGCAGAAGTCACCGCGAGGCGCCAGCGAGAGGGCCAAGGGTTCAAGCAGACTTTGCAGCCAGAAGCCGATGAATCCGACCGAACTGGTGGATTCACCGTAGACCGTGAGGGGCTGGCAAATAACTATGCCGTCGAGCCAGAAATGTATATCGAGCAGCCCGGCGATCTCGAGGCCGAGCAAAAAGCCGAGACGGCGCGACGGGCCGCCGAGCTGCGAGAGATTCGAGAAGACGGCGGTAAAGGACCGGGAGTCATTTAACTCGCAGACGATAAGTGCGACGAGAGTGCTGGCTATTTGAAGAACATTTTTGGAGTGCATTTGCCATGACTACTACCCCAATTGCCGAGAAAGATAAAGCATTTCTGGAAAAGGTCCGCGATCGTGCGGGCCTACCGGACCTTTTCGATGCACGCGATATCACTGAGGTTGTCTTTCGGACCCTGCGCGATTTGATGAGCGCGGAGGCTTCCGATCGAGTCGCTTTTGAGATGAGTGGGAGTTCTGCTCCTGCGAGCGCCCCACCAGCAACTCAGATCGACCTGGCCGAGCTTTGGAAAGATACCAACCCCATCGTCTCATTCCTAAGCCAGATCCGCCCGCCGCTTGAGATCGATGCAGATTCTTTCCTAAAGCGAGTTGGCCTAGAAGCAGGATTGCCTGCCAACGTCACGGCAGAGAAGGCAGTTGAAGCTGTCTTCTCTGCCACTAAAGATGAGCTATCAACGGAGCGCCGTCAGGAAATCGCCAGTCTGCTGGTGGGAAAAGTCAGGGAATTGTGGGCGCAGTCTTGATCGGCCGAGACTCGAGGGTTGAGAATACAGTGCCTCAACACCATTACCTGACGATTCTATATTCCTTACAAAGATCGGCTAATTTCAACTCAAGGAGAACGATCGAAATGCAAATCTTCTATTCGCTGGCAGTTGCTCTTGCTTGCGTACAGATGTTCATTTGTCCCAGTCAAGCTCTCGCAGTTGACATGGGTCATTTGGTGAATGATTCCATCGGTCGAGCCGATGTAATAGTCTTGGCAAATGCCAACTCAGATCTCGAGTATTCCGCTGCCCAAGCCGAAGCACAAATAGAGACTAGAGAGGCTGCAGAAGAGGTGCGAGAAGGTGCGGAGGAGACCGTCGATGCCGCTCAAGCGCGTGCCGAAGAAGCTTCTGAAGGTGTGGAGAATGCGACGGAGCGAGCCAAACAAAGAGCATCCGAAGATGTCGGCCGCATTGAAGATGCAAAGGACGAAGTGGGTTCCCGGCTCGAGTCTGCTTCTGAAGATTTTGCCGAAGGGTTCCGAGATTTGTTTGGTGCTTCCGAGTAACGTTCGAGAATGAGCTTAATTCACAGAGGTACGATCGTGGCGGATCGGAAGCACTCACGTCACCGCGATTGCAATTTTTTCGAGGCTCGCCTGGCTACTCTTCGGATATACATACAACGACCGCGTCGTTATCCGTACGAGCTTTTTCACGAGGCTTGCCTCGCAACCCAGAAAAGACTTCCCGAGAGGGTAAAAGTAAGCAAAGTCCGGAACACTGAGGAAATCCTCTTGGCGCGCGATACTTCCCACTCGCCCCCCGAAAAAAAGAGCTTGGCTCTTACAAGAGACGATACCACTGAAGTCGAACCCAATAATTCGTTGGTTTGACTCAAAGTACTCGGATCGTCAGCTGGAAAATGGCCGAAGATTTCAACGAACTAAATTGGAGAAAGTGAAAGACATGCAAAGCATGGATATTGGATTGACTGAGTCTCAGCGTAAGGGATTGATTGAGTTGCTCGATCGCTGCCTAGCGGATTCCTACCTTCTGCTCGTGAAGACCAAGAAGTACCACTGGGATGTTGTTGGCCCACAGTTTCGCTCGTTACACGAATTGTGGGAAGAGCAGTACGAAACGCTCGCCGAGAATATCGATACGATCGCAGAGCGAACCCGAGCTCTGGGTGGATATCCCGTCGGCACGCTCCAGGGATTTTTAAAGCTGACCTCTCTTAAAGAGTCGCCCGGCCAGCTCCCTTCAGCTCAAGCAATGGTACAGAACCTTATGGAAGACCACGAGCAAATCGTGCGGAATTTGCGCGCTAGTGTCGAGCGCTCGATGGAAGAGCACCAAGACGAAGGAACCGCTGACATGCTGACAGGAATGATGGTCGAACATACCGATATGGCCTGGATGCTGCGATCTTTTATTTCCGGAGAGGCTATGTAGAAGGCTATTCGAGCTTCCAAATAGCCTCCAGTAGAAGATACGACCGCTCGTCGGGCGCGTCGCCCGCTTCGGGATTTAAGGGTTTTCAGGAGAATCGCAATGTCAGACACATTTCAGCCAGAGCGGACGCTCGCGGCTGTGTTCAAAGAACAATCGCAGCTCGATGACGTAATTCAAAAATTACTAGATCGGCACGTTCCCAAGGACTACATTTCCGTTCTCGGACGCAATTTTCGCTCCGAGACTCGCATTGCTGGCTTCATTACGAAAAAAGACACCATTTTGGGCGGTTTGCGCTCTGGAGCCATCTATGGCTCGCTCTTTGGTTCGCTGTTTAGTCTGCTAACTGGGGTCGGTGTCCTATTCGTGCCCTTTGTCGGGCCGGTGGTTGCGGCAGGGCCTGTTGGGGCAGCCCTGTTAGGAGCTGCTAGTGGAGCTGCAATCGGAACGACAGGCGTCGGCCTGGCATCGGCGCTGGCCACGCTAGGCATGCCGGAAGATAAGGCGACGGTCTACCAAACTCGTTTGGAAGCGGGCGAGTTTTTGCTGATGGTTGAGGTGCCAGCAGATAAGGCCGGAGAATTTCAATCGCTACTCGAGAGCGCGGGAGCGGAGGAGATTCAGCCTGGCGATCGCCCCTTACCCCGTGCTTGTGAGGGCCCTTGCAAAGGACCCGAAGACCTCTCGCCCGAGGTGCGATCGCACCTGAGTGAAGCCGCCCAGCAGGTCTTTATTACCCGGTACAACATCGCCCTCGAGAGAGAGACTGCCGATCCTGCCGAAGCAGAACGCATCGCCTGGTCGGTCATTTATGAAAATTTCTCGGAAAACGAGGACGGTGTCTGGTCGATGAAGGCGGCATAGGATTTCGCGATTTGTTGGAGATTCACCGCGCGCAACCCAGCCTTCACTTATTTCTTGACGGTGTTTTGTGGAGTCATGACCTCTGTTGCTAGCGCTGTTGAGCGCGCCACAAGCGGCAATTTTCGCTCAACAGCACCAAGAATTACGCGCGGCAGGCAGCCGAGCACACTAACGGCGGTCTGGATAAATACAGGGCCAAGTTTGCTATGCATGTCCCTGCCCTCGAGTCGCCACATGTTACCAATTCAGACGGCAGTTGGACTTTCACTTTCT
>CAYTBI010000064.1:0-22722 GCA_964435975.1 uncultured bacterium
TATGAGCCCGACGAGCTACCAGACTGCTCTATCCCGCGATGCGTCTTCCAGTTTAACTCTCCTGACTCTGTACTGCAACTTCAATACCGAAGGCAAGCCATTGGGCCTTCACTAGCAACCCACGCATAGATGGCTCGCACCATTTGCGAAGCCGGTCTACCTCTTGCCAGCATAGGTTTTGACTCTGGCTCGAGAGCGCGACTCAGCGGCCAGCCGCTCTGCAGTCCATGTGCTCTGCTCTTGTTGCATGTCCCAAATGCGCTGGCGCACGCGGCGGAAATCCTCCTCGGGGGTCGGGGGTTGAAGGATCGTACGGTCGCCACTGCTACTTTGCTTTGTAGGGCGATCGACGGCAGGAATGGCAGGCTCTGTCTTACTTTTCACCTGATAGCACAGGCAATACTGAGACTTGGCGCGATCTCTGATGAGAATGCAAAAATGACCGCGCTCGAGACCCTCTCGACAGAGCTGAATGGCCTGCTTCTGTTCGGACGAGGGGAACGAGCGAGCTTTGACGAAAAGCAAATTGCGGTAACTCGCACCAGCAAATCCTTCAGGGTGCTTGCGAGAGGATACGCGGCAGTCGGCTACTTGGTGGCTATCGAGAACGAGCATAATTAGTTTTTCCTCGGGTTCAGATCGGCAAGTGTTGGATTCAGTTCGGAGTGATGCTCCCCCAGTCCTGGCTGCTCTGGATTTCGAGCCGCACGACTGACACGTGGCTGGCAACCTTGGCAGAGCGAACCGGGTACTGATGCATAGCTTCCGATTCATTTGAATGTGACCTGCGTCATTAAATTTAATAATACAGGGCGTTTGTTTTTGTGGTCTCCGTACGCATACGGAAAAACATACATCACGCACACAATCCTCCCCAAGAGATAGGCAGCGAGATAGGCGGCTGCCTGCTTGCTACGGAGGAGATCGGGCCAATTCCTGCCACCATGCCCGTCTCGATCGCTAGAGGGTGCGGCAGTCACAGGGGCAGCCAAAATATACAGAAAATTTCCCGGCTCGCCCTCTAGCGCGGGCAAGCTCCGGCAAAAAAGAATGCTCCTCGGAGCCGACCGACGAGGACCTTGGTGGTGACAGAGCCGTCAGAGCAAGGCCAATTCGCCAGCAACTTCCAAACGCTTGTGCTCGCCGAGAACCAAGAAGCGATCGCCGAGAGCTTCGGCAACGTCGGGGGCGATCCAACCCAGTTGTCGCAGGATGTGCAGGGCTGCTGCGTACTTGGCACGCTTGGCACCGTCGATGACCTTGATGGCTAAGCCCATGCCCTCGCCCACGCGCCCAATACATTGAATGCCTTCAGCACCAGATTTGCTGACAATCTCTCCGGTTGTCAGCCGCATCAGCTCGGTATCGAAGGCCCCATCACCGGCAACCATATCCGGATCTTGGGCCATGGCTCGGACGATGCGCTCTAAAGACAAATCGTCTCCCGACGCGAGTTTGGCATACAAAGCCGCCATCTGCTCGAGGCGCATCATGTAGGTTGGCGCGCCGCAGTCGTCCTGCGCGCCAATTAGCTCGGCTCCGGGAATAGCCAGAAGCTCGGCAACTTTGCCTAAAATTAATTGCTGGACTGGGCTGCTCGGCCGCAGATAGGTATTGAGGGGCCAATGACGTTGCTGGCAGACGGCTAGCATGGCGGCGTGCTTGCCCGAGCAATTGTGTTGCAGGCGGCTCTGGCGACCATCTGGCAGGGGGCACTGCAGGGCAGAGGGATCGACATCAGCATGCCAGAGAATATTAAAAACCTGGCGGGCGTGGCCGGTGGTGCCTTGGTGAGAGCCGCAAATAACGGCTAAGTCTCGATTGCTCAATCCGTAGCGATCGAGGGTACCCGTGGATAAAACGGCCAGGGCCTGGAAGGGCTTGAGGGCCGAGCGTATGAAGGTTGCCGTCTCCGAGGTGCCGGCTAGAGAGAGCGGGCGACTGCGATCGTCGCAGACGACGGCGTGGACGCGGTGGACGGACTCGGATAAGCCATTGCGCAGGAGATGGACTTCAATTTCTGGGGCCTGGGTTCGCTTGGCTCTCATCTGGCTCTTCACTATCGCTCTTGATTTGTATGGGTGCGGGGTTGTTGGGTTTCGAACGTGACGGTCGCTTCAGACTGCTAGCAACCACAAAAGACTCCCAGCCCCAATCGCCGCAGCAATCCAAGCGAAGGTGAGGTGCAGGCGTCGGACGAGCGGCCCGAGCTGGTAGCTGGCAATGAGGCGATCGCGCGCGAGCACCTCAGGCGGCTTCTCCCAAACTTGGCCGTCATACCAGCCCGATTCTTCGTAAACGACGGCCCGCTCCTGGAGGCGTCGCCGCACATACGCCCATCCTAAGAAGATGCGAGTCGCAAACAACAAAACCGACCCCATCGAGCCAGCAGCACCGCTCAGAAAAAAACGGAGCGGTGCCTTTGCTGGCGGAAAGCTCGCCGCCGCGATCGGGCCGACTGCCAACCAACTCAGAGCCCAAACCCACGCCAACCTAGACCAGTACCGATTGTCCTCAAAAACGACCCAGCAAAAGGGCCAAGTCTGACGCAACTCCTCGTACTCCGTCAGAGGCTGCTGCTCGTGGGGAACTGGGCAGGGAGGAGCACTCATTACCACCTAAAGGGCCGTCGTCGGCTCGTCACGGGCAAATTCCAAGCGCTCGGCATGACCCCAGAACGCCTCGATGTTGTAGTAGTCGCGCTCTTCCGGTAACAAGACATGGGCGATGGTATCGCCGAAGTCTAGAACGATCCAGCTGCGCTCGCTGGCCCCATCGACACGCAGGGGAGCCTGCCCGAATTCGGCCTCGGCGCGCTCGGCAACCGCATCGGCAATGGCGCGAACCTGGGCGCGGGAGAAGCCAGTTGCGATAACGAAATAGTCTGCCAGGTACGAGACGTCACCAATCTTCAGAATGACAATGTCTGCTGCTTTGCGATCGTCGGCTGCCTCGGCAATTGCCCGGGCGAGCTGCCAGCTAGAGTTGCTCTCAACGGCTGCATCGTCACCGCGTGCCAGACATTCAATTTGCTTTGCGTTAGTCATTCAGAAAAAGTTGCTTCCTTGAAGATACTGCTTGTAGCAAGGGGGGACTCGGATGGCGACCTCCCGCCCATCCCGACGCGCCACCGTCGCGAATGCTCCCGAAGCTAGCGCGCCGAAAAAATTTATACCCCGGATCCTAGCACTCCTCCTGCAGCCAGTGGAGCCGTCTGGCGCGATCGCGCCAGGGCCCAATTACGGGTTGCCACGGTGCGCGGGTGAATGGGGCGCCCTTGAGACATTAAGTGCTGTAACGAGTAGTCGCAGGTTTGGCGCACGCCTCGAGGCAGATCGGCCCAGCAAACCTCTCGCAAGCGCTCCAATGCTGGGTCGTCACCCCGGCCCGGCTCGATCGCATCGGCAACAAACACCACGCAGCTCAGAACATCCATATCTGGGCGTCCGAGGGTGTGGTTGCGAATACTCTCTAGAACCTGCGGATCGTCGATGGCAAATTCATCGCGAGCCACAACCGCGCCGATATCTGCGTGGAGTAGGTGCGGGCAAGCAGCACAAATCGGATCGATCTCTAGACCCTCTTGCCGCGCGATCGCCAGCAATTTAGGGGGAGGAAAATACTTGGCGGCGTCGTGAAGCAAGGCGGCAAGACCTGCCTTGCCGCGGTCGGCGCCGTGGTGCGCGGCCAAGGCGATTGCGGTTTCCTCAACGCCAAGGATGTGCTGCAGGCGTGCGGGCGGAACATTGTCGCCCAGCCAGTGCAGAATGCTCTCTCGCTGCCCGCTCACGGCTGCGACCTCCTCACAGTTCTTGACAGTTCTTGAGATTCTTGGGACGACTTTAGTGTAAAGGCCCGCTACAAATCTCATCACAAATTAAGGTAGAACACCCCAGGCCCACCATCGGGAGTGCTGCCCAATAGATTCGCCTGGAGTGACTTGCGC
Source organism: uncultured bacterium (assembly GCA_964435975.1). GTDB lineage: Bacteria > Cyanobacteriota > Cyanobacteriia > Cyanobacteriales > Rubidibacteraceae > CAYTBI01. The sequence goes on from CAYTBI010000064.1 coordinate 3,947, forward strand.
TACTTTAGATTGCAAACCCGCTGTCAAGCTTGCTGTCATGACCGCCACTTGCCCTCAAGTTAAGGGACTGCCGCTGTTTCAGACGCTCGAGCTGATTCGCGATCCGCTCGCTTTTTTTGATAAATACCAACATCGCTTCGGCGACCGGTTTGCCGCGCGGGTACTGGGTTGGGGCTCGCCGCTGGTGGTTTTTGGGAGCGAGCCGGAATTTATCGAAGCAATTTTTAATACAACGTCAAAAAAGCTCGATCTCGGCAAAATAACCCACGTCTTCCGACCGTTTGCTGGGGATCTCTCGCTCATCATGTCAACTGGTGAGGCCCACCAGCGCCAGCGGCGGCTCTTAATGCCCCCCCTGCATGGCGATCGCCTCCGCGACTACGGCGAGACGATTTGCCAGCTAACTGCAGCTATTTTCGAGGAGCTGCCCCTGGACCGAGCTTTTGAGATGCGTGACATTCTCGAGAAGATTACTCTGCGTGCTATTTTGCGAGTCGTTTTCGGAATCGCGCCGGGCGAGCGAGCAGCCACCTTGGAAGCGGCGATCGCTCGAGTGCTGCGCCTCATCAACCAACCGCTTTTTTCGGTGTTGTTTTTCTTTCCGCCTTTGCAACGAGACTGGGGGCATTGGAGCCCGTGGGGACACTACCAACGCCTGCAAAATCGAATCGACCGAGAAGTCTATGCCGAAATTGCCGAGCGCCGAGGCGCTCCAACGGCCGAAAGGCGCGACGACGTTCTGAGTTTGTTGCTGGCAGCCCGCGATGAGGCCGGGCAACTCATGAGCGATCGCGAGCTGCGCGACCAACTAGTAACGCTATTATTTCTCGGTCACGATACGACAGCCTCAGCCTTGGCCTGGGCTTTCTATTGGCTGCACGACCGGCCCGAGGCGATCGCTCGGTTGCAAGATGAGCTAGCGGCCCTCGGTCCCGCACCGGGCCCCAGAGAAATCGCAGCGCTGCCTTACTTGCAGGCAATCTGCCAAGAAACCCTACGCATCTATCCGATTGCCTCGATTTCTCAGCCGCGAGTCGTGCGAGAAGCCGTGGAGATTGCGGGCTGCACCTACGCACCAGGAACGATCTTGGTGCCCACAATTTACATGGCCCACCGTCGCGAGGCCGCATTTACGGCGGCCAGCGAGTTTCGGCCGGAGCGGTTTTGCCAGCGTCAGTATTCTGCTGCGGAGTACTTTCCTTTCGGCGGTGGCAGTCGCACCTGCATCGGCTCGGCCTTCGCGCTCTACCAAATGAAACTCGTGCTAGCTACGGCGATCGCCCGAGTTCGGCTCGAGCTCGCTCCCCAGCCACCAATTCGGCCGACCCGGCGGGGCATCACCTTCGTACCCAGTACCGTGCGCATGCGGCGCAAACCGCTAAAATGTGGCGAGTATTCTTGAGGTGTCCCGTTGCTGCCACTCCGCCGCTCGTCGCTCGCTCGTCCGCTGCTCGCGTCGCTCCTATCGGGCCTGGCACTGTGTACTTCGATTGCGGCAGGGGCCCGCGCGCAACAACAAGAGGTTCCCAAGGCGGTTGCTGAGATTGTCGAGCGCACCGAAGCAGCCTCAAATCGCCGTGACCTCGACGCGATTGTGGCTGCCTTCGGTGAAGACTTCGTTCGGGCAGACGGCCTCAATGTCGAGAGCCTGGCTCGCGGGCTCGAGGAGCTCTGGTCGCGCTATCCGCGCCTGAGCTACAGTATCGAGCTCGTTGGCTGGAAAGAAACCGAGGCGGGTCTCGAATACGAAACCGTAACCCGCATTGAGGGCAATGACGCGCGAGCCGGGCAGCCCCTGCGCTTAGAGGCTCTGGTGCGCTCGCGGCAGCAGCTGAGAAAGGGCCGCATTGTGTCTCAAGAGATTCTGGTCGAGCAAACCCAGATTTTGCTTGGCGAGCGCCCGCCTCTGGTGCGGGTGAGCCTCCCTGAAACGGTTGGGGTCCAGCAAAGCTACAACTTCGATGTCATCGCTCTCGACCCCCTCGGCAGCGAGGTATTGCTGGGTGCGGTCACCGAGGAGCGCGTCGACGGGCTCAACTATCTCGGCGATCGCGATCTGGAGCTGGAGGTCCTCTCGGCTGGGGGTCTTTTTCAGGTGGGAACTGCCCCTGAAGACCCCAGCGATCGCTGGCTCTCGGCAGTTGTCGCCCGTCCTGGCGGCATAACGTTTATCGGCCGCCGCCTGCGGGTCATTCCATAAAAAAAACAGCCTCCACCGCTTTCGAGGAGACTGTTTGGGGGCGCTTACGCGCCCCGCGCTGGGTCGCCAGCTATTCTGCTTAAGAGCGCTCTCCGTCTCGCGGTGCGGCGATAAAGCGATGGCGGAAATTAGTCAGCTCATCTTGGAGCTCGGCGCGCGTTGCGACGCGAACGAGGTAGCGGGTCGAGAACCAAACGCTAAAGCCTAAGCCAATTAGCTCGAAGATGAAAGCAAAGATCGGAATGGAGTGAATGGTGTCGACGGCCACGAATGTCAGTCGCAGGAACACCACAGCGAGAAAAGTCGCCACGATGTAAATTAGAACTTGCTGATAGCTCGATAGCAGTTGGACGACTTCCTCGACAACTTGCTGAATGGTTTCGTCGACCTTTGATTTCCAATCCGAACCTCTTTTCGCGTCTTCGCCATCGATAGTGACGCGCTCTATGGGTGCGATCGCCCCAGATCTGGTTTCCGAAGAAGGATTGCTTGCCTGAGTTCCTCCCCCAGAAGACTGCATAAATGTGGATTGCGAGTCCATTTTGACTATACTCCTCGCGATAGGAAATATTTTTGATTAGCAAAAAGCAGCCAGGCCCTAGTTTTCTAGGAATTGGCTTTAGCCAATGCTATCAGAAGAGACTGAGGTTGGTGCGTTCGCATCAGTCATCGCGTCAAATATCGCAACATTATTAGGTGGATTTGCAATAATTTGATAGCCAAGCGGCGGTTGCAGATCGGGCCAAATTTTAGCTAGATAGCTTTAGATAGCTTCTATACTCGCCGCCCATTTAGGGATTATCAAAGTAAAGCGAGCGCTACACATTGAAGCGGAACTCAATAACATCGCCGTCTCGCACGACGTATTCTTTTCCTTCCGAGCGCAGGAGGCCTTTTTCTTTGGCCGCTGCCACCGAGCCTGAAGCGACTAGATCGTCATAACCGATGGTTTCGGCCCTGATGAAGCCTCGTTCGAAGTCCGTGTGGATGACCCCGGCAGCTTGTGGGGCTTTCATGCCCGCTCGAATCGTCCAAGCTCGAGTCTCTGTTTCGCCAGTGGTCAAGTAAGTACGCAGGCCCAGCAGCTCGTAAGTCGCGCGGATGAGGGATTTGAGGCCACCCTCGGTGACGCCTAGGGACTCTAAGAAGTCGGCGCGCTCTTCTGCAGGCAGATCGATGAGTTCGGCTTCGACTTGAGCCGAGACGATCGCCAGACCCGATCCTTCGGCAGTGGCAACTTCGCGCACGCGATCGACCCAGGCATTGCCGGCGGCTAGATCGTCTTCGGTGACATTGGTCGCGTAGATTGTTGGCTTGGCCGTTAGGAGGCCCAGCGGCTTGACCATTTCGGCCTCTTCGGGGGTTAGCTCGATGGTGCGGGCGGGTTTGCCCTCGTCAAACGCTGCCGTCAGCCGATCGAGCAAATCTAGCTCGATCTGGGCGTCTTTGCTCTTTTTGGCTTGCTTGCGGGTGCGCTCGGCGCGCCGCTCGACCTGGGCCATATCGGCTAAGAGTAATTCCAGGTTGATGATTTCGATATCGCGGACGGGATCGACCGATCCAGAGACGTGAATGATGTCTTCATCGTCGAAGCAGCGCACCATCTGCACGATTGCATCGACTTCGCGGATGTTGGCCAAAAACTGATTGCCCAAGCCTTCGCCTTTGCTGGCTCCTTTAACCAAACCGGCAATATCGACAAATTCAATTTGAGTCGGGACGATACGGGCTGATTTAGAAAGCCTGGCCAGCACGTCCAAGCGCGGGTCGGGCACGGAGACGATGCCGACGTTGGGCTCAATCGTGCAGAAAGGGAAATTAGCAGCCTCGGCTTTGGCATTGGCAACCAAGGCATTGAACATCGTTGATTTGCCAACATTCGGCAATCCCACAATCCCAGCTCTGAGCATAGCTCTCTAACCGCCCGCGCGAAGTCTTTCTATCAAGCCTCAGTGTAGCCCAGTCCTCGAGCCGAGTCAGGGCCGCTTGCGACAACGTCCTGGAATTCTTGCGCGGTCTAGTTATCAGCATTCAGATCTCGAGCAAGGGGTTGGGACGGTGCCGATCTTTCAGTAAATAATTTCCCGGTCCCATTGCAAACCCTATTGGGGCTAGTAGCCATCAGTGCCAACTCGCTTCAGAATGGTCGGTCGTAGGCTTGCCAGAAAAAGATTGATACTTCTTCGGCTGCTGGAGCGAGGCGAAATCTTAATTTGAGAGAGTGCTCGGCGAAAATCCAAGGCCTGCTGCGGCTGTATAATAATGTCGCATGCAACCAAGAATCGTTGAAAACGCAGGGAGAAGGTGAAATGAACGCTGAAAGTAAGCAAGCTTATTCAAGTAAAGTTGAGGCCGAGCTCAACAAAATCAACGCTCGAATTGACGAATTAAAAGCAAAGGCCGCTCGAGCCAAGGCTGATGCGAGTGTTGAGTACCAATCTCAAGTGGAGGAGTTGCAGAGCAAACGTGATGCGGTCAAAGCCAAGTTTGAGGAGATCCAACAGGCTAGCGAAGATGTCTGGGGAGAACTAAAAACTGGCTTCGAGCAAGCCTGGACGGACCTATCGAATTCCTTCGATCGCATTTCAAAGAAATTCCAATAAGGCAGCAGAAACGTGAGGCGCGAGAGCAAGACTCCCAACCGCAAGTCTTGCTCTCGGATCGGAGATTGTCGGAGCACGGGCGGCACAGCAACAGTGGTAGGTGCTGTCGTTTTTGAGTCTCCAAGGGGTCTTTCTGTTGTCGAGCACTCCGATGGTCTTTGTAGTAAAGAAATTCGTCCGGCTGCGTAAAATTCTTACTAGCCCTATGATTGAAATCACTGGTTATACAAGATTTGAGTGGTATCCTACCACCACTTTAGAAGTCTAGGTGATGTCTGCCACCACTCGTTTAGATAGGCTGGAGTCTGGGGATAGCGACGAGCGCACGGCTGCGGATCCGTCTTATGGGTCTCCACTGGTTTCGGTCGTCGTCCCTGCATACGATGCCGAGCACTTCTTAGAGCGTACTCTCGTAGCACTTTGTCAGCAGAGCTACAAAAATATTGAGATTTTAGTCGTAGACGATGGCTCGAGCGATCGCACCCCGGAAATCGTTCGGGCGCGGGCGCAAGTTGACGAGCGCGTGCGCTTGGTGCAGCAGATTAATGCTGGCGTTGCAGCGGCCCGCAACCAGGGCATCGCCCTGGCACGAGGAGAGTTTATCGCCCCGGTCGATGCTGACGACATTTGGTATCCCGATGCCATTAGCCGACTCGTCATGCGCCTAAAAGAGTGCGATGCCTCGGTCGGGGTTGCCTACGCCTGGTCGGCAGACATCGACGAGCGTGACTGTCAGACAGGGGGGTTCCATGCTGCTGTCGTTGAAGGCGATGTCCACAAGATCCTGATTTGTCACAACTTCTTGGGCAACGCAAGTTCGACAATGATTCGCCGAGCTTGCTTCGAGCGCGTTGGTGGCTACGACTCCCAGTTGCGCGCTCGGGGCGCTCAAGGCTGCGAAGATTGGGATCTCTACTTGCGCCTTGCCGAGCACTACAAGTTTGTTGCAGTCTCTGAGTTCTTGGTTGGCTACCGCAGAGTTACCGGTGGCATGTCTGGCAACTTCCAAACCATGATTCGCTCGCAAGAGTTCGTTCTAGAAGTATCTCGCCAGCGCAATCCCAAAATTCCCAGCTTTCTCTACAGTCTTTCGCGCAGCAGCTTCTATGTGTTCTTGGCCCACGAGTGCGATCGACAGGGCAATGCCCGCGACGCGATCTGTTGGCTGCAGCGCGCGTTCGCGGCCGATAGGGTAACGCCTCTGTTGCGCTTGGGGGTCTACCGGTTACTCATTGGAAATGTCGCTAAAATTCTGACTCAGCAGCAAGAGCCCGATCGCTCTGCGGTCCCGCCTACGGCTGTTGGGACTCCCCAGCAACCTGCTGTTGCGACAGCCGCAGATATTCATATTGCCAAAGAGCAGCTTTGGCTGAAGCTTTTTGCCGGTCGCGTGTTGCATTCGCTCCTCTCGTTGCTGCCGCGGTCGCACCGGTTGCCGGATAGTTCGGAGAGTGACGGTGCGCGAAGCAGTGTGGCGGCCTCACCCATTCGGGCCGCGAGCCCCAAACAATCGGTCGTCGCCCGAGAGATTCTGCGTGAAGGCAAGCCGATGGCCGTGCGCCTCGCGGAGCTTTCCGAGCCGCTGCAGTCACTCTCGGGCTTGCAAGCCTATGAGGGCGTCCGCATTTTTGCCGCCTGGCAGGGGGCTCCCATTGGGAGCGTCGATCTGGCCAATCAGTGCCAGCCCGTTAGTGCGGAGGCGTTGGCAATGGCGCTTGCTACTGATGTCGAGCTGACCCAGCGCTGGGAGGCCAGGAAAAGCGCCATTGCTCCGCAGGAGCAGTTTTTATCGCCGCAGATGAGTGTATCTGTGGTGCTGCCTACCTGCGATCGCCCCGAGGATCTGCGCTGCTGCCTGCAGCACTTGAGCCAACAGCAGACGCTGCGATCGGTCGAGGCGATTGTGGTTGACAATCGCCCCGCGTCGGGGCTGACGCCACCAGTGGTGGCAGAGTTTCCCCAAGCAGTCTTGGTACGAGAAGAACGGCCCGGTGCCTCCTTCGCGCGCAATGCGGGGGTGGCGCGGGCTGGTGGCGATATTATTGTCACGCTCGACGATGATGTGACACCCGCAGCAAATTGGTTGGAGCATTTGCTCGCGCCATTTGTCCGTCCGGAGGTGGCAGCCGTGACGGGGAACGTATTACCGCTCGAGCTAGAAACCTCAGCCCAGCAAATCTTCGAGATTTATGCAGATGGCGGCCTCAGTCGGGGATTCGAGCCGTTTGCGGTCGACCGCGCTTGGCTCGAGAGCTTCCGAGTGGCTCCCCCGGTGTGGCTGTTGGGCGGAACGGCGAATGCCGCTTTTCGTGCCAGCATTTTCCGGCATCCGGAGATCGGGCTCTGGGAAGAACTGCTAGGAGCGGGCGTTCCGGCAGGTGGTGGCGAAGACATCTATCAGTTCTATCGCATTCTGCAGGCAGGTTTCGTTCACGCCTACGAGCCTCGTGCTTGGGTTTGGCACCGGCACCGTCGCGAGCTACCGGCCCTGCGCCGCCAGCTTTTCAACTATAGCTGTGGGGTGATTGCCCATCACCTGATGACCCTGGGAAACTACAGAGACTATCGGCTGTTGGCGACGCTAGCACTGCTCCCGGCCTACTATAGCAAGCGGATTTTGTGGCGCTTGCTCGGGCGGCGCACCTACCCCATTCCGCTGGTTCTGCTGGAAATTCTGGGCCATTCTCTCGGCGGCTGGAGTTTGTGGCGCTCGCGCCAGCATCTCAGGCGCCACGGCCGCAGTAGCCCCACCGTTCTTCACTCACAAGCCGTCCATGGCACTCCCTCAATCGGATCGTGAATATTTCTACAGAGATCGTTGATTTCGATTTAGCTAGCCCTCCCCCAAGCATCGCCGTTGGCAGTGGCAAGCCGATGCTGAGGGCCATAATTCGGCTGCGAGGCGTTCCTCTCGGCTCGGTTTGGGTGCCTAGATCCATCGGTCGAGACAAAGGTTGGCACGCAGCAATCCTTCAGGCCGTAGTGGACTGCCACGGCCCAGCGGTCGCGCTCGAAAGCGTGCGGCAACATCTAGGAGCAGATATCGAAGTCCCTTGGACGCCGGAGAGTCTGCTGGGTGCATCGCTCCAGACAGGCAGTAGCGAAGAGCCGGGGGTCTCGATTGTCATTTGCTCGCGATCTGAGAATGTCACCCCAATAAAGGATTGTTTGGCTGCGATCGCCAACGGCAGCCGGCAGCCGTTAGAGATAATAATCGTGGCTGCTGCAGCGGTACGACCCCAGGGCTTCGAAGCCCTCCTGGCGACCCATCCTCAAGTCCGCTGGATCTCGACTCCCGATGTCAATTGTGCCAAGGCTCGCAACCTTGCTATCCAGATCGCTCGCGGTGAGGTTGTCGCCTTTGTTGAAGTAAGTTCTCGGGTCGATACTGGCTGGGTGGCGAGTCTCGAGCGCGCGTTTGCCTGCAACCCCGAAGTCAGCCTAGTGACAGGCCCGGTCCTCCCGCTGGCCCAAGATACCGAGACTCAGATTCTTTTCGAGCAGAACTACAGCCTCGATCGCAGTTGCCAGCGCTATTGGCTACAGCTCGACAGGGCCCGTGCGGTCCCCTGGCCGTTGCTGGGAACCAGGCGCTTTGGCTCGGGGGCGAATATGGCATTCAGGCGATCGCTCGTTACCGAAATTGGTACTTTCGATGTGGCCCTAGACCACCCCGGCACCACCGAGGCAGGCGCAGACTTAGAATTCATCGGTCGGGCACTGCTGGCCGGAAAAGTTCTGCTCTACGAGCCGGCTGCTTCGGTCAAACACTGCCCACCAGCGACGCTTGCCGAGCTGAAAGCTTACGCTCGTCGCGAAGCTACAGGATTTTATAGTTATCTTATTATAGGTTGGCAGCGATATCCGCAGTTACGGCGGCAATTTGGCACCTTGGGAGTATGGAGCCTAGCACGGTTGGGGCTCGCCTTGGCCCGAGCGACGGCCGAGCAGCGACAGCTTATCTTTTCAGAGCTTGCCGGGATGCAGCGTAGTTGGAAGGGAGGAGAACGTTTCCGTGCTGAAGGGAAGAACGCAGACTTGCTTCCCCCCCCTGAAAAAACGGCACAGCTGCCACTCGGGCCTGCAGTGCCCCCCCGAGTGGCGGCCGTGCGTGCGATCGAGATCGACCAGCGGCCCCTACCCATCATCCGAGACGTTGGGGCCTACCGTAGCGTGCGAGCCTATATTTTGGTGTCGGGTACACCCATCGGCCGCGTCGAAATTGAGAATAACGGCCTCCCGGTGGGCTCGTGTCGCTTGCAGCAGGCGATCGCCGAAGAACTCGCCGACCCCTTATTAGCTGCTGCGGGGGCGGGTGGTACCGATGCCTTGGAAGCCGCGCTATCGGCTTACCTGCAACCCCCCAAGGCCGAGGCTCCCAAAGACGCACCGCTCGTGCAGTTGCCTGATAGCGTTCCTGTCAGCATTGTTATCACCACCTGCGATCGCCCTGCAGATCTCGACCGCTGTTTGGCGCAGTTGTGGGCCCAGCAAACTGCTCGCTCGGTGGAGGTTATTGTCGCCGACAATCGCCCAGCTTCAGAGCTGACGCCTCCTGTTGTAGCCCGCTACCCCGGAACGAAACTGGTCCGAGAGGCTCGCCCCGGCGCCTCCTACGGCCGCAATGCCGCCATTGCTGCGAGCACGGGGGAAATTGTCGTGACGGTCGATGACGACGTGAGAGTGCCGACGGATTGGCTCGAGAAGTTACTCGCTCCTCTCGCCAACCCCAAGGTGATGGCGGTAACGGGTAATGTCTTGCCCGAAGAGCTCGAAACCCCCGCTCAGATGCTGTTTGAAAAGCTAAAAGGCGGCCTGAGTCAAGGCTTCCAGACCCGTACTGCCGATGGTGATTGGCTCGCAGGGTTCGATTATTTGCCACCGGTCTGGGATTTGGGTGTCTCGGCGAATGCGGCATTCCGAGCCAATATTTTTGCCGATCCACGCATTGGCCTGATGGATGAGGCGCTTGGGGCGGGTACCCCCAGTGCTGGTGGTGAAGAGTGCTATTTGATTTACAAGCTCCTGCGCGCCGGTCACACCTTAGTCTACGCGCCCCAAGCTTTTGTTTGGCACCGCCATCGCCGCGAACTCGATGCCCTTTATCGTCAGAACCTCTCCCATATGAAAGGTGGCATCGGGTTTATGATCCGGGCTTGGCTGGGAGAAGGCGATCGGCGCGCCTTCAACCATCTCTGGCGCGAGATGCCTCGGTATCTGTGGAAGCGCGTTTGGGGTCGCCTGCGCGGTTCGCATGACGACCCGTGGTGGTTCATTAAGAGTGAAATCTGGGGATATCTTGCCGGTTTCTGGAGCTTTTGGCGCAGTTGCCAGCGCGTGCGCCAGCAGGGACAGAGCGCTCCTTACGTTCCGCCTGCCCAACGGCACTCTGACGAGCAGCTGACAGCGACCGAAAGCGCTGCTCGACAACCACTCGTGCCGGGAGGATCTCAACCGTGATGGCCCGAACGATCGGAAGACTGCAGCACCATCGCCGCCAAAGTGCGTGGGCCCTCGATCTGCTTATTGTGTTGGTATCGCGCGACCTGAAGCTTCTCTACAAGCGATCGCTGCTCGGTATTGCTTGGACGCTTATCAACCCACTCCTCCAGCTAGCAGTATTCAGTTTTTTGTTTCGGATCGTCTTAAAGGTTGACATCCCCCATTACAGCTCCTACGCCTTCAGCGGCCTCTTGATTTGGAGTTGGACTCAGTCGTCTTTAATCCAAGCAACGGGAGCCATCGTCAATAATCGCCCCCTCATCCGACAGTCTGGCTTTCCGGTCGGGATCTTGCCTCTCGTGACGATTGCGACGGGGCTCGTCCATCTTTCGTTGGCCTTCCCGATTCTCTTATTCTTCCTGATTGCAGATGGGGTTGCCCTGACGAGGTATCTCAGTTTGTTGCCGCTGCTTTTTGTCATTCAGTTCGGGTTGACTGCCAGTCTTGCCTATCCACTGGCTGCTTTGAATGTCACCTTTCGCGACACCCAACATACGGTGGGCGTCTTGTTGCAATTAACCAATTACTTGTTGCCTATTTTTTACACGATTTCCCAGGTGCCTTCCCAGATCCGCAGTCTCTATAGCCTCAATCCGATGGTGCCGCTACTGGCGGCCTATCGCTCGATTCTTTTTACGGGGCATTCCCCCGATTGGCTGGCAATATTAGGAGTCACTTTGGCAGCCGCACTCTTGTTGCCTGCAGGGTATCGCTTCTTTCGTCGCCAAAGCGATCGCTTTGTTGAGGAGGTGTAGTTTCGTGAGCGCCATCATCGTCAACAACTTGGGCAAGCGGTTTCGTCGCTATCATGCCGACCGTCCCCAAACCATCATGGAGGCTGCTTTGGCCGGTTGGCGGCGCTTGCGGCCCGTCGATTGGTTCTGGGCATTAGAGGAAATTGAGTTCCGCGTCGAGGCCGGGCAAATGCTCGGCATCTTGGGGCACAACGGGGCGGGTAAGTCGACTCTTCTCCAGCTCATTGGCGGTGTCGGTCGCCCGGACAGGGGGCAGGCGATCGTGCGCGGGCGAGTCGGGGCACTTCTCGATCTCGGGGCGGGGTTCCATCCAGATTTGACCGGTCGCGAAAATATCTGGATAGCTGCCGTTTCTGCGGGCATGACGCGACCGGAGGTGCGCCGCGTCTTGACTGAGATGGTCGAGTTTGCCGAGTTGGCAAGCTTTATCGACAGTCCTCTGCGGACTTATAGTACCGGCATGCAGATGCGATTGGCCTTCTCGGTGGCCATTCATACCAGCCCCGAGGTGCTGCTGGTCGACGAACATCTAGCCGTTGGCGATCTCGCCTTTCAGGTCAAATGCCTAGATCGCATAGCCGAACTCAAGGCCCAAGGCTGCGCGATCGTCTTAATTTCTCAAAGCGCCGAAGAAGTCCGCAAGCTCTGCGATCGGGCCCTCTGGCTCGATCGCGGCAGAATGATGGCTCTAGGAGACCCCGATGCTGTGGCCGCGCAATACGCCAGTTCCAAAAACACGACGGGTTTAGCAAGCTTGGGGGCGGATCGCACGCGCACTGTCGAAATTCTGACCGTTACTTGCCTCAACAGACGACAGCAGCCCATCTCAAGACTCAAAACTGGCAGCGAGTTGACTGTTGCGATTGAATATCGCCTGCACCAACCGATTTCTGGATGTATCTTCATTGTGAGTGTCGACCCCGAACGAGGACCTACTTATCTCAAAATGAGTAGCGAAACGGCTAGATTGTCATTGGATAGCGCGCAGAAAACCGGGCGGGTTTGTCTGCATCTGGCCAGGCTGGATTTAGGTTGCGGTCACTATTACATCAACGTTGCAGCTTACGATAGCAACTGGCAAGCAACTTTTGACTACTGCTGGCAAAAAGCGACTCTTCAGATCTACGGTGCTGAAGACCCAGACAGTATTGTTTCGCCACCGCGCGTCTGGGAAATCTTAAGCTGTGAAGGCGTATCGAAACCTGCCTTTAGAAAGAAGAAAGCTAGCGACTATGTTTCAAGAGATAACTAGAAAAAATGGAATACTACAACGAGACCTCGAACGATCGCTGGATTCTCGAAGACATATTTCCTGGCAAACGCAATGGCTATTTTGTTGAGGCCGGAGCTGCTAATGGGAAAGGCGCGAGCAGCTGTTACCTGCTCGAAACCAAGCTGGGGTGGACCGGGATTTGCGTCGAGCCCAATGACTTCTTTTACAAAGGTCTAGTTAAGAATCGACCGAACAGTCACTGCGAGAATGTCTGTTTATCAGACGTGCCTGGGACGGTCGTTTTCGTCGGAAGCGATCGGGAGAACGAAGCTCTTCCTTATCTCAGCGGCATCAAGGGCAATCTCGAAGAATACAAATCCGGAACCGAGGAGATTTTGCGTTTGGGCACAGAAGTCGAAAAGCCAGCCGTGACTCTGGTCAGCTTGCTTGAGAAGCACCGCGCGCCAAACATTATCGATTACGGGGCTTTTGATATTGAAGGCAGCGAGCTTGTGGTTTTGAGAGATTTTCCTTTCGATCGCTACCGGTTTTTAGCTCTGAGTCTTGAGTGCGACGAGGCAATCTGGCAGGTCTTGTTTCCAATTCTCGAGCGCTATGGATACCGAGAAGTTAAAAACTCATTTAACACCAATATGCCCTGGGAGAAATATTGCTTGCACGCAAGCCTCAATCGATAATTGACTGCCATCTATGAACGCAAACTTGGAATCAAATGCAATTGCCCAAGCAATTGCTAGTTGGCTCGAGCGTCATGGCTGGTTGGAGAGCGTTCGCAACCGCCTCCAAAAAATTGCTGCTACCGCCAATCGCCTTAAGTTTCAATTCCTCCTCCGCTTGCGACCCGGGAACGTGCGAATTCGCTACCAAGTCGTGCGATCGCTACTGTTGCAGGCCCGCTGGTCGCAGGCAATTGCCATCTGCGACCAGATTTTGCAGGTAGATTCTACGTTTGCGCCGGCCCACCAGGCTCTGGGAGAGGCCTACATGGGCCAGGGAGATTGGCCCGGGGCCATTAGAGCCCTCGAGGCAGCGATTGTACTAGACCCTTCTGTCTGTTGGTTTCACAATGATTTAGGCAAAGCTCATTTGAGCCGAGGCAATTGGCCAGCAGCGATCGCTGCCTTTCGAGCAGCCGTTGCAGCCGCTCCCCAGGAGTTTTGGACGCTCTATGGCCTTGGAGAAGCTCTAGTTAAAGGCGGGCAGTGGTCGGAGGCAAGCGTAACCCTGACAACGGCAATCTCGATGCAACCAGCCTTCCCCTGGGCTCACTACTATCTCGGCGACGCGCTGCTGGCCCTAGAGCAAGTGGAAGCAGCCGTGGCAGCCTACGAGCAAGCCGTTTGCCTGCGTCCCCACAATCACTATATTCGAGAGAGTTTGACTTACGCCCGGCACCTGCAGAAGCAAGATCGCAAGCTTGCCGACTACTGTCGCCAACAGCCCGACGATAGCCGGCAGCTTCAGATTTTGATGCTGATGCCATACGCTCCGTATCCTCCTAAGTCGGGAGCGATCGCGCGGATGTTTTACGAGCTGAAAACTCTCGGCGCGATCCACTCAGTCGTCCTCGTCGCGCTAGCTTTCTCGAAAGCAGAGATTGCTTACGAAACCGAATTAGAAAAGTACTGCGATCTGGCTGTCCTCGTTGCCCTCGGTGACGCTCCCCCCCGAAAACCCGAGGAACCCAAATCGGTCAACCGCTACAGCAGCCAGCGCTTCCGCAGCGTCCTCCAGCAACTTCAGAGCGCCCGCTTCGATATTGTCTCCCATAACTTTGTTTACACGGCTCAGTATGAGGAATTTTTCCCAGAAGCTTTTCACATTCTGGCAGAACACAACATTGAATCCGAGTTGCTCCGGCGCTCTGCTTGCATCCAGCAGGACGCTAAAAATTTGCATCGCCTTGCAGAGCAGACCGATGCTGTAAAAGATTTCTGGGAGGCCGAGCGCGAAGCGCAACTCCTTGCCACCTATGAAGATGAGATCTGGGCGAAATTCCCATTGCGAACGACAGTTAGCGATCTCGACAAGCAAATCCTCGACGATCGTTGCTCGTTCGGTCAAACACTTGTTGTCAACAACGGCATCGACACCGCATCAGTCGATCTGCTGCCTCGCCATTGTCAGCTTAGTTACAAGCGGCTACTTTTCATCGGCACGATGAGCTATTACCCCAATATCGATGCCGTACTCTACTTCACTGAAGAAATCCTACCCCACATCTGGGAGCGCGACCCGGAGATTTGCTTCTGGGTTGCTGGGGCCTCTCCCCCCCAGACTGTGACCGATCTAAGCAAAGAGCCCCGCATTCGAGTTATTGCCAACCCAGAAGATATGAGTGCAGTGGCGCGCGACTGCAGCATTTCTATTGCCCCCATTCGATTTGGCAGTGGCACGCGCATCAAGATTCTGCATGCGATGGCAATGGGGCTGCCCGTAGTCTCCACCGGCTTGGGCTGCGAGGGACTGCAGGTGAACTCTGAGGAGCACCTGCTGGTGGGAGATAGCCCTGTTGAGTTTGCCACAGCGACCGTCCGACTGGCGACCGATAGCGACCTGCAGGAAAAGTTACGGGCCAACGGACGAAAACTTGTCGAGCGCCTCTACGATTGGAATGGGATTTATACTCAGGCGGCGAAAGAGTACGTGCAAGCATTTCAAGCTTGGCAGCAAGCGCCCGATCGAAGGTAGTAGTGCTATACCGTAATGGAACGAGACCCAAACTACAAGCTAGTCTAATGCATTGTCCGCAGTGTGGAAGTGAGGAATATACCCGGTACGGGCGAACCCATCATCGGCAATGTGCAGCCTGCTACACCGATTGCTGAGAAGCCTATGGGACTGTCCTACCGGTGAAGCGCCACAAGGCAGTTGGAAAGGAATCAGGGAAAACCAATTATGTAGAGAGGTTTAACAATACACTCCGTCAGCGCGTCTCCAGGTTGGTTCGTAAGACTCTATCCTTCTCCAAAAGATTAGAGAATCACCTTGGGGCTATATGAGACTTTGTCCATTACTATAATGCCGAGGTCCGCTCTCGTTTCCATTACTGTATATGAGCACCCGAAGCATGTCCCAGACGCTCAAAGCGTGACTGGTGAGTCGAGGTAGAGAATCGGCTCATCCATCGAAAACTCCAATCCCTGAAAATTAAGTTGCTTGGCAATTGACTCTTGAGCGGCTTCGACTAAACGCTTGCGAATCGATATCACTCGTTGGCCGGAGCCGAGCAGAAAGAAACTCGCGCGAGCGCGAGTCCCCCCCGTATCAGGCTCGAAAAGCCGAACGGTCTCGCTGCCGGGCTCGACGCCAAACATATCAGTAATGTTTTCAGTGACTATCTGCTCGACTAGGGGGCGATCGCTCTCGTTGAGAACCCTAGGAAAATCGATGCAGAGCAAAGCCATTACCTTTGTGCCTCGCGAGATGTTCTCGATGTCCTTGCTGGCCAGGTCCGAATTGGGAGCGATAACAAGAGTATTTTTGACGGCAACTCGAATCTTTGTAGAGCGAAAGCCAATCGATTCGATGCGACCGTAAACATCTTCGTCTCTGATGTTGAAATTTATGCGAACGTACTCCCCTGGCAAAAACGGCTTGTCCAGGTACAAGACAATCGAGCCGATAATCTGCGAGAGCACCTCTTTTGCCGCGAATGCGACTGCTAAGCCTCCAATCCCAAGCCCGGTCAACAAACTAACGAGATTGAGACTCTGACTCTGTGCGAATAAGATGACCGCAAAGATGCCAATAACCGTATTGCCAGAAGTTTCAAGAATCATCACGGGGTCAGTTGCATTGAGGCCCATACGCTTGAAGAAATTCACACCATATGTCCGAAGCGTCTGCTTCAGAATGGTCGAGGCCAGCCAAGCCAAAGCACATACTAGGGCTAAGTAGATGAAAAATCGAAGCAACTGAAACAAGCCGGCATAGTCTTGCAAGACATTTAGGCTAAAAGCCATCAGAATTAGCATCCCGGCAGTAGCCTGCGGGCGACGGAGAGTCGTGGCGAAGCGATCGTATTCTTTAACAACGGCTTGAGGAGCCAGTCGACGCACCAGAAATGATATCGAGCTGGGGAGGAGTTGCCCGATCGAAACCGAAAGAAGCACGAGTGCGGCAAAAATGCCTACCTGAATCCCGAACGCTAGAAGAGTTTCCCGAAAACTATCTTCGATAGAGAAAATTTCTTTAAGAATTGTTCTTATGTCCATGGACATTTCCTACAGTTACTAACTGGGCATGTTGGTGGCTTGACCTGGTATAGATGCCGTACTGCGTTGCTAGCAAGTCTCGTTACGCCTGGAGGTGTGACAGAATCTACAAAGTAATGGGCGAATCTACATAAACAGTTGGTTCGGGAATCTCAAATTCTAAGTTTTTCGCATGTAACTGCTTCCCGATGGACTTGTTTGTCGCTTCTAATAAGCGCTTACTAATCTTGAATGATTCCTTGCTCGAGCCCATCATGAAAAAGCTCACACGCGCTCGCGTGCCTGGCATGTCCTCTGGCTGAAATAGCAGGACGCGGATGCTACCCGGATCGAGGCCAGTGAATAGCTCGTCAGTAACGTTGCTTTTTATTGTCTGACGGACAAAAGCTTCCTCGTCTTCCTGTAAGGGCTTGCGAAAATCCATGTGAAGCAGTACCATCACCTTTGTCCCGCGTGAGATATTTTCTATATCTTTGGCAACCATAACTGAGTTAGGGACTACCAGTAAGGTATTGGAGACTGCAATGCGAATTTTGGTCGAGCGCAAGCCAATCGACTCAATGCGCCCGTACACGTCCTCGGCCGTAATTTTAAAGTTAACACGAACGTATTCTCCGGGGACATAAGGGCGATCGAGATATAAGACGATTGTGGCCAGAACTTGTCCGAGGGTTTCCTGCGCGGCAAAAGCAACAGCGATACCGCCAATACCAAACCCCGCTAGTAGCGCGGCAAGGTTTACATCTCGGCTCTGAGCAAAGATCGCGACAGCAAAAAATCCGATGAAGACGTTAACAGTCGTCTGGAGAACGAGAATGAGTTCGTTAACGTCTGGGCTGACACGCCTTATTAGGTTGATGCCGTAGATCCGGATAAACTGTCGGGCCGCTTTTGAAAACAGCCAAGCGATGCTTATCGTGGCGGCTAGATCGGCGATAAACTTAAGAACCACAAAAGGCCCTTCGTAATTGCGAATGACATTTAAACTGACATCGACAAGTATTAGAGAGACTGTTAGCTTTGCCGTGTCTACGAGCGGCCCAACGAAATCATCGTACTGTTTTCGCCGTTCGTCAGGTACTGCTCGCGCTCCTAGGCTTCTCAGCAAGCTAGGTACGATTCGACCGAGCAGGAGCGAGACACAGACGCAGATCGCAAGAAGGCTCAGCCTAACTCCCAATAATGTCAGGAATTCCCGTGTGGCCTCGTCGCTTAAATCCCAGCTATTCCAGCTGTCAGGGAGGAATGAAAGAAGGTCACTCAGAGAAAAGTTCATGATCTGCAGTAAGGGTTGCCGGTTAATTTGCTCAGATATTCATCGGCGAGTCGATGTTAACCATTTCATCCTCGAGTTTGAAGCCAATACCGTAGTCTCTAAGCTGCTTTGTAACGTTCTGATGCGCTGTGTCCAGAAGCTGTTGCCGTAATTCCATTGCCACCTCTCCCGAGCCGAGAATGAAGAATCTAACCTGAGCTTTCATCTCTCCTGGCTTACCATTCCTGACACTGGCAACCTTCTGAAAGGCAACTTCCGTAAGTCGATGGTCGATACCATAAATTTCCTGCGTACTGCCAGCAATAATCTTACGCACCAAAGCCTTCTCGGTATCGGGAATCTCGCGCTCGAAAATCACATTGAGAATCGTGATTGTCTTTTTGGCCCCTGACAAGTTCTCGACGGCCATTTGCGCCAATATACTGTTAGGGATAACAACCAAGGTCCCCTTGCCAGAGAGACGGACTTTAGTGGATCGCCAGCCCACAGACTCTACCCGCCCAAAGGTTCCGTCGTCAAGATGAATATAATCATCGCTAACAAAGGGACGATCCAAATACAGTAGAAATGTCCAGAGAACTTGCTCCAATACTTTTTGTGATGCAAAAGCAATAGCAACCCCGCCTAGGCCAACGCTAGCAACCAGACCGACAACGTTTACTCGGTGCGTCTGCGCGAAGACAAATGCGACGATGAAAATAATTGCAGTATTGGCGAAGAACTTAATGAGAACGAGAAGCTCGCTATTAGCTATGCGCTTGCTGCGCAGAGCAAGATCTAAAAGGTAGACTTCAAAGAATTGCTTGAATATTCCGAAGCCCGAAATACAGATAGCCAGAGCGACAGCTAGGCCGAGTGCGAACTCACCGATGCGAAGCCAACCGGCTAGCTCAAACTGTAGGAGCAGAAAAAGATCTGCCGCCACTAGAATTAGTGCTACGCTGAGCCTCGTCCGGCAGGGAAGGATGACCTGTTGATAGACCTCCTTT
>CAYTBI010000065.1:0-21967 GCA_964435975.1 uncultured bacterium
ATTGGTTTGCCCACTGCTGTTACTGTACCCAGTAGCTTTGCAAAGGGCTGTAAGTCTCGAATGAGCCTCTCCGCGTGCGACCTAGGCAGAACGACGTGAAGGAGTGATAGCCACTACGCTCGGCTAAGGTGTTGATATCTGAGATCTGTCCGATTTTTGGCCACTAAAGCACCGATCTCGAAAATATCTATCTTTAAAACCCCTGCCATAGCTATCCAAATGCCGACCCCTGAGCTTGCGCGAAAGTCACCCTAAAGGTTTAGTTGCGCAGCCTCTCAAGGCTACTGGGATTCATTGGGCTTGAGTTCTCTGACCTCAAATCCACTGCAGCGCTCGGCAGTTATCCTCGTGCCAGCCGGGAAAGATGGCTCGCTGAAGGTCCGGACCCCGCCTCGATTATCGCTCCCAGAAGAAGAGTCCTCTTCCTCTGGGCTAGCAAGGTATCGATCGAGCTCGAGTTGATTTCGACAGAATCCGAGGTCTCTTTGACGGGCAAACGCACTTGAGTTTGCTGTCTGTAGATCGTGCAAGTTTTCCCGAGCCGTCCCCAAGCGCATGTCTGCCTGCTCGCGATCTTCTCCATTAGCTATTACTCTGAATAACTCTGACTCAGCTTCTTCTAGGTGCTTCCGAGCTTCATCGACATGCATTCTAGCCTCTCTTACTCTTGCAGATAACAGATCTTCTGGGGGCGAGTAAAAAGCTCCGAAACTCAAAGGGGTTGGTGTAATGAAAGCAGTCGTCAATATTAGACTTTCGTGATTCACGTTTTGAGTTTTTGGTCCTATGCTGAATAAATCTCTGAATCCCGGAATGCCGCCAAAGACGATATTCCAGAGAGTGCCAACGACAGGGAGAGGCTTCCTCCTTACGCCAATAGTGGCTTGGTTTGTAAATCCTGAGAGTTCGAAGAAGTCGAGAGCTTGCGTGTAGACGGTTGTTTGAATTTCTTGCCTTCCAATACGCGATATCGGGGGCACGTTAGCATCCTGCTGAGTTGCAGTAATACTTGGGTCGGAAATGACCAGGTTTATGTTCAGCTCGGCTGCATCTAGATTGCGGGATATCCCAGGCGTGAAGGTCAGGCTTGTTCCAGTTTGGATCTCAATCGGTGTCGATCTGTCTTCTGAGAAGGCAGTTGCGAGACCGACTAAATTCGAGATGGGTATACCTCCAGTGGCGGCTGCAGAGACCTCAGCAGGAACGATCCCATCGAAGGCTTCTTGTACTTCTTGTGCCCTCGTCAGCAATTCTGCAAGGTCTTCTGTTGGGGTGGGGATTTGGAAGCCACTAGTAGAAGTCGTACCAATCGTAGACTCGACTCCATCTAGAGTCGATAGTGTGGTTCTACCCGCCTGTGCGAACTCTACTCCCTTCTGTTCGCTGACAGCTTTTTTGATTTGTGCGACAGTAGGATCGACAAACAAATCCTGAAGATCTTCCTGAAGAAACTCAGTCACATCCTGAATCAGGGTGTTCAGGTTATCGGCGGTCCGTTGCAGCTCATCTGGGTCGAATCTACTGGGATTCAGGACGAAGTCGGAATACTGGTGTGCAAACTCTAAGACAATTCCCCTCTCGTACCCAGTGATTATCGAAGCCAAGGAAATTCCTTCCTTGCTCCCCGATGCGGAACCAGAAATATCGCAAGATTCATATCTGGAGATGCCTTTATCGGCAGCCTCACGAATAGCCTTTTTTGCAAGCTCTGTTTGAACCCTATCTTCAGTTCGAGATAAGTCGCGTATGGGAATACATCTTGCTAGCCATTCCCATTGCTGGCATCTTTCGCCCTCCTTTAAATCGTCCTCAGGCTTAGGAAACGTACATGCCGACTCTAGACCACGAGAACGAAAGAATCGCTCGTAAGGCGGGCGCCCGAGGTCATCTCGCAGAGCATTGAAATATGGCTGGAAACGTTTGTCTCTAGCCTTAAATACTCCGTCCCGGTCAACCTCTCCTTGTGCAGCCTCAAGCTTGCCATCTTTATGTATGCCTCCATCTACAAGGTAAGAATACATCGTTCGGTAGAAATCTACAGAAGCCTCTGGCTTTAGAGAATTTCCTATTAGAAATATCTCTAAAGTAGATTCTCCGACTTCAGGATCTATAGTTCTTCCAAAACCTAACTCCTCGATTGTGTTCTTAAAATCTAAGTCGATCTTACATCTATCTCTTAGAGCTCTCGAGAGTTCAGAGTTACTACACTGTTCTCCTGCAAGTGCTGTGATTCCTGAAAAACCCTGCGCTGCAGCGAGACTTTCGCTCAAAACCTGCTTGGTATTGGCAATAATCCATCTCGTTTTGACGAGTGCATCGGCCTGTCTCTGGCGCCCTTTCTCTTTGCGTGCCGATATTTGCACACCTGTTAGCTGTAGCTCCATCCCTGGCAAGGGCAAATCGAGCTGCGTGATAAATCGCTTTGCGTTATCAACATATGCCTGGGTTCCGTGCAAATAGATGACGTTGCCACCGCCGCGCCCCACACCACTACCTGGCTGAAGCTGATTCAGGGGCAAAAGATTAGCACACCGCTGGCCTGCCGGAGTTGCAGCATTCAGAACCTCAACCATATTTGCTGCGTTGCGGTAGTAATACAGCTCGACCCGCTCGCTGATAATACCGGGCTGGCCGATGCTGACACCGCAAGCAGATGGCGGATCACTAGCGGGCGGCTAGGACGGGGCCGTGAGAATTACTCGGGTTGGTGGAACTTCTGGGGATTGCGCCGTAGCGATCGTGCTGCTTGTCAAAAATGCGAAGGTACTCAAACCCAACAAGCTCGAGATAAATTTGAATTTCACTCTTCTTAAACCCCAATGTTGTGTAGTGGTCCGCAAAAACGCTCTTCCAGCAGACCAATTCATGGCCTCAGCCTACTCAGACAAGTTGCCTGTGCCAGTAGGGAGAAGTCAGAAGAATTGATTTGGCCGCTTGAAGGGAGCGCAACCAAAACCTGACTTCTCCCTAACCCACCCTAAGTATCTATAGGTATAATCGAGCCATCCTGATAGAAGTACTCATGTTTCAATGCTTGCCGCTCGATCTATCGCTGCCAATGCTCGTGGCGATCGCCAGCCATGACCCCTGAAGAAGCCGTCCTCACCGTCGAACGGCTGATGGGGCAAGGGCTCACCTCCATTCAAGAGTTGGTTCTTCGTAACGCCTGGGAAGGGTGCTCCTATGGAGAGATCGCCGATCGCTCTGGCTACGACGCCGGGTATCTCAAGGACGTTGGGGCCAAGCTCTGGAAATCCCTCTCCGAAATTCTCAATCGAAAAACGACAAAATCTAACTTTCGCGGACTTCTCGAGCGCCACCAACGCCCTCAGCGATCGCGGTCAGATTCAAGTCAGGAAGCCCTGACATTCTCTCAGGCAGAGGCTTTTGCGGTTGCCAGCGGTGCTCCCTTCTACGGCCGCGAGCCCGAACTTGCGACGCTGAGTCGCTGGATCCAAGAGGATCGCTGCCGCACAGTTGCCATTCTTGGCCTCGGTGGCATTGGCAAAACCTCGTTAGCAGCCGTAGCGACTGTCCGACTCGCCGATCGGTTCGACATTATCATCTGGCGATCGCTGCGCAATGCGCCAACTCCAGAAAACCTGATTGCTGGCATCCTCGGTCTGGGAAGCCGAGAATGCACTCCCGAACCCGATCGAGCCAGTCTCGACACGTGGATAGATCGTCTCTTAAATCACTTCCGCCAACGGCGCTGCCTGTTGGTCCTAGACAATGTCGAATCCGTTCTCGATGACTGTCACATGCGCGGTCGCTACCGAGAAGGCTTTGAAGGGTACGGTCAACTACTGCGTTGTTTGGCCGACGAACCCCATCAGAGTTGCACGCTGCTAACCAGTCGAGAATGCCCGGTTGGGTTCTCTCTGCGAGACGATCCTCAAGGTCTCCTGCGAATGCTACAACTACAGGGCCTGCCCCTCAAAGATTCTCGAACTCTCTTGAGTGCAAGACTTCAAACCCAATTGGATAGCGAAGTCGAACGTTTGGTCGCTCGCTGTGGTGGGCATCCCTTAGCCCTCAAGATCGTAGCTGCCAACATTTTCGTGTTGTTTGCTGGCGATATTGGTGCTTTTCTCGAAGAGAATGTGACGGTATTCGGAGATCTTTGGGACTTGCTCGAATGGCAGTTCGAGCGCCTCTGCGGACTCGAACGCGATATTCTTTACTGCCTGGCGATCGAACGTGAGTGGGCGAGCGTCGCCAGAATAAAGGTCAACCTCAGTCACATTGCCACACCAAATTCGTTGCTAAGTGCTATGTGCTCGTTGCAAGGGCGATCGCTCCTTGAGACCAGTGCCGCTGGAGTCGGCCTAGCTGCCATCGTTCTTGAATATGTAACCGCTCGGTTCGTTGGGTGCTGCAGCCGAGAAATCCTCGAAGGCACCCCGGATCTCCTCGCGCGGCACTGTTTGCAGGCAGCTCCAGAATGCGCGCGGATGTCATTCTTCATGCAGCCAATTCTTGCTAATCTCGGCAACGCTCTGGGAGCTTGGAGCTGCGTCAACATTCATCTTCAGAGCCTGATGGCAAAACTCAACAGCCAGATCGACCTCGAATCGACGCGCGCGATTGATAATCTCGCCAGCCTGCGGGCAAATCTTCCAGTCGAAGCGGCCTTCGCCAGAGAGGAAACCGCGCTATCCTGACGGCCAAAAGCTCGGACGATAAAGCGAGGAGAAAAAACCGTGGCGATTGCGATTTCTAGGCAACGGCTGGCGTCAGTAGGGCTTGGAGCGCTGCTAGCAGCAGGAGGTTCTCTCTGGAGCGCTCGCTCGCTGGTGGCGCAACCGCCTGCCGTCGATGCCTCTTTAGTGCCGCTGACCTCGCGAGAAGGGCAGCTACTTTTGCGCGACAGCAGTGCCCGAGCGGACTACATCGCGCTGACGACCCATTTTGTCACCCAGAAAAACCCGGCCTTTTGCGGCGTGGCGACAATGGCAATGGTACTGAACGCGCTGCCCATTCCAGCGCCCATTGCTCCCGAGTGGCAGCAGCCCTACTACACCCAAGAGAATGCCCTCAACGCCGCCACAGAGGCTATCATTCCTCGGCAGACGATCGCGCGACAGGGGCTGACCTTGGCCGAGCTAGAGGGACTTTTTGAGAGTCATCCCGTCGAGGCGACGCGCTACCACGGCAGCGATGTGAGCTTGAGCGAGTTTCGCACGATTTTGACGCGCAACCTTTCCGAGCCCGGTAACTATGTCGTCATTAATTATCTGCGCCGGACGATTTCCCAAGAGCGCGGCGGCCACATCTCGCCGGTCGCCGCCTACGATGCCCGAAGCGATCGATTTTTGATTTTGGATGTCTCGCGCTACAAGTACCCACCCGTTTGGGTCGAGGCCGAGCGGCTCTGGGAGGCCATTCGCACCACCGATTCGGTTTCGGGTAAAACGCGGGGCTTTCTGACTATTGCGCCCAAGCCCCGCTAGAGCGGGTTACTCCGGCAGGCGCACGTCGATAACGCTGCCTCGGAAGTTGTAATCGCGCCCCTCAAGCTCGATGGGGGTGCCGATTTTGACTTTGCTATTGCCGAGCACCGCGCCACCCTCGGTGATTTGGGCGTTGCCACCGACGGTAATCATCCAATCGGAGGTAAATTGCTCGCCGGGGCGAGGGTCGGGCCGAGCGATGACCGAGCCGTCTGGTTGGGGGACTTCAACCGTGCGGGGAAAGTACGCCGCTGCGAGCAAATCGACTTTGCCGAAGGGTTGATTGCGAATGATGATTTCCGTCTTTCCAGACTCCTGGAGCGATTGCTGCAGCTTTGCTGGCGTGCTGACGCGCAGCCCCTGCACCAGCACGTCTACCTCGATGGGCTCGGTGGTGCTGCCAATACCAACCTGAGCGGTGCCCGATGTGCCGGGGAAAAAGAAAATCCCGACGATCGTCAGCACGATGACCGCCGCTGCCCCCAGATCGAGGATGCTGATTTTACCGAACAGTCGCCCCTGGGTGTCGAGAAGTTTCATAGCCATCCTTGAGAAAGTAAGTGATTGTCGTTAACCGAAGCTCGCCGTGCCAGAATCTGCCAGATTTTGGGCCGAGCCCACCCTATTGACCCGAGCCCTCACTTAAAAGGGCTAGCCTGTAATTATCTGATTTACTAGATACCGTGTGGCACCTACTACGTACCCTGTCGTGCCGCAGCTTTTATCCTCACCGAAAAGACGCCCGGAGGCTCAGCCATGTTTCAAAACTTGTTCGCGCGCGCGCGCGCCCTCTGTAAGCGCGGCAGCTACGTTGCAGTGGCCATATTAACGAGCGTTGTCGTTGCTTTTGCCCTGCCTCAGGTCACCCATGCCTTCTCCATACTCGATCTCCTGCGCACTGGCGCTCAGGTTTTCCAGCTCTCGAATCTCTCGGACCGCCAAGAGGTTAACCTCGGCGGCCAAATCAACCAGCAAATTACCCGCAGCGTCCGGATCGAGCGCGACCCCCAGCTCAATAATTTCGTCAATCGAGTCGGGCGACGGCTGGTGCCAGCTAGCTCCCGTAGCGATATCCCCTATACCTTTCAGATCGTTCGCGACAATAGCGTCAATGCTTTCGCGACAATGGGTGGCTATGTCTACGTTCACACCGGCTTGCTGAGGGCCGCTGAAAACGAAGCCGAGGTGGCCAGCGTGATGGCCCACGAGATCGGCCACATTGCCGGCCGCCACGCCCTCGAGCAAATGCGCCAGCGCGCCGTTGCCCAAGGGGTGCTCTCGGCAGCAGGCCTCGACGATCGAGCGGCAGTACAAATTGGTGTGGATCTCGCCCTCAATCGGCCTAACAGCCGCGAAGACGAGTACGAAGCTGACAATCTCGGCCTGACCAATTTAACGGCTGCCGGGTACGCCCCCCAGGGGATGGTTTCCTTCATGCGCAAGCTGCAGCAGCTCAGCGGTGGTGGGAGAGCTCCGAGCTTCTTGAGCACTCATCCCGACACGGGAAAGCGGGTCGAAGCCCTAGAAGCAGAAATTGCCAACCTGCCCCAGCGCGGGGGTGACGGCCTCGATAGCCGTGCCTACCAGCAGCAAGTGCGCTCGCGCCTGTAAGCCCGTTGCAATCGGTGCTGCTGCAGTATGACGGTTGGGTCGTGCGTCCTTGGCAGCCCCGCGATCGCGAGGCTGCAGCGGCGGTCATTCGGCAGGTACTCGCAGAGTACGGCCTGCCCTGGGAGCCCAATGGTGCCGATGGTGATGTCGTAGCCGTAGAGCGCCACTACCAAGCCTGCGGCGGTGAATTTTGGGTCGTCGAGAAGGATGGCGAGATCGTCGGCACCGGGGCCTACTACCCCATCGAGCGGGGCGACCGTGCTGTAGAGATTCGCAAAATGTACTTGCTGCCTGCGGCTCGCGGGCAAGGGCTGGGGCGCTATTTGCTCGCCCAGCTTGAGGCGGCAGTGGCCGCGCGGGGCTTCGAAGAGATTTGGGTCGAGACTGCCTCGGTCTTGCAATCGGCTGTCCGACTCTATGAGAGCGGTGGTTACCAGCCAGCCACGGGTGTCGAGACCGCCCGCTGCGATCTTGTTTACCGCAAGCGCCTCGGTGCCCTCTAGACCGTAATAGGGGAAAATTAGGGGGAATCACCGATACGGCCCGCCACCTCGGGGCTCCGATGTTTTTGAGATAATGAAGGCCTACAACTACCAGAGTGCTAGGTGCCAGCTCGCCTCTGGAGCGCGATGACTTGGGAAGCGATGTACGACGACGACGACCGGACTGCCTCGGGAAGCACCCTTGAAGCCAACCTCGATGCGGACTTCCCAGAAGAAGATCTCGACCCCCTCGCTCGCCTAGACGATGACGAGGTGCGGGAGACGCCGCTGCCCGGTCCCGGAATTCTCCTCGTGCAGCTCGATTCTGTCGATCCTGCCGAGCGTAACCGGGCCGTGCGGGCCTTTTGCGATTTGCAAGAGCCGCGCGCCGTTCCTCGCTTGATCGAGCTGCTTGCGGATGCTTGCCCGCTGACGCGCGTGGGCGCGGCCTACGCCTTGGGCCACAATCCCAGCCCCGCCGCCGTAGAGCCTTTGATCGAGCGCTACAGCCTTGACTGGAATGGTTACGCCCGCAAAGGGATCGTCTGGGCTCTAGGAAATTCTGGCGATCGCCGCGCGATTCCTACCCTGACCCACGCCCTAGCGACGGATGTTGCTGCCGTGCGGCTGTGGGCGGCCAGTGCCCTAGCTCAGATGGAAGTTTTAAACTACGACGATGCGATCGCCCTGGTGCCGACGGTCATCGAAGCCCTGCGCCGCGACCCCATCCCGGCAGTGCGCAGCAACTGCGCCTGGACCCTAGGCCAGCTTTGCCGCGAACTCCCCCCGAACGTGGTGTACGCGACGGCTGTCGATGCATTGGTCGAAGCATTGGTCGAAGACAAAGATTTTGGCGTCATCGAAGATGCCAAAGCAGCGCTATTGTGGCTGGGCGATGCCCGCGCCCTGCAGCTCATCGAAGATCTCGAAAAAGACGGCCTCATTTTGCTGTAGGCACTCGAGCTGTGGAGTGATGCCCGACTCAGACCCAAAGGAAAAACCTTGGCCAGAACCGGATACACGCTGCCCGTTTTTGCCGTGGCAGCTGCAAAAGCTGCTCTCTTGCGCC
Source organism: uncultured bacterium (assembly GCA_964435975.1). GTDB lineage: Bacteria > Cyanobacteriota > Cyanobacteriia > Cyanobacteriales > Rubidibacteraceae > CAYTBI01. The sequence goes on from CAYTBI010000065.1 coordinate 8,616, forward strand.
TACAGGGAGACTCCACCGGAATCGCCAGCGTCGAGCTAGACTTGCTGCCCGAGCGCGCGAGCGTACCGGTCGAGAGTGTGGCCCGTCTCGATGAAGAATCGGCCTTGGGGGTGACGCGCAGCGATCCGGGAGACAATCTGGATTTGACCCGCAATACGCCTGTCTGGGCCTGGGTACGTCAGTTGCCTCGAACCAGTAGCAGCGAGGCGCCTGTCGCTCCTTTGACTGTTGAAGCTGGCGAAGGGGTAGGCCGCACCGCCGAGGGCGTCCCGGCCATCTACGCCTACGCCCGGCGGCTCTTCACCGAAAATTTGCTAGATCTAGTCCCGCGCGATCGCGCCGCCGTCGTGCGGATTATTTTGCCCCAGGGCCGCACCTTGGCACAGCGCACCTCGAATGAAGCCTTCGGCGTCCTTGAGGGGCTCTCGCTGCTAGGAACGAGCGGCATCTCCGAGGCCCATTCGGCAGTCGAGGGCCTCGAGGCGTTCCGCCGCGAACTCCAAGCCAAAGCCCAGCTCACCTCACAGTTGGCCTTTTGCATTGGCCACAACGGCCAGCGCGTAGCCGAAGGCTTAGGGATCGAAGCGATCGCGATCGCGCGGGCGGGCAATTGGCTGGGGGCGCTTTTGGTCGAAGCCGGGCTATTGGGGGTCGAGTCGGTGTTGCTCGTGGGCTACCACGGCAAGCTCGTCAAGCTCGCTGGGGGTATTTTCAACACCTCAAGCCACATTGCTGATGGCAAGCTCGAGATTCTGGCGGCGACGGTGGCCGCAATTTGCGACGATCCTGCCTGTCTGCGGGGGGTGCTAGCTGCCGAGACCGCCGAGGCCGCCGCCGAATATCTGCAATGTTATGGTCTAGCTCGGACTACCTTCGATCTCGTCGCCCAGAAAGCGAGCGCGCGGGCGCGGGCCTACGTCCGCAAATATGCCACTGCGGATCTTAAAATCGGCACCATCCTGAGCGATCGGCAAGGCGAAGTAGTTGGCTCTGATGAGACCGCGCGCGCATTGCTTGCCAACTTCCGCTCGAGTGATGAATTTAAGTGACCCTCAGAATCTTGCAGTAAGCAATGGTGAGGTCGATTCCTTGCTGTTGTAGTAGCGATCGCAAGCGCTCCAGCTCCTGTAGCGATAGAGAAGCCACCAGAGCCTGGGACTAAACAGCTAGGACGCGGCTGGCTTTACTACTTTTCCACGCGCTCATGCAGCTTGAAAGGAAATCTGCAAAGGTCGATCGCTAGGCTCATCGTTTTCTAGGCGATCGGCGATGACTCGCAAGGCGAGGGCTTTAGCGTTGGTCTGGGCTTCGGCGATTGTGGTGCCGTAAACCATAACGCCGGGCAGTTCTGGGATCTCGGCAATCCAACGGCCATCCTCTTCTCGCTCTAGCTCGATGGTGAAGTTCATTGTGACGGCGCTCCTGGGCGGGTGCGATAAGGAAATTGATTGTGCCTGCAAGGGACCGATCCCTGCGCCGAGGGGCGCAACATTTAGCTTTGCATACTCGGTGCCGAGAAACTTGCAACCTCAACGGGTTTAGTGACTGCTGCTGTTTTGCGCTCCCGCTTGATGCGATCGAGTTCCTTGAGGGTAGAAGCCGTGAGGTAGCGCGTGCCGCAATCGGGGCAGCTAATTAGCGGGACATTTTCAATTACGAGGAGATCGCGCCCCCTGCCATAGGTTCTGGAAACGGAGCGGATTTTAGCTTTTGCAGACCCACAAACGGCACAAATCGTAGTCTCAGAGTGCATAGACCGTGATGATAATAACGTTTCCAGATACGCCTAGCTTAACGATTACCTCAATGGGGTCGCCGTCAATAGAATCTCCTCGTATGCGATATTTCTGCTCTGCGGTGACCTTGTCCTCTTGGCGCTCGACAATCCTCCCCACAAGAATGGCCTGTTCCACATCTGCCAGCATTAAGTTGTCATCATCCATCTCTTCATCTGCATGGATGGTCATAACGTAGGCTTGCTGTAAAATCTTTTCCCTGATGGCTTTGAGGATAGAATCAAACACCGGTTAGATTAAGATGGGCTGGCTTCCGAAAGTTTACGCGCTCGTGCGGCGCCTGCCGCCATTGCCGTCGCAGAGTCCCAAATTTCCCCCTCACTCTCGATTCCTGTGGCTCCGGCATCGATCGCCTCCGCACCCTCGAAATCCAGTGCGACAAAGCCAACCCCGGCCTCCAGGTGGACGCCTCCGGCAGCAAAATCCACCGCGTCGCAGTCGGCTTCTACCCCGAATTCCCCGTCCAAACCATCCGCAGCACCTGGCTTTCTGCCATCCCCGATCGCTTCGCCAATGTCCTCTTCTCCATCTTCATCGGCATCATCGGTGCTGCGATCGGCCTCGCCCTGAAAGACACCAATTAATCTCGATTAGGATCCAAAACCAAACAATTACGCCTGTTGGGCTGGGTTGGCAAAACGATCGCGACTCCAGCTCTCAAGAAACACTAGACTGCAGCCAAAAGTGTCTCTTGAGAGTGACCCGCACGATGCCTTTCTCTCGTCAGCCAACCGGTGATGGCTCGGAAACTTTTTTTTCAGAAGCGTTTGGCGAAGCCTTTCATTCTCGCCACGGGGCCAGCCAAGAAGCGCTGATTAAATTCGTGCGGCCCTGCCGCCTGCCGGAGCGGGCTGCCACAAGAGATTGCCTGCGCGTGCTCGATATTTGCTACGGCTTGGGCTACAACAGCGCGGCCGCCCTCGATGCCATTTGGGCCGTCGCGCCCGGCTGCCGGGTCGAGCTGCAGGCTCTCGAAATTGACCCCCAGGTTTGCCGGCAGGCAGCCGCACAAAATTTGCTCGCCCCCTGGCGATCGCCGGTGCCGGAACTGCTGCAGACCCTCGCTGGCGAACTTGTGGTGAGCGTGCCGCAACTGAGCGCGCGCCTGCGGCTTGGCGATGCCCGCCAGACCCTCCAGGCCCTCCAGCGCGAGGGCTTCGTTGCCGACGCTATCTTTCTCGATCCGTTTTCGCCGCCCAAGTGCCCCCAGCTCTGGACGGTGGAATTTATTGCCCTAGCAGCAGCTTGCTTGGCCCCTGATGGATATTTAGCGACCTATGCTTGCGCGGCGGCTTTGCGAACGGCCCTCCAACAAGCAGGGCTGCACTACGGCACGACCCTAGGGCTGGGGCGGCAATCGACAGTTGCTAGCCCCAGGCGTGAGGGCTTGCCGCCTGTTTCTGAGGCCGAGATCGAGCACCAACAGACCCGCGCGGCCATTCCCTATCGCGACCCAACCCTACAGGAGGCTCCCGAGGCCATTTTGGCCCGACGCCAGCGCGAGCAAGCCACCTGCGGCCTCGAGCCGACAACCCAATGGCGCAAACGCTGGCGCGCCCGCCTAGAAGGAGAGCGACCGCTCCTATAATTAGTCGAGCCAGTTGCAACTTCGACTCGCCCGGAGCAGTCGGGGGGCGTGAATTGTCGGATGCGAGCATTGAAGGGAGTAACGTTGTGGTAGCGATCGCGATTTTGGCCGCCGGGCGCGGCACGCGCATGAAATCTAGCCTGCCGAAGGTGTTGCACTCTCTGGGAGGCAAGCCCATGGTGGAGCGCGTTTTAGATAGCTGCCGCCTCATCGAGCCCCAGCGCGAAATTGTCGTCATTGGTTACGAGGGCGATCGCATCCGCCAGGCCCTCGCCCATCGCCCTGCAGTGGAGTTTGCCGAACAGCCAGAGCAGCTCGGCACCGGCCACGCCGTCCAGCAGGTTATGCCGCTGCTCGAGGGCTACAGAGGCAGCTTCTTCGTGCTCAATGGCGACGTGCCCCTGTTGCGGCCCGAGACTCTCGCCCAGCTTCTGCAAACCCACCAGGCCTACCACAGCGATGCCACCATTCTGACGGCAATTTTTGAGGATCCCAAAGGCTACGGGCGCGTGTTTTGCGACGAGGCCAACCGCGTCGAGAGAATCGTCGAAGATCGCGACTGTACCCCCGAGCAAGCCCGAAATTGCCGTATCAACGCCGGGGTGTATTGTTTTGACTGGGCGGCGCTGGCTGAGATTTTGCCCGGCTTGTCTAACGACAATGCCCAGCGGGAATACTACATTACCGATGTCTTTGCCCGGCTGCCCACCGTGATGGCCGTCGATGTCGAAGATGTTCTCGAGATTGGCGGCATTAACAATCGCCAGCAGCTCGCAGCAGCCTACGAGACCCTACAGGAGCGCGTCAAAAAGTACTGGCTCTTATCTGGGGTCACGATGATCGACGCCAAGAGCATCACCATCGACGAAACCGTAACCCTCGCGCCCGATGTCACCATCGAGCCCCAGACGCACCTGCGCGGCGACACGGTCGTAGCGGCAGGCTGTCACCTCGGGCCGGGCAGCCTCATCGAAAATAGCACCCTGGCAGAAGGTGTTACGGTGCGCTACTCAGTGGTCAGCGACAGCCAAGTCGATGCGGGCGCTCGCATCGGCCCCTACGCGCACCTGCGCGGCCAGGCTCGGGTCGGCAAAGCCTGTCGGGTGGGCAACTTTGTCGAAATTAAAAATAGCTCCCTCGGCCACAACACTAACGTGGCGCACTTGGCTTATTTAGGCGATGCCATCCTCGGTCAGGAGGTCAACATTGGCGCGGGTACCATTACAGCCAACTACGACGGATGCCAAAAACACCCCACCACCATCGGCGATCGCAGCAAAACAGGCTCCAACAGCGTGCTCGTCGCGCCCATTTCTCTGGGGTGTGACGTTACCGTTGCAGCGGGCTCGACGGTGACCGAAGACATCCCCGATGATGCGCTGGTCATCGCGCGATCGCGCCAGGTAGTGCGACCTGGCTGGCGCCCGAAGACCGAGCCTGGAGCTTCTGCAGGCGAGACATAGAATTCGTCGGTGGCGGGCTGCGACTCGCTCGCGGTGAGGAACGGCTGCTTCGCGTACTCTGGTAGAGGGCAACTTTTGCAACGCCATTGTCTTAACCGCACGAAACCTATGTTCTCGATCGACATCACACTCAAGTACGTTCCTTTTCCCGTGTCCGTTCAGCGCGACGACGAAGCGCGCGCCCGAGAGATCTATGCAGAGATTAAGGCTGCCCTGACAAGCCCGACTCCGATTGTTATCGAGCTAACCTGCGATAAAGATACCGACAAACAGGTGTCGCTCCTAAGCGACCAAATTGGGGCAGTAATTTTGTCTAAGAAAACCGGTGGCGGCGCCGGCGGCCGCGTTCCGGGCTTCTTTGCTGCAGGCAACGAGTGAGCGCCACTCCACAAACGTTCTGCTGCTATGTCAGACCCGGCCATTCGCGTCGAGAATCTCAAATTTAGCTGGCGTGCCGACCGGCCCGTGCTGCAAGGGTGCTCGCTGGACGTTCCAGCTGGCAAGTTGTGGATGCTGCTGGGCAACAACGGCAGCGGCAAATCTACCCTACTGCGCGTGCTGGCTGGCATTTTAACCCCCCAGTCCGGCAGCTTTTCGCTGTCTGGGCTGGCGGGGTTTGTGTTCCAGAATCCCGATCGCCAGCTGGTGATGCCGACTGTCGGGGCCGATGTTGCCTTCGGCCTGGTGCGCGAAGGGCTCGATGCCCGCCAGACGCGCGCCCGAGTGCGCGAAGCCCTGGCGGCGGTCAATTTGGCTCACTTGGAGCGCCGCCCGATTTATGCGCTCAGTGGCGGCCAAAAGCAGCGCATCGCCATTGCTGGTGCCCTGGCGCGCCGCTCCGAGATCTTGCTTTTAGATGAGCCGACGGCCCTGCTCGACCCCGACGCCCAGCAAGAACTAGTGACCCAAGTTCGCGAGCTAGTCGATAGACACCACCTGACGGCCCTGTGGGTGACTCATCGCCTTGACGAACTCAATCATTGCGACGGAGCCGTGCTCCTAGAGGCTGGGCGCGCGGTCGATTGTGGCGAACCCCATCGCTTGCGCCAGCGGCTTCAGGCCCAAGATCGAATTTAGGAGCTGCTGTGGGACAGATGCGCCCGAGCGACATTCAAAACGGCCTCTCGCTGCAAGGGCTTGGCCATAAAGCTTGTCGCACCAGCCATCTTGGCGCGTACGCGGTCGACGAGGCCGTCGCGCCCGGTAATAATCACGATGGGCACGGCCTCCAGCAGTGAAACGCGCCGGATGGCCGTGCAAAGTTCGTAACCGGAAATTCCGGGCATGACCAGATCGAGAAAAATGAGCGCGGGCTTCTGACTCAATAAGAGCGAGAGTGCGGCGGTCGGATCGGTGGTGTGGCAGAAGCGATAGCCAGCCTTCTCCAGAAACCATTGCATGAGCTGGCAGGATTGCTCGCTGTCGTCAATGCAGGCAATCAAAGGTGCGGTGGCAGGCGGTTGGACTTGCGCTGTTGCCTCGCTCGGAGGAGCTGCAGCAGGCGCGGTGGGCCGGGGCGGCTGTGGGGGCGACGCCTGCGATTTGCTCCAGTCGGCAACAGTTTCGAAAGCCAAAATGCCGTCGCGAGCCAAGGGCTGCAGTAGTTTGGTGAGTTGCGGCACTCTGAGGTTGAGGCGGGCAGCTACATCTCGCAAGGTGTTGTTACCGTCGAGCTGAGCGGCCATGGCATTGTAGGTCGCTGGGTTGACGCGCCCGCGCAATTGCTCGGGCTGCAGAATTTTAGGAGCGCAGTCTGCCAACTCGTCGCCATTCGAGAGCGAGCCGAGCGCTTCGTGCCAAGCATGCCACTCTCGTTGTGCGCCCTCGAGGGCCGCCTCTACGAGCACTGCTGTTGCTAACAGGGTTTCTGGAGACGCGGAATCGGGTAGCGCCGCCGCCGAGGAAACAACTAAAAACTTTGTCGGGACCTTGGGGCGCTCGCGGCCGATGGCCCAGAGATCGAACAGCACCTCTAGGGTGCTCGCGGCGATCGCGCTGCGGAGCCGCTCGCGCGGAATGCCTCGGCTCTGGCACAGCTTCAGAAGGTAGGTGTAGTTGTCACCGTTCATGACGTTGCCCGCTCGAGGCACTGCCACGACTTCAGAATTTTGGCGGTCCTCGGCCGCGCACTGCAGCTCGTGCAAGCGGCGTCGCAAGCGCCGTCGGGGATGGGCGCCACCATCAGCCCACCAGAAGCGCCCGGAAGCCAAAAACAACACCCAAGCCCGAGCGGCTGTAAACAGCCGGATCTGCCCGCTCCAGCGATCTCGGCCGAGCGCGCGAAAAAAAGCTTCCAACTCAGAGATGTCTAGGAGTTGCCGTTTGGCCTGGCTCCCTACCCCATCCATATCAGACAAAGTCTACATCCTCACTCTGCTGTAGCGTTGTATTTAGCATGCTTGGGTCTGGCTTTGCGGTAATGTCGTACCCCAAAACACCACTGAGGCGAGAAAATCCGCCAGTGATGTCGGCAGATTACGCAGGTCATTCCGGGCATTATCCCACCATGCAGGTCTGTTTGACATTAAGTAATATTTAAAAAGTTAGAGCTTTTGCCATCCTCGTAGATCCACAGGATTAAGGTGTGGCGCGATTGCCTGAGATCGTTCCTCAGACAGGTTTTAGCTAGCTTTTGGGGGAAGTTATGGCGAAGAAACCGAAGCAACGGCCTCGATTTCCCCATTTGGTGGGCTCGAAGTGGACGGCTTGCCAGCAAACCTGGGGCTGGCGGCATTTTCAAGTTATCGCTCGTCAGGATGGAGGCCGGTTGGTCTTTGCTGAGATGGTGGCCTCCTGCGACCCCAATGCCCGGTTTTGGGTCAATGCCGACCAGCTCAAAGACCCGACGCTATGGCAGGCCGGCTGGAAGACCCTCGCCGAGATGCGCGAACCACCGCCAGCAGATGACGATGACCTGCTGGCGGTGGAATGAGCGCGGTTTTGCTTCGGGCTTGAAAAACTTAAGACGCTGCCAACAGCTGCTGCAGCGATTGCTGGGTTCGCTCCAGGCGAGTGCGATAGACCCGCTCGGCGATCGCAGCAAACTCAGTCGGGCTGAGGGCGGGCTTGAGGCCGTAGCGCCGGGCGAACTCGCCGACGATCTGGGCGACCATAAAATCGCTGATGTTGCGCCGGTCTGCCATCCACACCAGGTTGGGGTCGGAGAGCATCGCTGCCTCATAGCTGGGGAAGTAATCGATGCTCTCGGTGGCGGCCGCCCAGGCTCCGGCTACCGCTCGCAGGATTGATTTGGACATCATGTTGGCGACGATGACATCTTGGCCGCTGAAGGTTCGCAGTAGCGCCACGGGCGAGACCGTCACCAGCAGCTTGGCATCGGGTTTGCCGTGGGCCTGCAGGAGCCCCCAAACCGCCTGTAGGGCTTGCAGGCAGTCTTCGTAAGACAAAACCTCAAAAGCGAAGCGCTCGGGGTACTGCTGCAAAAGTCGAGGCGAAGGGGCCTCGGCCAATACTAACCCCGTCTCGCGATCGCGCCAGGCTTCGATTAAGCCCAACGTAACGACCACCAGATCCGCCTCAAAGGCCCGCGCGAAGTGAGCCCGCAGCTGCTCTCGTCGCGACTGCATCAGCTCGAGCGAGCCCTGACGCGACTGCGCGCGCACGCTCAAGTCGCAATACTTACCGGCGTACTCGACAAAGGCACCTGCCGGGAAAGTTTCTGCGCCGCTGGCCCAGGCCAGCTCTTGCTGGATGGAGATGGGATTGTATTTATTGAGCGACCCTACCTTGAGGTTTGTTTTGATCTCGAGAACCTCGCTATCGGGGTCGGCGCTTATAATCTGGGTTTTTTCCTGGAGGAATGCGGTTTCGAGATTGCGAGCGAAACAGGAGCCAATAGCGAAGATTTTGGCCTCCGGGCTGACTTGAAAGGTAGGCTCGACTTGAGGAATGACAATGCCGGCTTCGATACGGGCAGCAGCAGCGGTGGTGCTTTTGACCCAGCGATCGTACTTGTTAGCACTCCCGGTCTTGGCGCTCTCGGTGCTAGTGGGGGTAGCAAGTGTCGGCGCGGCGGGCACGATTGGGGAAATCGAATTAGCGATTTTTTGTAAAATTTGCTCTGACACGGCTCAAAAATTTAAACGAGGGCTGTTGGCATCAATAAAAACTGCCAGGGACGGTACCGCAGGCAACAGCGCCGAACCCCAGATAAGGTCGCAGTCACCAAGGATCCTGCCCGAGCAATTGCCAACAATTATGGCCCCAAGCTAGGTTGGGGCCTGGCGATCGCAAGCCAAATTTAAGGATGCTGGCAACTGCCGCCCGGGACTCATGCTTTCGGTGGTTCTGCTGGCTGTTTTTGCTGCCTGGGATTTTGAGCAATGCCGACATTGAAGCTCAAGCAAAGGCGATCTTCGCTGCTGCGGTTGGGCTCGACGCCATGCCAGAGCCAGCTCGGGAAAATTAGCATCGTGCCCGCGACGGCGGGGATGGTGACTTGGCCGGCATTGAGTCCGTTGGTGTGGGTGTAGGCAGGAACGAGCATCTGCGCTCCCGGCCTGGGATCGAAAAAGTAAATATTGCCGCCGCTCTTGGGGGCGCGCACGTAGTAGACGCCACTGAGAATCGAGTTGGGATGGTGGTGGGCTTTGGTGGTGGCTTGGGGAATATTGGCCATTGCCCAGCAGTTATTGAGTTTTGGCAAGATAGCGGTCAAATCCCAGGCTAGCTCGCGGGCGACGGCGAGCACATTGTTGCCGATAAGCTCGACGAACTCTCGAAACTCGTCTCGGCGGTGGAGGTCGTCGCGGCTGTGCCAGCCCAAGACGTTGGAGACGCGCATGCCGTTGGGGTCGCGCTCGCGCTCGCGGGCGATCGCCTCGGCAAGTTTGACATTTAAGGCGGCGGCTCCCTCGAGGGGAAATTTCCACAGCGGGGTCGGAAAACAATCTTGGCGATGGGGAGCAGTCATAGGCGCGCTGAGTTTTGGACGATATTAAATCTCAATCTGGGGGCCAGCCCATAAAAAAACCGAGGAAGCGCGAAGTCTTCCTCGGTTGAGTCCGATCGCGCTAGCGGGCTAGCCCGCTGGCGCTAGTAACGAGGCAATTAGGCGAATCTGTAGATCCGCTTATACGAGCTCGACACCAGCAGTAGCTGCGTCAACGCCGATTAGAGTCACGATGGTAACGCCGCCGAAGATAACGTCGCTGCCGTCGAATTCCAGCTCGCCGCCGATGCCACCGAGGTCGACGATCTCGAGGGAGTCAATCGCAGCATCGAAGTCAACGATGACGTTGTCAGCGACGGGCTCGTCGATGACGAACGAGAAGGAGTCTGCGCCCTCACCGCCGGACAGGAGGTTGTCGCTGCCGCTGTTGATGGTGAAGATGTCGTCGCCTTCGCCACCGAGGACGCGGTTGTTAGAAGCTTCTTCTTCGAAGATGAAGCTATCGATACCCGCACCGCCAGAGACGCGGGCACCTTCGCCGAGAACGGCGAGGGCGTCGTCGCCGGTGCCGCCAAAGACGAGGTCGTCGTCGCTGGTGAAGATGGCATCGGCGCCGCTACCGGAGAGGATGATGCCGTCACCGAGGGCATCGGGCAGATTGGAAGCCAGGTTGGAGTCAATTTCGTCGTCTCCGGCACCAGTGATAACGGTGTCGCCAGGCGCAAAGTCGACGCCGCCATCGAGGGAGTCGTCTCCGGCAGTGCCAACAACGGAGGTGCCAGCAACGGCCTCGGCATTGACGCCAGGAGCGAACAACAGCAGCAGCTGACCGCCTTCAACCAGGTTGTCATCGGTGAGAGCGGAAAGATCGCCTTGCTCGAGGTTCACATCATCTTGGTCGGCGAGGCCGTGGTACTGAACGTCGAACAAGAAGACGCTGCCGGGCTCTTCGAAGCCGAAGAGATCGGAGACATCAACGATACCGGAGGTCTCGGCTTCGCCTGCGTTCAGAATGACGCTCTCGTTGTCGCCAGGAATGATGTTGCCATCGCCATTGGCAGCAGCATCCAGAACGATGTCATTGGGGCTGGGGATGCCGTCGTCATCGCCAGCTTCGAAGTCTTCGTCTACGGCCGTGGTGGGGTCGGGAACGGAGGGGTCGAGGATCTGGGTGCGATCGACAACTGCAACCAGCTCGACATTGGCACCCGTCGCGGCCTCCACTGCAAACGCCGCAACGCTGTCGGGGTCGGTGGTATCGAGCCCGTTGACATCGAGGCGAACGATGCTTGCCTCGTTGGGGTTGACCGCGCCTGCACCGAAGAGAACCTCATCGCCGGAGAGGGTGTCTTCTTCAGCTTCGTCCTCTTGGATGTAGATGAAGCCGTCACCCGAGAAGTCCAGATTATCCGGGCTGCGCAGCGCGCGAGTGGGGTCTTCGTCGCCATCGTAAGCAATGGTGACCAGGCCGGGAACCTCGGTGAGGTCGGTTGCCAAGTCCGTCACGCCGTTGAGGATATTGCCCTCGCCTTCGCCAAAGAGAGTGTCGATTACCAGAATCTGACCGAAGGTATCGGCACCGTTGCCGGTCTCGGGGTCGACTGCCAAGGTATCGACGCCAGTCAGGGCCTGAGCGACCTGGCTGGGGTTGTTGGGGTTGGTGGCAACGTCCTCGGGACGAGAAACGCCCAGCGCACCCGCTGCAGCAGCCTGGGTGAAGAGGTTCGCCTGAGTCGGATAGCCGAACATGTCAAAGCCGGTGGAGCCGTCGGTGGAGGCCTGGTCTTCCTGCTGGAAGTTGTCAATCAGAACCCAAGCCCCATCAAGCTGGCTGCCCGCACCGTTGAATTGGGCTGCCGTCAGAACGTCGTTGTCGGGAACCTCGTCTTGGTTGACGCCGGGGACGAAAACGTAGAGGTTGCCGTCTTCGAGGCCATTCTTAGCCAGGAAGCCTGCGTCCTCGCTGGTGTCCTTCTGGCCGATATAGAGATAGAGAGGCGCGACTTCGTTGCCGTTGTCACCGGTAGTCTCGTCGCCGTCGAAGTTGAAGGGAGACTGGTCGTCTGCCAGGATGAAGGCCACGAAATCTTCGGTGCCGGTGTCGATCTGGGTGGTGTTCTCCCAGGAGCCGCGTGCCAGAGCGGGAACTTGGTGGATGACGCCTGTGGCAACATCCAGAGCCCAGTTCGCGCCACCGATGTTGTTGAAGAAGCCGCCTACCTCTTCACCAGCGAAGTAGATGTCGTCAACGATACCCTGGTTCTCGCCGAACTCGTTGGCTTCTACCAGGCCACCGGAGCAGAAGCGAGAGAAACCGGTAACGGTCCGGAAGCCATCGGCATCGGTGCCGGGCGTGGCGAAGACTTCGCCGAAGAAGTTGCCCGCGAAGCTGACGTCTTCACCAGCCAGGGCAGGGTCGGGAGTGCCGATGTTGCCGTTGGCATCAATGATGGTGTTGTAGGCAACGCCCGAATCTTCGATACCGAAGGTATTGATATTGATATCGAAGTAGGAGATGCGACCGCCAATGATGTTGTAGTCGTCGCTGGTGTCTTCGGTGCCGTTGGTAATCGTGTAGGAGTTACCTTCAAAGTCCTGCAGCTCGCTATTGACGAAGGCCCGAATGGTGTCGTCGTCGATCAGAATCGCGCCCGCACCGTCGAGAATGCCGGTGGGCTGGAAATCGCCAGCGGTGGAGCTGTTGAGCGCACCGGTGGTGTTGGGAATGGTCTCGCCAATCGTCACGAGCGGCAAGACATCGAAGCCCTCTGCCGGGATAACCTGGGACGCAAACTCGGTCTGGAAGAGTTCGCCAGGGTCAGCGCCGTCGAAGAAGCCATCGGGGCCCAGTAGCAGCAACTGACCGCCTTCAACCAGGTTGTCATCCGTGAGTGCGGATAGGTCGCCTTGCTCCAGGTTGACATCATCTTGGTCGGCGAGGCCGTGTGCCTGGACGTCAAACAGGAAGATCGTGCCGTCCGCTTCGCCGAACAGATCGGAGACATCGACGATACCGGAGGTTTCCCACTCACCCGCGTTCAGAATGACGCTCGTGTTGTTCAGGATATTGCCATCGCCATTGGCAGCAGAATCCAAAACGATGTCGTTGGCGCTGGGGATACCGTCGTCAGGACCGAACTCGAAGTCTTCGTCTACGGCCGTAGTGGGGTCGGGAACGGAGGGGTCGAGGATCTGGGTGCGATCGATTTGACCGATGCGCTGAATGTTACCGCCAGTGGGTGCTGCGTCGATGCCAGGAATGTCATCGATAACCCCGTCGCTGGGGTTGAGACGAACAATGCTGGCCTCGAAGGGGTTAGCCGCGCCTTGGCCGAAGAGAACTTCGTCGCCGGAGAGGGTGTCTTCTTCAGCTTCGTCTTCTTGGACATAGATGAAGCCGTCAGCAGACCAGTCGAGGTTGTCGGGGCTGCGCAGCGCGCGAGTGGGGTCTTCGTCGCCGTCATAAACGATGGTGACTTCGCCGTCGATCGCGGTAACCTCTTCGGCGAGGTTGGTAACGCCGTTGAGGATGTTGTCTTCGCCTTCGCCAAAGAGAGTGTCGATTACCAGAATCTGACCGAAGGTATCGGCAC
>CAYTBI010000066.1:0-21583 GCA_964435975.1 uncultured bacterium
TGCATTAGACTAGCTTATGGTTGAGATCGTGTTCCATTACTGTATAGCACCATCTAATTTTCTTCGTAGAACCTGGATTTTTAACCCCTCTGCCTGCGATCGCACCTGTCGCATGTGGGAAATCTGGTCGGACCGACAATCCATGTCAGCAAGCCTGGCCAGAGCCTACCCGATATTCAGTAGATGTGCTCGATCGATTGACTGGGGTTAATCCAGATTTACGATCGACGCACCACTGGGCTCGTACTCGCTAGAGCAATAAGGGCTTATCTCAATCGATAAATTGGTTCGCAAGGTTCGATCGGAGATTCCGATCCTAGGATGTCGTGTTAATTCGGGGAGTCTGACAGATGGCAGAAAAGCTCGTAGCAGTAGCACTAACGAACGATAGAAACATCGCCCCGCATGCAGGAAGAGCATTACAGTGGGCGGTCTATGTCATTTCTGATGAAGCAGACGCAAACCTAGCTTGGACGTTGAACTTAACTAATGCCGGTTGCCTTCACGAATGGCACATACGAGGAGAGGGTAGTCGTCACCCACTGCATTTTGTTGATATTGTCATAGCTGCCTCTGCTGGTGAGGGCGTACGGCGAAGGCTACTACAGCGAGATACGGAACTGGTGACTACCATCGAGACCGATCCCGACAAGGCGGTTGAAGCCTATCGGACGGGGAATTTAGCCGAAGGCTCGCCACATGGAGATCGAGCTTGCAGGGGATAGACAACTTAACGACTGAAATACCGCATCGATCTTTTAGGCCGACTAGTCAAGTTAATGATGTCGTCAGAACTTATGAATGGAACGATCGGTCAGGAGCAACAGACAAAGATTCTCGGAATACACGCAAAGCTAGGCAGATGGCTCCTAATTCCATTGGGGATGAGTGTTTTACTCTGCCTGGGTAGTGTATGTTCCTGGAGCATTTTTAGAACCCCTCTGGAAAAAGAGCTAGGCATCAGTGCAACTGAAAGCCTGTTACCATACACATTTGTGCTCGCTTTTTATGCTGCACTGATGCCGATTACAGGTTTTTATATTCCTCGTATTGGCCCCCGCTTGACGACAGCAATTGGAGGGATTGTTGTAGGCTTCGGCTACATTCTTTCGAGCTTTGCCACCAATATTGGAACCTTAATCTTCACATATGGAGTAATTTCTGGAACTGGAATTGGAATTGCCTACGGCGTCCCCATGGTTGTTGTGTCCGGCTGGTTCCCCGATCGGAAAGGACTGGCTTTGGGGTTGACGATTGTGGGATTTGGACTTTCGCCTCTCATCACCGCCCCTCTAGCAAATCAATTAATCGGCACCTACACAGTTCGACCTACCTTACGTCTTCTTGGTATCGCCTTTACAGCGATTATTCTGGTGATTGCCTTTACTTTAAAGGTGCCTCCTAGAGGCTGGCATCCCCATCAAAATGTAACAGCCATCACGCCAAAATTTATTCTAAATCACTCTAGAAGTATGCTCGAGAGTCGATCGTTTTATGGGCTATAGATTTGCTACGCGATTGGAAGCATCGTAGGCTTGAGTGCAATGGGGATTTCTGGTCCAGTCGGAGAGGAAATCATCGATCTCAATCCGACTGTAGCTGCTAGTAGCGTCTCTATATTTGCTCTGTTTAATGGAGTGAGCCGCCCCTTATTTGGTTGGTTGAGCGATCGATTCAAGCCTCACCACGTTGCGATTTCTTCCTATGTGCCGAGCTTAATAGCTTGCGTGTTGATGATGAGTGCTCGAGCCGGGCAAGTAGTCACCTACCTCATTGCTTTTTGTCTATTACGGTTCTGCCTAGGCGGTTGGTTGGCTATGGCTCCCACCATAACACTGCGCTTTTTCAATCCCGATCGGTACGCTCAAAACTATGGTGTTGTCTTCACTGCCTATGGGGCTGGTGCTTTGATTGGAACGTTGTTGACGGGCCGTATCCGGGACCTATTGGGGACAATACACCTATGTGTTTTATCCCATGGCATTGTTGATGATGATTGGTATTGTTATGGCCTGCTTATTGCTCAAACGAGAGCGATCTGCAGTAGACTCCCAAGCTCGGTGGAATAACTCTGTTGCAATTGAGGTCTGCAGAGAGTTACCCGTTGCAGGCACAGTGTAATTTGCAGAAGCAGAAAACAGACAGTGTCACTCTCAGGCCTTGAAAAAGAATCCAAAGTGAGTTACGCAAAACTCGCAAACAAAAACTTTTAATTAAATTTAGAAATAAATCACTAATTCATCCATTCCGGACAATCGTATGAACCTTAAGAAAATTTGTTGAGCCCGATCTACGCATGGGTAATCCACCTATTAACAATACCTTGTCACCTGGGGACACAAACTGACGTTCGAGCAGATCTGCCTCAATATGGGGTAGTAGCTCCTCAATAGTTTCTTCAGTTAGTTTCAACAAGATTGGTCGCACCCCCCAGTTTAAGCTCAGTCGACGGTAGACTTTTGGATTCGGAGTGTAGGCTACGATTGGGACCT
Organism: uncultured bacterium; assembly: GCA_964435975.1. GTDB lineage: Bacteria > Cyanobacteriota > Cyanobacteriia > Cyanobacteriales > Rubidibacteraceae > CAYTBI01. The sequence goes on from CAYTBI010000066.1 coordinate 2,493, forward strand.
TAGGGCGTTCTTCAGAGGCAAGTTCGGCAGTATAACCAGTTTCTGTCAGAGCAACAATACATTGCAGTTTGAGAGTACTGTAAATAGCATGCATTGCTTCGCCGATCGCACTTGCATCATCGGTACGATTGGGGGGATGGTTAGTAAATTCGGTCTCGGGTTCTACTTCAGCCGCGATGCGTGCAAGCATTTTGACGGATTCTACCGGATAATCTCCTACTGCCGATTCTCCTGATAGCATCACAGCATCAGCTCCATCAATAATGGCATTAGCCACATCGCTGACTTCAGCACGAGTCGGTCGAGGATTACGAATCATACTATCTAGCATCTGAGTGGCAACGATCGCCGGAATGCCCTTTTGATTGCATAGGCGAATAATCCGTTTCTGAATCAATGGGACCTTTTCCGGACTCATCTCAACCCCCAAATCCCCCCGCGCTACCATAACGGCGTCACACTCATCTACGATCGCCTCCAATTTAGCGATCGCCTGAGGTTTTTCCAACTTTGCCAGGACTGGGATATCTGCTCCCTTAGCCTTTAGCAGAGTCTTCAACTCCCGTACGTCTTCCGGTCGACGTACAAAGCTGAGGGAAATCAGATCGACCCCCTGCTCCACCCCGAATTCCAGGTCGCGCTTATCTTTCTCTGTCATGGAGGGTAATCGCAGATCCAATGTTGGGAAGTTGATCCCCTTATGGCTTTTCAGGATGCCACCGCCCACGACTTGACAGCAGATAATATTTCCCTCCACCGCTTTAACTTGAAGTTCTAGAAGCCCATCATCCAGTAGTACTGGTGTGCCTGGCTCTGCCTCTTCTGCCACATAGGGGTAGTCGATGCCAACCGTGTTGGGTTGTCCCGAATACTCCGCAAGCGGTACTAGATTTAAATCGGCCCCTGGCTCCAGTTTTATCCCCTCAGGGGGTAAATCCCCCGAGCGAATTTTGGGTCCCTGCAGATCCTGCAGTAGCATCAGAGGTAAATCCAATTCTTCAGCCGCTGTTCTGAGCTGCTGAATGCGCTCGGCATGGTCTTCGTACTGGCCATGGGAGAAGTTGAGTCGCGCAACATTCAAGCCCGCCCGCAGCATCTGCCGCATCACCTCGGGTGAGTCGCTAGCTGGTCCAAAGGTAGCTACAATCTTGGTGCAATGAACCAGTGGTTTCATAGACAATACTCCTTAGGTATGCTCTATCAAAATCGAGATCGCAATGATAAAGCTTCTCATCATTCACTCCAGAAAACGAGAGGAAGCTTGATGTGTAGAAGGATCTTCTCTTTGAAGTATTTACAGCTCAACCCTCGATCTAAGGATAGATCTAACCCTATCATCTGTAATCACCCAGTTCCTTAAGTCTTAATTATTTTTGAGTCTGATTGCAGCGGCAGCCCAGGAATATCAGCGATTACATAATTCCGAAGCTTACAACTATCCTTCGAGGGGATGTCTTATCTCTGTGTCTGAAGGCATGTTTGGTAGCTAAAATTATATTAAATCGTCAACAAAATTAACAAAATTTATGTTGGAGATTGCCTGCAGAGTAAAGAGTTTCATGATTTTCTAAATTAGAACACATTAGAAAATGATATGGCTAAGCTCTGACCTTTGCTTGACAAGTTCTGGGAAAATCCATCATTATTAGGGATGTAATCTAAGTAGGTATAGAGTCATGTCTTTTGTACTTAAGGTTTACAAAGATCGTACTGATGATGAACCCATACGGGTCTTCCCAGTTAGGCTAGAGGAGGCCGATAAAATCCACGACGATTGGAAAAACCAGGGGTATTTTGTAGGGTTATATCCTCAAATTGAATGTGGCCCCTCTTGCCCTTTTCGGAGCGATCTTGTGCCCTCTTAAATGAGGATCGACCCTCCTACTTACGATTTTCTACAGGTAACTGGAGGGTTAGGAGCTTTGTCTGTAAGATACTAATTCAAAGACTCCATCGCAGTTTTCGGTAACGCGAGAGGAGAGGCGGTAGCCTCGGGTGCCCCCTCAAGCTGCTATTTCGTAATGGGGTAGCTGGAGATGGGGATTGCGTTGCCAGTCCTCAGGGCGATACTGCAGATGATGTGGGGAAGAATCCTTACAGCGGAGCCATAATAGCTTTCTATCTTCCCATCTCTACTTGCGATCTACGGTTACTTTCTCGGCAGGGCACCGAAGAGCCTGTAGGAAAGCCGTCAATGGTTGCCAGCTACCTGTCCGGACAATTGCCTCCCAAATCGCCTCAATTTTAGAACTGGTCGGAGGAATTGCAGAATTATGCTTCTGCAGCCGCTGCTTCACGCAGTCCTTCGTCTTCGAAGGCTGCTTTACCAAAATCCAATGGTAAAGCTCGCACCAGGATAATAAAGCTGCTTGATGTTCTCCGATAGCTAAATGGTTGAGGTCGCGAAGAATATGAACCGGGTCTCGATACCATTGTGTTGAGAACTGCTCCCTAAGAGTACAGAAAAACTGTTGGTAATCGATTCCGGTCATCAGAAGGAGTTCTAGCGTAGTGCCAATCAAATCGTGTGTCAGGGAAGCAGGTAATGCAGCAAAACCTAGCTTATTTAATAGCTTTCGATTGTAGGCTTCTGTATACAGTCCTGAGAAGGATTCCAATATCGCTTCCATCTCGACCGTTGGTATCGCCACTGACAGCGGTCGCTGCAGCATTTCTAAGTTCCAGCGGCAAGCACCGGGCTGGTTCCGGTAGCTATATCGACCTAAGCGATCGAAGGATGCAGCCGTAAAATAGGGGTTGTAGGTCTCGATAAATGCATAGGGACCATAGTCAAATCCCTCGCCAACAATTGACATATTGTCAGTATTGAGTACTCCATGGCAAAATCCGCTCGCCATCCACTGCGCGACTAATTTGGCGACTCGTTTGACGAGCTGTGCGTAGAACCGTCCGTATGGATTTGGTCCTGTCCGGAGTTCGGGATAGTAGTAGCTAATTGTGTGGTCGAGTAGCTTTTTTACAAGATCGGGGCGATCGTAGTATTCTAGACGTTCGAAGGTACCAAAACGAATGTGGGAGCGGCTCTGGCGAACCATGACCGCTGACCGAGCTGGTGAAGGGTTCTCCTCTCGCTGCAGTCGATCGCCCGTTTCGATCAAACTCAGGCATCGAGATGTGGATGCCCCCAAGCGATGCAGTATTTCTGCAGCTAAGACTTCTCGAACCCCACCTTTAAGACTTAGCCGACCATCTCTAGAGTAAGAGTGGGGCGTTGTCCCCGACCCTTTCGTCCCAAAGTCGTAGAGTAAACCGTCAACGCCTCGTACTTGGCCGTAGAGAAATCCCCGGCCATCCCCAAGATAGGGATTGTACTGTCCAAATTGATGGCCGTGGTAACGCAGCGCTAGGCAGGATTGGCGTCCCTGAAACCGACCAAAAAACTCGACGAAGTGCCGATTGCTGACTTGGGCTGGCTCTAAGCCTAGTATGGGAAGCAGATCGTTATTCCGAAAGCGAAGGATATGCTGGGAAAAGGTCGCAGGTTGCACGGAGTCGAAAAAGTCATCCCCCAAGGACTCGAGAGCTGACTCGTAAGGTAGAGTTTGGAAAGGATTGGTCACATTCAATCAGTTTGCAATTGGCGTAGGGGCAAACGAGAATCTAGAAATTTTTAGCTTGATGGGTCTCGGGATCGAACTCAAAACGGGCTTTACGATGGGTTTCACCATAGAGATTAAACGTCACCAGAGGACCATTCCCGACAGCTTCTATTTGATGGATGGCGCCAGGCGTAAAACCGATTACGTCCCCCGGGCTAAAGATCTTCTCTCCAACTAAAACGACTTTGTCTTTGAACTGTTGAGTGGGCGCGCGCTGCCAGAACGTATTTTTTTCCTGCCCCCTTAATATGGCTACGACAGCCCACGTACCATGATTGTGGACGGAGGAGGTGGCTCCAAGAGGATAGGTATCGGTTTGGACTGTTAGAGGGTATCCGATCTCATCGTAGAGATTTTGGATCGTAACAGCAGTTAAGGTTTCAAGATTGGGGTGTTGAGTATGCAGCCAGTAGGAATTGAGGACTAGTTTTCGGACTAAATGGCGAATGACTGGCAAACAATCGCGACTGTGGGTTGCTTCCCGCAGAGCATCCTCTAGCTGGGTGAGGAACCGATGGAAGCGATAAGGTGTCTCTAGCAAATCCCATTCTCGGGGAGTCGAACAGGCTTGACATTGCCCGTTTTCTACAATTGCCCAATCCCGACCTCGTGCCACACCCGCACGCAAGCGGAGAGACTCGTGGGCTGCCAGCTTTTCCATGTTAGAAAATTACAGAATTTGAATGAGTGCGATCGATAGGGATGCCGCACGGTGCAGAGCTTTGTTGGCTCGATCCCGATCGATCTAAGGTTGCCCTCAGGCAATTTCCAAAATTTGCAGCAACTGGGCTAGATCTTCGGTGCTGGCATTAAAGCGGCCCTTTTCAATGTCGCGAATCCAACTCTGGCTCTTACCCAGGCGATCGGCTAGAGTGCGCTGGCTGAGTTTGAGGCGTTGGCGGGCTGCCTTGATGGTGGCGCTTGGGAGCCGTTTGCTGCTTTCAGCCGGGGCCGCCCTTCGCGAGCGCTGGCGCTTGGGGACAGCACGCTGTCGAACGCTTTGTTGCCACTCATCGGCAAGTTCGAACCCCAGGAGACGGGCATTGAGCAAGCGCTGCCATTTGTCTCGGGGAGCTGCGTCCGTCAAGCTCAGGTTTTGGTTGGCATCATCGATCCAGAACTCTAGGGCGTCGTCGGCTCCCTCAGGAATCTCCGCAACCCGCGCCCAAAGCGGACGGATATCAGCAGGATAGGTATCGGGATCGAAGCAGGGCTTGAGGCCGTAGTAGTAGATGGTTTCTAGATCGCCCTCAAAGGTTTTAAGCAAGCGTTTGTGAGCGCCACGGACTGCGATCGCCTCGGCTACCCGCGCTTCGCCATAGGCAATTTTGAGGAGGGTCTGGACCTTCAGGCGTTGATCGCCGCCGAGCCGAAGCTTGAAGATTAGCCACAGCAGTAAGCGGACAGCACCTTCGTGCTGTTGCCAGCTTCGCATGACTTCAGCGAGTAAAGACTGAGGGAGGGTTCCGTATTGATAAAACGCCCTTTGGCGGCGGTATTCCTGTTTGTTGAGAAAAGATTGAGCCCAGCACCCGGTGCGGATGGTGAAGGCCAACCCAATCAAGTGGCGATAGCCAGCGGCGTCTTCTTCAAAGTAGTACTCCGTGTCGAGCAGATGCCAGATAGGATGCTCTTCTAAGGAAAAGCCTTGCACCTTGCCCTGTCGGGGCCAGTCGAGGGCGACGAGTAACTGGCAAGCCTGATAGACCAGATCCTTAATTAGTTTGAGCTTTTCGAGCTTGGTGAGGTCTTTACGCTTTTCGAGCCCCAAATATTGCTCGATTTGTTGGTCGTTGATGACGAACACCTCTTCCCAAGGGCGATTGAGGGTCGTTGCATAAGCCGCAAAGATGAGGTGAACGCAAGCCGATCGCAAATCGAGCCGAGCAATTGCGGCTTCCCCCTCGGCACAATCTAGGGGCTCGGGCGTGGGGCTTTCGGGATTCTGGGCCAAGCGAAAGCGCAGCTCGCCGCGATCTCGGCCCACGGGACGGCGGCGACAAAGTTTGCCTGCCGCATCGGTTTCCCAGAGCAAGGCTTGTCGCTGAGCCAGAATATTGCAGGCTTCCCACACTACCATTGACGAGGCAAAGGGATTGGTTTTGCCATTCAGGAAAATTTCTAGGATGGCTGCGGGTAACAGCGTACTTTTGGTCCGGCCTTTTTTCGACTTTAACGGAGTCAGCGCTTCGATGGCACAGGACTTCAAACAGCGAGGAATCTCCACATCCGGGCAGCGATCGCACAGAGTCGGGTCGATCCAGTAGCCTTCTCCAGTTGTATCGGCCTTAATGGCCCCGTTAGGGCAATGAGGATGGCATTCGCCACAGGCAGTGCAGTCATCTCCGATGGTGTAAGCCATAGTGTAGGAACCCAATCTCCTCTACTAAAGTGCCGTGCCATCAGCCGGGCGAACATTCAAGGACTCCGCAATCGCATAAGGAGTTAAGCGATTGCACTTTTCGCATGGAAGTACCAAGCAGCCAATGGATTTCAAGAAAGATAACAAGCAAAGCCTCTTCCTTTAGTATTCCCGCACACCATTTAATATTTTTTTATGATATGCCATCGAAAGTATTGATAGCAGCCTCAGCGATGTTTTTCTTCTTAACTTAAGTGGAGTACTTTCGATATATCTGAGATACGGTAGCCGCGTACAAAAGTTGAAAATCACTTGCCGAGATACCAATCGTTATTACTATTGCTTCGGAGTTACCGCTTCCCTGGCTGCGAGCGGTTTCTTTTTCTAGTCAGGCCGAGACGCTGCAGGTAAGTGCACAGGGTCGATGGCGCTACTTTTACTCCTGTTTGTACCTCGACGATTTGGCAGAGCTGGGCTAAAGTCGCATCTTCGTTCTCGAGCACTAACTGCCGGACCAAGGTCTCGTGGCCCTTGAGTTTGGCCGGTGGGCCATTAGAGGCTCTGGGCTTGGATTTAACGTCATTAGTTTGCCAGTAGAGCTTCAAGAGTTTCTGAACGTGGGAGGGGGCAACCTTAAATCGCTGCGCTGTCTGACGAATGGAGCCTTCCCCTCGTAGGTAAGACTCTACGATGCGCCGCCGCAGGTCATAGGAGGTGGTTTTCATGGGAAGGCTGACGGAATACTTCACGCGGCGAGCTTACTGATGCTGCGTACCTCACCGGCCATAAAAATGCTCTTGGTAGGAGAAGATTTGAATTTTCAAACTCGTTAAGTTTTTATTAAGTCCGGATTCTTACATCTTTCGAGACTCAGGATTATGCAGGAGCTTCATCACAGCTTTGCTAGAGGAGAAATGAACGGACATCCGGAGAAGAGTATCGAGATTGAGGTTCTGTCTTCCAGATTTCGGCAGAATTCGCGATATTTACAGCAAGAGATGGACGAGACAGCAGCCAGTAAATGAGGAGCGAAACTTCAGTCGAACGCTATGGGCTTACGGCAAGAATTTTGAGAAGGTCTGCAATCGTGCCAGGGGCCGATCGCACCCTTCACGACTGCTCGATAGGACATGCAGGCTCTACAGGGCCGACATGCCAAATTTGCAATTTGGCCGAACCAATAATAACTGCGTCGGTAGCGGCGGAGTCACTCTAGAGGCGATCGCCCGCGCGCTCGGCAGCCACGATGGTGGCGATGCTCGTGGGGAACTCCTGCAGATCGGCATCTTCCCCGGCAGGCATGGGAGAACTAAAGGTGTAGCAGGGGTCGCAGTTGCCCGTATCAAAGACCTGTATTGCCCATTTATCGGGCAAGCCAGCGACGCCAACCTCAACAACGTACCAGTCGCTACCCGTTTCTCGGGCCGAAATCACGGCGAAAAAGTCGGCATCGTCGGAGGGGATCTCCAGATCGGCGATTAAGAAATCGAGCGCGAGGTTTTCGGCTGCGGTAGTGGAGAGTTTCATCGTTAGGGGCAACTTCGCGGGGGGTTTTGCGGACGACGGCATGGGTGCGGACGGCAGCCGTAGTACTCGAAGCTAGGTTGGGCCGGGGTTCTGGCGCGAACGTGGTATCACCTCAATGAGATGATGCGGCGCAAAAATGCTTGTCTAGCAAGGCGGGTAGGTCCTGCAGACGTACGCGATCGTAGCGATGCTTGCCAGGCAAGATCGTCAGAGCAGGGGCTTTCGAACAGCGCTTTTGGCAGCCGGTGTAGGCAATTACGACGCGATTTTGCAAGTTGCGCTCGGCGAGGGCTTGGTTGAGGGCAGCGAGTAATTCCCGCCCGCCGCGCTTGCGACAATCGGATTTGCTGCAGACCAAAACCTTGTAGGATGTCTTGGCAGGTGGGGGGCCCGGGAGGAGGAGTTCCCCGGGAGCTGGTGTCGAGAGCGGAGGGGCCGGTTTACCTTCAGAGCCGAGGAAAAAGACCTGATAGGCTTCGAATTCCACAATTTTGGTTTGGAAATCCAAACGGCTACGACCAATGCAGCGCACGCGATCGCCCGGTTGTTGCTGAGCATGCAGGTGGTGGCGTAGGCGTTTGGGGAGAGCAATCGGAATCCGTTCGTCTTCAACTTCTAAGATGATGCCTTTGGCTTTCTCGGAGCTGCTGCCGAGAAAGCCAAGCAGGGTTCCCTCAAGATCGAAGATCCAAGGAGGGGCGGGGGTAGCATAACTCATAGTCGGAAGGCTCGATAGGAGGTCAGTGGGAGCGATCGCGAACGATTTGCGTCTAGAGGCGCTGAGCCCGGACAGTTTGGGGGGTCGGGATCGGATCTTCCAAGTTGGGAACTGACAGTTGCCAGCCATTGGCCAGAGTCAGGATGCAGGCGTCGGCCTCGCGCGTTTGCGCGACAACTTCTTCTTCGAGATCCTTTTTGGCAACGTAAACCGTCAGGTGGCCGGCACTATTGGTGCGGAGCATAACTTTCATGGGGATACCTTAGGGAAAAGCGCAAATTGAGAGTGGAATGGCTTATCCAGCCACGCTGCAGAAACCTTCTGCCGACAATAGGCTCAAGAGTTCTTCGGGGGTGAGGCCGCGTTTGAGCTGCGTGGCGCGATCGCGTACGGCAGCTAGCAGCGATTGCCCGTTTTCAGCATCGAGCTGCACGCCGTAGCTTTGCAAGATCTGGTTGAGGGCAGTGCGACCGGAATGCTTGCCCGCGACCAATCGGCGTCGAGAACCCACTTCTTCCGGGGCAAATGGTTCGTAAGTGAGGGGGTTGTGGGTCACGCCGTGGGCGTGGATGCCTGATTCGTGGGCAAAGGAGTTGTCACCTACGATAGCCTTCCAGGGGGGGACCGAGCTATTGGAAGTTTTAGCCACAAAGCGAGAGAGTTCCCGAAAATGCTGGGTGCGAATGCCCGTTTTGATGCCATGGAGGTGCTTGAGGGCCATGACGATTTCTTCGAGAGCCGCATTGCCTGCCCGTTCCCCGAGGCCGTTGACGGTGGTATTCACCGAAGTTGCCCCCGCTCGAATCCCGGCCAGGGTATTGGCCGTTGCGAGGCCCAGATCGTTGTGGGTATGCATCTCGACGGGAATTTCTAGAGCTACTACGAGTTTTTGGACCTTAGCAAAGGTCGTGAAGGGATCGAGGATGCCGACCGTATCGCAAAAGCGGAAGCGGAACGCACCCCATTCCTGGGCGTATTGGGCAATATCGGTCAAAAACGTTTCGTCGGCACGGGAGCTATCTTCACCGCCAACGCTAACCTCTAGGCCGCGATCGCGAGCGTAGTTGAGGGTATCCCGCAGCCGTTCGAGCACTTTACTGCGACAGCCTTGAAATTTAACTTGAATTTGCAGGTCGGAAACGGGAATAGAAATATGGATGCGATCGAGGCCGCAGGCCAGGGAAGCATCGATATCCGCTCGCGTCGCTCGATTCCAACCTAGGAGCTTGGCATCGAGGCCTAGAGTAGTAATGGCGTGGATGGCGCGGGCTTCTTCTTGGCCCATAGCCGGAATGCCCACTTCTAATTCGGGAACGCCAATGGCATCGAGGAATTTGGCAATCGCGAGTTTTTCTTCTCGGCCAAAGGCAACGCCTGCGGCCTGTTCGCCATCGCGGAGCGTGGTGTCGTTGATATAAATTGCGGCAGTCATTGCAGGCCTCCTGTTGGCTAGAAAATGAAGTTAGGTCGCGATCGATTGAAGTAGACCGTGTAGGGCAACGACGAGAAACGCGATTGCCCTACCGGACTAATTTATGGACCGGTGGTAAGTAACTGTTCCGTACGGTGTCACTGCAATCGAGCAGTCACAAAAGTAACCATTGCCGATGTGCATCTTCTTGATGAGATCTCAAGGCACTTGTCGAAAATTACTTGCCGACAAACTCTACGGTGAGGCTATCTTCTGCGAGGAAATGATCTAGATGGAATGCTCGCTCCTCAGTCGCAAGCAGGATTTGCTCGTAGAGGTAGCGCGTGGCGCGATCGCCGACGCTTTCGGCTTGTGCGGCTTGTTGGCGCAGCACTTTAATCACTTCTTGCTCGGCAACCAGATCGTTGGCGAGCATTTGGCGACAGGTGTAAGCACCGTCGGATTCGGGGACAAAGCAGCAAAGCTCTGATAAGGAAGCAAAAGTGCCAGCGGGAATACCTCCCAATCCATTCAGGCGTTCGGCTAGATCGTGGGCGTGACCTTGAGCTTCGCCGTAGCTTGCTTGCAGGAATTCATGAATGGAATAGAATTCAGATCCTTCGACGACGAAGTGATGCTTCAAATACTGCAGATACAGCGCCTGGAAGCTGGCATAAGCTAAATTGAGACCTTCGCAAACCGCAGTCGTAACATTCTTTTCAAGGCCGACGGGGTTTCCCCCTACTTCACCGAAGGCACGGACGAGAGATTGAGTAGTCATGAATTAACTCCAATGGGTTAGAAAATTTGTTGGCACAAACTGGCAATATCGAGGCGCGTGCTAGCCATCAACTGGGCAAGAAACTCGGGTTTCCCAGCAGCGCTCCAGCCAGTCAAGAGTTTCGGCACGGGAATTGAGGAGCTGCCGCACGGCACTGCGGACTAGGACCAAGGCGACCGCGTGATCGACCTCCACACGGAGGCTGCCATCGGTCGGGCAACTACAGGGAATGCCTAACTCTTGCAAGCGGCGATGAATGACCCAGCGATTGCCGCGTGGCACGGCGACGAGATGCCCCCAGACAAGAGAGGCGGCTACAGACTTATTCATGGGGTTGGTACTCCGAGAAAGATGATTGCTGCAACAGGCTCTCGAGCCGAGCCTCGAGGGCTTCGAGGCGATCGGTGAGAGCGCGGATCGTTTTCGCTTCGGCATCGGGGAGCTGGCCGTGTTCGAGGGGGGTCGCGACCGCGTTGCACTCACAAACATTGCGGTTGGGGATGCCCACAGCAGTGCAATTCGATGGCACTGGCCGCAGCACTACCGAGCCCGCCCCAACGCGGGCAAAGTCGCCGACTTGAATGTTGCCTAGGATCTTGGCGCCAGCGCCAATGACTACGCGCTGGCCGATGGTGGGATGGCGCTTGCCGATTTCTTTGCCGGTGCCACCGAGAGTGACGCCTTGGTAAATCAGGGTGTAATCGCCGACGATCGCAGTTTCGCCAATGACAACGCCCATACCGTGGTCGATGAAAATGCCCTTGCCCAACTGCGCGCCAGGATGAATTTCAATGCCGGTGCAGAAACGCGCGAGATGAGCGATGAGGCGTGGCAAGAAGGCAATGTCCCGACGGTGCAACCAATGGGCCAGGCGATGGGCTGCGATCGCGTGGAGGCCGGGGTAGCAACAGAGAACCTCTAGCCAATGACTGGCAGCGGGGTCGCGCGTAAAAATTACTCCAAAGTCTTCAACGAGGGGCAACTGGCGCAGCTCGAGACGGGTTGGCAGCCAGCGCCGGGTGAGGGAGGCTAGCGAAAGGAACATAGGGCTCCGGGTGGGGCGGGTTTCTATTGCTTATACCAACCGCTATCCCGAGCAGTGCAGCGCGAGACCCCATCCAGATTTACTAGAACCATTAACATTGCACTCGATCGCCAGAGCGTTGAGTGCGGCGGGAATTAAGAATTTTTCTCGGGAGGGGGGATGAGTATTTCAGAGCCTGGGGGCGGGTATTTCCCCGCTAAGGGACGAGTATTTTGTACTCAAGCACAAATCCCCCGACCGCAACCCTTTTCGCCCTGCTTTGTCGTTAATGGGGAGTGCAAGTGGATTTGTACTCAACAAACGAATCTCCCATACGCCTTCATGGGATCGAACTTTATAACTGTAGCCGACAATACTTTCTCAACCTTTCTTTTTGGCAAATCGTAACAGCGAAGTAGACGAGCAAATCGACCGGCGATCGCTGTCTCCCCCGCCTTTAGAGGGATCGACATGGATTTATAGTACGCAAGCACGCTCTGAGACAAGAAAATTCTTTGCTAGAGCCATCTAATGAGTTGCTTGAATTTGTGGGATTTACATTTATTTGTCTCAAAGGGTTAGAATCGCGACAGATAAAAAATTACTTTGTAAAAACAGATACAGCTAAAAAAGTTTTTCCATGCGTCACTCGTTCTATTTTGTATATTATTTGACAAAGTTTGTGGAATTGAGTACTCAGGTAAAAACACTCATCCGACTGCAAAAAATGGATCGATCCCTGATGAGACGGGGAATTGAGCTGAGTACAAGAAACACCGTGCCAACGGTATGAAACACCAGTAGGGGGTCTCCAAAAAGCTAGTCCCCCGATCGGCGAAAAAATATTTTTCCTGGATTTACAAGGGCTCGAGCGATTGAGTACATTGTCAATCACTCAATAAACCCTAGAGCGCGGGCGATGGCCAGCCCACAGAAAGCGATTGCTATAACTCTTTCAACGACGGACGCCAAATCCGCAAACCTCGGCCAAACGCTCTCCAGCCAATGGCAAGTCGCGCCAACCTTGGTTCGGTTAGAACCCTACTTTTTTCGACGTTGCTTGCTCGGCTCTTATCTAGTTTGGCCACCTTGATTTTCAGTGAGGCATTGTCCCAGCTTTGGGTTTTCTGCTCCCAAATCCCGGCAGCATTTCCCCAGACGCTCGGAAGCCTCCCCCAACACCAGATGTCCGTTGGGTTTCCTCCCACCCATGCCCGGCCTTGCAGCGAACGACCTTCACAACTCATGGGCTCTCTTCGGCAGAGCACCCCACCCGTGGTTACGGCAGCTGAAGGCGATTGCTGTATCGCTATTTTCCTCCTCCTTAGAGATTACTGACAGACACCAATCCTTATTAACCCGAAAAACGATGACGCCACCGCCCCTCACGGCCCCCGCGCCCACGACGACGCCCGAGCTGGACATTACCATCACCAAAACAAAAACCGAGGTGAAAAAGTCTGGCGGTGGCTGCGGCTGCAGCAGCAATGCCCCCACCGGCATGAGCGAAAGCCTAAAGGCCCGCATTGAAAAGCACCCCTGCTACAGCGAAGACGCCCACCACCACTATGCCCGCATGCACGTTGCTGTGGCCCCGGCTTGCAACATTCAGTGCAACTACTGCAACCGCAAATATGACTGCGCCAACGAAAGCCGTCCCGGCGTCGTCAGCGAACTCCTGACTCCGGAAGAAGCCGCCCACAAGGTCTTGGTTGTGGCGGGCAAAATCCCGCAAATGACTGTCCTTGGCATTGCCGGTCCGGGAGACCCACTGGCGAATCCGGAGAAAACCTTCCGCACCTTTGAATTAATCGCCGACAAAGCTCCCGACATCAAATTGTGCCTATCCACCAACGGCCTGATGTTGCCCGATTACGTCGATCGCATCAAGGCCCTAAATGTCGATCACGTCACTATCACCATTAATATGGTGGACCCGGAAATCGGTGCCAAGATTTATCCCTGGGTGCATTATCGCCGCAAGCGCTATCGCGGCATCGACGGCGTCCGCATCCTCCACGAACGGCAGATGGCAGGTCTGCAAGCCCTGCAAGAGGCTGACATCCTCTGCAAAGTCAACTCGGTGCTGATTCCTGGCATCAACGACGAGCACCTGCCGGAAGTGAATAAAGCAATCCGCGATCGGGGGGCGTTCTTGCACAACATCATGCCTCTGATCTCGGCCCCGGAGCATGGTACCTACTTCGGCTTGAACGGTCAGCGCGGCCCCAATCCAAAGGAGCTCAAAACCGTCCAAGATCGGTGCTCCGGCAATATGAAGATGATGCGCCACTGCCGTCAGTGTCGTGCTGATGCGGTGGGCTTACTCGGCGAAGACCGCTCCCAGGAATTCACCAAAGAGAAGTTCTTGGAAATGTCGGCAGACTATAGCCTGGAGGCCCGCCAAGAGGCCCACGCTCAAATCGATCTGGCAAAAGCGGCTCTCACCCAGAAGCGCGAAGCGGCGATTGCAGGGCGCCAAGCTGCGGCAACTGTTACTTCAGAAAAAGTACTTGTCGCCGTGGCCTCCAAAGGCGGTGGCTTGGTAAATCAACACTTCGGTCATGCCAAGGAATTCATGATTTACGAAGTAGATGCTGTCGAGGCCAAGTTTGTGGGCCATCGCAAAGTCGCTGACTACTGTCAGGGCGGCTACGGCGAGGATGCCGCTCTCACCGGCATCATCAGCACCATTGCCGATTGCAAAGCGGTACTCGTCTCAAAAGTCGGCCCCTGCCCGAAGAAGGAGCTGGAAAAAGCCGGCCTGACCGTTGTGGAAGCCTACGACACCATTGATGCCGTCACCCGCCAGTTCTACGACGAAAACCTGCTCGTGCCCGCGTAGCCATTCCCGCGGACGCAGAGTTTGCCCGATGTGACCCGTGCGGGGCAATCAACCGTTGTCCCGCTACCCACCCAGCGAGGAATCAAGCCATGACTTACTCCATCACCAATAGCTGCATCGGCTGTCAGCGCTGCATCTCTGCTTGCCCTACGGGGGCGATCGCCACTGATGGCACCGCCTTCTGGATCGACATCGACCGCTGCAACCAGTGCCGCACCTCGGCCCAAAGCACTCGCAATATTCCGCAGTGCTGGGCAATCTGCCCCACCAACGATGCCTGCGTACCTCTGACAACCGGGACAATGGCGGTTTCTCTGACCTCGCGATCGGAGACTTCAGCGGATTACTGGGAATCTTGGTTCGCCCGTTATGTCCGTGCGATCGCGCATCTACAGAATTCGAAACGGTCCCCGTACTGGCAGCACTGGTTCGATACCTATTCCCAAGCACTGCAAACCTTGCAGGCTCGCCCTAGCCAAGGTGCTGCCTTGCCCTTGATGCCTTAATTCCCGATCTTTTGTGCCCCTTCAATTCGGAAAATGCGGAGAAGTTGAGATGGTTATTTATCTAGATAACAATGCCACCACCCGGATCGATCCCGCCGTGTTAGAGGCGATGCTGCCCTACCTGAGCGACCTCTACGGCAATCCATCTTCGATGCATACATTTGGGGGCCAGGTCGGTGCAGCAGTCCAGGATGCCCGCGCCCGAGTAGCCGAATTACTCGGTGCCGAAGATACCGAGATCGTCTTCACCAGTTGCGGCAGCGAGGGTAACAATACAGCCATCCATGCCGCCCTCGCCGCCCAGCCCGAGAAGCGCCACATCGTTACCACCGCAGTCGAGCATGCCTGCGTGCTCAATACCTGCAGGCACCTGGAGAAAAAAGGCTACACCGTCACGTATCTCTCGGTGGACGGGGACGGCCAAATCGACCTTATGGAAGTGGAAGCGGCCATCACCGGCGGGACGGCC
The DNA here is from genome assembly GCA_964435975.1 of uncultured bacterium. Lineage (GTDB taxonomy): Bacteria > Cyanobacteriota > Cyanobacteriia > Cyanobacteriales > Rubidibacteraceae > CAYTBI01. Next base: position 17,756 of record CAYTBI010000066.1, read on the forward strand.
CTGGTGACGACCATGTATGCCAATAACGAAACTGGTGTGATTTTCCCAGTGGATCAGATTGGGGCGATCGCCAAAGAGAAAGGTGCGACGTTCCACGTGGATGCTGTCCAGGTTGCAGGCAAGCTGCCGCTAGATATGCGCAATAGCACCATCGACTTACTCGTGCTCTCCGGCCACAAGTTCCATGCCCCCAAAGGCGTTGGCGCTCTGTACGTTCGCCGGGGTTTCCGCTTCCGTCCCTTTATTCTGGGCGGTCATCAGGAGCGCGGGCGCCGCGCCGGGACCCACAACGTGCCGGGCATCATCGGTCTCGGCAAAGCTGCAGAGCTTGCCCGCGATTATTTGCAAGGCGAAAGCTCGGTCGGGCAGATGCGGGATTATCTAGAGCGAGAGTTGCTGGCGCTCATTCCCGACTGCAAAGTCAATGGTGGCGGCACGCTCCGGCTGCCCAATACCACCAACATTGGCTTCAAGTACATCGAAGGGGAAGCGATTCTCTTCATGCTCAACAAGGAGGAGATTTGTGCTTCCTCTGGCTCGGCTTGCACTTCGGGATCGTTGGATCCTTCCCACGTGCTGACTGCGATGGGCCTGCCTTACACGATTTTGCACGGCTCGATTCGCTTCAGCCTGTCGCGGTATACCACCCGCGAAGAAATCCTCTATGTGCTGAGCGTGATGCCCGGCATCGTGGCCAGGCTGCGTGCCCTCTCGCCTTTCAATAGCGATGAAGCTGATTGGTTGCAAGGCCGCGACTTGGCGCACAGCGCGCCTTAGAAGCCGAGACCCAGCAAATTCCAAAGTTTCAATTGCGGTCTCGCGAAATCCCGAACGCCACTCCAACTCTGTCCATCCGACCTCTACCCAAGCAAGCGCCATGTGGGACTATTCCGAAAAAGTACTCGATTTGTTTTATAACCCGATCAACCAGGGGAAAATTGACGACCCGAACGAGCCCGATGTCGCTGTCGTTTTTGGTGAGGTGGGTAGCATTGCCTGCGGTGATGCCCTCAGGCTCCATCTCAAGATTCAGGTCTCTGCCGATACGATTTTGGACTCTCGGTTTCAGACCTTTGGTTGCACCAGCGCGATTGCCTCTTCTTCTGCCCTCACGGAAATCATCAAAGGTAAAACCCTCGATGAAGCTCTGAATCTTTCCAATCAAGATATTGCTGATTATTTAGGTGGCTTGCCGGAAGCAAAAATGCACTGCTCGGTGATGGGTCAAGAAGCTCTCGAAGCAGCTATTTGTAAATATCGCGGCATTGAAGTAGAGCACCACGAAGACGACGAAGGCACCCTTACTTGCTCTTGCTATGGTATTACCGAGCCGAAAATTCGCCGCGTCATCGTCGAGAACGATCTCACCACTGTCGAGCAAGTTACGAATTACGTCAAAGCAGGCGGTGGCTGTGGTTCTTGTCTGGCGGACATTGAAGATATTTTGCTTGAAGTCCGAGAAGAACGCAAAGCAATTCCGGCTCGGTTAGCTGCCGAGGTCGGTGCTGCCGGGCCCGGCGCTCCGCTCACCAACATCCAAAAAATTACCCGCATCCAACAAGTCCTCGATGCTGAAGTACGCCCGATGCTAATGGCTGATGGCGGCGACGTGCAGCTGCACGATGTCGAGGGCGATCGCGTTTTAGTCAAGCTCCAAGGTGCTTGCGGCTCCTGCGAGAGTAGCACCGAGACCTTGAAATACGCGATTGAAGCTCGCTTACAACAACACGTCCTTTCTAGCTTAGTTGTCGAAGCTGTTTGATTGCCTTTAGATTTCCTCCCAACTGATAACGAACTCGAGGAATTGCGATCGATGACGACCATTCCTTTCAGCGCGCATCCACCCGGACGAGACCCACCAACCCTCTGCCGGGAGCCCGGAGCCTTCTAGACTCTTGTTTCGCTTAGTAACTTCGGCTCCAGCGACCCAGTTGCATTTTCCACTAACCCATTGATTCAAATCAGGAGAAATTCTCAGCCATGAGACAAATTGCATTCTACGGAAAAGGCGGAATCGGCAAATCCACTACCTCCCAGAACACGATCGCTGGGATGGCCGAGGATGGCCAGCGTATCATGATCGTTGGTTGCGACCCGAAAGCAGATTCCACCCGCTTGATGCTTCATAGCAAAGCACAAACCACCATTCTGCACCTAGCTGCCGAGCGCGGCGCGGTCGAAGATCTCGAACTCGAAGAAGTCCTCCTCACTGGCTACCGCGACGTTAAATGCGTCGAGTCCGGCGGTCCCGAGCCGGGTGTTGGTTGTGCTGGCCGTGGCATCATTACGGCCATTAATTTCCTAGAAGAAGAAGGCGCCTACGAAGACCTCGATTTCGTATCCTACGACGTACTGGGTGACGTTGTTTGCGGTGGTTTTGCCATGCCCATTCGGGAGGGCAAAGCTCAGGAAATCTACATCGTCACCTCTGGTGAAATGATGGCCATGTATGCGGCTAACAACATCGCCCGCGGCATCCTCAAGTACGCTCACTCCGGTGGCGTGCGCTTGGGCGGCCTAATCTGCAACAGCCGGAATGTCGATCGCGAGACCGAACTCATCGAAACCCTCGCCGAGCGCCTGGGGACGCAGATGATTCACTTCATCCCCCGCGACAACATCGTGCAGCACGCCGAGTTGCGTCGCATGACGGTAATCGAGTACGCGCCCGATTCCAACCAAGCCAACGAGTACCGCGCCCTGGCGCGCAAGATCGAGGAGAACAAGAACTTGGTCGTTCCGACGCCCATTTCCATGGACGAGCTGGAAGACCTCTTGGTCGAGTTCGGCCTCCTCGGTGGCGAAGAAGAGTACCAAAAGGTCCTCGAGGCAGACAAGGCTGCTGTCAACGCCTAAACTTCGCACTTCCTGGCTGGGGCGAGTGGGGCGCGACTCCCCACCCCCGGTCGGGCCTCCTCTGCCATGCATCCAACTTCCTATAGCAATCTAGAGAGGCACCATGTCCACAGTAGAAGATCGTAATGCGCTCGTCCAGGAAGTCCTGGAAGCGTATCCTGATAAAGCCAAAAAGTCTCGTTCCAAGCACCTTGGGGTTCTTGAAGAAGGTGCATCTGACTGCGGCGTTAAGTCTAACAAGAAATCCGTTCCCGGCGTCATGACCACCCGCGGCTGTGCCTATGCTGGTGCTAAAGGGGTGGTTTGGGGTCCGGTCAAGGATATGATCCACATCAGCCACGGCCCCGTTGGCTGCGGTTATTATTCCTGGTCCGGTCGCCGTAATTACTACATCGGCACCACTGGCGTCGATACCTTCGGCACCATGCAGTTCACCTCCGATTTTCAGGAGCGGGACATTGTCTTCGGCGGTGACAAAAAGCTCGATAAGCTCATCGACGAGCTAGAAATCCTCTTCCCCTTAAGCAAAGGCACTACCATTGAATCCGAATGCCCTGTGGGTTTGATCGGAGACGATATCGAGGCCGTTGCTAAAAAGCAAGCTAAGAAGACTGGCAAGCCCGTCGTTCCGGTGCGTTGCGAAGGCTTCCGAGGCGTTTCCCAGTCCTTGGGTCACCACATCGCGAATGACACCGTCCGCGACTGGGTTCTGCCTAAGGCTGACGAGTACCGCGAAACCCCCGAAGGTTTCGAGCCCGGTCCCTACGATGTCAACATCATCGGCGACTACAACATTGGGGGTGACGCTTGGCCCAGCCGTCGCCTGCTCGAGGCGATTGGCTTGCGGGTAATTTGCCAATTCTCTGGCGATGGCACCTTTAATGAAGTCGTCATGACGCCCTTGGCGAAGCTGAACCTCATCCACTGCTACCGGTCGATGAACTACATCTGCCGCTTCATGGAAGAGAAGTA
>CAYTBI010000067.1:0-20200 GCA_964435975.1 uncultured bacterium
AGATATTGCCATTTTACTACATGGTGAGATGGATGGATTAATCGAAGTGCCCTTATGCCAATCTGCCGAACCCATTACGATGGATGAAGAGAAAGATCTCGAAATCTGGGGTTCCTAGCCCACCATCTTTGGAATCATCATGAGGTGAGTGCTCAAATGCCTACAAAGCAAGGAGTTTGAGTTTATTGGCGACCGGCGACAGCTTACCCATCCTTGGGCCTAGCTGGGCGGAGTTGGTTTGCCCTCGTTTCCGAAATCCACTTTCTTGTTCCGCAGCCGATAGGATGGCCCCGACAGCTTCAGATGCTCGCCATAATGCAGGGTACGGTCCACGATTGCCCGTGCCAGTTCCTCATCGTGCAGCACCCGACCCCACTTTGCCAGCGGTTTGTTGGTCGTGAAGAAGAGGACGAGCCTGCCCGACAGATAGCGCCGGTCCACGACCTGAAAGAGGATATCGGTTGCCTCAGGTCCGTAACCCAGGTGTTCCAGCGACATATCACCATCCTGCAGTCATTACAAAACTTGCCGTGACCGTGGAGGATGCTTCGCGCCCGCAGCGCCATGACGGCTCGGTCTTTGCTGGCATCAACAGCAAAATAACGATCGCGCGGCAACTCCGAAGATTTCTGCTGTGAAATCGGAGCTTTTTGATTCTAATTTTTCACTTTTTTTGGAGCGACGAAAATACGTAGCTTTAGGCTTCGCAGGCAAAAATACATCGCGACCCAAAGCCCTAGGAATCCATTGCCTCAGGCTCCGGTGGCCCTGCCTGCGATAGCGCCCAGCGCGCTCGCGCGGCTACACTCACCTCGCCTTCAAAAGCCAGGCGCTCGTCCAAGACGACACCGACGCGCTCTTGCAACCTCTGCTGCTGGCTGCCCAGGCGTTGCAACCCCACCACTGCGGCATAGCGCACGACCCATTCATCGTCATGACAAACCTTTGCCAAGACCTCAAATGTGCGATCGCAAGCCGCCACGATCGCCTCGGGAGACCCCAGCAAGTCCCAGTGCATCGCCCCCAAACCAGCCGCTGCTGCCCGCCGCACGCTCAGCGCAAAATCTCCCAGAGCCGCATCGAGTAGCACTTCTAGGGCGCGCGGATCGCCAATTTCGGCCAAGGCGCGCAGCGCCCACGCGCGCGCGCCGTAGTCGTAGCCGTCGAGCTGGGTCAAGATTGGCGCGACGGCCGTCTCACCAAGGGCAACGAGCCCCTCGACAGCGGCAACGGCGGCCCCTGGATTGTTGAACCCCAGCACCGCGATCAAAGTGTCGATCGCGGTCTCGCTGCGGCAAGCCCCCAAGGCTCGCACGGCAGCGATGAGCGCCGGGCTCGAATCGGCCCGCTCCACAGCCGCGATGCAATCGTTGACATTAGGAGCGGAAGAACTTGTCATGGGCTGGGGCAAAAGCTGACTAAGAATAACTCTACAAGGGAAGAATGCCCCAAGCAGCCAGGGCAACGGCAATGGTCAGCAGCGCGAAACCGCCAATAATGCCATACCCCAATCCCTTAGCAATGAGCTGATAGGCCCGCGTGTAAGGAGGCGTCTGCCAATCCCAACGTAGAGGCCGTGCCGAGGCGAGGCGACGCCAAAAGTCACCGTAAGCGGGTCGAACGGTTGGGTCGAAGTAGCCGAGGGCTTTGAGTCGAGCTAGGTGGTCCCGGCCGTAGCGGGGGAAGTGGGCAAAGCTGATTTCGCCGCGATCGCGCTGGGGTAAAACGCGCCGCCGCTGGTAAGGAACGGTATTTTCGTCAAAGTTGTCGAGGTATTCCCGGCTCGAGAGCAGCTCGTCTGCTAGTCCTGCTAGTCCCTGGGTTGCGAGCACGATAGACCAAGCATAGGTTTCTCGCTCGCTATAGACCTCGCGCCCGAGCAAGCGCTGCACGCACATGCGGGCGACCCGGTAGTTGTTGTTGACTTCGTAGTTGCGGCGGCGGAAGGGCTCCGAGAGCAGCAGCCCGCGCATGAATTCTCGAACGGTGATTTGGCGCGATCGCAACTGCGATTCGAGGGCGAGCTGCCGGTTGCTCGCCAGGATTTGCTGCTCGTTGTAAATTTGGCGATAGGCCGCCCAGATGAGTTCTTGTATCTCCGATTCGCTGGCCGCACGCTCCAAAGAGTAGATGCGGGGCTGCTCGTCTCCTAAAATCTCAAAACCCTCTACGCGTTGGTTTTGACTCGTTGGCGCATACTCTAGCAGTGGTAATGCCATTGGAAATATCTCCTTTTCTTAAAATAAGCAATTGCCAATACCCCGCAACAGACCCACGCACCAACACCTTGCTAGAAGTACAGCTGCCAGGCCTGTTTCGAGACGAGCAACGGCGATTTTATGTTTGAAATTTACGATATTTTCCTAAGATTCTCGAACGCAGATTAATTAATTTTTATATTCGATCTAGCTCTGTTAAGACTATTTACTGATTACTAATTTTTACTACAGTCGGGCGTCAAGCTATTCGCAGACGCGAACGCCGCTGCAAACCCTAGAGCATCTCGTCCATCAACTGCATCAGATGTCGGTTTTGAGCTGCGAGGGGCTCGCTTTGCCCCAAAGACTTTTCTAATAATCCTTTCATGGCTACCAGCTTGAGGCTGTTTTCAGCCTGCGTCGCAAAGATTGCATCTGCAGCCGGTAGGTAACCAATTTCTCCGAGGCTCAAAAGCGCCGATCGCCGCAGAGCCAAATTAGGCGCCTGCAATCCTCGTAGTAGAGGCCCGAGATAGTCATTCTTCTGAGTGAGCTGATAGGCCGCACAGCCAGCTGCAAACACCACCTTCTCCATGGGGTGTTGCAGAAACGGCAAAACAATCTCCAAAGCCTCTTTCGCCTGTAAGTTGCCCAAGGCCTTTAAAACCGCTTCGGCAGGCTGGCGCAGGTGAGGCTTTCCTGGAACGCGCGTAGCTGCCCCCGGACCGCCCTCAAGCAGGTCGAGCAAGGCCGGGATACAGCTTTTATCACCTATGGCGCCCAAGGCACGGGCCGACTCGGCGCGCACGTAATAATCCGAGCAACTCAGGCTCTCAACTAACGCCGCAATCGCGCGCGGCTCGGGTCTGAGTTTACCCAGGGCGCGCGCGGTATTGCGCCGCAGGGGATACCCCCCATCGGGGGAGCGATCGGTTTCGTCCTTGAGGGCCTCTAGCAAGGCCGCGATCGCCACTTCATCTCCGGCGCGATTGCGACCGAGCCACCAGGCTGCGTAGTAGCGCAAGCTCGGATCCTCGGTTTGCGCTAGGGCCGCAATCGCGCGCTCGAGGGTGTAGGCTGCGGGCATCGATTACTCGTTGCTCTCAGCAGGCGCGGCGGCGGCCTCTGTATTTGCGGGCTCCAGTGCGGAGGCTGCCGTTAGGGGCTCGATCTTGACGATGGTGCCGCCCATGCGGGTGATGCGGCGAACCTGCTCGTTCATGCGGCTGTAGGGCACGGTGATAAACGTGCTGCCGCTTTTGCGAATGGCATAGCCGGTCCTATCCGTCTCAGGATTTTGGCGCATGCCGGTTACTTCGATGCGGAAAGTGCGGGTCGCCGAGGGGCTGTTGGTACCGCGCCCGGTAGTGGTTTGTCCGAACATAGAAATTAAGCTGCTCCTAAAAGGTTTGAAAATCAGGCCCAAGCACCCGAAGACCGCTTGTTTGGGAGCGAGAGGCAATCGCCAGCCGAAGCAACAGCTCGCAATTGCCTCCCGTGCCGGTCTCAAGAGTATAAACTCTAGGCGGGCCGCACGCTGACGATCTTGCCGCCGCGGCGCAAAATCTGCTGGATTCGGTCGGAAAGTTGGCTGTAAGGAACGAGAACCGCTTGGTTGCTACGGCGAACGTTCGAGTTACGAATCGTCCGGCCGATGAAACCCGTGGACTCGATGCGGTAGATCCGATCGGCCGCGCCACCGACAACACCGTAAGAGGTCTGGGGCGTATTCAGCCGCTGCTTGGCCGGGTTGATACCCGTCGGCTCGACGATAGATGCGGCTTGGTTCTTAGCCAACTGCCGGGTCAAACGGGGAGAGGTTTTGCCAGTTTGACCGCGATCGTTATTGGCATAACCGCGATAGAGATCGAACATGCGGCTGAAGCCGACAGTCCGAGAACCCGCGATAACGTTGAAGCCCGTGAAATACGGAACGATACTGTCGCCGAACTTGTTGTCATACTCCACGCTGTCGAGATAGGAGTCGATTTCAGCATCGAAGCCCTCGTCTTCGACGCGATTGGTGTGCTCGGCCCACTCTGCTTCATCGTGGGGCGGGCGACCCAAAAGATGCTTGAAGTTCAGCTCGACAAAACGCTGATTGGAGTTGGGATAGAAGAATTTCTTCTTGTAAAGTTCGGATTTGGCACAAGCACGGACGAATTCTTTGAGCGTGATATTGCCCTGACGCAGCAGGGACTCTTCTGAAATCAATCGCTCGGCAGCCAGGATGTAATCGTTGCCGAAGACCTGACGGTAAACGGCGCGGATGGCGGTTTGCAAATCGCTCTCCGTCCAATTCGGACGCAGCTCGACTTTGGTACCGTCAAAGGCATCCAGGCCCAGGCGTCCCGCCGCGGCGAGATTCGACGCAACTAAGGCAGGCATGGTTTTTCCTCCCAATAAATGTTATTTAAGCTCGCAAAAGATTGTTAAAAACAATGCCCGGAAAAGCTCGCAAATGCTAGCCTAAGTGGCCGAGCCAACATTCGCTCGTTCTTCCGGGCAAAGATAGATGCCTAGATCGATTAGCTCAGAGCGTTGATGGCGTAATCGATGTAGGTGTTAGCCTCGTTGGCAGCTTGGCCGGCGAGACCGTGGTTGGCCTTGATGTACTTCAGCGCTTCGACGTACCAGCTGGGGGACAGCTCGAAGGTGGTGTTGATTTCATCGAGACCGGCAATCAGGTACTCGTCCATGGGACCGGTGCCGCCAGCGATCAGGCAGTAGGTAACCATGCGGAGGTAGTGGCCGATGTCGCGGGCGCACTTAGCTTGGCCGCGCTGGTCGTAAGCGTACTGAGGCCCCTGCATCTGCTTGGTGTAGGGGAACTTGTTGTACACGGCGTTAGCAGCGCCGTCGATCAGTTGCTGAGACTTGGAGGTCAGAGCTTTAGCAGCCTCGAGGCTAGCAGCAGCGCGATCGAAACGACCATTGACGGCCTGAAGCTCGGTGTTACCCAGGAAACGGCCCTGGCTATCAGCAGCAGCAATTGCTTCGGTAATGGGGGTTTTCATTGTTATTTTCTCTTCCCAAACTTACGGTGTGCTTGATGTAATCTGAGTTGCTCGGCAGTGCGTTGCTAAGTTTTAAGCAACAGCAGCAGAAGCTTTGTCGAAGTAGCTAGCAACTTCAGACATGATCTGGCTGCAGTCGCCGGCGGTGATGCCATTAGGATCGTTAGCGATGCGGACGGCAGCATCCTTCATCTTCTGGACGCCAGCAGCAGTAGAAGCGCCAGGAACGCCGAGAGCCGCGTAGGTTTCGCGCAGGCCGTTCAGGCAGCGATCTTCGAGAACGCTTGCGTCGCCAGCCATGATGGCGTAGGTCACGTAGCGCAGGATAATTTCCATGTCGCGCAGGCAAGCAGCCATGCGGCGGTTGGTGTAGGCGTTGCCGCCGGGCTGGATCAGCTGGGGCTGCTCGGCAAACAGAGCGCGAGCGGCTTCGGTAACGATCGCAGAAGAATTGCTGGTGATGCGGTTAACGGTGTCGAGGCGCTTATTGCCGTCAGCAACCATTGCAGACAGAGCATCGAGCTGCTCCGCGCTCAGGAACTCACCGCGGCTGTCAGCTTGGGATACAACGCGAGTAAAAGCGTCAAACATTGACTTCTATCTCTCCTAATACAGGACGTTAAAGGTTTGCTTGTTACTGCCAGGGTCGGAGGATGCGGTCGAACCCTACGGTTAGCGGGGATCGAAGCTGGAACCTCTCGCCCATCTCGCTCGGCCGATTCGTCGAACCTCTCTATTGGATAACAGGGAGGTTTCTGAGAACGATGGCGTCGCTAGATGAGAAGTGCGATGGGGAGTCGTAAATTTCGCCCGTTCGGACTTCCCTTAGTATTTTTAACCCTTCTGGGTATTTTTATACAAGGTCTTTACTGCGATTTAGATTAAAAAATATTAAGTTAATCTACTTTAAGCTCAACTATATTAAGAAATACTAAAAGCAAGCGGTCGAGCTACCTGCAGCCAAGGCGAGGCCGTAGGAATCCCTAGCTCGTGTCCGATCGGCGAACGAAGTCACCCCGGAAGTCACGAGGCTGGCTCGCGTTGCTTTGAGTCTTTGCTTCAATCCCCGTACTAATTTCTCGAGGTTTCTAGGTCGGTCGTCACAGGGGCCCTCGAGACTGCAGGACTCGGGCTCGGCAGTAGGCGATCGGTGAGGGTTGGCAAGCTTCCGGCTCGGGCGATTCTGAAGTTCGCATTGAGTGAGGCACCGCAAATCTTTGACCGATGTAAATACTTCTCGAGCGAGCGCACTTAATTTACGCGCTCGAGAGCGATCTTGGGGGCTTGACAGGAGGGTCGAGTCGATGCTTGCTAAATCAGGACCGGGCATTCGCTAGACGTTCGTTAGAGCCTATGGCGCTTCATAAACTTCTGTTAATTATATTGAACGATCGAGCGCAATCTTAATTAGCTGTCTGGCGCTGGCAAGAGGCATTTGGGAAGATGAGAGAAGAAGACTAAAAAATCTACGCAATGGTGCAAAGAAAAGTAAACATTCAGCCCGAAGCCACTGAGATCGAAGCTGAGATTTCGGAGTTGGAGAAGCACCGCGAGCGCCTGGTTACCGAGCTTTTTCAGCTGGCTAGCAAGGAAGACTACTCGCGACGAGCCATGGTAGAGCAAGTAGCTCACAACCCCGAAATCGGCAGGATTGACGCTCGAATCGAGGCTCTCCAGGCCCGGCAAGCTGCATTGCGAATTGAGAGCTAATCGTTTTGGTCGCGTCACTCGCGGCTCAGCAAAGCGACTGCGTAGGCAGCAATGCCTTCCTCTCGGCCTGCCGGTCCGAGTTTCTCATTGGTGGTGGCCTTGACGCTAACGCGCTCGCTACCGATCTCTAGGGCACCGGCCAGGCGATCGCGCATGGCTTTGATATGGGGCTTGAGTTTGGGACGCTCGGCAACGACGGTGGCATCGATATTGTTGATGCCCCAACCGAGGTCGGCGATCGTGCGCTTGACTTGCTGCAGCAGGAGAATGCTGTCTGCCCCAGCCCATTGCGGGTCGCTCGGCGGAAAGTAGTGGCCGATATCTCCGAGGGCCAGCGCCCCCAGCATGGCATCCATAATGGCATGGGTCAGAACGTCAGCATCGCTATGACCCAGCAGGCCGAGTTCGTGTTCGAGCCGCACGCCGCCAAGAATGAGGTCTCGCTCGGGCCCCAAGCGATGAATATCGTAGCCATTGCCAATTCGCAGCTCCATCGATGCCGAATGCCCCAATGCGATTTCCTCCATTCAGACTATCATCGCAAAAGACCCTGGCAGCGGTAGTGCAAGAAGACCTCGTCCCCATCCGATTTGGCCCCTACAAGCTCTAGGTCGAGGCGCTCTGATAGGCCCGGCCCGTCGAGAGGGGTTGGTGCCATCGCGCCGCCGAGCAACACCGGACAAATCGTGAGATGAATCTCGTCGATAGCACCGCGCTCGGCAAGGGCAGCAACCAAACAGCCGCCACCCAACACGGCCAGAGTCTGAATGTTGGCCGCCCGTAATTGCGAAAAGCAGTTATCCCAATCAATCTTGCCGAACCCGTCATCGGCGACGATGATGCGCTCGAAATAGGCAATCGAGTCTTCAGCTTGGGTCTGCCAGGGCCGCGCGCCGACCGAAGTTGTCAGCAACCAGCGGGGAATGGGTTGGCCAAAGAAGCGCCATTGCTTGTGACAGTGGCCGCTGCGGCTGGCGACGATTTGAACGGGCTGGGGTGGCTTCCCAGCCTGCTGGCGCTCCGCTAGCAATTGCGGCGACCGGACTGAGAGCGTGGTTTGGTGGGCTCGCAGGGTACCCGCTCCAAACAATGTGGCATCCGCTCGGGCGATTTGCCGCTCGAGATGGGCGAGATCTCTGGGAGAGGAGAATTTCGCCGGCGCGCGATCGGCGCTGGCAATCTTGCCATCGACACTGCTTGCCAAAATGACGGTGATGTGAGGGCGCATCGGGCTCTAGGTAAACTAAAAGTCCATACAGGATAAAGATTTCCTCGCCGTCAGCGCGAACGACCGGTTTAAAGAAAGCTTTCGGACAATTTCGAGTAACTTGCCGTAATATCGATTGACAATCTAGAGCATTCCATACGAGTCGACAATGGCGATGACCGGAGCGCCAGAATCTCCAAATAGCGTGTTACGGGTAGGTATCGCCGGACCGGTGGGGTCGGGGAAAACAGCCCTGCTCGAAGCGCTCTGCAAGCTGCTGGGGTCTCGCTACGAGATTGCGGCAGTGACCAATGATATTTATACCCAAGAAGACGCTCAATTTCTGGTTCGCGCTCGCGCCCTGGCCGCCGATCGCATCGTCGGCGTAGAAACGGGCGGTTGCCCCCACACGGCCATTCGAGAAGATGCTTCGATGAATTTGGTCGCTGTCGAGGCGCTCGAAGCGCGATTTACCGCTCTCGATCTCGTGTTTGTCGAGAGTGGTGGCGATAACTTAGCGGCGACTTTTAGCCCGGAGTTAGTGGATCTGGCAATTTACGTCATTGATGTTGCAGCCGGAGACAAAATTCCGCGCAAAGGAGGGCCGGGGATCGCAAAATCGGACTTACTCGTCATTAATAAAATCGACCTCGCCCCTTTTGTCGGTGCCGACCTCGGCGTTATGGAGCGCGATGCTCGTCAGATGCGTGGCGATCGCCCTTTTGTGTTTGCGAATCTCAAAACAGGCACCGGCCTAGAGGCAATCTCGACCTTCATTACCGATCGCCTTTAGCAACCGCGATCGCAAATCGGCCTTCACGTTTGGGCGGTTTGCCGGTACAGTGGCGGTGAAAATTCTGCTGCGCGAGCGCTATGACCCGTCCGATTCTCTACGTTGCCATCACCAGTCACGGGTTTGGCCATACCGTTCGGGCCGCGTCGGTTGTCGATGCAGCGCAGCGCCTGTGCCCCGAGCTGCTGCCTATTTTTGTCTGTACGACGCCGCGCTGGCTGATCGAATCTTATGTTGCAGGGGAATTCATCCACCGGCCCCGAAGTTACGATGTCGGGGTCGTCCAGGCCGATAGCCTACAGATGGATTTGCCGGCCACGCGGGCTCGCTTGGCAGACATTCGCGATCGCCAGCAGGCTATCATTGCTAGCGAAGCCGACTACATTCGCACCAATCGGGTGGGTTTGGTGCTAGCGGATATTCCACCATTGGCTACCTCTATTGCTAAATTTGCAGGCGTTCCTTGCTGGATGATGGGCAATTTTGGCTGGGATTTTATCTACCGAGCCTGGGGAGAAGATTACTTCGATATTGCTGATTGGTCGCGCGATTGCTATCGAGCCTGCAATCTCTTGTTCCGATTGCCCCTGTCCGAGCCGATGTCGGCATTTGCAAAAATTCGGGATGTGGGTATCACCCACGGCCGGCCCAAGTTTGCCCCAGAAGAACTGCGGGAGCGCCTGGGCCTCAGTACCGCTCGCGAAAAAACGGTGCTCTTGAGTTTCGGTGGATTGGGACTGCAGCAAATCCCCTACCAAAATCTCACAGCCTTCCCAGACTGGCAGTTTCTCAGCTTCGATAGCGATGCCCCCAAAGATTGTCCTAATTTGCTCGGGCTCGGGGACGAGCGCCACCAATACCGTCCGCTGGATCTACTGCCAATTTGCGGGCGTGTAATTTCCAAGCCAGGGTACTCGACCTTCGCAGAAGCCTTAAGTGTCAAAACGGCGATTGTCTCTCTAACGCGAGAAGGCTTTGCCGAAGCTCCTTTATTGATTGAGGGAATTCGAGACCGCTCGGCCCATCAAATTGTCCCCCAACACGAGTTCTTTAGCGGTGCGTGGGATTTCTTGCGCGAGGAACCGGCGCCGCCGCGCCAATCCAAACCGATCGCCGAGGGTGGCAGTGAGACGATTGCCGCAGCAATTGTAGATTTCTTGACGGCCTGACGATCGACCGAATGTTTGCGAGCGACTTCTCTGCAAAGAGATCGTAAAGCTGATTTCTAAAAACTAACAACCCATGCGATAAGCTCGGGTAAGTTACGGGCAAAACTTTGAGGCACCAGTGGCTATGTCCGGATTCAATCGCGCCTTTAAGGCCAGTATGCTCTTTGCGATCGCAGTCGAAATTTCGATACGGGTCGCTCCCGTGCTGGCGCAGTCTGCGGATGCCCCCCTCAACAATATGATTCCGGCTGCAATCAGTATTGCCACCGCAACGGTGACTTATCTGATCCTGCTGGCACTCTTGAATTGGCTTCGCCGCCGCCTCGTCAGCGAGGCAGAGCGCCTCTACGAGCGTTCGATCGCCAGCCGATTGCACGTTCGGAATCCAGAAAATCTGCAGGCCCAGGTCGTTGCTGCCATAGCGCAAGTTTCGAAACTGCTTCGCAACATTGCGGTCGTTTTGCTGAGTTATGTCTACCTCGCAATTGTTTTGAGGTTTCTGCCCTTTGCGCGCCACATTCTCGATCGCGTGACGGAGACGAGTTTTACATTACTGACAAATGTCTGGCAAGGATTTATTGACTACTTGCCAAACTTATTCATCTTGCTAATCATCGTCACGGCAATGCGTTACCTTGGCATCGTTCTAGGATTTATTTTTGAAGAAATCGGACGCGGAACCATCGTTCTCCCAGGGTTTTATCCGGAATGGGCCGAACCCACTCACAACTTGGCGTTGTTTCTAATTTTTGTCCTCGGGGCTGCCATTGCTTTTCCCTACTTGCCTGGATTCGACACGCCAATTTTTCAAGGAGTGACTCTTTTTGGCGCTATTCTTGGTGCGATAGGCGCTCGCGAATCGATTAGCGATGTCATCTCGGGCGTTGTTTTGATCTATACGCGGCCTTTCTTGCTTGGCGATCGCATTACCATCAACGACATCAAAGGAACGGTTGTCGAAAAAACTTTGTTTGTTACGCGGGTGCGGACACCCAAAAATGCGATTGTCACGATTCCTAACCGCGTGCTGCGCGATAGCGATGTTGTCAACTACAGTGCGTGCCTGCGCGAATTGGACGCTCCTCTCATCGTGCCCGTAACGGTAACTCTCGGCTACGACGTCTGCTGGCAAGAGGTTTATCGAGTTCTGCTCGAGGCCGCTTTAGAAGTTGAATTCATTGTCTCGGAGCCCGCTCCGTTTGTTTTGCAAACCAGTTTGGGTGATTTTTCGGTCTCCTACGAGCTAAATGTTTATACCGACCGGCCCGAGCGCATGGAGCGCATTTTTTCCGACCTTCACCAATGCATTCAAGATCGTTGCAGTGCTGCGGGCATTGAAATTCTGTCGCCAAGTTATGCTGCCGTTCGCGATGGAAACACCCTAACAATTCCTGAGAGGGAGCGCATCGAGCCGACGCCATCATTCCGTCTAGAAATTGTCGATCGCAACGCTCGCAAAAATGACGACCGACCGGGTCGCATAAATTGAGCTTTCGTGCCAGGTCGCGACCGCGCGCTCTCGACCGACCGTTACGAAAATTAATCTAGGTTTTATTTATATTTCGCTATCTTTGGGGAGTCTTTTAATACTACTCGGGGTCGCATCCTGGTAGGAGGTTATCTCCATGTCTGCCGATTTTACTGATGCCTTTGTAAATTCTGTCGATGCGGCTTTGCCCGACACTTTGCCCGGTAGTAGAGAATCGATAAAACTTTTGGGGACGACCTCTAACGAAGCGGAGCAATCGCCCTCTGACACGGAGCAATCTGAAGGCGAGTTGGTAACAGTTGCGCCGCGCGTACATACTCACTCCCACGGCGACGGGCACGACCACAGTCATGGGTGCTGCGGCCATTGCGCCGGGAGTAAAGACGGGTTGCCTCAAAACGCTATGACTGCGGCAAACGAGCCTAGCGACTCATTGCCAGCAATTTCTGAGACCGCCTCGAGCGTCGAGACCCTCGAGCTTACGCCTGCTGGCGAATTCAATATCGAATTTAACTTTGACTTCGACGATTTTGGCTTTTTCGACCCTAACGTAAATCCAGGGGCCTTGGAGGCTTTGAATGCTGCCGCTCGCATTTGGGAGTCATTCATCGCAGATGACTTTCCCGAGCTAGAACCGGGGGTACCCATTCTAATCTTCGATCCAGCCACAGGAGAACTCATAGAGGTTAACTTAGAAGAACCCATCGACGATCTCGTCATCTTTGTCGGTGCGAGAGATCTGACAGACCAGGGAGGCCCGATAGCGGCTGGTGGCCCCTCAGGGGTTGGCGCGGCTCCCAGCGAGGTCGTCAACCGGCTCCAAAACACTGGTGAATTTGAGGGCAACTTCGAACCATTTGCCGGTCAGATTGCTTTTGAAATTAACAACAATTGGTTTTTCGATACGACTCCCGAGACGGACGGCGATATTCCGTTCGGACAAGATGATTTTCTCTCCATTGTCCTGCATGAAATTGGTCATGTTTTAGGGTTTGGCACTTCCGTAACATTTGACGAGCTTCTCGATTCATCGGGAAATTTTACAGGTCCGATTACAACCGAGACTAATGGTAATGCGAGCGTTCCGATAGCAGACGATGGATTTCACTTTCCGGAAGGGCTTATTTTCGAGGGTCAGGAGACCTTAATGGACCCGAGTCTGCTAGCGGGCAGCCGCACCCTACCGACGCCGCTCGATTTGGCCGTTCTGGCCGATATCGGCTACGAAATTACTAATGGCCTCTCAGTAGACGCAGCATCACCTATTATTGAAGCCGGCCAGAGCTTTTCCTATGCAGAAAATCAAAGCGCTGGCTTTGTCATTGGGACCGCTGCTGCCACAGATAATGTTGGAATTACTGAATTTGATTTTGCCAGTGGCAATGAGGCAGGATTTTTCGCGATTGACAACGCCGGCGAACTAACTTTGACTGCGGCGGGGGCGGCGGGAGCGGCCAATGACTTTGAGATAGTGCCCAATAGCTTTACCTTGAGCGTTGTAGCCCAAGATGCTGCAGGTAATGTTTCTGACCCTGTGGATATCGAGATCGTCGTAGACGATCTCGATGATGTCAATGACCCACCGGTCTTCACGTCTCCCGCAACAGTCGATGTTGCCGAAAATAGCCCGATCGCCCTGACGATTACTGCTAGCGATGACGACCCCCTGATGTTCTTTATTGTAGGAGGGGCAGACCAAGACGCGTTTGCGATCGAAGACCCCGCCAGTGGCGTTTTGTCTTTTGTCGAGGCACCAGATTTCGAAGATCCTGGCAGTGCTAATGGCAATAACCTTTTCGAGGTCCAAGTCCAAGTCTCCGACGGCGTCAACCCTCCCGTCGTCCAGGATCTGGAAATTACAATTACCGATGTCAATGAGGCTCCAGAATTTACGTCACCGGTATCTGTAACCATTGAAGAAAACACCACGGCAGTCCAAGCTGTTGCTGCTAGCGATGATGAGGGCGATGACTTGCTTTTTTCTATTGAGGATAGTCTCGATGGCGAAGAGTTTGAGATCGACCCGGTCTCGGGAGAACTAACCTTCGTTACGTCGCCTGATTTTGAGGATCCTGCCGATTCTAACGGTGATAATAATTACGAAATTAGCGTCGGGGTCAGCGATGGCACAAATCCAGTTGCGATCCAAGACATTGTAATTGTAGTTACAGACGTAGCAAGCGAGCTTTCCCAAGACGTGCTTGCTCCTGCAGCAATAAGGGCGAGCGCGTTGTTGCTGTCTTTAGGAAGCAACCAAACCCTCAACTCAACAGGTGATGAGTTTGCCGATTTGGCCTTGAGTGCTGGTGGAGCCATTTTCTTCGATCGCCTCGTTGCCGCGCTCGAAGAAAATGACTCCGTCCCGGTGCAAAATGCAGTTTCTGGCGCGTTAGGTTTGCCAGATCCGGCGTGACGCGCGCCGGCCTAGAGGGCCTTGAGGGCGGCAGCCATTAGGGTTTCGTGGGTGCTCTGCTCCTTCTCACCAGGCTGGGGGCGGCGCTGCTTGTAATGACCTTCGGCGTCGAGTTCCCAGGCTTGGCGGTTATCTGCCAGCATGATGCCGAGAATTTCCTGGACCTCTTTAAAAAGAATCGGATCTTCGATCGGAGCGACAGCTTCGACGCGCCGGTCGAGGTTGCGCTGCATCCAGTCGGCGCTGCCAATGTAAATTTCTTCTTCGCCGCCGTTGTAGAAGTAAAAAATGCGAGAGTGCTCTAAAAAGCGCCCAATGATACTAATGACGCGAATATTTTCGCTGATGCCAGGAACCCCAGGGCGCAGGCAGCAGATGCCGCGTACGATCGCATCGATCTCGACGCCGGCTTGGGAGGCTTCGTAGAGCGCGGCAATAATTTCTGGATCGACGAGAGAATTAACTTTGGCAACGATGCGGCCGACCCCACCTTGATAGCAGCGATCGCGCTCCCGGGCGATCAGCTCTAGCATGCGCGATCGCAGGCTCACCGGCGCGACCAATAGCTTGCGATAGGAGGTTTGACGGGAATAACCAGTGAGGTAGTTACCCAGGTCTGTAAGGTCGCAGCCAAGGTCTTCGCGGCAGCTCAAGAGCCCCAAATCGGTGTAGAGCTTGGCCGTTTTAGAGTTGTAGTTGCCGGTGCCGATGTGGCAGTAGCGGCGGATGCGATCGCCTTCTTGGCGCACGACCAGAGCAATTTTAGTGTGGGTTTTGAGGCCCGCGAGGCCGTAAACGACGTGGACGCCGGATTTTTCTAGCTTCCGCGCCCAAATAATGTTGTTTTCCTCGTCAAAGCGAGCTTTTAGCTCGACAAGCACTGCCACTTGTTTGCCGTTGTCGGCGGCACGAATAAGGGCCTGGACGATGGGAGAATCACCCGAGGTGCGATAAAGGGTCATCTTGAGGGCAACGACCTTCGGATCGGCGGCTGCCAGGGCAATGAATTGCTCGACCGTATCGCTAAAAGAGTTGTAGGGGTGGTGCAGCAGCAAGTCGCCCTCGCGAATGCTGGCAAACAGTGCTTCGGCGCGGGTCGCCGCGTCGGCCGTGGGGCTGGCGACGGCCTGAAAGCGGGGAGGGAGCGTCGGGCTCCAGGGTTTGTCTTTGAGATGGGGCAGAGGCAGCCCCATAAACGCGAAGAGATCGCCCAAGCCCAAAGTGCCATCGATATCGTAGACGTCGTCTTCGGTCAGAGCCATCTCGCCCATTAAGAGATTGCGAATCTCGGCTGAGGCAGTGGCGTGCATCTCCATGCGCACGACCGAACCCCCGATGCGGCGCTTGCGCAGTTCTTTTTCGATAGCCAACAGTAGGTCGTCGGCTTCGTCTTCTTCGACGGCAATGTCCGCGCTGCGGGTAATGCGGAAGGGGTAGCACTCCTGCACGATCATGCCGGGGAAGAGGGTTTCGAGGTTGTGGGAGACGACCTGCTCGAGGGGTACGCCCACCCAAGTCGCGTCGCGATAGTCGCCGCTCTCGCGCAATTCATCAGGAAAGGCTACAAAGCGCGGCAAGGTTTTCGGAAGCTTGATGCGCGCGAAAACTTCCTTGCCAGAGTCGGGGTGGCGCACCCCAACGGCCAGGTTGAAGCTGAGATTGGAAATATAGGGGAACGGATGGCTCGGATCGACAGCCAGAGGTGTCAGGATCGGGAAAACATTGGATTGAAAAAACGCTTGAAAGTATTCGCGCTCGGCGTCGTCGAGATCGACATAGTCAACGAGGTAGATGCCTTCTTTGTGCAGTAGATCCTGCAGGGTCCGCTCGAAGATCTGGTGTTGCTCGGCAACTATCGGGCGCAGAATTTTGCTGATGTCGGCGAGCTGGCGCTCGGGGGTGCGACCGTCGGGGGTGAGCTTGGCGACCCCAGCTTCAACTTGCTGCTTGAGGCCGGCAACGCGAACCATAAAAAACTCATCTAGGTTCGAGCTAAAAATTGCCAGGAATTTCAAACGCTCGAGTAGGGGCGTGCGCTCGTCGAGGGCCTCGTGCAGAACGCGCCGGTTGAACTCCAACCAGCTCAGCTCGCGATTGAGATAGTACTGAGGCGCGCGTAGGTCGTCGGTCGCAGCGGCAGAAGAAACCATGAAATCCAGGCGTCCTGTCAAGGGCGAACCTTAGAGGGCGTCTCGATTCTACCGCGATCGCTCCTCCCAAACGTTATGTGTTGGTTAAGTGAGAATTGCAGGGCCCCAAGGTCACTCCAGCTCGAAGACGCAAGACTCATCGATGTTTTTAATGGCAGCGTCGATTTCTGCATCCGCGCCGGTACGCTCGCTGGCAGTTTCGAGATTGTTCAAAATTAGCTTTGCCTTGCGGCGCCTATCTTTGATGTAGACATCTTTGTAGAGTTTGCTGACGCGCTCGAAATTGTAGCGATGCTCGCCTTTTTGGGTCGCTCTCCGGTGCGCGATGGCCTTCTCTTTGAGGTCTGCTGCCACAGATAAGCCAATAGCTTCTTCGATGGTATCGATGGCGTCGCTCAAATAGGCCAAGCTGGAGGCACCGGCGACTTCTAGCTCGCCGAGAACTGATTCTGCGTTGGGATTTGCCTTGCTGGCAAACGCTAGCGGAGAAAGCAGCTCCACGAGGGCCTTTTCGGCAATGGCCGCTGCGAGTTTGTCGTCACCGAGCCAGGCGAGCACGCGCGCGAGCTTCGAATTCTCTTCAACTTCGAGGGCAATTATGCGATTGCCCTCCCGACTCAATTCTCCGGCGTTCACAGCATCCTCCTCCCGATTGTCGCGAACAAAATACGAGATCGTATCGATAACCGGCGAGGGCTCTTGTGAATCGGCCGCCTCCCCTGCAGAAAAGATAGAGCCGACCGATTCGGCGATCACCACGCCATCGACCACATCGGGAGATTCGGATAATTCAATCGCGCTCTCTCGCTCGGAATCAGAAGGCTTCTCGGACATGCTCTCGGACATGATGGGGCAGCGCTCCACTTAAGCTTCGCTCGGGCTTTACCCAGACTTTCTTTAAGGGGCTCGATGCTTGCGTAGATCTCTTCGAATTATTGTAGTGCGCTGAATTTCTCAAAGATTCGGAGAATAATCAAAAGATTTTTGCTCGCGCGACGGGATCTCAAAGCCCCAGACGATCGAGCAGGCCGAGGGTTTGACTCGGGGCGACCAGGGTATTGGCACACAAAATTCCGGAAGCGGCCACTGCCGGGACGCCAATTCCTGGCAGGGTGCTGTCGCCAACGCGATAGAGCCCGCCAACAGGCGTGTGACAGCTCGGAAATAATCCCGCGCGGGCATCGATCGCCGGCCCATAGGTGCCCTGGTGACGCCGCAGGAAGCGTGCGTGCGTCAGCGGGGTGCCAATCAGCTCGAGGACGATGCGAGCGCGGATATCGGGGACGATCTTCTCTAGAGCGCGATAGAGCGTCTCGGCGCGATCTCGCTTGCGAGCCTTGTAGGCCTGGTCTCGCTGCCACCCGGCATGGGGCTCGAGGGTGTAGGCATGAACGACATGGTGCCCGGTCGGTGCGAGGCTCGCGTCCCAAACACTGGGAATCGAAATCATACAAGTGTTGCCAGGCTCGCTGAGATCGCGCGTGCCATCGTGCAAAACTACATGATGGCCGGTTAGCCCTGCCAGGCCTTCGGCGCGAATGCCCAGATGCAGGTGCATGAAACTCGCGATCGCTGGGGTCTCCAAGCTGGCTTGGCGGTAGCGCGCGGGCAAATCTTGTGGTTCTAGGAGCTTGCCGTAGGTATCCCAGATGGTGGCATTGGAAATGACTACCGGCGCGCGGGCAGTAGCACCAGACTTTAGCCGTACGCCCGTTACTCGGCCATTTTCGACCGAAATCTTCTCAACATGAGCGTTAAGGTGCAGTTTGCCCCCCCAGCGCCCCAGGCCGCGCGTCAGGGCGCTGACAATTGCGCCACTGCCACCTATGGGATATTCCACGCCAGCGCGAGTCCGCTCTCCTAACATGAAGGCAACTTCTGGGGCGATGGTCCCGCTGGCTTTGAGGCCCGAGAGCAAGAAGCACTCCAAGTCGATCAGCCGTCGCACCCACAGATCGCGGATGTGCCGGTCGGCCACCGCTCCGACGCTGGCGCGAACGACACCGAGCTGGGGCAGCCCCTGCACCAAAGCGCCTGGGTAGCGCCCTAACAGCAGCGGCACGGCCTGCCAATCGGCCCGCAGGGCCAAGGTGGGGATGCCTCGTAGGGCCTCGTATGCTCCCAGGAGCTGTCGCTCGAACTGCGCTAATTCTCGAGCGCCGGTGGGGGTCACCCGCGCGACCTCTTGGCGATAGCGCTCGAGATCGCTCCACACTGCAAAGGTGCCTTCCGGGAAATGGTAGTGTCCGAGGGGATCGTAAGCAACTGCTGCTAGGGGTTCTTCGAGGGCATCTAACACTTGGCGCAAGGGATTGAGGCTGGCGCGGCCGATGCCGCAGTAGAACGATGGCCCCGAATCAAACGTAAACCCCTGGCGCTCGAAGGCGTGGGCAGCGCCGCCAGCAGCAGCATGGCTCTCGCACACCAACACGCGCTTGCCATAGCGCGCCAATAGAGCCGCAGCCGTGAGGCCGCCAATGCCACTGCCAATGACGATCGCGTCAAATTCTTGCATGTCAAAGAACTTCCCAGCAGACGCCCTCTACTCTAGCAAGACCCGCGCCAAGGACTTGGTGAAATGGGGTTGGGGGCTGAGTACTGCGGTGATTGCATTACGATTTGTGGGGTCTTAGCTCGCAACAGGCTTGGCAAGTCGCTACAACAGAACTATAAGGGTTTAGAAAACAAGGAGTATTTCTATGAAAACCAGTCAAAAAAAACCTCAGTCGCCGCGCCAGCACACCTCACCTACTTTCTCTGAGGGATTTGCAGAATCTCGCGAAAAGTACTGGCAGCGGGTTTGCAAGGCAAAACCCGCTCGCTCGGCTTGCAAAATTTACGAAAACTAGGCTCCAACCACTGCTAAAGATAAAGACTGGCAATTTCTAGCAGTCCGGTTTCCACAGTTTTGGCAATTCCTAGCGAGCTTTGTATCCCTGAGTCAGGGCAACCCAAGCAGACTTCAGGGTGCAAAATCTGTTTGGGTTATTCATCCGAATAAATCTCGCCCAGACAGCTGCTCTCGGTAATGCTCGACCGTCGAGAAAAACAGTAATTCTCTCATCGCAGCAGTCGGCAGTTCGCATCGCGCGCGCTGTCGGCTGTATCTTTGTATGCTGTGCGTCATCACCCTGGAGAACCCAATCGCAACCGAGTCGAGATCGAAACTATTGAATACTCGTGCGGGCGTTAGTGTAACTCGGCTCGAGGGCGATCGCGCGATCGCATCGCCTGGCCCAGCTCCCTGCCAACACGCGAGATAATAGTGCCCAGCTAGAGTTTAAGTTACCTGAAGCACGACCCAGGAGAAGTCTCACAATGCTAGAGGCATACCGCCAACACGCCGCCGAGCGAGCGGCCCTCGGAATCCCGCCCCTGCCGTTGAGTGCCGAGCAAGCCTCAGCACTATGCGAGCTGCTCAAGCAGCCGCCGACAGACCTCAAAGAAGAGCTACTGATGCTGTTTCGCGATCGCATCGCCCCAGGCGTCGACGAAGCAGCCTACGTCAAGGCAGGATTCCTCACCAGCATCGCCAAGGGCGAGATGGAGTGCCCTTTAATTTCCCGGCAAGGTGCGATCGATTTGCTCGGCACGATGGTTGGCGGCTACAACGTGCAATCCCTTGTAGAGCTGCTGCAGTCGAGCGAGGCCACAATCGCCGCTGCCGCCGCAGGCGCCCTGAGCAAGACGCTTCTGGTTTTCGATGCTTTCAACGACGTCTTCGAGCTGAGCGAGCGCAACGCTCATGCCAAGCAGGTTGTCGATGCGTGGGCAGCCGCGGCGTGGTTTATTTCGCGACCCAAGTTGCCCGAAGCAGTACGAGTGACGGTTTTCAAAGTTCCCGGCGAAACTAACACCGATGACCTCTCGCCCGCCCCCCACGCCACCACCCGCCCCGACATTCCGCTCCATGCCCTGACGATGCTCGAGTCGCGCGCGCCAGGCTCTCTCGAAACGATCGCCCAACTCAAGGCCAAGGGCCATCCGGTTGCCTAAGTTGGCGACGTAGTGGGGACAGGGTCCTCGCGCAAATCGGCTATCAACTCGCTGTTGT